>MUGG01000198.1 GCA_002148405.1 Alkalinema sp. CACIAM 70d | reverse complement strand
TCGAAACGGATCGGATGGTGTTCAAGACGCCAAGTCTGCGGAACGTGGAGATGACAGGACCCTATTTCGACAACGGGCAAGGTGGCGAAACTTGGAAGAAGCCGTCAAGATGATGGGACGGCATCAACTGGGGCTCGAATTGGAAGAGCGTCAGGCGCTAGACATTGTGAGTTGGCTCAGGTCGCTNACGGGGGTGATTCCAAAGGATTACATCGCGCGGCCAGAATTGCCGTAGGTAAAGCCAGTTTGAGCACGGCCAGTGGGTTGGGAGACGAAAGTGAAGGATTACCGCGGTGAGGCCGTTGCAGGCGTGCCAGTAGATTTTCGAGTTGGCGCAGATGGAAGCCGTTGCTAGCTTCATGCTGGAGAGTTCGAGAAATGAGGGCAAGAGTTTTGCGCGTCTTCATGGCGCTTAGGAGGTGCACGATGAGGAGACTTCAATTGCTAGTTGCCTTAGTGCTGGTTGGGCAATGGCTAGGCGGGCAGACGCTTGACGATTTTTTCAATGGGGAGGCACTTCAAGAGGTACGCATCGGAATGGCTCCGGCCGACTGGGCTTCGATCAAGGAGAAGTATCTCGAGAACAACTACTATCGCTGTGATTTCGAATGGAAGGGGTTCCGGGTGGAAGGCATCGGGATGCGGTCTCGGGGCAGCCAGAGCCGTTCTCCGATAAAGCCGAGCATCGGACTCGATTTTGGCCGATATACCAGTTCGCAGCGATTCTTGGGTTTGAAGACGCTCGTCCTGCGGAATCTGAACCAGGACGCTTCGATGATGCACGAGCGGCTGGCGGAAAGTCTCTTCCGGCGTGCCGGTTTGGTGGCTTCCCGGGAGGCTCATGCGCGGCTGTATGTAAACGGTGAGTATGTTGGAGTGTATCTTCTAGTGGAGCCAGTCGATGAGCATATGCTGCGCACGCGCGTTGGAGAAGACAGCGGCTACCTCTACGAGGTCAACGATACATCGCCAAATTTAAGTCGAGTATCGGGGGCCGACC
>MUGG01000081.1 GCA_002148405.1 Alkalinema sp. CACIAM 70d | reverse complement strand
AGCTAGCTGACTGGGTGAAACATGAGGCCGAGGGATATCCCGTAGGCGCGAGTGTTCCTGAGTATCGCATTGTAAACGTGACTTATACGGCGACATTCCACGGTCCCTTTGGGACAGGTATAAAAAATGCGCCAATTCCGTCGTACCTAATCCAGCAGCATGCTGGCGACAAATGGAATGTCCACGAGGTCAGGGGGAGTATAGCGGCTGTCGAGCATCTTGTTTCCGATAAGGATGGAACGATTGGAATTGATGCGCAGAATCTGATGCTTCTACTGCAGGGCAAGGTTTACGAGGGGTATGCTTGCAACTCTGTAACGGGAATGATCTCACGGGTCGCGATGGCCGAAATTCTGCAGTCCGTTCGGAGCCGTGTGTTGGAGCTCACCCTAGAGCTTGAGAAAGCGATACCGGATGCAGCAACCGTCGCCGTGACAAGCCCCGCATTGAAGGATGTCGACAACAAGCAAGTCTCGCAAATTATCCATCAAACCGTCTATGGCAACATCAATCAGGTCAACGCAGCCGATAATGCAGTAGTCAACTTCAATATCAGTCAGGGCGATAGTGATGCGCTTATCAGGGAACTTGCGAAAGCAGGTATCCCCGAAGCCTCTGCCAAAGAGTTTGCAGAGATCATCATCAGCGAACCTCCAATTAGTGCCGATCAGCCCCTTGGCACTAAAGCTGCCGCGTGGATCGGGAAGAACATCGGCAAGGTGGTAAGCGGAACTTGGAAGGTCGGGGTCGGTGTATTCGGCAAGCTGCTGGAAGAGGCGGCGCTGCGATACTATGGGCTAAAGTAGCCCTCGTCGGCTTACATTCGAACTAAGCTGGCTTCAGATAGGGGTTTGTATAATCAGAAACGGCGCGCTGTTGCCAGCGCGCCGCCTTTAACTCCACCACCTCGTCATGGTCGGGCTTGACCCGACCATCTCATGCAAACCTGCGAGAGATCCTCGGCCAAGAGACTCTTCTTGGGCCCGAGGATGACGTGCTTGGCGTCTTACTT
>MUGG01000204.1 GCA_002148405.1 Alkalinema sp. CACIAM 70d | reverse complement strand
CAGCGCAGCGCGGTATCTTTGATGCCGTGGATGACTGGCTGAAGCGCGATCGTTTCGTCTTCGTGGGCTGGTCAGGTCTGCTGTTGTTCCCCTGTGCATTTTTGGCACTGGGTGGCTGGATGACCGGTACCACCTTTGTCACGTCCTGGTACACCCATGGACTGGCCTCTTCCTACTTGGAAGGTTGCAACTTTTTAACTGCTGCCGTTTCTACCCCCGCTGATAGCATGGGCCACTCCCTGCTGTTGCTGTGGGGCCCGGAAGCGCAAGGAAGCTTCACCCGTTGGTGCCAAATCGGCGGACTGTGGACCTTCGTGGCGCTGCATGGAGCCTTCGGCTTAATCGGCTTCTGTCTGCGTCAGCTCGAAATTGCTCGACTCGTCGGTCTACGCCCTTACAACGCGATCGCCTTCACCGGCCCGATCGCAGTCTTTGTCAGCGTCTTCCTGATGTATCCCTTGGGCCAGTCTTCCTGGTTCTTTGCGCCAAGCTTTGGGGTGGCTGGGATTTTCCGGTTCATCTTGTTTGTGCAAGGGTTCCACAACTTCACGCTGAACCCGTTCCACATGATGGGTGTAGCAGGGATTCTGGGCGGAGCACTGCTGTGCGCCATCCACGGAGCGACGGTGGAGAACACCCTGTTTGAAGATGGGGATGGTTCCAACACGTTCCGCGCGTTCAACCCGACACAATCGGAAGAAACGTACTCGATGGTGACGGCGAACCGTTTCTGGTCGCAGATTTTCGGGATTGCGTTTTCGAACAAGCGTTGGTTGCACTTCTTCATGCTGTTTGTGCCGGTGACCGGGTTATGGATGGCATCGGTGGGGATTATTGGGATTGCGTTGAACCTGCGGGCCTATGACTTTGTGTCGCAGGAATTGCGGGCAGCGGAAGACCCTGAGTTTGAAACGTTCTATACGAAGAACATTCTGTTGAATGAGGGGATCCGTGCCTGGATGGCTCCTCAAGACCAGATTCACGAACACTTTACTTTCCCCGAAGAGGTACTG
>MUGG01000126.1 GCA_002148405.1 Alkalinema sp. CACIAM 70d | reverse complement strand
CCCGGATGGCGGAGGCTTGTTCTAGAACTTGCTGGTTTTGCATGTCAAGTCGACCGTGTAGTCGCTAGCCTGTTGCCTCAACTTCTGGGCCGCCAACTAGTTTGGATAGGGCGAGCATTTCATACCTAATGCCCTGCACGGTGTTCATGGCCCTGTTGTACATTTCTAGGCTTACTGCTTCTGCTTCAAACATCCCCACGAGTGATTTTTCTTCATATTCTAGTTCTAGTGGTAGAGTTACAGTGAAGCGATAAAGCCCAATGGCATTCCTGATCCCGTCAATTACCGATGCCTGATCAGCTTCCGGTCGGGCATAAGCGGGAAGGAAGCGGCGGCTCTGTCCTCCGAATCGCGAGTAGCTGGATAAAAATTTATCCATATTATTACTGTAAAACTTTACCAGTGTAGAATCGTCAAAAAACCCAGGCGGATGGCTGAGGATTTTATGAACAATTTCGTCTCGAAGAGAGTTCAGTTCCTCATGCTCGGAACGCATCTGAAGTGAACTTTCCAGCAGTTCATCGTCGATATATTTGTGATGCAGTAAAATCCCTATCGATACACTCGATATCAGTGTGTCGACCATGATCCGTTTCTTCTGCTCGAAATATGCAGAAGTGAGTTTGAACGCTTCGGCTATGTCAGCTTTTGTTGTCTTGGTTTCTTCAAATCGTTTGTTTCTATTCCGGCCAAAAAGCTCTCGACCCGTTCTAACAAAGAACTCATTGTCATAGAATTGGCGAACGATTGGATCTTGGATTGCTTTAGTAAGATCCTTCAGTTCTTTAACAACAACAGCTCTTTTCTCCGGTGTATCAAGTGAGTGAGATGAAAGTGCCCGCGCCAAATAATTTCAACAAGATTGGTAGCCGTCGAAAGAACTTGTTCAAAGCCGGTCTTTCCAAATTCCCTCACAAAATCATCTGGGTCTTTCCCTTCCGTTAAAAGAGCAAACCTTAGTGATTTCCCGGGCTGAAGTAAGGGGAGTGCGCGATCAGCTGCTCGGAAAGCAGCCCTTTGCCCGG
>MUGG01000131.1 GCA_002148405.1 Alkalinema sp. CACIAM 70d | reverse complement strand
AGTTTGGGCAGATAGCGCACATCAGCAAACCGAATATGCGGTGGTATACCTACATGGGTTTTCAGCTTCAAAAGAGGAAGGAAATCCTGTGCATTTCACCTTTGCAAAAGCTATTCACGCCAATCTGTATCTCAGTAGATTGTCAGATCATGGCATTGATACAATTGCTCCAATGCAATACCTCACTGCGGATCGTCTTTGGGAAAGTGCTAAAGAAGCGCTGGCAATTGGCAAGAAGCTGGGCAAAAAGGTGATTTTGGTAGGCACATCCACCGGCGGAACACTAGCGCTACAACTTGCAGCGGCCTATCCAGATGTCAATAGTCTGATTTTGCTATCTCCCAACATTGCCATTAACGACAGTAAAGCTTGGTTATTGAATAACCCTTGGGGTTTGCAAATTGCTCGTTTGGTAACTGGGAGCGACGAACGCTTTTTAACAGGAAAAACGCCAATTTATAAGAGATATTGGTACAGCCATTACCGCTTGGAGTCGGTAGTGCAGTTACAGGAAATGCTGGAGAGTAGCATGAATAAAACTACATTTGAGCGTGTAAAGCAACCAGTTTTACTTCTCTACTATTATAAAAACGACCAGCAACAGGATCCCGTGGTAAAAGTATCAGCTATGCTAAAAATGTTTGACGAGTTGGGCACACCTGCAACTGAAAAACAGAAAGTCGCCTTACCGAACGCCGGAAATCACGTGATAGGATCGTACATTACCTCTAAAGATGTTAAAGGAGTTGAAAATGCCATCAGCAAGTTTGCAGAAAAACTAACAGCAACACGTTAATGAAGAAAAAAGTACAATTGGTTTTAGGGAGCGGCGGCGCCAGAGGTTTAGCACATATTGGCGTAATTGAACAGTTAGAAAATGACGGCTACGAAATTTGCGAGGTGGTTGGCTGCTCCATGGGAGCGGTAGTAGGCGGATTATATTGTGCTGGCTTTTTAGGCGAATACAAGAATTGGCTAGCTAGCTTAACTCGCGGCAATGTTTTTAGTTTGGTTGATTTTACATTTAAT
>MUGG01000077.1 GCA_002148405.1 Alkalinema sp. CACIAM 70d | reverse complement strand
GATTTTTAAATATAAAGGCGTGTAGTCTTGTTGGGAATTGTTGGTGGCTTCGGCTCGATCGAGATCGGCTAAGATCGATTCTAGGGTGGATGTTCCCAGTTGCCGCTTTTGAAGCCGAAGTTCGGATTCAGCTTCGGAAGGTTGGTAGGACAGTGGAATCGAGGGCGTTTGTAACTGAGGTTGGAGTGTTGCTTGTAGAGATTGCGTCGTGGACAGATGGTTGACCCTTTGCAGCTTGAGGCTCATTGTTTCAGCCCCGTTCGCGCAGAGTCTCCAATGAAGTAACAGTGGGTGAAGTAACAGTGGGTGAGGTCGAAACAGTCAGAGAATTGGTTGTGCTTGAGGAACCATCTGAGTCTCATCAGGGCGATCGCTCCCCCACGAAAACAGAGCGAGATTTAGATGAAATCACCAAGCTCCCAATGGAACAGACTCAAAGTTCTGAAACGGTCAGGAAACTGGTGATTCCAGAAGCGTAAATTGTTTGTGTTAGCGGCGCGTAGCGCAGGGGTTAGGGATCTCGTCGATCGCGTTCCATCATGCTGATGTATTTCCAATCGGAACCCAGGACGGGAATGGGGGGACTCCAGCGAATCCGTTCGCAAAAGCGCACCACTTGCAGTTGATTAATGGTGGTTTGGATTTCTTCGCGGGTGCCGAGCAGGTAGATTTGGAACGGTCTGCGAGAATCGTCGATCGAAGTTTCTGGGCGATCGTTGCTGCCAAAGCCAATAAACATGGGATTTCTCCTAAATGTAGGGGGAAGAAATCCCAAAAATTAAGACCACCCTCTGTGCAGGACAAGTAGGGTGGCCCGATCGAATGTTAAAATCCGTGTCAGACCGCCTAGCTGCTCATTCCAGCTTGGGGTTTAGCTACCCTTTGTTGCTTGGAACCAACGCTGGGTAGCGCCTTAATTTTTGGGGTCGTAGCTGATTCAATCGGGACTTAACGCACACGGTTTTCTTCAGCTATGGAAACTAAGCCTAGGGGGAAAGTAAGGCGCTGTCAACTATTTTGCGATTGTTTGCAA
>MUGG01000060.1 GCA_002148405.1 Alkalinema sp. CACIAM 70d | reverse complement strand
ATCGATCACTGGCATTCATTCCGCACCCCCGCATCGACATCAACGCTCGCGAATTGCCTGATTTACGGTAGTGTCCCATTGAGAGCATAAGCATGAGTAACGATAGCGCCTTCCCTTCGACTCGGAACCGGTTAGCAGTTTTGCAGCCGGGCCCTGGCCTGGGCGGCCTCCTTGCTATCCGGGGCGTAACGGATGGTCTGCTGCCAATAATGCCGGGCCTCTGCCGCCTTGTTCAGACGCGACAGGCTCTCCGCAAGATAGAAATTCGCCACTTCGTTGGCTGGCTCGACCTGCAGACCGTCACGAAACAGCAACTCGGCAGCGGCGAATTCGCCAGCCTGGAAAAGCTCAAAGCCGGTGCGAAACTTACGGCGCACCGCGTCGCGCTGGGCCGGAGAGAGGGAGCCAGACTTTGCCAAGTCTTGTTTTATCCCGCTTTCTTCCATGTCCAACAAAGTACCAGTCGACTTTACATCCCAAACGTTGTGGCTAATAAAATCCTGAGAATAGCTCGCCAATTGAATTAGGGGCATCCCGGACTGCAAGTCATAAACTTCCGTAAAGTCCCAGAGTAGATCCGGCTCAGCGGATCCACCGCTATAACCCCTCTTTTGATGCACGACGCGGGAAGCCTTCTCTTGCCTCCGCACAACCGCAAGATCGCATCCCGCGCCCTTCACGAGAATCGGCCCGCAGTTCTTTGTCAGATCAACAACTTCCAAGACTACATGATGCCTCCAACGTCGAACGATACGAATTTCGCCATCTCTCTGAACGTGAAAATCCGCAACATAAGCCCACTCCATTTTGTTCCCTTTCTCCAGGGGACCAAGCCTCCCTCTTACAAATTCAATTTTGGACAAGAACGTTTCCTGGATCTGCTGTCGCGTGGACATTTTATTGCCGTCATGAAAGCAGACCATTGCCCCGTACACACAATATCGCAGGTAATCAAATCTGGAGGATGAGGGATCTGGACGGTCCTGCTCCAAAGGAATTTCATGCCCAAACAACTTAGTTTCGGCCCATATCCACAA
>MUGG01000158.1 GCA_002148405.1 Alkalinema sp. CACIAM 70d | reverse complement strand
CCTGCAGTCGATGAAAATGGAAATTTGCGCGAAATCTGGCTGCCAGGAAGTGCCCCGGGATTATCAATCGATGCATTGGTGATGGCTGGAGGATTCGGGCGTCGTATGGGCGAGCGTACTCGCGACAAACCAAAGCCCTTGCTTGAAGTGGGTGGTAGGCCTTTGCTCGAGCACACGTTATCATGGCTCGAGAATGCGCAGATCGATCACATATATGTCTCTGTGTATTACCTTGCAGAACAGATAGCCGATTATATGAGATCTCGTGTCTCCTCTGTGCCGCACAGTTTGGTACGTGAAGACAAGCCGCTGGGAACTGCTGGTGTATTATCAATTTTAGCAGAGAAGCTGCACAAACCAATCTTGGTGGTAAATGCGGATGTTCTAACCCGCCTTGATCTTCCGGCACTCCTCGAGTTTCACGCCGCCCATGGCAATGATGGCACATTAGCCGTCTCACCTTACAAGATTGATGTGCCATAGTGGGGTAGTGCGACAGGATGCAGGAAGGGGGATTTGCCGGGATTGAAGAAAAGCCGTCTTATTCCTATTTTATTTCATCCGGAATTTATTTACTGGCACCGGAATTTTCATCACTTCATCCGCGAGGCGAAGCGATAGACATGCCGGATCTTCTGATGCGCGGTCGTCAGGCTGGATTGCGTGTCGGTCTGTTCCCGGTGCATGAATATTGGAGGGATGTCGGGCGGGAGCGAGACTATCAAGAAGCCCAGGTAGATCATGATTAATGGCTATCGTAGTGAGGTAACTCAATGATTGTTCTTGGCGTACAAAGCGGTCACAATGCCACGGCTGCGCTGATGCAAGATGGCACAATAATCGGCCTGATTCATGAAGAGCGGCTGACAAAGCGCAAAAACCAAGACTGGCTTCCCGCTACTCGCAATCCGACACCTACTAGATCTTCATCTGGGCGGCGATATCAAAAAAGGTCGATCGCATAACCCTGGCTGGTACTATGGGGTCTCTTTACTGGTCGGCTCTCGATCATTACGCTGATTTCTCAGTACAGGACAATGTTCGCGAAATGCATGA
>MUGG01000026.1 GCA_002148405.1 Alkalinema sp. CACIAM 70d | reverse complement strand
AGAGGACTTCTTCGGAGAACTCGTTTCAGGATCCTCTCGAGTAGATGCTGGATTGAGCAATTAGACTCCTTCTAAATTACGGCAAGCCGCTACAAACCAGCTTTCTAATTCCGATATTAGGTAATTATCCTTTAAACGCTTTATCTTATGTCTGAAGTAGATCAAAATCAAGCAGGCGATACTCGTCGCGATTTCTTGAAGAAAACTTCCTTAGCCGCTGCACTGTCGTTAACGCCCATTACCATTCTAAAGGCAGCTGATCAAAAGGTCGACGAACGTTTTGCCGAGCTATTCGAAAAAATACCTTTGAATTTAAAGGTCAACAATAAGCCTTATAACCTTAAAGTTGAACCTAGAGTTACCCTCTTGGATCTTTTAAGAGAACAATTGCATCTGACGGGAACCAAAAAGGGCTGCGATCATGGTCAATGTGGTGCTTGTACTGTACACGTAGACGGAGAGCGGATCAACTCTTGCCTCAGTTTGGCCGTAATGAACGAAGGCAAAAGCATTACTACCATAGAGGGCTTAGCCAATGGCAACGAATTGCATCCTATGCAGGCTGCTTTTATCAAGCACGATGGCTTTCAGTGCGGCTACTGTACACCCGGACAAATTATGAGCGCCGTAGCCTGTGTACGCGAAGGGCATGCCAATTCGCGCGATGAGATAAGAGAATACATGAGTGGCAATATTTGTCGTTGTGGTGCCTATCCTAATATTGTTGATGCCATCCAAGAAGTAAAAGAGAAAGGGGGCAAGGTATGATCAATTTCCAATACCTTAGAACTACAGTAGTTAAAACTGCCTTAAGCTTAATCAACAAAGATTCGAAAGCCGTTTTTATTGCAGGAGGCACCAACTTGGTCGATTTAATGAAAAGAGGGGTAACTGCTCCCGAAAAGCTCATCGATATCAATCATTTACCTCTCAAACAGATCAATTTTGCTAATAATCTATTGCAAATAGGCGCCTTAACCAGCAATTCAGCCTTGGCCGAAGCACCTATTGTAAAAGAAAAGTTTCCTTTGCTAACCATGGCCCTACAAGCGGGCGCTTC
>MUGG01000166.1 GCA_002148405.1 Alkalinema sp. CACIAM 70d | reverse complement strand
TGGAGAGATTGCTGATGCTGGTGCCATTCAGTGTGTCAAATCGGGTGGAAGCAAGGGAAGCAAAACAGGATTTAGTGACTATTGAATACAGTAATTGGGCTATTGCTTCCGGCGAGAGCAGACTGCCTGATCTATTCCGCGTTCTGGGGGAAGGGCCACGGACAACTAGGCTGTCCGAGGCTTTAATACCAAACCCACCGTCCGACTATCATCTCGCCAATCTCTTTGCTCGCCCGCCAGAGCGAGAGGGCTTCATTCATAAAATCGAGTTGCGGAGTGTGCTGCCGGAAAGAGATGCGTTTGCCATTCCCGGCGCCCGTGCGGATGAGGAAGAAGATGCCAATGGCGTCGCATTGTTTCGCGGCATAATCAGGCGGCACAGGGATGGGAGCATTTTGCGGCTCCTGGCCGAACTTCAAATCAATCCGACCCGATACGCCGCATATCAGCCCACAAGCACAGCCTTGCCCAGCGCATGGGGCAGGCCAAGGCTATTCGCGCGCCGGGCAATGTTGGGAGCGCCGGGCGAATTCGTGCTGGGCGATCCTGAGGGGCGGGATAGGTTTCTCGACAATGTTATCCTGAGCCAACGTAGAATGGCTTTCTGTGCGTCGGAGAAATGGCCGCTGCACGTTCGCCGCTACTGGCAAACAGTCAGAGAGGCGCTTGGTTTTCAAATTGCGGCAGCAACCAACCATGTGAATGGGATGCAGGCTGGTGAGGGCCAATCCAGGCTACAAATCCGCTTGAACCAGTCATCGGTTTTGAAGTTACGTCTTGTTGAGACGTATTTCGAATTTGCCGCCGAAGACCCAATTGCCCTGGTGCACAGGCTGCATCGTTTGCTGATTTCTTACGCCAGAGAGAGCGTTGTCCGAGGCTACCTGAGGAGGCCAACGGAAGCTCTCCGCGAAAGAAATTCGCTCTCAGTCACTTTGTTCCTACGGGAAGGTTTGTCGCTTAGGGTGTACGCTAAGACTAACAAGCGAGTGCGCTGGGAGGTCGTCCACGATTTTCGCAAGAACAGGCTTCGAGCCAGCATCCCGGGTATTGCCGCGATTACAT
>MUGG01000186.1 GCA_002148405.1 Alkalinema sp. CACIAM 70d | reverse complement strand
GGAATCAGCGAAGCATCGTTGATCAACATTTCGACTGGCGAAGCGAGTGGGCCTTTCGCGGTGCAGGATTTGCCTACTTTACCTACGCGACTACAGCCCGGGGAATCGGTGAGCTTCGGCATTCGCTTTCGACCGTCGGCGCCAGGGGTATCGAGCACGACATTACGCGTAGACTCGACGCAGTTCGTACTGTCCGGAACCGCCAGCGCCTTGCCCCCTCTGCCGTCCTATCGATTCAGTATTCCTTCGGGAAATATTGGAGCGCTCGAGCAACCGCTTGTCGGTTTGCAACTGAGCCAACCCTACCCCGTCGCGCTAACTGGAATTCTCACCCTCACGCAGGAAGCGGTAGGGTTTGTCAGTGACCCGAGCGTCCGGTTTTCCAATGGGGCGCAGAGTGTGAACTTTACGATCGCGGCCAACAGCACGCAAGCGGTTTTTGCCAATGGGGCCAGCGGTGTTCGTCTTCAGACGGGTAGCGTTGCTGGGACGATATCCCTGCGAGCTTCGTTTTCCGTGGCGACGACGGCGCTAAGCGACGATAACCCGGAAGTTCTTCGCCTGACTATTAATCCCGCCGCTCCCAGGGTGCTTTCGGCCCAAGCGGTACCGGCTTCTGCGAACGTTTTGAATTTGGTGGTGACGGGGCTTTCCTTAAGCCGCTCGTTGACCAAGATGGACATCGAGTTGAGGCCGGTGGCGGGCGTCAATCTGTCGGCAACTCGATTTTCGTTGAATCTGGAGGGCGAGAGCTTTGTTTGGTTCCGAAGCGCGGCGAGTCAAGCCGCCGGCGGAATCTTCGCGATTCAAGTTCCGTTAAATTTCTCCATTTCGGGAAACACTACTACTACTGGTGTGTCTGCTTTGATTGAGACGATTGCTAGTATCCAGGTGAACTTAAGCAATGAAACTGGCACTTCGTCTCCTTTTGTGATAGAGCTCCGGTAGAAGAGCGAAGACGCAATCGAGCCATGACTTTATTGTGTTGTTTCGCCGCTAGGTGCAGACTCTAGAGGAATAGTAGGATCAGACGAGTGTATTGTCGGGTCCCTCTGTGTCCGAACTAAGGATTTTCACCCTCATGC
>MUGG01000122.1 GCA_002148405.1 Alkalinema sp. CACIAM 70d | reverse complement strand
ACTTGGGAACTTCGCTGTGCTATTTGCCCATCCTCGCGTGGGCCTTCTGTTGGCGGGAGTGACCAAGCAGCAAGCGGTCACCATGGTGGTAATTCTCATGTTGGTGGTGCCCGCCGGTTGGTTTGCGCTGAAGGATTATCAAAAAGCGCGTATCACGAGCTTTCTGGATCCCACGACGGATCCGCAAGGCTCCGGATATCAAGTGCTGCAGTCGAAAATCGCCGTGGGCTCTGGAGGTATGTGGGGAGCGGGCGTGACGCGTGGCATGCAGATCCAATTGCAGTTCTTGCCCTTTGCGCATACGGATTTTATTTTCGCCGCCTTCGCCGAAGAACATGGCTTCGTCGGAGTGGTCACCGTACTTGCGCTATATTTCCTTTTATTGATGCAGATCCTGCAAAACGCTCAAACCGCTCCAGACCGGGCGGGTACGGCTATTTGCATGGGCGTTGGCGGGGTGCTGCTCTTCCATGTATTGGAGAATATAGGTATGGTCGCTGGCCTGATGCCGGTGGCCGGAATTCCGCTACCTCTGATGAGCTATGGCGGATCGAACATACTTTCTGTTTTTTGATGCTGGGCCTTGTGAACAATGTCAGGCTCCGGCGGTTTTTGCAATAAAGATTTAGATGGCTCTCTTGGAAGGAATCGAGGCCACACCCGTTTCGACGGTTCGAATGATTGACGCAGTCAAGGGAAGCGGCCTAACGCCGCGGTGGAGAGGTAATACGACGAAAGAGCCGGTCTCGCAACCGGCCATGCGCCTCCCCGGCAAGGCCTTCCTGGATCGAAGGTTTTTAGCGATGCTCGCCTGCTGCGTTGCAATGAGAACTCGATGAGAATTCGATGAAAATGCGCCCCGCGTGGCGCAAGTGTGAGTCCTAGGCCGATAGAGAGCTTCTCTCGAGGAGAAGCCGAATGGCAAAAGAATTAGTGATTTCCGGTGGCCAGCACGAAACGCGCGTGGCCCTGCTGGAAGACGATCAGCTCGTTGAAATTTACTTCCAGCGTGCAAATGAATATTCCCTGGCGGGATCGATCCACAAAGGCCGCGTTACGCGTGTGCTGCCAGGCATGCAGTCCGCGTT
>MUGG01000064.1 GCA_002148405.1 Alkalinema sp. CACIAM 70d | reverse complement strand
CAATACATCAGCATCCTCAGTCGCGAACGTCTGCGATAATGGCAAAGCTTAGGTGTCCCGTAAGTTGATTAGTTATCTAATGGGCTGCGGACACCTCGACCACCCCGATTCAGCACATGGGTGTAGATCATCGTCGTTTTCACATCCTTATGGCCTAATAGTTCTTGCACTGTGCGGATGTCGTAGCCATTTTGTAGGAGGTGGGTGGCAAAGGAATGGCGGAAGGTGTGACAACTGACCCGCTTTTGAATCCCCGCAGCCCGCACAGCTTGTTTGAGAGCTTTTTGAAGTCCACTTTCATGGAGATGGTAGCGTTGCCATTCATGGTTCATTTCATTCTGAAGACGCTTACTAGATGGAAAAACCCATTGCCAAATCCAATGGCGATCTACATTGGGATACTTACGCGCGAGGGCAAATGGTAGCCAAACTGATCCATATCCTTGTTCCAAATCCTGTTGGTGCAGGATCTTCACCTGCTGAAGGTGTGATTGGAGGGGCAAGATTAAGCTATCTGGAAGCATGGTGTATCGATCTTTCATCCCTTTCCCATTCCGAACAATAATTTGATGCTGAGTAAAATCAAGATCCTTGATACGCAGGGAGAGGGCTTCGTTCATGCGCATTCCGGTACCATACAGCAGTTGCACTACTAAACGATAGACCCCGTTCATTTGGGCAATAATTGAGCGAACTTCCTCAGGCGTTAGGACTGTGGGTAAAGAAGTTGAACGCTTTGCCCGTACTGCCTGAATATTCCAATCGGGTGGCTGTTCGAGAACGTCTCGGTAAAGGAAGAGAATAGCATTTAATGCCTGATTTTGAGTTGCAGCAGCTACCTTTTCACAAACCGCCAGGTGTGTGAGAAAAGCCTCAATTTCTACTTTCCCCAAATCCCTAGGGTGTTGCTTGTTATGGAACAGGAGATAGCGCTTGATCCACTGAAGATAGGTTTTCTCTGTTTGAAAAGAGTAATGCTTCCGTCGAATGGTCTCTTGGACTACTTCAAGCAGCATCTTAGGACGGTCAGCCATAGCGATTTTAGAATTTTTTAATAGAAATTGGCACCTAAGTCCTATACAATCAGTTTTACTTATGAATCATCAGGGGAGATACAC
>MUGG01000116.1 GCA_002148405.1 Alkalinema sp. CACIAM 70d | reverse complement strand
GCTTGTACTCTCCCCCCACGTATTCATAAGAGTCCGCCCGCTTCTTGAGGATTCTTTCGTGATCCTCAAGGAACTGCGTATTCTTCATGCCAAGTGGCTCGAAGATGTTTCGTTTTGTGAACTCCGCGAAACTCACGCCACTAACGCGCCTCACCACCTCCGCCAGCAGCGTATAGCCCGTGTTGCAGTACAAGTAAGCGCTACCCGGCTCAAAGTTAAGTTCACGCTGCTTTTCGATCACCCGCAACACTTGCGCCGTGGTCATTACATCGTCCATGCGCCATCCAGCCAGGCTCAGCAGTGCCGCCTGATCCCGGATTCCACTGCTATGAGCCAATAAATGCTGGATGCGAACGGGTTTTCCGAAATCGGGAAGCTCCGGGATGTACTGCCGCACATCGTCCTCCAGCCCTAACTTGCCTTGCTTTTCGAGCAGATAAACGGCAAACGCCGTGAACTGCTTGGACACCGAACCCACCTGAAAAACCGTATCTTTGCCGATCCCGATGCCCTGCTCCAGGCTCGCCATCCCATAGCCTTGGACCAGCGCCACCTTGCCTTCGCGAAGTATCCCCACCGCTACGCCTGGCGTGGAACTACCGTACTTCGCGAAGATCCGGTCGGCTTCCTGGCGAATCTCCGCGTCGGATTGTCCGAAACCCAGTACCTGGCCAACAACTAAGCAGCCCAGTAGCGTGAATACTCTGAATCTCATCGTTGCCCCCCAAGTGCGAACAGCCTATTGAGCCTGTTGGACGGAAGGGGCTTCAAAAAGTTAGCTCATCACGCCTGCATAACTGCTTTGCCTACGGCTTCGGCCAGTTCGCGCACGTCGGCACGCTCAACTGATACGCGCCCTTCGTCATCGGGCTATACGACGTCACCTCGATCCGGTACACGCCATTCGCCGTCAACACCCGCTCCAATCGCGGATTTTTCGAGCCATCGAAATCGTCGTTGAACGCCAACTGCGCCCCCGTCGGCCCAATCAAATAAGCCACCGCGTCAAACCCGGCATCGCTCACCGCCGCTACAAACTGCTGCCCCACCCGCCCTTCAAACAAATAAACGTCCGTACGATACAAATCGCCCCGCCGCCCCTCGCGGCTCGAATCGTCGGTCAACTCGCTC
>MUGG01000042.1 GCA_002148405.1 Alkalinema sp. CACIAM 70d | reverse complement strand
AGGTACAGGCACATCGCAAGGCATTCCCGTAATTGGATGTGGTTGTGCGGTTTGCCAATCTACCGACCATAGGGATAAGCGTTTAAGGGTTTCGGTGCTGATAGAGCTGGAAGATACGACGATCGTGATAGATAGCGGTCCTGATTTCAGGTACCAGATGTTGCGTGCAGGCGTAAAAGATATGGATGCGATCTTGTATACGCACGAGCATAAGGACCATGTAGCGGGTTTAGATGATATCAGGCCCTTCAACTACATTTTGCATAAACACATCGATATTTATGCTACAGAACGGGTACAGGAAGCCTTGCGTAGAGAATTCTCCTACATATTTTCTGATGTGAAGTACCATGGTTTGCCACTGGTCAATCTATTTACTATCGATAACCAACCATTTCATGTAGGCCACATTAACATTACGCCTATCGAAGTAATGCACTATAAACTGCCAATCTTGGGCTATCGCTTAAATGATTTTACTTATATCACCGATGCTAAGACTATTTCTGACGAATCGTTGGAGAAAATAAAAGGCAGTAAATACCTGGTGATTAATGCCTTGCAAAAAGAGCAACACATCTCACATTTTACACTGGAAGAAGCCATTGCGTTTGCCGAAAAGGCAGGTGCAGAAATGACTTACTTTACCCACATGAGCCACAATTTGGGCAAGCATGCCGATATTGAAAAGGAATTGCCTTCGAATATCCGCTTGGCTTATGATGGGTTGGCTTTGAGTATTTAGTAGCTAGTAGTAAGTACTTAGTAGTTAGTATGAAGTAGATAGACTATGGAGCAAAGAGCAGGGATGAAGGGATTGGCAGTTCTCGGGTTGCAGTTAACAGTTGAGCCAACAATTAAGCAATTCAGCAAAGCGTAAATTAATGTTACGTCATTGCGAACGCAGTGAAGCAATCTCACTGGAGATGTTTCAGCAAGTAATTAGAACAATTTAACAATCCAGCCATCCTAACAATTAAGCAATTCAACAATCTCACAATTTAACTTTCAAATCGCTTTAAAAATTCGAGCATTCCCTTATATTTGCAGCATTATACCCGGGTGGCGAAATTGGTAGACGCACCATCTTGAGGGGGTGGCGCTGGTAACGGCGTGGCAGTTCGAATCTGCTTC
>MUGG01000113.1 GCA_002148405.1 Alkalinema sp. CACIAM 70d | reverse complement strand
AGAGCAAGTTCATCGGTGTCTGGATGCCGCCCTAGCAATATCGGGTGGAAGCAAGTAAACCTGGTAAGCGCTTTCGATCTTTTGAAGATCGTATTGAATGGGCAGCAGCGAACGAAATTCTAACGCCCACAGAGAAGAAGCGTTGGAATGCAGTTAGAAATATTCGCAATTGGGGAGCGCATTCAGACGGTCAAACAATTCTTTTGCCGGGTCAGGCTATCGAGTCACTGTATGTCGCTGCCGAACTTATTGAGCGACTATTTCCTGAGTAATCCAGATATTTCCGAGGCGCTTGAAGCGCCGGGAGGATGAGGCCCTTCGTTTTCTGCTATACTACCCCCGACTCAAACCGTCCCGGGAGACCCATGGTGCGCCTGATCATTGCGATCTTTCTGCCCTTCCTGCTGTTCTTCACCATCGGCCGGCCGATTGCCGGCATCATCTGCCTGATCCTGCAGGTCACCCTGATCGGCTGGATTCCGGCGGCGCTCTGGGCGGTCTATGCGCTCAGCCAGTACAGCACCGCCAAGCAGATCGAACGGGCCACGGGACGGTCCATGTAATTGTTGGGTCGGACCAACTGGCCTGAAGGCATTGCTGAATTGATCACCTTAGGGGGGCTTCTTTCCTGTGGCGGTAAGGCGATTTCGGAGGTTGTCCCAATTTGGGCTTAATTTTAACGATTGCTTACTATATCTAAAAGGCTGTCTGCACAGAGGTTCCCATGGTCGTTCGAATCAAGGTCGGATCAGGCCCCAATGCACCGCTGGTCACGTTAAAAGAATATTTTAAGGCAAAGCGGCGCCATGGGGGTTTTGTGGTTGCCTCCGATGTGGCTGAAGGTCCGTCTGCGAAGAATGTCTATGTGGTGGTTGGTCCTAATGCTGCCCGTGACAAGAAGCGCGCTACTATCTGGACGCAAGGAAACGATCGAGAGCCTGATGCCGTATTCGATAGAGGTCCGCTTGGGCAAGTCATCGTTCAGGTAAAAGGTAAGCATGGCGAACTTCGCCCCAAGGTGAATAAGACTGTACGGCGCCGTGCGCTTGCGGCTGCTGCCAAAAGGCGTTTCACTAGCCAAAGACTAATCCATGACCACGGAAGAGGAGAAAGCCTCAAGTCCGGCTGCGCCGAGCGAAAC
>MUGG01000182.1 GCA_002148405.1 Alkalinema sp. CACIAM 70d | reverse complement strand
CAAGCTCCGCAACACTCCCAGCCAGATATGTCGCACCCGCCCATTCGGCAGCGGCCCAAAGCGCTTCACCAGTTGATCGAGGTTCATCCCCCGGATCAACTCCATCGCAAAATACAACTGCCCCTCCGGCGTCACTCCAAAGTCGAATATCGAGACCGTGTGCGGGCTCTCCAGCCGCGCTATTGCCTGCGCCTCCCTTTCAAATCGCTTCCGCGTCTCCTCGGCATCCTTCCCTTTCGCGCCGATCAACTTCACCGCCGCCTCACGCGTCAAATATCGATGTTTCGCCCGCCACACCTCGCCCATCCCACCCTGCCCCACCTGCTCGATCAATTGATAACTCCCCAAATTCTTCACCTGTTCCAACTCTTGCCCCATCCGGTAAATCCACTTGGCGATCCAGGTGCCAAACACCGCCATCAAGAACGGCGCCGTAGACCATATCGCCCAAATCGCTCCCACCGGTGCGGGATTGCCGCGCCACCACATATTCATCGCAATCCCTGCTGGGGCCATTGCCGCCGAAAGCAACGCCGCTGTCAACGCATGACCATAGCGTGCGGGCGCCACTAAAGCGAAAGTCGCAATCCAGAAGGAGATAGCCGAGTGTCCTCGCACTAATGACAACTTGTCAAAAGGCAAAGCAGTCTCCGCCATGGAGATATGCAGACTAGACACCACTTCAAAAACCAACCCTAGTGTCACCACTCGCGCCGGAGTGTTTTTCCACTTTCGGCTCAGCCACCACACCAACAACCCCATGGCCACGCCAGCAATGGCATTTCGTCGGTAGTAGGGCATTAAACCTGGCGCTTCCTCAGCCCGAGTCAGCGAATAGAGAATCTCAAAAGTCAGGTACGCGAAGGAATACACCAACCCAACGATGCCCACACGCTGCGCCGCCACCAATGCCAATTCGCGCGGCATTCCCTGTGTCAACGGCGACGACGAACTCAGCGCCTTCTCAGGCAAAATTCTTTGACCCAATCCCTAAGCATAATCCGTACCAGAACCTCTCTCCCATACGCTCCACCCGAAACCCTCTGCTACCGTGAAAAAGAATGTTGAAACAAACGATTTTCCGCGAATATGACATCCGCGGCATCGCCGACCGGGACCTCCTCACCCCCGACATCATTGACCTCGGCAA
>MUGG01000145.1 GCA_002148405.1 Alkalinema sp. CACIAM 70d | reverse complement strand
GGAAGTGGCTGGGCGTCGCCACGATAGTCGGCGTATTGCCCTTGGTGAGTCCGCCGGTGCAAGCCGGTCCGTGGGAAGACTTCCTGGCTACGGTCGTAACCGAAAGTAGGTTGGAGCGGTTGGTGGCGGAGGTTGCTGCAACTATCGAACCGGCCGCCAAGGTGCCGATATCTGTTATTGGGTTTACTGAGCAGAGAGACAGCTTTCAGCAATCGTCTTTTGACGCTGCGACGAAACAATGGAAGCTGGACAAGACCAGAAAAACGATCATTCAAGAGATACATCAGATAGGTTTAGCGCAGAATAACGTATGGAAATGGGACACTGCAATTTCGTTAGCCAGCAACCTTCCGTTAGAACAGACTGAGGTGAGACAAGGTTCTTTTCAGTTGGATAGAGTTAAACTCTGCATTTATGGACCTTTAATTTGCTTTCAGGATGCGCCGAAACCGAAAATATCGGACCCTCAGCTGACTGGCTATCTCAATAGAATCGAGTACGTGAGGGGCGGTATTTTTCCTCCAGCCATAGGTAAGAAAGTTGAGTGGTCGTTTGTCGCAGACTCGATAAACTATGGCAGCAATCGTGAGATATTCTTGGTCACTCGATTTAATCATCGGCTTTCTGCGGAAATAGTTGATATCCGCAATGGCTGCGAAGGGTTCCATGCCTTCGTGCCTGATTGCGAATTGTTAATTATTAGGCAAAAGGAAATTATTAGCCGCGCAGTGCATGATAAGGATCGGTACAAAACACCAGCAGGCGCGCCCGACGAAATCAAAGAAGAAATGCTAGCCCTTGATCTTCGGTCAGGAATGCTTCTTAGGCCCACAAACATCAATACGCCTGATATTATTGGCTACAAGCAATGGGATATAAAACTCACAGGTTCGCTCTTGTCGGCGCAGCAAGCTTCGACGCAAGAAGATCTAAAAAAATCGGCTTCGCTCTCCCCAGCGCAGCGCGAAACGGTGCGCCGCAAATTTCGTAGTGGATTTGAGCTGTTCCAGGCTGGCGAATTCGCCGCTGCCGAGTTGCTGTTTCGTGACGGCCTGCAGATCGAACCGGCCAATGAAGTGGCAAATTTCTACCTGGCAGAAAGCCTTGCCCGTCTGAACAAGGCGGCAGAGGCCCGGCATTATTGGCAGCAGACCA
>MUGG01000144.1 GCA_002148405.1 Alkalinema sp. CACIAM 70d | reverse complement strand
ATAGTCCCTCAGGCGCTCGACGCTGGTGCTCAGATTATAGATCCCGACTGGGCTTTGTTCTGCCCTGTCGCTCGGACACCCAGTACAAGTATCAAGGGGACTTCCTAGAAGCCACCCCGCATTCACAAGGGTTGGACAGGCACAAGGCACCCTATTCCACTCACGAGGACTGCTGCCATGACTGTGCCGATACTTGGGATTGATGTCAGTAAAGACACACTCCACTTAGCCCTAGTAAAAGGAGAAAGCCGCCCGCAGAAGAAGACCGTGACGAATGATGCAACGGGGTTCGCTCAGTTGCAGCAGTGGTTAAGTGACCAACAGGTGGGACAACTTCACGCCTGTTTGGAAGCGACCAATACCTACGGACAAGCGATTGCGACAGAGCTATACCAGCAGGGGCATCGGGTGAGTATCGTGAACCCAGCCCGTGTGCAAGGATTTGCGCAGGGGGAGTTAAGTCGTACTAAGAACGACAGTGCGGATGCAGCAACGATCGCTCGATTTTGCGCAGCAATGCAACCGAAGACGTGGCACCCCCTTACCCCCGAGGCAGATGAGTTGCAGCAATTAACCCGACGATTGGAAATGTTGCAGCGAATGATTGGTCAAGAAAAGAATCGATTAGGAACCGCAACAGTTACCCTACAGGAAGAGATTGAAGCCCACATCGAGTTTATGCAGGAGCAGTTTACGAAATTAGAACACAAGATACAACAGCATATCGAGAAGTACGAATCACTCAATCAAGCACTGGAGTTACTGGTCAGTATCAAGGGAATTTCCACACGCAGCGGTAGTCAAATTCTAGCAGAAATCAGTCGCTGGAAGGAGTTTCGCTCCGCTCGACAGTTGGCAGCCTATGCAGGATTGACGCCACAAGAAAAGCAATCTGGAAGCTCAGTGCATGGTAAGACACGGTTGTGCAAAATTGGGAATGCTCATTTGCGTCGTGCACTCTACTTTCCGGCATTAACGAGTCTTCGATGGTCACCACCGATCCAGGCGTGGGCAGAGCAATTACGTGCCAAGGGTAAGACAAAGATGCAAGTGGTAGGAGCCGTGATGCACAAGTTGGTTCGGATTATTTATGGTGTGCTGAAATCTGGAAAGCCATTTGATCCAGCTCTGCTCATGCCAAACCCTTGACAACTCAACACAGTATCTG
>MUGG01000084.1 GCA_002148405.1 Alkalinema sp. CACIAM 70d | reverse complement strand
ACCGCTTTCTTCATCAGTTCAGCGGCACGAACCTGCTCGGTAATATCGGTGCGAACTTCACAACCTTATAAGGACGGCCGGACGCATCAAAAATAGGATTGTAGCTGGCTTGAATCCAAATCTTGGAGCCAGACTTGGTGAGGCGAGCATAGCGGCCCGCGTCATACTCACCTCTGCGCAACTTCTCCCAGAATGCTTTATATTCCGGAGACTGGACTTCCTCGCCGACGACGAAAATTTTGTGATGCTTTCCTTTGATTTCCGCGAGCGTGTAGCCAAGCAGGGATGAAAATTCTCATTCGCGTCCAACACCTCGCCATCCAGCGAAAACTCGATAACCGCCTGGGATTTCCTAATCGCGTTAACCTGACCTTCAAAATCTGCGTCATGCAGCTTCTGCGCGGTAATATCGGCCGCGAACTTTATTACTTTATATGGCTTGTTCTGCTCATCAAAAATCGGGTTATAGCTCGCTTGAATCCAAACCTCACGACCGTCTTTGCCTATTCTCTTATATTGGCCGGTATCGAATTCTCCGCGCCGCAGCTTTTCCCAAAATTCTTTGTAAGCACCGCTTTGCGCTTCCCCATCGGACACAAATATTCTGTGGTGCTTTCCGCGAAGGTCGTCAATTTTGTAGCCCATCACTGAAAGAAATAGTTCGTTGGCATCAAGAATCATTCCGTCTATGCCAAACTCAATAATCGCCTGAGACCTGTATATTGCATTGATCTTGCCCGTCTGCTCTCGTTCTTTGCTTTTGTCGAATAGCTTGAGCATCGTTCCCTCCAGGTACAGCGATGTTAAATCATGGATTCGATTGCGTTTCTGATGTCGCGTTCTCGCCCCTTTGCATAGTCTGCTATTTTTTGTCGCTTACCTCGATATGCGTATTCCACCATTCACACAGCATGACTCTGATATTTACCGATCTTTCGGCCGACGGACTTTCCAGCCAATCCTTCTCTTGACGAAGAAGGTCTGCAATGAATGCACGATGTTTCTGGATATGCTCGGACAAGCTCGGGAAATCGCAGAGCGACATTATGAGCTCTTCTCTTTGGAAGTGACTCTCAATGAAAGTGATCAGGTCTGAGATTCTTTCAGCGAATAGCTGAGGAGAGATGTTCTCCTCGGACAGGCTGTTTATCTTTCCAAGGTATTTTCTG
>MUGG01000172.1 GCA_002148405.1 Alkalinema sp. CACIAM 70d | reverse complement strand
CCAAAGGGCGCGGTAGAGGTCGCGGGCGGCGGAGGGTAGGGTGATTCTGTGGGCGGTCGTATCCGTCATACGGTCATTGGAGCGCCGCCATCGGCAGCTTCCTGCGAGAATACGAGCCAATGGCTCATTGAGCCTTCGCGTGTTCGGCCGCCAGCCTCGCCCCCACCTCGTCGGCCGTCAATGCTTGTGACGGATCTGCCTTCAACGCATCGTGGGCTGGCGCCACCTGCTGCACCAGCCAGTTTTCGACAGCCCGGTCACGCGCAAGCAGACCTTCACAGATGACTTCGTTGGCGCCCTCGCCCACGCGGACCTTCTCGTTCACCACGTCCGCCATGTCAATGGGCAGGGCAATGCTCCATTGTTGCGTTGTGTGCATCGCAGACTCCTCGCGTCAACAGGATTCAATCAACCCTATTCTGACCCAGGCCAACACGTAGGCCAGCCACGTGATCCGGAATCCAGAGGCAAGAGCGGATTCGAGCACCAAACCCAATGCCCCCAGCCCTCATCAGTCTATTCGTCAATTCGTTTCTGAACGGCCGTGTTCTCATGGGCGTTGCTCACCAACCCCGTGTCAACAACTGCCAAGTAGGTCTCCTTGTCCTTCAACACCTCGGGAGTGAGCAAGCCTCGGTCATGTAGGGAGACGTACAAAGCAGCCGCGTAAGCTTGGCAGTTGATGGAGCGCTCAGGGTTGAATGCGATATCAGAGAACGCGCCATAGGTCAGAACCTGCTCTGCAAGCTCTGGGTGCTTGTGCAGTGCGTTGATATACAGCCAGTCATAGAACGCAGTACGCGGCAGTAGGTCCCAGTCCATCCCGTAGATAGAGAACTTGATAAGCCTCCCGTGTTGAAGCAACCTCGAATCACGCTTGGCGTCGATGGAGCGCATGTGCCGGAGGTCTATAAATGGACCTCCGCGCTCAAAGACCTTCGCCGATTGATATGCGCACTCAAGGCTGTACTCGTCGCCCCTCGGCGTTCTAATCATTAAATTGAACGCACTCAGAGCGACACCAAGCCCATCGAGCGACTTACTCGAAATTTCCAAGACCTTGCTGACGTGGAGTTGCCTTTTCGCGTTCTCATGCAAAGACACGATTGACTTCTGAGCTTGGCTCTTTGCCATACCCGGAAACCACTCAAAACTCACATGATGGGTCCTCACCAGCAGTTTGCC
>MUGG01000162.1 GCA_002148405.1 Alkalinema sp. CACIAM 70d | reverse complement strand
GGCTTCGCATTCGAGTCCCTCGACTGCCGAATAACCGCCCTTGGCAAAAGCGGCCGCACCGTCTCCGCTCGCTTCATCGTCGCTTTCGATGCGCGCGATCGTCGCCGCATAGGCTGCGCCGAAATCCCCCGAGCGGCATTGGCGGAGGAAAAAGCGAAGCTGCGCCAGCGCCCGGTCCTGATACGGCTTGAGCAGCATCAACGCGCCTTCACGTCATAGGGGGTCTGCTTGAAGTCGATCCCCTCCTGCTTCAATCGCGCCACACTCAACCGACTCGTCTCGCCGTAAACAGTCATCGGCCCAGCAAAACCGTCCGCTGCTTCACGGATCAAGTCTAGCGTCGCATTGGTCAGCACATTGCCCCCCTTTGGCCGCTTGTCGCCCAATACGCCGTTGTAGAGCAATGCATAACCACGCCCATCATGCATACCGAGAAATGGCGATACCGCGTTTAACGACCGGAGCGGCGCACCTGTTTCCGAAAACCAGATATGCGCTGCCAGCGCCGAGAACCTGATGCCGGCTTGAATGCGCCCGTCTGCGTCGAACACGTGTTCTCCAAGGCGGTAAAAAGTGAACCCTCCGCCGCCCCGCCAATCTACGGCTCTGCTGATGCCACCCTGTTCTCCTTCAATCACCTTAGCCAGCCGAGGAGCGCAATGAGTGACGGCATGCTCGCCCATCTCTATACCGATCCAGCGGCGTCTCATCTTTTGAGCAACAGCAGCGGTAGTGCCCGAGCCAACAAAGGAGTCGAGTACAAGATCGCCCGGGTTCGTTGCGGCTTCGATTACAAATCCGACAAACCCCTCGGGTTTAGGAAAAGAAAATTTATTCTCTTGTCCAAATAACGCAACGCTTTCCGAAGTCCCTCTCTGAGTATAGTGCCCCTCAATAATCGTCATAGGCTTGCGACGCCGCTCTTCCCCTGACGGATCCCGCAGATACTGCTTGTACGAAACCGTAGTCTTTCCCGCACGATCTTGGATAACAAGTTCGTCATTAGATAAAGCCGCCATGGTCCGCTCGCGAGCCCACTGCCATTGCTTTTCTGGCCAAATTTCGCGCCCCTCGTCCAAGACAATCGGATAACGAAGATTGGGTCGAACGTCATTTGAAGTCGTAGCTAGGGGCTGCAATCGATAAGGGCCGCGCGTCGCGAATTTTTCATCCCTGAATTTATAATACTTC
>MUGG01000107.1 GCA_002148405.1 Alkalinema sp. CACIAM 70d | reverse complement strand
AAGAAAATTCGAAATGACGCTAAAAACAGGAAGGCATTTATTGTATTTGACAATCTTGAGCGAATCTTCGATAAGCCCGAACTCATGGAGGAACTCGCCGACATAATTACGCTGGCGGATGATTCAGAATTCATCTCCAACAACGTCAGACTCTTGATTGTAGGCGTTCCAGCTGGAGTAAAGGATTATTTCAGCAAGACACCCAATCACCGAACCATCGCAAATCGAATTATCGAGCTAAAGGAAGTCACCCGCCTATCCGAATACGAGGCATCTCGCGTCATCAAACACGGATTCGAAACAGAACTCGGATACAAAATAGACGAGAAAAATTCAGCTGCGATTACGCAACACATACTTTGGGTTACAGATCGAATCCCGCAAGCGCTACAAGACTATTGCCTTACGCTAGCGTTGCACGCGGAAAAAAATGGATTCAAAATTCATCCGAACGACCTCCAAATTGCGGACAGAACTTGGCTAACCGGCACATTGAACGCAGCGTATCAAACCATAGAAAGCCAACTAAACGAGCGGGATACAAAAGTTCAACGTAGAAATCAAGTTCTCTACGTCTTAGGTAAGATTTCTGAAAGCGAATTCAGAACGAATGATGTCGAGAACGCCATAAGGACTCATTTGTATGAAGGGAAGCATGATGTGACCATAGGTGGAGTGGCAAACTGCTTGGCTGAACTCGCCGATGGAAATTCGGCCGGAGGAGCTAAGCAAATCCTTCGCCGAACCACACGTGGCGACGCCTATATGTTTATTGACCCGCTGTACCGCATGTGTATTCGGGCAATGCTGCGCGTTTCCAACGAGGGGAAGGTCGAGAAAATTGGTCTTGAGTCAATTGAGTAGACGATGAGAAAACAATAGGAGACAGACCACGTTTTCCCGGCCGTAGGCTGTACTCAGACTCTCCCCTGCGCCCTGATGATGGCGCAAGACACACCGCCCGACTATGCTTTTCGCATTAACCTGCGGAACCAAGGCAATGCCTCGTCGTGCCCGGCTCACTCTACCCGGCGTCCCGCTGCACCTGATCCAGCGCGGTAACAATCGTCAGCCCTGCTTCTACGGGCCGGACGACTATCGCTTCTACCTGGACTGGCTTGAGGATCACGCGCGACGGCAGGGCTGTCGCATTCATGCCTTCGTGCTGATGACCAATCATGTTCATCTGCTGA
>MUGG01000136.1 GCA_002148405.1 Alkalinema sp. CACIAM 70d | reverse complement strand
GCATGGCGTGACGCCCGATATTCCCTTGGCGTCTTTCGGTGGTCTCGAAAACTCAGGTGAATCAGGTTACGACAATGCGCTGCCATGGATGCAGATCGAGCCAGCAGGTTTTGAACCGGTCGGTAATGTGCGCGACCTTTTGCCCGCGCTGATCGCGCGTCACAATCAACGCGTCACCATCGACAGGGATTATCAAGCACTGCTGGAGGATATTGCGGACGACGAGATCACGCGGAAACGCCTTGGAATCTCTTTGAACGAGGCCGGGCGGCGTAAGGAGCGCGAAGAAAAAGCAATGAGATTGAGAGGGCGGATGACGAATGCAGTCGCGGGCGGTGGCGCTGTCGACAAGGTGTCAGAGCGACGGCGTGACGTGTTGCTTGATGAGGCTGCACAGATCATGAGCGATCTGATGCGCCTCGATGTCCGAAGAATGAATTCCTTGAGTGCACATTAGAGCGTGTGCTGATGAGGGGGTTGGAAAAGACTGCGGGTTCGATTGATTTTTGGGTTTTCCGTAATTCTTAGAGGGGGCTACATGCGTTGCCATGGGAATTTGGTGTTCGCAATTATCGCCTTGTGCTCAGTGTTGCTTGTTTCTTGCGCGGCAACCACTCCGGATAGAAAAGTAAACTATGGAACTTCCGGTGTTGGTCCCGTGACGACAGTTCAAAGGCGCGCTTTGTTAAATTGTTTTCTTGCCGGCGACTCGACGGTGAAGATCATGGAGTTTCGTGCGGAAGGCAAAAGCGATGAAGAAATCATTAAATATTATTCTGAAAAGAATCTTGGTGACTGGTTGAGATTGATTCAAGACTTGCTGCCAATGGTCACCAGGGACAATTCACAGCTGGGCAATCGTATAGATCATGGACGTGGTATCTACAGCAGATGTTTGGGTGAACTGTTTGCGCCTGAAACGGCACAGGTCGCAACTTACTGCTATCAGCAAAGCCAGTTCCTGCAGATCGCGTTTGGCTACAGAGCATCTGGTAAGCCGATGGAAGATGTTTACACAAAGATGGGAGCCACCGGCAAGGCAAAAGTGATTACTGACGGATTGTTGTCGCGCGCCAGAGAAGTCGAAAATTCTCAGGAAACAAGATTCCGGCTGGAAACCTATTACGGATGCCTGGGTCACCCGGATGAAGCTCCGGTTCAGAGATGATGTCGGTGATGCCTTGTTCAGTGGCACGAGGTCGGATGCAGGT
>MUGG01000139.1 GCA_002148405.1 Alkalinema sp. CACIAM 70d | reverse complement strand
AAGTCCTACTCTTTTGGGTGTTGGATTAAGGCTGATGGTGTCGAACCATGTGTTTAAATCGTTAATATTCAACATTTTGCTTAACGAAAGGAGTGCTTTTTTTACCTCTTCAGCCGTAAACCAAGCATTGTTATGGCTGGCCGAGTAGATGGTTGCTTCGAACTCTGAACTAGGATTTGCCATGAATTTGCCGAATTTTTCTAGTGCATTGATCAAGCTTCCTTTGTTAAGTGATGACATATTTAGAATTATTATAAATGATTATGTGTTATATTTGCAGTGCAAAGTTAAGCTTAGCAATAGATTTAGACGAAGACATGGCGATTAAAATAACAGATGAGTGCATTAATTGTGGCGCATGCGAGCCAGAATGCCCAAATAATGCAATTTACGATGCAGGCACTGCCTGGAGATTTTCGGATGGTACCAATCTAGACGGCATCATCGATTTTTGGCGATCAACAAATTGACGCTGGTGCTTCGCAGGAAGCGCTTTCTGACGAAGTTTATTATATCGTTTCTGATAAGTGTACCGAGTGTAAGGGTTTTCACGATGAACCACAATGTGCGGCAGTTTGTCCGGTAGATTGTTGTGTTGATGACGAAGATGTACGCGAAACCGAAGAAGAATTATTGGCCAAAAAGCCTGGTTGCATCAAGAAGGTTAATCTTGAGCTTCAACATAAAACAGAAGGGACGCGTTAATCGGGTCCCTTTTTTGTTGCTATAGATTTTCCAGCTCTTGGTTAATCGGGGCCAGTTTCTGTCTTAAACATCACTTCTATTGGGTACTACCAATACTGGGGCATGGCGCCTTTCTGGCTACATGTTCGGCCACACTTCCCATAAAGAAATGATAGAGCCCGGTTCGGCCGTGCGTGCCAATTACAATTAAGTCGGCGCCCCATTCTTCAGCCTGCTTTAAAATACCATGGCTGGCCGTATCCAAACTGGTTAAATAGGTGGTTTTGATGTTGTTGCCAAACTTATTGGCGATTTCTTTCAATAATACTTGACTGTTTTCCTCGCTATTGTCGTACATTTCCATGAAAACAGGTGCAAGCGTAAAATCAGGATTAACCGTTGCCGGAGCGGGTTCGATAATGTTTAGGAGCGCAATTTCTGCCTCGAACTTGGCGGCCATTTCATAGCCGGTTTTTGCTGCTTTTTCAGAACAAGTACTGTTATCTACAGCAATGAG
>MUGG01000178.1 GCA_002148405.1 Alkalinema sp. CACIAM 70d | reverse complement strand
ACGAGACCTTTCAGCACGGCGGTATATCGTTAGAAGAGATGATCATTCCGATTGTAACCTATAGCTCGAGGTAACCGTCGCCAGGCGTTCGGCGTAAAGCCTTTGGCGTTTTAACCACATAGGCCTGCTTTTAGCGTCATCCTGGGCTTGATCCAGGATCTTCGCTCGAGAAAGATGCCAGATCAGTGTCTGGCATGACGATTCGAAGGAATGTACTCTCTATGTGCCTATGTAATCGAACTGAATGAGGCTTTCTGCTTTTAGCTTTAAGCTTAGAACCTTAACTTTGTGGTATGAACAACTCCATTACCATTAACAGCATTAACGAACTGGGCACGGTAGCCGAAAGCTTGCTCTATTTTGCCAATGGCGATCGATTTTTCGTATTTGAGGGCGACATGGCCGCCGGAAAAACTACTTTCATCAAAGCTTTTTGCGAAGCCATAGGTGTAAAAGATGTGGTGAGCAGTCCTACGTTTTCTATTGTTAACGAGTACGAAAGTCCTGCCGGAGCTGTTTATCACTTCGATTTTTATCGTCTCAAAAACCTGCAAGAGGCCTATGATATTGGCTACGAGGAGTATTTTTATAGCAACAGTTATTGCTTGGTAGAATGGCCACAAAAAGTAGAAGAGCTCTTGCCCGAGCAATACATCAAGGTTTCTATTAATATTACGGGCGATTCGCAACGTCGTTTCGACTTTGAACGCGTGGTGCTTTAAGCCCTGATTTTCAGGCCTCGCTACATTGTTTGTTGTTTAAAAGCAACACTTCGGTTTTTCTATGTATTTAATATTGAGCTATTCATAGATTTTCCGTAACTTCAAACACCTAAAACTACCCAATTTATCATGGCGACAGGATTACGCGAAGGTATGGCAGCGATAGCCCAAAGAGGCTTGATGCAGCCTCAAGAGTCAATGTTAGAAACGAACAAGAAAAGCAACAGTTTATACATCGGGATCCCCAAAGAAATTTCCTTTCAAGAATGCCGAATTGCGCTAACGCCTTTATCCGTTGCACTTTTGGTAAACAATGGCCACCGCGTAGTCATCGAATCGGGGGCGGGCAATGGCGCCAATTTTACAGATAAAGACTATAGCGAGCAGGGCGCACAGATTTCTTTCAGCAAAAAAGATGTGTACGCCGCCGATATCATCGTAAAAATTGCGCCTCCAACTCTCGAAGAAATTGGATTGATGCACAAAGGCCAAACGTTGATTTCGGCATTGCAAATC
>MUGG01000002.1 GCA_002148405.1 Alkalinema sp. CACIAM 70d | reverse complement strand
AAACTAGTGGAGTGTCAGGATTAATTTTGTGAGTTTGAGCGAGAATGGATTTCGGATCTGATTAGTTCCGAAATCTACTCTTGTAGGAATATCGTATGGGCAAAGTGTACATTGTTCGGTTGACTGACGCAGAACGACAACAACTTCAAGCTTTAGTCACAACAGGCAAAGCACCTGCTTACAAAATCAAACATGCGAACCTTTTGCTCAATATTGATGTCAACGGACAAGCTTGGAGCGATGAGCAAGCCGCGAAAACGTTTCACTGTCATCGCAACACCGTTGCCAATCTGCGACAGCGGTTTGTGGAAAAAGGCTTAGCAGTTGCTTTGGAACGGAAGCAGAGTGAGATGGCACCTCGACCTGCCATTTGCGATGGGGAAGCAGAAGCGAAGTTAATAGCATTGCGGTGTAGTGAACCGCCTGCGGGACATGCGCGATGGACATTACGCTTGCTTGCGGATAAAGCCGTTGAGTTAGAAATCATTCCGAACATCAGTCATGAAACGGTGCGTCAAGTGCTGAAAAAAACGAACTCAAGCCGCATCTGAAACAGATGTATGTGATTCCGCCCGAACAGAATGCTGAATATGTTGCTCATCTCGAAGATGTGTTAGAGGTCTATCACCTGCCCAATGACCGCAACTTTCCGGTGATTTGCATGGATGAGCAACCCATTCAACTGGTCAAAGAAACTCGCGTTCCCCTACCCGCAAAACCAGGACATCCAGCAGCTTTCGATTATGAGTATGAACGCAATGGGACTGCCAACATTTTCTTATTCACAGAACCACTAGCAGGGTGGCGCAAAGCGGTTGTCACTGAGCATAGAACCTCGGTCGATTGGGCGGTTGAAATTCAACGATTACTCACCGAAGACTATGCCGATTGTGAGAAAGTCAGACTGGTCTGTGATCAGTTAAACACTCATAAGATAGCTTCTCTCTATCAAGCCTTTCCTCCTGCGGTTGCTCGCAGCCTTGCAGAACGACTAGAAATTCACTTCACGCCCAAGCATGGTAGCTGGTTGAATATTGCGGAAAACGAACTCTCTGCGATGACCCGGCAATGTTTAGATCGCCGCATTCCAGATCGCCAGACCTTAGAGCGAGAAACCCAGGCTTGGTACACTGAACGTAATCAATTGCAAAAGGCAGTAGATTGGCAGTTTACTACTGCCGATGCTCGGATTCGACTGAAGCGCCTCTATCCACAAATTGAAAACTGACAGTCCACTAG
>MUGG01000196.1 GCA_002148405.1 Alkalinema sp. CACIAM 70d | reverse complement strand
TCATTAGCACAGCGGCGCAGACCAACGAATCCGCTGTGATAGCGTACAGATACGCGGTCTGGGCAGAGGAAGATGGCCGCCCGCTCGACGCGCTAAGCTTCTACCGCGACGCCCTGAATGCAGGCCTGCCACACGATCTCGTTCCCCACTGCCGAAGCCAGGTTTGCGCCCTTCGCCTACCAATCCGGCTTGATGAGGAGATCATACAATACTGCAAGCGCTTATTACGCCACGCCGGCCCCAAAGGCGACAAGCAGACCATCGTCATCAGCACCGCGTTGGCACAAATGGCTGCCACCTTCACAATCTTTCGCCATTATGAGAATGCAGACTGGGCGATACAGGAATTCGATCGACTGTATGGCGGACCAGATTTTTCCGATCTGGCTGGACAGCGGCAAAGCATAGATATGACGCGAGCCGACCATTTGCGGGCGAATGGCAAACCGCAGGAAGCCATTACCATTCTCAATCAGATATCGAAGGAAGGGCTGTTTAAATATAAGGAACAGCCGCGCGCAGAGCTGGAATGGCAGGCGATGAATTTCATGCGAATCCTGCTGTTCTCGGCCGGCGCGCTTGGCGACAAGGCAGCGTTGCTTGATGCCATCAACCGATTCGATCATATCGCAATGGATATGCGGACGGTCGAGGGGGCGGAGTACGCAGCCGCCATCATGCTATGCCAGGCCCTGTACCTCGGTCTGAACAATGATCCCAACCGAAAAGTCGATCCATCCAACCCGGCACTCAGACAGCTAATCGACCTTCGCACAGACGGCTTTTTGATGTTTATGGAGAAGGCGCACGAGAAAAACCGCCAGCGCCCCTTATTCCCACCGCAGGTGATGCAGTTCGTCGCAATGTGTGGCGCGGATGCATTCTATATGTTCATGCCAGGGCCGATATACGCGGCTCTACGAGACCGAGGTTACGACAAGGCCAGCTTCCGGAGCATGATGGGTCTTTACGCTACCGGCGATCTCACCGAACTAGCCACAAGGTTTGATGGCCTTATTGCAAGCCTTGAGGCATACCCCGACGCCAGAAGCGAGCTCATGATCAAACGACTCAAGATCGTTCGGGAGTACCTTCTCAATCCACCCGGTAGAACGAGCCCTGGTTAAGAGGATTGTAGACGTGGATGGCCGGAACAAGTCCGGCCATGACAGCCTTACTTGTAATCGTCATGCCCGGGCTTGTCCCGGGCATCCACGTCTTATGCTGCTTCCGCTTGGG
>MUGG01000127.1 GCA_002148405.1 Alkalinema sp. CACIAM 70d | reverse complement strand
ATCATGAGCTACCTTCCGCGAGGCGCCTGCAGGCAGCGCGTCAGGTTTCGGGTTTTGTGCGTGCCGCGCCCTGCACCCCCCTAAAAATCGTGGTGACTATTTTTTAGAGCCACTCATGACAAATCCGCATCAAATTTACATACGACTCCCGGGGGAATGAAGTGACAAGACCCACGGCATTTGAACGAATTCGGTGGTTGTTTTTTTGGCTCGCTATTAGAGCACTCGCTATTGCCACCTTACTTCTCTCAACGGTGGTCATCGCCTTGTCTGCTTATGGCCTGCTCCGTTCGGAGCAGACAATGGTATGGATTTTTATAGGAACCCTTTCTGTATTTATGTTCGCTTCCGCGATCAAACTAATTAGGAGATCGAATTTTTCTCCTGATGAAGTCAATGCATGGTACTCCGGAAGAAAGGAAAAATGAATTCACGCTGTCGCGATTTATTAGCTTTCTGGCCCCGGATGAATATTTTCTAAAAAGCAAACATCCGCTGCTGTTCGGATGCGAGATACCCCATCCGCCAAAAGGCTGTTACGCGAAAGGAAGACGGCATCATGAACCACCTTCTGCAAGACGCCTGCCCGGGGAATAAATGCTACAGACCCGTTCATTTCATCGAGAACGAAACGCAATGGCGCGGGAAACGCGGTTCAGGCGGAAGTCTGTAAGGCTGACATGAGGACGCGACAGGGGCGAGTCGCCCCTGTCGCGGACTGAGGTGGTGGCGGTTCGCACGAAAGATGGATCGTCGTGTAACACCGCAGATCAGAGGCCTGAATAATTGGATGCCGTCTACAAGACATTGAATTCATGAATGAATCGCCTACCAGACCCACTGGAATATCACGCAGCGTTCCGATATATCACGCTGTCATGATGTATAGCATCACGTTGAGGCTGTAGAAAAACCCCTCCTCACCCTCATCCGTTCACATGCCGTTGTTATGATTTCGCATCGCCTCTCCGGAGCCCTGCGATGCCGCGATTCAAGACGCCTGACTACGGCCTGAAGCTCATCCCGGTCGATTTCGCACAGCAGGTGCTGCCCGGCACCTTCGAGTTCGCGCTCTGCCATCTGGTCGACAACGAGCTCGATCTCTCCACGCTCCGAGCCCGCTACGCCAACGACGCCGGGGGTGCCCCGGCCTTCGATCCGGCGGTGCTGCTCAAGATCGTGCTGCTCGGGTACTCGCGCGGGCTGATCAGTTCGCGCGCCATCGCTACCGCCTGCCGCCACAACGTGCTGTT
>MUGG01000206.1 GCA_002148405.1 Alkalinema sp. CACIAM 70d | reverse complement strand
TGAAGTTGTGCGGCGGCAGATAACATCGAACTCTCACCGATAACCTTGGTACCGTCCGCACCAACGCAGTGTTAGGCTGTCTCGCCGCCTGCTGATTGTGGCATCGATTCGATCAATGCTCTTAGCACTTTGTTGACTGATTCAGGCGTTGTAAAAACCTGAGCCACATCCTCGTCTAAAACCACAACCGTTAACTTTTGCGTCTTATGATTAACGGCAAATCGGTTGGGTTTCGCCTTCTCGTAATCAAACCGATACTCTGGTAAAAGCTCGTCTTCAGAATTTTGTGTGTGATCAGAGGGCGTTTTGCTCATAATCCTCACGCTCTTGGCGAGTAGCTAGACGGGCACTAATGATACGGACGTTGCCAGATCGCTCAGTAAAAGCAATTAACAGCAACCGATTCTGTCGAGAATGACCAATGATAATTTCTCTCTGTTCAATTATGGAATGAGCTTCATCATCAAAGATGACCGCTAGAGGATTATCAAATACGGTTTTGGCTTCTTCAAAGCTGACACCGTGCTTCTTCAAATTACTAGCGGCTTTTGATTGATCCCACTCAAATTCCATACTTAGATCATACCTGATTGTTCAAGGAGTCTAGCAGTCTTGCACAGAGGTTTGCCATCTCAGCAATAGCCTCCCCAGCCTCAGACAAGAAAGTATAGTACTCAAATCGGTACAATGCATCTAACTGACTTGTAGAAGAAAGTTTTTGATGAAGTAGTTGCTTTTTAGAATCAAGATGGGACAAATCACCAAAAGTTCTAGCTCTAAAGAGATCAAGCAACGATAAATCAGGAATGTCTGGTACATGAGTTATAACCCTGCCAGTTAACGCTTTAGCCTCTATCAATTCCTCGAAGGTTTTGTACACCATATTCCATTCGTCGAGAAAATCAGCCTGATGTATCGCTAAATCGTTAACGTACTGGTTCACAAGACGAAAATAAACTCGATCGTTCTTTTGAATGAACTTGCGAAAATGAAGAAGATAAGACTCAAGTTGTTCTACTGTTGGTGTATTTTCAGGGAAAGACCCATCCGAAAACCTAATTTCTTCACCAGAATTGAGAACTTGATAAAACGATTTGGATGTAAGCCTGTTAGCTTCAGTAATGAATAATTCCAATTCATTGACAGGAGAGCATTTCATAGTCGTTGAAGTTTAAACTTCCCTCAGTCTACTTGCTCAACCCTAAATACTACACCGGGAGCTTTAGGCAACGTCCTCACAGATAACTTAGAGC
>MUGG01000065.1 GCA_002148405.1 Alkalinema sp. CACIAM 70d | reverse complement strand
CGCCGAGCCCGAACACCGGGATCCACATGGAGAAGAGCATGTCGACGAAGTCGCGATAGACCGGCAGCGGAAGCGTTGCGGGACTTCCGAACAGGTGCCAGCGCGATGGACCCTCGATCGGCGGTGGGGATTCCGATCCGTTCATGAGCCTGACCCTGCGCCGATAAGGTTAACGTCGGGTATGCCCTGCGGCGGATCGTTTTCGGGCCGGCGCGCTGTGCGGGCGGCATATCGCGAAATGGCGCAATGACCGTGCCTCGTCCGCGGGTGGCGAAGATGGGGTTGAACCGGACGCTTCTCTCCGGGTTGTCATGCTAAACCCCGCTCCGCCCGTCATGCCGGACTTGATCCGGCATCTATTCGGCTCAGAGCAATTGGAGGTTCAGTAAAATGTCACCATAATTCAGCGCCGCAATCCAGAGTACGTTTTGGAAAAACATGAACTAAGGGGATGTTGCTTTGATAAATTCAAGTCCAAGAGGAAGAATTTCAAGAAGGTTTTCTTCGTAATCTAATTTTCTGTCGCCGTCGGGTGCTTTAATTATATTAGGAAATTTGTATTTATCTTCGCAGTATTTTTTTACAGAATCATATGCATTAGGTGCCGTCAGCCTGTCTCCCCTTCTTATTTGTAGGATGCCGAGTCCAGAAAGATTAGAAATATACAGAGGTATATTTTCTGGAAATAATATATCTTCCGGTGGAACTATTATGAGATCCATAAGGCTGGAATGCCCGGATCCATTAGTTGTTTTTGCAACAATATTAACTATAGGTAAGTACCTCTTATTTCTAAAATACCGAATTAGAAGTGCTTCGTCTGGAGATATGGACGATATGAATCCAGAGAAGCTCGGGTGCGCATGACGGACTTGAGATTTTGACGCCGCCTTAGCTAAAAGTTCAACGAACATGGATCTCAACGTTTCGTCATCCGTTATGGATAGCTTTTCTAGTATCGGAACGCCTATTTCTGGGGAAACCTCAACGATTTCTTCGTCAGGTATCTGAGAAAATCTGTCAGAAATTTGTTCAAATTTTCTCTTCTCGAAGTGCCTTATAGTCTCATTTGCGAGTCTTAATGGCATCAAGAGGTGGCTGGTAAGTTCTATAACTGTACCAAGAGAGCGTCCAACTTGCTGAACGCCGGGCTGCGCCAAGTCTTTGTATACTTGAAGCAGGATACCGTCCTTGTCGACCGCACCGGCCAAGCCGAGAATTTCAGAGCCTGTCATGGCTGAGCACTAACAGTTTGAG
>MUGG01000035.1 GCA_002148405.1 Alkalinema sp. CACIAM 70d | reverse complement strand
AGTAACTGATGAATGCTTGAATCAGGAACGACAAACCCATCACCAACATTAGGTCTTCCGCAAGCCTTCTGCGGGACCGCACACGAACGTTCTCATACAGCCCTACAAAGTAAAAACCGAAAATGAGGGTAAAAATCAGCACCCCAATCTTGGTCCAACCGTTTTCTGCATTCAGGAACAACTCCAGATTCATTTCCGGAACTAGGTTGTTCTCCAAAATCAGATATCCAGCGGCCAAATAGCATAGCCATAAGACTAGGCAGTCTCCCGCTATCAGCAATAAAGTTCGAATTCTCGGCATGTCGGATGTTCTTCGAGCCCCGCGCCAATCCTTGCGTTTCAGCCAAAGTGACTAAAGCTCGTAGCGCCTCCGAATTAGCAACAGGTCGCGGAGTGCCTTGAAAAAATCTTGCGGCTTCACTTTCGACCCATCGATATCTTTCCAGACCGGCAAAGGAAACTCATAAATGCCTTCTTTTGCCTTCGCCGCTCCGTCTAGCTTGATGTACCGGGCGATGATTTCCACGTCGAATATCCACCGGGAAACGAATGGATCGGCAAACAACGGCTTCAATCGCGGCGTCACCCGAAACAACTTTGCTCCGCACTGTGTGTCGTACACCGGAAGCCTCAGTATCGTGGAAGCTACAGTCGCAAAAACCCTGCCCAGGTAGTGCCGGTACGCTTTTCGTTCGATGTGGCGTCCCAATAACTGTACTCGCGCTCCAAATACCATGTCCAGACTTGCCGCCGCCTCCAACGTTTCCACCATGGGAAAGACCGCCTGCAAGGGAGTCGCAAGATCGGCGTCCCAATACCCCGCATAGTCTGTTTTGCCTTCCTCCAGTACCCACAACATGCCCTGACGCACCACTCCCGCTTTCCCCTGATTCACCGCGTTGTCGAATAACTTGGCTTGCTCCGGTATCCTCGCCACCAAATCCCGCAACATTTCACTGGTCCCATCCTTGCTCCCATCGTTCATGAAGAGGTAGCGGACCGCTGGAGTTTCCCGGGCAAAGCGCAGGAACTCGTCCTTCGGCAATCGCGCTGCTTCGTTGTAACAAGGCACCACCAGAGTGCAGGTAGCCAGCTTCCCGTTCATGCAATCACACAACGCCTGCAACTTGATTTCATTCGTTTTCAATAGTTTAACCGCGTGCGCCCAATAAACCGATAGCGTGCCGTGGAAAAACTGGGATCGCCCGCGATCTGGCCAACAAGCCATATTCGACACGCGGGCAGGAAAACTACGCATGGATCTTG
>MUGG01000066.1 GCA_002148405.1 Alkalinema sp. CACIAM 70d | reverse complement strand
AGACTTTGATCAATCGCCGCGCCCAACTACCAGAGGTAGGGAAATCGCGAGCTGACGACATCTCCTCTCCCGCCGTTTCTGAGACGCCTCAAGACCTCTCTGCTCAGCTAGTTGCGGCGCTTCGAGATATTGGAATAACCGCTGACGTGAGGGATTTAACTCACGGCCCAAGAATTACCCGGTACCGCGTGTTTCTGCCGGACATTAACCAGCTAGATAAGCTCCGCAATGGCATGGAGCGTCTCGGCTTAGTCCTGGGTCTGCAGAATGCATTGCCATCAATATCCAGCGGCGATCAGGCGAAAACAGTATTTCTTGACCTCCCGCGTCCTAGACCGACGTGGGAAAACAAAACAATCAAGGATCTTCGAGATTGGGTCTCCAATGATCCCTATGATGCTGAGAAGCTTCTTGTGTATCCGGGAGTGGATGTTCTAGGGAGGGCCTTCTCATTTGATTTGGCGGTGGCCCCGCATTTGTTAGTCGGAGGTGCTACAGGCCAAGGGAAAAGCGTTTGTCTACATTCTCTCATTCTCTCTCTGCTTCTGAAGCATAAGCCAGACGTGTTGCGCTTGGCCCTCATAGATCCTAAGCAGGTAGAGTTTTCTGTTTATCAGAATATCTCCCATCTTTGGGGAGAAGGCGTTGCGGTGAATATTACTGATGCTCGGCAACGAATTCGTGACCTGGTCGATGAAATGGACGACCGATATGCGAGGTTCAATGAATTAGGTGTGTCAAACATAATTGAGGCCAGAAGAAAGAATCGAAACCTTCGAATCCCGAACATCGTTGTTTTTATTGAAGAGCTAGCCGATCTGGTTATGCAAGATCGGGATATAGAAGATGAAATAGTACGGCTTGCGCAATTGGCTCGAGCCGCTGGGATTCATCTGGTGCTCGCCACACAAAGGCCGGATGCAAAAACCTTTAGCGGTCTAATACGAAGCAACGTACCGGCTCGAATAGCGCTTACCGTCCAAAAGAGCTCGGAGTCAAAAATCATCCTTGACGAGGTTGGTGCAGAGAAGCTGCTTGGGGCGGGTGATATGTATGTTAAAACTACTGGTAGCGCCCCCACGCGCGTGCATGGCGTATATGTTTCGCGAAGCGATGTTGAGGAAATCCTGAAAAGGGTTGGGGGAGAATTACCTGCAACTGCCTAATTAAGTTCAAGGCTGTCTTCAATCGCGCGTCGAATTTCAGATCTACCTGAGCCGGACGCTTTTTTAAATTGATCACTGGAAAAATCCAAATTCTTCGCAG
>MUGG01000082.1 GCA_002148405.1 Alkalinema sp. CACIAM 70d | reverse complement strand
GTTGTGGATCGCAAAAAATGCCGCCGGGTGTTGGCCCCGGAAATCGCCCTAGGTCAATCAGTCGAGTGCCTGCATACATGATGCCTGCAGATGAATCTGCGAACATCGGTGCCGTAACGAATCGATTATAATCCTGTGATGAATAGAATCGATCACGGGAATAAGCTGTTTGCGAAATAAATTGCAGGGTTTCGGATGGTTTGAATTCCCAGTTAAACTGGAAGACATCATTTTTGGCACGAAATATCGGATCCCAATTGGATTCAATTTCGCGCAAATTTCTGGATTGCATGCCTCCGCCCATCGGATCAGCGATGACCGCGGGTACACGAACCCTCGTGTTGCCAACCGCCCGATTTCCAACGGACATATATACATTGGGAAAATAAAGATAAACGAGCGCACCGCTATTAGGTTTACCAAATGCCGCATCGTCATAAAGTGACCCGGGAAGGCAACCCTGGCTAATGCGTCCTTGAAGACCTTTATCAGTAATTGTGACGCTACCAATTTGTGAAGTGCCCGGATCGGGCGTGCACAATTGCTTGGCCGACCGCGACCGATTGTCATCTTCTTCGAAATGCTGCCAAATCACGTTGGCCTTGAAGCGGTCGCTGGGTTCCCATTGAGCCGATACGCGTGTTGACCACAGGTCACGCCCATTGATGCGCGTATCGAGAAAGCTGTTATAATCGAATCCGTCGCGCTTGGTCATCATCCCCGCGACGCGGACACCCAATGTATCGGAGATTGGCACGTTGAGCATCCCGCTCAGGCGCCTGGTCTTATAACTGCCGGTCTCGCCCTTTACCTCACCCCCGAAGTCGGATTCAGGCAGCGCGGGGATCATATTCACCACGCCGGCGGTCGCGTTGCGGCCATAAAGGGTGCCTTGCGGACCGCGCAGCACCTCCACGCGGTTCATGTCAAAAAACTCGGCTTCGAACAATCGGTTACGGACAAGCGGCGTAGAATTGAAACTGACCGCCACGGCGGGATCGCTCGATGCCGAGATCGACTGCGTTCCGATGCCGCGGATCGAGAAATTATACATCGAGAAATTGGTTTTGGTGAAGCTGACGTTCGGAATGGCACGCAGCAATTCAGGACCGCCTTCGATCTTGCGATCATCGAGCGCATCGCCCGACAGCGCGGTCATCGCGATCGGCACGTCGGTGATCTTTTCTTCCTTCCTCTGCGCCGTGACGATGATTTCGCTGCCGTCGCTGATCTCCTGGGCCGGTGCTGCGGACGCGGCTGTGATTGGCGCGGCGCTGACCGTTTCGGCCG
>MUGG01000074.1 GCA_002148405.1 Alkalinema sp. CACIAM 70d | reverse complement strand
GCGCACTTTTACTGGCAATCGCGACGAGTTCCTCATCGTAGATCGGTGTCTCGAAAATCCCTTCGGAGCATCAAGTGCATGCAACATCTCTATGAGCCTCGCTGCCAGAAGACATGTCTGAGGTAATCCATATTTTGCGAAACACGCCCCTCACTGCACCCCCCGCGCCGGCTTCAAATACCCCGCCAAAAACCGATAAATCTCCCGCCGCGACTCCCTTGCCAACTTCGTATCCAACCTCCCAAATTCATGCCCACCCGGCGCATTCTCATAAATTTTGTACTCAAACTTCTTCCCCGCCGCCTTCAACGCCGTAACAAAACGCTCCACCTCAATCACATTCACATCCTCATCGTTCGTGTTCCCATGAATCAGCAGCGGCGTTGCCAGCTTCGCCGCATGCGTAATCGGCGACCGCTTCAAGTACTCATCGATATCCGCCTGCACCGGCTTACCAATATGCTGCTGCGCTGAAAAAATCGAAGCATACTGCGGCCCGCGATATCCCAGCCGCAACACCAAATCTGTCACCGGCACCCCCGCATACGCTGCCGCGAAAGCGTCCGGATGCTGGAGTATATTCATCAACGCAATCAACCCGCCGTGACTCCACCCAATAATCCCCGCGCGCTTCGCATCCAGAAAATCGAAATTCTCCAGCATCCACTCCCGAGCCCGAAACACATCCTCCACCTCCAGCCCACCGTAATCGATCTGGTTATAAAAATTCGCCCCATACCCCGTGCTGCCCCGGTAATCGGGCCCAATCACGCTATACCCCTGCTCCAACAATTCGCGGACCTCCGAAATCTCGAAAGCCCGCCCAAAGTCGCTATGAATCCCCTGGTGCGCAAAAACAAGAAACGGATGCTTCTTGCTCTTATCGATATTCTTCGGCACAAAGACCACCGCGTGAATGATGAGCGGATTCTTCGCCCCCGGCGCGGTCGGATTCGCGGGCTTCGCCACCGGCGCACTCGTATACCGAATCTCCTGGATATCCGCCATCCCGCCCAACTGCGCATACCACTTCTGATTCGTCATCGCCTTGAGCACGATGTCGTTGTCATGATTTCGCGCCGGCGCGGGACTAGCCGCTATAGGCGTCTGAACTGCTGGCGACTCCGCTACTGACATCTGAGCCAGCCCAACCCCAACGATCACAAAAAGGTAAAATACCGCGGCAAACATCTCAATCTTTTAGCACGCCGCTCCTAGGCTCTGCCACAACGAAATAAATCGTTTGAAGTTTATGCCTTCATAGCTATAGCCATTGAACTCAAGAATCCCCAGCGTCCTTCCCTTCTCA
>MUGG01000128.1 GCA_002148405.1 Alkalinema sp. CACIAM 70d | reverse complement strand
AGCAAATTCAGCGGGGGTGGATGCTGCGGACGGCCTCGTTTTTTCGGTGCATCCGGCATCGGCTCAGGCAGGGGATTGGCCGCGATACCTTGCTCGATAATCTCGGCATAGCGGGCCTCAAAGGCTTGACATTGCTCCGCTTCTAAAGCCAGTTTTCCCGCCGCTTTGGCCCGATTGACTTGAGCCAGAATGGTCACCAGTAACAGGCTCATCTGATAGGCCCAAGTCTGAGCGTGGTGCTCTAGCACGAACTGCAATTCCCTCAAGTGATGGGCATTGCACAAGAAATGCTCACACAGATAGGCCCCGTAGCTCTTCCAGCCATCATGAACCGCTTTGCCCCCATAGTCTGGCAAAATGTCCATCGCCTGCATGGCTAGTTGACCGCGTTTCGGATGGACGAAGTAATAGGTTAAGCCGCTGGTACAGGCCACATGCAACCACCAGAGCTGGCCCTTAATCCGCAACCCAGTTTCATCAAAATGAACTACAGGTGAACGAGCAACTTGCGCTTGTATCGTCTCTTCGATGGCTTCGAGTTGCCCATGGCATTGCGCGAGGCTGTTGTACAGCGTGCCTTCTGACACCTGCACTCCCAGTAAGTCGTTTAAGACTTCACAGGTGCGACCTGACGGCAACAATTGGGCTTCTAGCAAATAGACCAGCATTCCTTTCAGCCTCGGGCCATACTGCACCCGATTGCTGACACTTGCCGGAAAGCTTGCTAGGGTTTGACTGCCACAATGCGGACAGTCTTTAATCTCAGCCTGATGTTCGGTTACCTTCAGGCTCAGGGGCGGAATGTCGAAGACTTGGCGGCTCAGTACTTCTGTTGCAGCGACTTCGCTCAAAGATGCACCACAGCCGAGGCATGACCCGACACAATGACGTTCCACTGCATCAACCTGTTCTCGCCACTCCAGCGTGCTACCGGGATGATCTATTTGCCCACCGGAGGGTTTCCCGCTCTTTTCCCGTAGACTTTTGGGTGGCTTCTTTGCAAACCCATCCCCAGACGGCGGTTTGCTACTATTGCGACTGTTTTTTTGGGCTTGCCCTTCCAGGGTCTCGACGCGCACACTCAGCTGATTCACTTGTTCCGATAAGGCTTCGATTTGGCTGAGCAACGTTTTGACCAGCGTCACGACGGCTTCTTCTCCCTGCCCATACACCGCACGGATTTCTGCATCACTGAGTTGGATGGGTTGAAGCGCAGGTTTACTCACAGATTCAATCTCTAGTCCCGAATAGGATGCTAGATTACCTGCTTTTTCACGATTCTTGTAAAAACGCTGTATTTTTTTAAGCCTGAGTAGTTACC
>MUGG01000093.1 GCA_002148405.1 Alkalinema sp. CACIAM 70d | reverse complement strand
CCCCTTCATGTTGGCCAACAATATGGCTGAGCCCATATCGGTTTGTACGTTGAGCTTGGTGTTGAAATCGCTCATCGACCCCTAAAATTGCCTGTGGCATTTACCACATTGGGCAGTTCGATATTATTCGGCAATGAACCTTTAGGTGCCACTACCAGTATGTCGTTTTTGGTGACGTGCAGTTTCTTAATATGGAGATCGACCCAAGCTTTATTTACATCCGGCAGGCCTTTGGCTTTGCCACTAATGTCTATCTGTGTATTTTTTAAGCCACTGACCTGTAATTGTGGAATGTTCAGGTTATTCAGATAGCCGTTTACATTGGCATTGATCTTAATTTTTCGTTGCGGTAATTGGCTGGAATGGCATCGCTAAAGAAAGTCGCATCTTTTAGTCCAATGGCGGTATTCTTGAACTGCAGACTTAATTTTACTTTCTCAGGATGCTTGGTCAAGTCATCGAGCGAAGTATAATCCAACGAAGTTACATTCTCGATATGCGTGTAAGGCGTGCTGAGGCTAAAATTATTGAGCCTGATCTGCTTGTCGCTATACACGGCATCGCCTTTTAAACCAGTAAGCATAAACCCGCTTTTTGTCTCTCAAAGTGCCATTTTCTACATTGGCTTTAATGCCCGAAGCATTGTAACTTACATTATTGGCGCCCAAATTAAGACCGCTAATGTTAAGGTGGTTAAAATCAATGCCCTTGTTTGTAGGCTTGGCGCCGAGGTTGTCAAATTGAAAGCTATTGCCCTGTAAATCGATCTTTTTAAGCAATAACGCTAACGGAGAAGGCGCTGTTGTTACCGTATCTTTTTTAGCAGTGCTTGTCTTACTTGCTGGTGCAGGTTTAAAGGCAAATAAAATGTTCGATTGATGCAGTTTGGCCTCGTCTGCCTCGTATTTGCTGTTGGTTAAATCTACCTTGAGTTTGGCCAGACCTAAAGTGTTAATGACCGCAAGTGCTCTGGTGGCCGATAATTGATCGTCATAATTCAGCTTGATATTGTTGAATACAAAATCTTCAACTTCAATATAAGGTAGCTTGCCCTGTTCCTTCTCGGCACTATCTACGCTTTTGCTAATGTGCTGAACCAATTGGGTTAGCGGTTTTTGTTGCAGGTAATTAAGCGAAGTATTTTTAAGGCTCAGCTGCTTGATCAGATAGCGTTGTTTGTTGAGGTCGAAGGTTTTGATTTTAGTAGTGAACTCGCCCAAGTGCAATTTTACATCATTACCAGCTACATCATCGTGATAGGTGAGGCCAATATCCTCAAAAAGTACTTTGCTGATCGAGAATTTGAGGGTAGAAGTAGTATCCTCAGCTACTTTTT
>MUGG01000114.1 GCA_002148405.1 Alkalinema sp. CACIAM 70d | reverse complement strand
AGTTGCCGCGGAGTCGCATCAGCGTTCGCACGCGGCGTCTTCGGCAGGCGCTGCGGACCGAGCTGTGAAGCCGCAAATGCATTTGAGACGTCAACGATTGCGCGTGTGCTTCGAAAGTTGGTCGCCAGTACGTGCCTGTGCACGTCCGCGTATCGCTGCTCAAACTCCAGAATGTTCGCAACATAGGCACCGCGCCAACCGTAGATCGACTGGTCGTCGTCGCCGACCACGAAAATGCTACCACCGAGCGAGTGTACGGCAGCGATGAGCTCTTCCTGTGCGCCAGAGACGTCTTGGTACTCGTCTACTAGGAGATGTCGAACAGCGCCGATACGCTCCCGAACTCTTCCAGCTACTTGGACTCGGTCAGCGACCTCCCGCACCATCGACGCAAAATCTATGAATTGATCCTGAACAAGGCCATCGCGAATGGCAGCTAGCGTAGTACCGAGTTGCTCGTCACGAGCAGTGACGTCGTCGATATCTAAGCCCTCATCGCGCAATATGCTCCATGCGTTGCGAACTTGTTCAAGAGTATCGAAGTACTTGTCCTTGTAGCGCCCCTTGAGCTCAGCGATACCCAAATGAGGGTACCTGGACATCAGGTAGAGCATGAACCGATTCGCATCCAGCACGTCGTACTGCCGGAATACAGCATCGGAGTCAGCAAGCACGTTTTGGCAGAACGCATGTATCGTTCCAATAAACATCTGCCCGATAAGATTTGGGCTCTGACCTGTTCTAATCAGCACAGAAGCGACCCGCCGCTTAATCGAATCAGCCGCCTTCTCTGTGAATGTTATTGCGACGATAGAGCGAGCAGGAACACCCTGCGACATCAACCGAGCGATGCGATAGGCAAGCGTCTGAGATTTCCCAGAGCCGGCACACGCAATGCAAAGGATCGCTTGCCCGTTATCAACGACTGCTTGAGCTTGCTCCCTCGTGAGACCTTCGTCTCGAATGAGTATTTCAATGCTGTTTAGATCAGGCATGTCGATGCTGTCCCGCCCACAGCCCGTCTGATCGTCGGACGGACCAGGGTAGTCGCTTCCCTCCCTTGCTGGTTCTAGGCCGCTAAGGTGGCCTTTACGGAGACGCTAACGGCTTAAATCATCAGCGTTTTACTATCTCAGTGGCATCTTATCCGAGTAAAAACGGAAGTGCGCGGGTGTTCAGGTGAGAACGTGCATTTAGCATCCGATATGGCTACTACCGATGGGCCAGCGAGGCAGTTCCTTACAGACCAGTGAGACCACCTTGAATCCTCTCGGATCATGTCGTTCCGCCAATCTTTCCCGGCACCCGGCGTGCATACCTACTTCGGCAACTGCAACGGACGGGTGGTCCGGCCGAT
>MUGG01000047.1 GCA_002148405.1 Alkalinema sp. CACIAM 70d | reverse complement strand
GGAAGTTTATCCCCTTTAAATGTGCTTGGCGATTCTTTTAAGACGTCAAAATATACATCTTGGGTTACCGGAAATTTGGCCAAAAAAAAAGGTTCGATCTCCACGCTCCATTGTTGCTTTGTACGGTCATCGCGCAGGTCGATTTTTCCGGCAGGAATGCTTGCCAGTTGCTCATTTAGTTTCGAGATGATTAAATCGCTTGTGGTAGGGTTGATCATTTTGTGAGTTATTGTTTGGGCTTGACTTCAGGTAGCCATCTGCCGTTTGCTTTAGCAATATTAATGGTTTTTTGGCCATGTTCGGTCATTAAACCTTTACTGGTTAATCTGGCTACCCGATCGCGGTTAGACTGGCTCCAGTTGCTACTGGGCTTGCGTGGCGAAAACCGTTGATACATACTTTCTGGGTCTCGTTTATTGGTGCGCGAGTCTATCCAGCCGAAACACAGGGCTTCCTCAACTGCATCTGGATAACTTACGCAGGGAGTTTTGCTCTTTTTGTGGTAGATAATTAGGCAAACTTCTTTTTTAGATTGGCTATGTGCGGCCAGCCATTCTCGCCATTGTAGTCTTGTGGTGGCATAAAAAGCTTCAATACCTTTATTCGTTTCCATTTAGTATAGATTAAGGTTGATGTGGCTTTGTTGGCAGACGAAATTTCGATACCGCACTGGGTCTCCTTTGGGGTAAAGGTTAGCGGTTGCTAGGTTATGTGATACAAGTAAGTTTGCCATCTTAATTTGCTATTAAAGGTTAATGATCAACCAAAACTAAGATGGCAAACTGACAATCCTATGTCAGGGCTCAAATTCCGTTAGAGGAATTTTTTAAGCTTTGTTCTGTTCGAAGCTTACCATCCAATTGATGCCAAACTTATCGGTAAACATACCAAAGTACGAACCCCAAAATGTATTAGCCATTGGCATGGTTACTTGTCCGCCAGCCGAAAGGCCGTTAAATAGTTTGTCTGCCTCTGCAGTGCTATCGGTGTTGATTGATACTGAGAAATTATTTCCTTGTTTAAAATGGGCCGACCATTCGCCACCTGTATCGCTTCCCAATAGCATGGTTTCTTTGCTGATAGGTAAAGAAACGTGCATTACTTTGTCGCCATCTTCGGCCGACATTGGGGGCATTCCTTCTTGCGGAGGCATGTCTTTAAAGAATCCGATGAAAGGAAAATCTCCACCAAAAACTGATTTGTAAAATTCGAAGGCTTGTTTGCAATTGCCGTCGAAAGTGAGATAAACGTTTACTGTTGCCATGATTATTCTTGTTTTGTTTATATGATATTAAGATAGTTAATTTTATTGATGGTTAGGTTTTAAGTTCTACAGATTTCTTTCAACCATTGTTTGGCCTTTTGTTGCATCAG
>MUGG01000006.1 GCA_002148405.1 Alkalinema sp. CACIAM 70d | reverse complement strand
CGAGGTGACGATCCCAGAGTCAGGAAGGCTTTAGCCAGGACTCGAGCCTGACAGGATCTTGAGGCACAAGCGAATGCGCCAATGCGCTAGATGCAGACAAGGAGCATCGTCCACCGACGGAGATGCGCCCGTTCAGATTGCCGCAACAAAGAAACTCAGTCTTCCGTAAGAATGAACTCGTTTTTCAGATCGACGCGGCCTGCTCCTTGATGTTGCAGGTCACTGAACGGAACCCGGACCTTAGACATTAGGGTGTCGGTATGGTGTAGTCGGCGACAGATATTCTCTTTACATAGCCTTCAGATATGTAGAATGCATAGTGAAACTTCTTAGATCTATATATAAGGACATGATCTGCAGTCCGCCGACAGGATTCGTAACCATCGAATCTTGGGAGATACGTAACTCCGCCACAGCTCACCGCGTATGGGGGCTCATTTCCAAGCTTTTCTGAGATGATGGAAACACTATCTCCAACCACCACAGACCTATAAATTTCATCTTCCCTCGCAAGACCGCAACTCGTTAAGAAAAGCGCGCAAGCAAAAACCCCCATGGACCTACGATCTGACAACATTAATCCTCCTAGCACCCATCAGAATTTCCGGGCACGCACTTAAGGTTATTTCTAGTTACGCGCTCGCCCATAGAAGCTCCAGGATAAATTAATCCATCAACCGGACGAGTAACATCGGTTGCGTTTGTTGGTCGAGGCTGCACACCGCGTTCAACCGCAATAGCCTCTGAATCATCGATAACAGCTCCCACCCAACAGTTACTATTGCAGCCTCCGTTGCTCAGAAGCCCGGGGGTGGCTTCATAGTCGGGGTTTCCGCCCATCCCGGCCGCTACGGATTCTACTATTGAGGACGGAGCATTGATAACATCCAGGCCACCTCTCTGCGGTGAATCCGTGGCTTGGCTTAGCCAGTGCTCGGTGTCTGTGGTGTTGATCGACTGGCCTGGCATCGACCGCACGAGTGGCCCGAGTAATCCCCTTGCCCCAGACCCTTCTACGGGGCCCGCGGAATATATCCTAGCCTCAGGGTCTCCAGGATATCTTGCATTTGTCGCAACATACATATGGCCATGGTTGCGGAGGAGACCTTCGCCGATTGGACGCCCGCCAACATAGGCCTGCCGTTCTTGCATCCCGGTCGGATCGGTCGCGTTGGCCGGATCCAACCCGACGTACATGTATAGATTCGGATCGTCCTTGGTTCCGATCGGATCGGTCGATAGGAACTGCCCCAGCCGTGGGGAGTAGTACCGCGCCCGATACTGATACAGCCCCGTTTCCGGATCGTACTGTCGGCCGGTGAAGCCGAACGGGCTGTGCTGCGGCGGCGCCGACTGGCCCGCGCCGAACTCGCCGTAGGGCGAGTAGCTGGCAA
>MUGG01000195.1 GCA_002148405.1 Alkalinema sp. CACIAM 70d | reverse complement strand
GACAATGCCTTGATTGCTTTTTAGACTATTACGTTCTTGGATCCCATAAACATTAGTCAGCACCGCTTGGGTTTGCAACTTGGCTTCCATCCATTCTGGTGTGGGTTGCTTGTCCGTTCCTTTCAGTTTTGTACTAAGTTGTTGATACTTGCCTGCCGCCCGGATTCCCTGCACCAACCCCAGTAATTGCTGTCCAGCCAATCTGACTGCCTGTGCCTTGGCCGCATCCACCTGGATACCCACAGCCTGCAACATCTGGTTGGCGAGTTCGGTTTTCTGCTCTGCCTCGTTGGCGACTGTGGCGGCGGTGGCGGCTTGCTGCTGGGCTATGCTCGCTTGCTGTTGGGCCGTTTGAAGTTGTTGATCCGCTGCTGCAATCTTCTGATTTGCCCCTGCCAATTGTTGATTCGCCTGCTGTTCCTTCTGTTGTGCCGCCTGCGCTGCCGCCAAAGCCCCTTGCATTTGCTGATTGGCCGCTTCTACATTCCGTTTTGCCGTTGCCAGGTTTTGTTGCGCTTGCTGAAATTGTTTCTGTGCTAGCGTGACTTTCTGCTGTGCTTGTTTCTCTTTCTGCTGGATTGATTTCAACCTCTGTTCTAACGTTGATTTTTCCGTTTCTAATTGTCCCTTTTCCTGTTGCGATTTCTGCTCATCCCGCTGCGCTTGATCGCGATCGAACCCTGCCTTAATCGAACTCGGCACCGCGATCGCCGCCACCGTCAACGCCAACGCCGCCCCCACCAAACTAACCGCATTCCGCCGATTCGCCTTCCGCGTCGCCGCCGCCACCTTCCGTTCCGCCTCTTCCTCCGCCACGGCCAGCTTCCCCTCCGCCTCCGCCGTCGCCGCCTGCAAAATCCGATTCGCCTCCTCCTGCGCCGCCAACGCCCCCTGCGCCGCCGCCCGCTCCTCCTGCCGCTCCAGATCCAACGACGCCTGAATAAACCCCACCTCCTCCGATCGCAGCCGCACCTGCGCCATCCCCCACTCGCGGCCCTCCCGCAACGCCTGCCCCCGCAACAACCGCGAATCATCCCGATCGCGCACCCACGCCATCATCTGCTCCGCAAACGGACACAACCGCGCCAACTCCCCCTCAATCCAAACCCCATCGAACACCGATCGGTAAATCCGGTTATAACTCCACAACCGCCCATCCCGCTTCACCACCAACCCACTCAGCCGCAGCGCCATCTGCTCCGCACTATCCTCCGCCCGCACAGACCCCGCCGCCAACACCCGCTCATAAATCCCCAAAATCTCCCGCCGCTCCTGCTCAGGCCGCTCCAACACCCGATCGCGAATCGTCCGCAAATGCGTCTGCTCATCATTCGCCTCCCAACGGTCAATCACCTGACTCTGCACAAGACGCGCGATCGACTCCGCCAAATCCCC
>MUGG01000217.1 GCA_002148405.1 Alkalinema sp. CACIAM 70d | reverse complement strand
GCCATAGGCATCTCCTATGGCGTGATGTCGTCGATCGTAATGCTCGATCCCATACAGACCCCCTTCGGTGCCACGCTTGATCCTCGGGCTGGCCCCGCGGTGATGGCCGGAATCGCAGGTGGATTGGAAGGAGCTATTGTAGCAAATGCCATCGGCGCGCTTGTCCGGTACTAGTGTTGTTGGCGGTCCCGTCGCCCTGGGTGGCGTTGTCGGGTTCCTGCTTTACGGCATTTACGGCTATCTGATTGGTCGGGCCGTTCAAGCCAAGAAAATTACACTCAACGCCTTCTGGCTATCTCTTATCGGCGCCGGGTCGGTGTTGGTAGTGCTGCCATCATTCTTTGTCAGTGTCGACACAGCCCGGGCATCTTCAATTCTTCAGAATGTATGGGGATGGCTGCTGGCAGCGAATCTATTGAGCGTTCTGGTGGTCGGATTTGCAACGGCACATGCGTATAAAACCGTCGACCTTGGCCAGAAGCTACTTGCGAAAAATCGTGAGAACGAGCTGCTTGGGCTTGCACTCCGTTCAAGCGATCCAGTTATAATCACAGACAGGACTGGAATTACTGAGTGGGTAAATGACGGATTCACAAGATTAACGGGCTACAGACCCGAAGAGATCATCGGCAAAAAGCCGGGAGACATTCTTCAGGGTGAAGAAACAGATATGAACACAATCGCGCACATGAGGCGCGCTATTGCGGACGGCAACGGATTTGATGTCGACATCATAAACTATTCAAAGCTCGGCGTGCCCTATTGGGTGAACGTATCATGCTCTCCGATAAAAATAGGCAGCGTAACGAAAAAGTTTGTAGCTATACAAAAAGACATTTCCGACAAAATCGAATCCGCCGCGGCCATGCGTCAGGCGAAGGAAGAAGCGGAAACAGCCAACAAGGCCAAATCCGAGTTCCTGGCAACAATGAGTCACGAACTCCGCACCCCGCTCAATGCAATTCTGGGCTTCGGACAATTGCTCAGAATGGACACGACGCACAGCCTGACGTCAAAGCAGACAGAATATGTTGACCATGTTCTGTCAAGTGGCGAGCACCTGCTTCAACTCATCAACGATATCCTCGACCTTTCACAAATCGAAGCCGAACGGTTACCGCTTCACTTAGAGTCATTTGCGGCAATAGATGTAATAAGAGACTGCGAAGCAACGTTGCTTCCCATCGCCGACAAAAACGGTGTGAGAATAATTGTTGCTTCTTCTGATCGAAGTGCTCCGCAAATCAAAGCCGATCAGTTCAGAGTCAAGCAGGCGATAATCAACCTTATGTCGAATGCTATTAAGTATAACAATAGGGACGGAAAAATAACGATTGAAATCGCTTCAATAGACGACGCGTTCCAGCGCATATCGGTGATAGACACCGGTAAAGGAA
>MUGG01000176.1 GCA_002148405.1 Alkalinema sp. CACIAM 70d | reverse complement strand
GGTCGCCGTTCATCTATGTGGACAGCCTTGCGACATGCAAGCAATAAACCGTCTTGCGAGGATTTACGGCTTCGCAGTCATCGAAGACGCGTCACATGCTATCGGTGGGCGATACGAAGACGGTCCGATTGGCGATTGCCGCTATAGTGACATTACCGTTTTCAGCTTTCATCCAGTCAAGATCATCACCTCGGCAGAGGGGGGGATGGCGGTCACAAAAGACGCCGAGCTAGCGCAGCGAATGGCGCTTTTGCGGAGTCACGGGATCACGCGCGATCCGAACCTGATGACGCATGCACCCGATGGTCCGTGGTATTACCAGCAGATCGATCTAGGCTTCAATTACAGGATGACCGAACTTCAGGGTGCCCTCGGTCTCAGCCAGATGCAAAGGATCGACGCCTATGTGGCTCGGCGTCACGAACTAGCGCGGCGTTACGATGACTTGCTTCAAGGGCTGCCCGTCACTTGTCCTTGGCAGCATCCGAAAGGATATTCAGGCCTCCATCTCTACGTGGTCAGGCTCAAGCTTTCAGAGATTGCCAGCAGCCACCTCGACGTTTTCAAGAGCCTGCAGAAGCAACAGATTGGCGTCAATCTGCACTACATACCGGTGCACCTGCAGCCCTATTACCAACGGATGGGGTTCAAAGCAGGGGACTTCCCGGAGGCTGAGCGATACTATGCGGAAGCGATCAGCCTGCCGATGTATCCAAAAATGACTGAAGCACAACAGGACTTCGTCGTTGCTACCCTCCGTGAGGTGATGGGCTCATGAGGCTTGCCGTCATCCCAGCTCGTGGCGGCAGCAAGCGGATCCCGAGAAAGAACGTGCGTGAGTTCTGCGGTCGGCCGATGATTGCTTGGTCGATCGAAGCAGCGCTCCAAAGCGGCTGTTTTGACAAAATTGTCGTGTCGACGGACGACGATGAGATTGCCGCCATATCCGTGGCAGAGGGGGCCGAGGTCCCGTTTCGCCGGCCAAGCAATCTCTCGGACGATTACACCGCAACCTCTCCGGTCGTCGCGCATGCCATCCAGTGGTGTTCTGATGCGGGGAGCACCCCTGAGCAGGTGTGCTGTTTGTATGCTACCGCTCCCTTTGTGAACCCGGTGGATATTGTGCAGGGACTGCGTCAACTGGAGGCGAGCGACGCTGATTTTGCGTTCTCGGTGACGAGTTATCCGTTCCCGATTCAAAGGGCCGTTCGGGTGAACGAAGCCGGGCGCGTCAGCATGTTCCAACCGGAGCATTTTCTGACCCGATCCCAAGATCTCGAAGAAGCCTATCACGATGCCGGCCAGTTTTATTGGGGGACAGCCGCTGCCTGGCTGGACAACAGGCCGATTTTTTCCACGAAATCAGCGGCCGTCATCCTTCCCCGGCATCGTGTGCAGG
>MUGG01000220.1 GCA_002148405.1 Alkalinema sp. CACIAM 70d | reverse complement strand
ACGCAATACCATCAAAAAGTATATACGTATCTGGCAGTCCCTGGGCATGAGCTATGAGGATTTCAGTGCCAAGAGCGATAGCGAGCTTGCCGTTANCTTTACCACGCCAGTGGCCAGGATCTCCCCGTGCGCCACGGATGCAGGTCCTGCAGGGCCTAATGCCGGACATCTGCAAAAAGCTGAAGAAGAAAGGGGTCACCAAGGGTTCGCTCCATGAGGAATATATCGCAGAGCATCCGACGGGTATGGGATCTCGCACTTCAACAATGCCATAATGGTCTACCTGCAACTCTCCAGGCCGGTGATGCATATCGAACATAAGGCCGGGGACAAGATGTACATCGACTTTGCGGGCAAGAAGCTTGCCCTGTCGGCAGGTGACGGATATCTGCAGGAGGTGGAGGTTTTCGTTGCCATTCTTGGATGCAGCCAACTTACCTACGTGGAGGCGGTGGCCTCCCAGAAGAAAGAGGACCTGATAACCGCCTGTGAGAATGCCCTGCGGTACTTCGGAGGGGTTCCCGAGGCCATTGTACCCGATAACCTGCGTTCTGCCGTAACCCGGGGAAGCAGGTACGAGGCCGTGCTCAACGATGAGTTTGCCGCCTTTGCCGAGCACTATGCCACCAGCATCATTCCGGCACGTGCCTACAAGCCACGCGACAAATCGCTGGTGGAAGGTGCCGTCAAGCTTGTCTACCGGAGCATCTACAACAAGCTGGACAACCGTCCCTTCCAGACCCTCGGGCAGCTCAATGCGGCAATAGCGCCATTGCTGGAGATACATAACAACAAGCTCTTTTCCGGCAGGAACTATTCACGCAGGGAACAGTTCGAGGAGATCGAACGCGAGGCATTGGGTCCGCTCAACCCGGTGGGCTACGAGGTGCACAGACAGGTAATGGTCACCGTGATGAGGAACGGACATATAAGGTTGGGCGAGGATGTACACTTCTACAGTGTGCCCTACGGCTACATCGGCAAAAAGGTAAAGCTGCTCTATACCTCTTCAGCGGTAAAGGTCTATTACAGCTACACGATGATAGCACTCCACCCAAGGGTACGGACAAAGCACCATTATACGACACGGGAAGACCATCTTGCACCACAGCACCGGTTCGTCTCGGAATGGACGCCGCAGAACTTTATACGGCAGGCCGAGGAGATCCACGGAGATGTTGCCCGTTACATATCAAAGGTGCTGGAGCACAAGCCGCATCCGGAGCAGGCCTACAAGTCCTGTTCGGGCATACTGAACTTTGCCCGGCGTGTGGGAACGGTCCGCCTCAGGAATGCATGCCTCTGGGCCGATAACCTTGGCCAGTACAACTACCGCATCATCGAGGAGATACTCAGAAAACAGCTTGACCAGCNGTCCGCGAGGAACAGACCATAGAGAT
>MUGG01000101.1 GCA_002148405.1 Alkalinema sp. CACIAM 70d | reverse complement strand
AGTATGCCTTTGTTGAGATGGCCGATCTCATTGAAGGGGTCACCCGTGTGCATTCTTCCGACAGCAAGGAGTTTGGCGGTGCGGGGGCTCGTTTTCAGCTTGGAGATACACTTTTTGCTCGAATTACGCCGTGTCTAGAAACGGAAAAATCGCCAAGTACGTCGGTGAAGGTGAGGTGGGATTCGGGTCAACTGAATTTATCGTATTTCGTGGACGCGATAACGTGACCACCACGGAGTATGCACACTACTTAGCCACTGATCCCGGTTTTCGTAGCTTTGCAATCTCTAAGATGACTGGCTCTTCTGGCCGTCAACGAGTTCCGGTCGATGCGCTGGAGCACTATTGGGTGCGTGTGCCCCCTCTAGTAGAACAAAGGTCCATAACGAAGATCCTCGGAGATCTGGACGACAAGATTGCTTTGTTGCGGGACATGAACAGGACCCTGGAGGATATTGCATGCGCAGTATTCCGAGCGTGGTTTGTCGATTTTGAGCCGGTACGTGCCAAGATTGTCGGAGCAACCAGCTTTCGGGGGATGCCGCAAGACCTATTTGATGACCTCCCGATCCATTTCCAGCGGTCTGACATAGGCGACATTCCAAGCGGGTGGAGTCTCCAGCCCGTTATCGATCAAGCGAATTGGATTAATGGTGCGGCTTACAAGAACATGCACTTCAGCAACGCGCCGGATGCATTGCCAGTCGTGAAAATAGCTGAACTTAAAAAGGGCATAAGCACGAACACACAGTTCACGAACACCGAGTTGGGGGATAAGTACCGAATCGCGACTGGTGATCTAATGTTTTCTTGGTCGGGCAGCCCCGAGACTTCTATAGATGCGTTTATTTGGGCCTCGGGAAATGCATGGCTAAATCAGCATATTTTTGTTGTCCGTCCCAACGGCAAGAAGAGCTTGGGATACCTTTTTGTGCTTCTAAAGCACCTCAAGCCAACATTTATTCAGATCGCCAAAAACAAGCAGACAACTGGACTCGGACACGTTACGCGCGACGACATGGCGCGACTATTTGTGTGTGAGCCAAGTGAACAGTTGGTTGCGTGGTTCGGTAATTTTTCACAGGGTCTTTATGATCGCATTCTGAACAATTTGGTAGAGATCGAAACACTCGCTTCATTGAGAGATACGCTCCTTCCCAAGCTTATTTCCGGCGAGCTTGCAGCCCCCAGTTTAGAGGCGCTTGGCCTCAAGGCGGCTGGCGATGGCGGATGAAGTCTACCAATTTCGTCTGACGGCCTGCCGGGAACTGATGGAGAGCCACCCGGAATCGCTGGTTATTCGCCAGCAGGTTGAGGCACTGGAAGAAGCGCTACCCGACAAGCCGGGTATGGCTGTTTCCTTCTGCCGGACGCTGATTGAGACAACCTGCAAGACGATCCTGATTGAT
>MUGG01000115.1 GCA_002148405.1 Alkalinema sp. CACIAM 70d | reverse complement strand
AAATTCAGTGATGGCGTTGTTTGGAACGAAGAACAACTCTGGGCAGCTTACCTCAAACAAGGGGCAGCAACCAACGATCGCTTAGAAGGCACCAAGCAGAACAACACCATTCGCGGTGGACTGGGCAGTGATTTCCTAGACGGTAAAGCTGGTGCGGATACCTATCTGTTCAATCGGGGTGATGGCCAGGATACTCTGGCTGATAGCAGTAACGATACCAGCATTGACCAGTTAGTCTTCTCGGGGACTGGATTAACTTCAACGAACGTTGTGGTAACGCGGGTTGGCACATCCTACGACCTCAAAGTTGCTTTTGGCGGCGGCATCACCGATTCTGTCCTTTTGAAAGATCAAGTATATGGTTCAGGTAACAGCTTGAACTATGGAGTGGAGAGCGTCAAATTTAGCGATGGCGTTGTTTGGAATGAGGAACAACTCTGGGCTGCTTACCTGAAGCAGGGAGCCGCAACCAACGATCGACTGGAAGGTACCAAAGCCAATAACACCATTCGCGGTGGGCTAGGCAGTGATTTCCTAGACGGTAAAGCTGGCGCAGATACCTATCTGTTCAACCGGGGTGATGGCCAAGACACGTTATCTGATAGCAGTAACGATGCCAGCATTGACCAGTTAGTCTTCTCTGGGACTGGCTTAACTTCCACCAACGTGATCGTGACGCGGGTTGGTACCACCTATGATCTCAAAGTTGCTTTTGGCGGCGGCATCACCGATTCTGTCCTTTTGAAAGATCAAGTATATGGTTCAGGTAACTCCCTCAATTACGGCGTGGAGAGCGTCAAATTTAGCGATGGCGTTGTTTGGAATGAAGAACAACTGTGGGCAGCTTACCTGAAGCAGGGCGCAATGACCAACGATCGACTAGAAGGCACCAATAAAAACAATACGATTCGCGGGGGGCTGGGTAATGATTTCCTAGATGGCAAAGCAGGGGCTGATAACTACTTATTTAATCTAGGGGATGGCAACGATATCCTATCTGACAGCAGTAATGACGCTAGTGTCGATACTTTGGTGTTATCGGGTGCAGGACTGACTTCGACCAACGTAAAAGCAACTCGCGTGGGGACAAGCAATGATGTTCAGCTTTCCTTTGGCGGCGGCATCTCAGATACAATTTTGCTGAAAGACCAGCTCTATGGCGGAATTTCAGGTCGTTATGGGATTGAGAGTATTCGGTTTAGCAACGGAACGACTTGGAGTGAAAGTCAACTCTGGGGTGCCATTAAATAGTTAGAGACTGAACGATCGGGGTGTAACAGCACACATGAATGATCTGCAATGTGTTTGCTAATCTACTGAATTAAGTTCGATCGTTACAGTCCCCCTAGCTTCTTAGTTTTTAGACATTTTGCAAACAGAAATGTTTTGACAAGAATGGGGGGACTTTGAAATCAAGATTA
>MUGG01000159.1 GCA_002148405.1 Alkalinema sp. CACIAM 70d | reverse complement strand
GTTGAGTAACTGGGCAATTGCCAAAACAATGAGCCATTAAGCAGTCTTATTCAGTTCAGGTTTGGGTTTGCGAAAGCGTTTTCTGACGGTTGGATAGCGAATGCGAGGAGAGCGAGGCATTCCTGGAGTCCAACCGGGAGACTTTCCCCGAGGTTTGGGGAGTGGTGCCGGTGTCCCAATCACTGCTAAAACTTGAGCAAAGGCATTGGCAACGCGACCGGGGGAGAGAGTTTGAACCGGTTTCTGCCAAGGCAGAGGTGAATCTCGCACCTCCGCTTGCGCTAACCACAACTGCCAACTGAGCAAAGGCATTAAATCACTCCAGCATTGTGAGGCTTCCGGGGTGGATAATCGGGGCAACGTCCAGTGTAAACGCTGTTTGGCAAAGCGATACCAATGTTCGATCGCAAAGCGACGCAAGTAGTCTTTCCAGATCGTTGCCAGGTCAGGCATCTCTAGCCCCACCCAAATCAACCACAAGGGTTTGGCGGTCGCCGTTGCATGGCTCCGTCGCTCCACACGAATCAGAGAGACCTCCTGTTGGGGGGCTTGCCTGAAATGTAAGCGACCCCATCGTTGTAATCGCAGGAATCCCCATTGTGCGTCTTCAACCGGTTGGTCTTCCTCCGGTTGCCCCCAAGTGGTGGAATCTTTGAGTGTGAATTTATCACCATGCTTGCGGGGGCGTCCAATGCCGCAGTAGGGAGGAGGTGCACCATAGAGCACCCGGTTGGCGCGCAATCGAATCAACTTGTCACAGGCCAGGTCTGCCGTTTTCAATAGGAAGGAGGCGCAGCCGTATTCGGCATCCCATAACGACAATGGGCGCGTCGGGAACTGCTGGCACAGTTGACGCAGTTGCGTGGCTGCTTTTTCAATCGGGGTTTCAGCACTGCTAATCCGTTCATGCAGCAACGGCAGAGCCCAACTGCCTTGCGTCTGGGGTATCCAGGCAAGGGTGCTATAGCCTTGGCCGACGGTCACCGGTTTAGCCCCGCTCATCGGATGTGCCTGATGTTCATACGTCCGTTCTCGCAGCGTTGCTGCTTGCAGTCGCGACCAAGCGGTGTGATCGCCAGCCACGATCAGCCGCTCTTCTTGGGGGATCTGCTCGAGATACAATTCCATCCATTCTGCTCGCGGTGGATGACTGTCTTGCAGCGCTTCATACAAACTCGGCCACTGCCGCCGAAACACGGGAGACAACGACAGTTCTGCAAACGAGTAAACACTTCGCGTCACCAACACCGCATCCATCAGGTCAAACAGGGCATCCCTGCCATTGCCGATCAGGCTGTAGGCTTTTTGCCGAAAGGCGCGAAGCTTGGCAAAATGGCTCATAGTCAAGTGATTTGATACGTCCTTGACTATTAAGCGCCCTAACCGACCGGTTGGGACGCTTTTCTTCTCCTTTTAGTCTAATTAGTCTAAACTCCAG
>MUGG01000014.1 GCA_002148405.1 Alkalinema sp. CACIAM 70d | reverse complement strand
GGCCGAATCACACACCGAGCGGATGAAGCGGCGCATCGATTCCACAGAAGGCAAACGGATGATCGCCGCCCGCTTCGCCACGGTAGAGCCGGTGTTCGGCAACCTGCGGCACAACAAGCGGCTCGCCCGCTTCACGCTGCGTGGGCGCACAAAAGTGGATGGGCAGTGGAAGCTGTACTGCCTGGTGCACAACATCGAAAAGCTCGGGCACCACGGCTACGCAAATTAGGTAAGCTCGCGGGCGAGCCACGACGCCGGCATCGCGCCGGTCACGGGCAAGGGCTGAGGTCAGGAGACGACGATGAAACGAAGATTGCGGAGTTGAAATGAGGATGAACCACTTCGGACCGGCCAAGGCCGGCAGCAACCGCTTGCCCCGGAATGGGGTATTTCTATAGCGTCGTTAGCTGTCAAAAACCATGAACGATGATTCACAGAAAACTTGGGCTGATTTCTATCTAAAAAAGAAAGATCAGAGGCTCTCGGAGGCAGCCTTGATGTGGAAGGAACTCCACAAGGTGGGTGTTACTAATGAAACCGTTCTTGCGCTAGATTTTTTGCATTTCGGTAGCTCGCAAGAAGGCATTGAAAGCCTCGCAAAGCAACTGTCTGAAAACTACGAAATCAAGGTTGTGCCCGGTAATGAACCTGGGTATTGGTTTGCTCAAGGCACAACAAGGCCATACGGCATCACTCTGGATGAAGAGCAACACTTAAACTGGGTGAGTTTCATGGCTGATGTTGCGCAATCTCACGGCTGCGTATTCTCGTCGTGGGCTCTAGAAGCACCCTCAATCGGGGTGAAGTTCAACTCGGAAGATATCGAAAGTGACAGCTAACCACTCCGTCGAGAGGGACGGCCCAAAGCTGCGCTTTGGGTTCCCTCCGCCTGCGGCTCCGGCCGCCCCTCACGTCAAACGTAGAGCTCACATGTCCTGCGACTCATGCAACCCTGGCGGCTGCCACGAGACTGGCGGTTTTACGACCGAAGCAGATTTCGTCCGCGAGCAATCTCGTGTTCGACAGCTCATATCAAACGGCAAGGCATCTGTGGTGGAATCGAATGGATGGGAAACAGAATTCGATTGCGTGGAGTGTGGTCAGCGGTGGCACATTTCAACACCCGATCAGGCATACAGGGGTTTTCTTAAAGTGGTTTCTGCAGCTTCGTTGCGCATTGCTGAACTAAAAGAAAAGCGTAGCTATGATTCAGGCTCATCGCTCTAACAAGTTCATCAGCGGGACGCCAAAATGCCATGCATTTTGGTTCCCTCCGCTGCGCTCCGGCGCCCGTTACGTCCAACGTTAAACCGCAGAATGCGCGACATCGCCGTTCGCTTGTTATCAGAACGCCGAAAGGGGTGGTTCAGTTCTCGGCCGATCTTCCAACCCTATGCGCCCGTGTCGCAGTGCGAGCTGGCGCAATCGAGCAGCGGATCAGCTGCGCGCTG
>MUGG01000135.1 GCA_002148405.1 Alkalinema sp. CACIAM 70d | reverse complement strand
TGCGGTGTTAGTCACCACGAAGTCCACCACATTCCAACCGGCGATGAAAACCCCTCCTCCGCTGCCCGAAACCGAAAAGGAGTTCACTGCGTCGTAAGGTCCCAGAATTACACTGCGAGCTATGCTGACTTGCCCCCCAATTTCGCACAATCAAAACTAGACGGCCAACTGAGTAACTCTATCCCTTCGCCCTGATATAAGTTGATGGTCTGCGCCGGACGGGGGCGCTGTCAAGGCCGCCTGGGCGCCGTTAGGGAAGCCTTGACAGCGCCCCTGTCCGGCGCGAGGGTCGCAGTTCAGGGCGAAGGGAGCCCACCCGAAATGCTGCGCGACCTCATTGGGAGTTTGCTGCCGCCAAGCGCTGTGCGGGCGGTCGTCGTTGTAGTGCCAACGCCAGACTTCGGTTTTCTGCCTAGCGTCGCTGAGATTGTAGAAGAGTTCGGCGTCCAGGAATTCATCCCGAAACTTCCCGTTGAAGCTTTCGATGTGTCCGTTTTGCGTGGGTTTTCCCGGTTGGATGTACACCAAGCGGATGCCATTGCGTGTGGCCCAGGCCTTCATTTGCGCGCATAAAAACTCCGGCCCGTTGTCGACCCGTAGCTCGTCCGGCGCACCACGCCAAGCCACCATGCGATCCAAGGCCCGGATCACTTGCGTGGCAGGCAAGCTCTCCCCGACTAAGATCCCAGGGCACTCCCGCGTGTAGCGATCCACCACCGTCAGAAAGCGCAACTTGCGCCCCTCTACGGTAGTGTCATGCACGAAGTCCATCGCCCATTTGTGATTCGGCCGCACCGCCGGCTCCAGGCCGGCCGCGCGCCCCAGGCGCTTCCGGCGTTTGCGCCGCGGCAGACTCAGCCGCAACTCCACGCACAGCCGTTGCACTTGCTTATGATTTACCGTCCAGCCCTCTCGCCTCAGCTTCCAGGCAATCCGCCGGTAACCGTATCCTACGCAGGCTCCCGCAATCCGCAAGATCTCCCGGCGCAGCCGTTTGGCCTCCTCACTCAAAGCAGGCTTCTCGTAGCGCACCGTACTTTGGGCAATTCCCACCAGCTGGCAGACACGGCGTTGGCTCAGTTCCGGGTGTCCCGTCTGTACCCATTCCGCCGCTTCTCGGCGGTCTGCCAGCGTCACCATTTTTTTGCGTTTAGTTCCTTGAGAATCTGGTTGTCCAGCATCGCATCGGCCAGCGCTCGCTTCAAGCGATTGTTCTCTGTCTCCAAGGCTCGCAGGCGGGCCACATCGCTGCCTTCCATTCCCCCGAACTTCTTCTTCCACCCGTAGTAGGTCTGCTTGTGGATCCCATGCTTTCGGCAGACCTCCTCCACGGTGATCCCATCTCGCTCGGCCTGCTGCAGGATGCTCGTAATCTGCTCTTCGCTGAATCGGCTTGTTTTCATCTTCCGGTCCTTTCTTCATTTTTCCTTCGTTAAGGACCGTCTATTTTTGCTGAGCGGTTTTAAGGGGTCAGGTCA
>MUGG01000099.1 GCA_002148405.1 Alkalinema sp. CACIAM 70d | reverse complement strand
GTCCCGTCATAGCCCCCCGAGACAATCGTCTTGCCATCGGGACTGAAATTCACGCTCCTGACACTGCCTTGATTACTTTTGACACTATTGCGTTCTTGGATCCCATAAACGTTAGTCAGTACGGCTTGGGTTTGCAACTTGGCTTCCATCCATTCTGGAGTGGGTTGCTGGTTCGTTCCTTTCAATTTTGCACTGAGTTGTTGATACTTGCCTGCGGCCCGGATTCCCTGCACCAATCCTAGTAATTCCTGTCCAGCTACCACTCTAGCCTGCGCCTTGGCCCCATCCACCTGAATACCAACAGCCTCTAACATCTGGTTGGCGAATTCAGTTTTCTGTCCTGCATCCTTGGCGACTGTGGCAGCGGCGTCGGCTTGCTGCTGGGCTTTAGTCGCTTGCTGTTGGGCATTTTGCAATCGAGCATCTGCTGCTGCAATCTTTTGATTTGCCCCTGCCAACTGTTGATTCGCCTGCTGTTCCTTCTGCTGTGCCGCCTGCGCTGCCGCCAAAGCCCCTTGCATTTGCTGATTGGCCGCTTCTACATTCCGTTTTGCCGTTACCAGGTTTTGTTGCGCTTGCTGAAATTGTTTCTGTGCTAGCGTAACTTTCTGCTGTGCCTGTTTCTCTTTCTGCTGGGTTGATTGCAATTTCTGATCTAACGTTAATTTTTCTGTCTCTAATTTACTTTTTTCCTGTTGGGAGTTCTGAACCTCCTGTCGTGCACTATCCCGATCTCTTCCCGCCGTCATCGCCCCCACGCCCGCCAGCCCCGCCACCAGCAACGAAGCCGCCAACACCGCTCCCCCAACTGTCGCCTGCCGCTTTGCCCTGCGGTTCACCCCCGCCAATTCCTGATTCGCCTCCGCCAGTTCGGTCTCTGCCTGTTCCCGCGCCGTCGTCAAAATCTGATTCGCTTCCTGCTCCGCCGCCAGCAGCGTCTGCATCTCCCGCCGCTCCAACTCCTGGCTCGCATCCAAAAACCGATAATCATCATCCCCCAGCCGCTTGCCCTCCGCCCAACCCCGCGCATCCTGCAACGCCCGCCCCCGCAACAACCGCGACTCATCCCGCCCCGCCGAGGCCAACCACGCCGCGATCGCCGCCCCGTAGGGTCGCAACTCCCCCAACGCCCGATCGACCCACCCCCCATCGAACACCGCCCCATAGATGCGATTGTAAAGCCGCAGCCGCCCCTCCCGGCGCACCACCAGCCCCGTCAGCCGCAGCTCCAACTGCTCCTCACTCTCATCCGCCGCAATCCCCTCCTCCCCCGCTGCCAGCACCTGCTGATACACCCCCAGCAGACGCCCCATCCGTTCCTCACCCCGCCGCAACAACCGATCGCGAATCGTCTTCAAATGCGGTGGCAAATCCTGCCCCTCCCACCGATCGATCACCCGCGCCCAAACCACCCCCGCCACAAACTCCGCCGGAGATCCCGCCAAAATCCAGAGATCCCCCTAAATCCCCCTTCAAAAGGGGGACTTCCGAACCGTCTTCACTCATGTT
>MUGG01000004.1 GCA_002148405.1 Alkalinema sp. CACIAM 70d | reverse complement strand
CGAGTCTTATGAAGGCACTTCGAGGAGCACTAAAGGCCATTCTCGATAGCGCAACATTGCAGGGCATGGGAATTGATCAATCATTTGGGAAGGATGGGATCTCGATCATTCCAGAAAGATGTTTTAACCCGGAAAGAATTCAGGTTCGAGATGAACAGATAATTGTCGCAGGATTCCTGGATGGTGTCTCACATGTATCCAGTTTAACGCCTGGTGGGCAATGTACCGATGCCCCTGTTGCCGAAGAAGAAATTGTGTCGCGTGAGAAGCTTTTTGGAGGAAGCTTTCTTTTTTGTGATTCCGCCATCGTGCTTGGCGGTCTACCAGCGCTACCAGGGAAGCATTTGATCCGCATGCAAGGAGGCCGCTGGATTATCGCAGGCGGTCCTGATTCCGACTTTCTGATTTTTGGAGAGCAGGCTTTCACCGGAAGGCTTGGGGAGGGACGGGTGCTTATGTTGGGCGGCGACGGTTCGGTGCTGAGAGAAATTAAAATCCAACATGACAGCCGTTTTGTTCATGATGGCGTCCATAAAATACGCAGGCAGGGTGATTATCTGTATCTGTATTGGGTTTTTGCTCCACGTCTTCATGAGGGAGCAGTTGCGAGATGCCATTTGGATGGAACCTTGGACAGGGCATTTGGTGATGAGGGTATTGTCAGATTTCCAACTGAACATGGCCCCCGTGGCCGTGTTCTGAACTTCCTGCGATTAAATGATATTGTCGTTCAGCCAGATGGGAAAATCTTGGTCGGTGGCGAAGGAAATGATGCCAACATCATTCGGCTTCTGTCGAACGGAGTGCGAGATACATCATTCGGGACTCAGGGTTCACTAGTGTTTCGCGCTGACGAACGCAGCACTTTGACCGGTTTGTGGCATGATGAGAGCGGAATCTATGCTTTCGGGGATCAAAACGGGCGAAATCATCAGTCTCATTACATCGCGAAAATAAGCCATAGCGGCGAGCTGATACGCTGCATGGCGATTAACGGGAAAGGCATGAGCAGGGCAAAAGATGTTGCAGTCCATCAAGGCGAGGCATTTATTCTGCTTCACTTCGATAGCGATTCTCAGATGCACAATTGCGCGGCTATAGCCAAAATTAGATTGTAGATCTGTTACAACCAAGGCGGGTGTCGAGGTTCTCGCGGATCGGGCGGGGAAGCCGCTTGCCTTCCGGCCGCGCCGCGTTACCTGACAGGGCAGAAGTTCTCTCCTCCATGGACCCCGGTATCGCCTGCGCGATACCGGGTTTTTTTGTGCCCTTGATCCCGGCGAGCCGTCCCCTAAATGTTCCTGTCAGGGCCTGCTGTGCGACCGGTTGGATAAGTCTCTGATCGGGCGGGGAGAAACGGCAGGCAAACCGGATGAACGGTTGGATAGGATCGGAATACGCCTGCGATAAGCCGGAATAAGCCTCAAATAAGCAAAAATAAGCCCGCTATAAGCTCGAATAAGACCGCGATAAGACCCGACAAGCTGCTCCGTGACGCTGGTCCGACCGCA
>MUGG01000207.1 GCA_002148405.1 Alkalinema sp. CACIAM 70d | reverse complement strand
GGGCCTCAAAGACATGACACCTGAAGATCTGAGCCACATCGAGGATGCAGTTGGCGTTGCATTGCCTCCCGGTTATAAGGCGTTGCAGCTCGCCTACCCGTCCGAGATTCCTCCCATTGCTCGTGGGTATGAGTTACTCCATCACCCATTCCATGTTCTAAACGAAAATCGCTCAGTCAGAGACGGCACATTGAGCGGTATGGCCTGGCCACAGAGCTACTTCGTCATTGGCCAAGACGGCGCCGGAAATTACTACTGCATTGATTCTGCGCTAGAAGAACCCTCGGTTCTCTTCTTCGACCACGCCGACAGATCGTTCCGAGAAGAAGCACCTTCGCTAAGTGCCTGGGTCAACCAAGTCGTTCAGTTTCACAATGAGGCCCAACCAGCGGTTCAACCCGACGTTTTTGCCGCCGCTTCGCGCCGTCAAAAACGCGGGTTAGCCTAGGCGTTGAGGCTGTAGAAAAACCCCTCCGCACCCTCATCCGTTCACATGCCGTTGTTATGATTGCGCATCGCCTCTCCGGAGCCCTGCGATGCCGCGATTCAAGACGCCCGACTACGGTCTGAAGCTCATCCCGGTCGATTTCGCGTAGCAGGTGCTGCCCGGTACCTTCGAGTTCGCGCTCTGCCATCTGGTCGACAACGACCTCGATCTCTCCACGCTCCGCACTTTGAATCGCCCCGCCCGCGCGGCGACCGACACCGGACGCGGCGCACCCGCCCGGTCCACCCACCGCTCCCCTCCGCCACGGAGCCATCCCATTCGTATGGTGTAATGCACATAGCGTACTCGTGCGCGCGCAATCAGGCGGGCGGACCGGATTCAGGGACGGCAACGAAGGAGTGAGTTTTTTCCGTAATTTAATACTGTATGGATATACAAAATGACGCACCAAAACGTCCAATTGGAGACCGTTTCAGAACAATCACTCCCGCCTGCTTACCCGGCAGCGTCCGTAGTTATGGCGCAAAACTGCGCCAGAAAAACTAGACATCAAAATATGAAAATGATGTACTCACGCATCGTCACAATCGTCCTGTTGATATTGGGTTGCACGTCTGCTCACGCGCAATTGGACTGTGCGTTGAAGGTATTCCAGGGAGATCAAGAGGTACAACCTATTGTGGCGGGGAAGGCCAATGCCTACAAACTTAGCGCCACGGCATTCAAGGTTCAAATATCTCCGACCGAATGTGCGCCAACGATGGCATTGGTCACTACGCACCACCTTGCATACATCCTACAAACTCCGCTTGTCTTTTCGCCGAGTGGCGTATTTATGGCCGGAGATCCAAACGAAACGGATATTTTGACTAACGTTGGCGGTGAAAATCCACGAACCTCCTTGGCTGAGGTTCTGTCGAGCACCAGCCAAGGCGCTTGGGCAAAACAACAGTTTGACGAGCTATGCACTAGTCTTGGGTACTGTCCAACGCCTACTTTGGCCTATTCAACTGCGTGGCCGTTTCTCGATCCGGAAACGACTGACTTTCGCGGATACGCGGAATTCAAACGCTTCAGCAAGTTTGAATCGATGTCCGGTGCATCAG
>MUGG01000079.1 GCA_002148405.1 Alkalinema sp. CACIAM 70d | reverse complement strand
GTATCCATGTTCCTTATTCGATTGCTTGTGTCCAAACTTTATGAAGGACTGCACTCCGATGCTCTCAGAAGAGAATCAATCGATTCAACGCTTAGGACTGACTACTTTCGACACGTTGACGGGCTGGAGCAGCAATGGGACAAAGCTCTCGCCTTACACGACGATCTAAAGTGGCTTGGATGGATTCGAAACAAAGGTGGGTTTCACTACATGAAGCCATCGCAATGGGTGCCGCATCTGACCGATGACATGTGCGAGGGAGCCTACGTGTACTTCGGACGGCGATATGCTGACACATACTTCCACTGGACAGAGACAACCGCTTCAATTCCGGCAATGCGGTATGTCAACCAAGCTGATCCTTTTGAAGGCCTTGGGCAAATGCTTAGAGATCTTGGCGAGATTCTCGGTATGGTTACCGACTGCCTCGCAAGAGGCATACGGGCGTTCATGAGTGCCAAGGAGCTCTGCGAAAGTCTCTCGGACCCGATCACTTTCGACGCGCCCTTAATGGAGGACCGTCCCGGCATTCACTACTTTTTCTCGGACAATCGCAGCGATCAGATTGAGTGAGGTTTACCGCGCCTGCAGTCCAAGAGCATAATGATACCCTGACTTCGATTTCCAACTGGAGAGGTAAACGTTGCGGGCGAACCATTGGCCCGCCCGCCCCGCATCACTGCAGCAAGAACGCCACGATCAGCATCACCATCCCGGCCGAAACCTGCACCGTGAGCTTCACGCTCTTGCCGTACTGCAACGACAGCTTGAACATGGCAGAACCTCATTCAATGCCGGCGGGCCCGCCAACGATTAGGTTGGCAATTTGTATCGCGCCTTGCCAGGCGCTAGTTATGCAATAGCCTTGGTTCTATCGCATAACGTCAGCAGGGGTTGTCCATCCAAAGCCTCGTCTAGATCGCCTCCTCGCGACTTACGATCGCGGGTAGGCGTCAAACTAACCACGATGGCCCCCACCTTGAGCGCGCTTCACGTGCGCGCAACCGAGGGCGTGACGCCTCGTCTGGAACTGCATCAGTTGGTCCCGCAGAGTTTTCCGCGTCGACTCCGATGCATCCCAATCCTTCAATTTTCAGTCAATCCCAACTCAACGCCCCACCTGTCTGATACTCGATCACCCGGGTTTCGAAGAAATTGCGTTCCTTCTTCAGATCGATCATTTCGCTCATCCACGGGAAGGGGTTTTCCGCGCCCGGGTACAGCACGTCCAGACCGATCTGCTGGGCGCGGCGGTTGGCGATGAAGCGCAGGTATTCCTTGAACATGTTGGCGTTCAGGCCGAGCACGCCGCGCGGCATGGTGTCTTCGGCGTAGCGGTATTCCAGCTCCACGGCCTTGCGGAACAGGGCCTTGAGCTCTTCGCGGAACTCCGGGGTCCAGAGGTGCGGGTTTTCGAGCTTGATCTGGTTGATCAGGTCGATGCCGAAATTGCAGTGCATGGACTCGTCGCGCAGGATGTACTGGTACTGCTCGGCAGCGCCGGTCATCTTGTTCTGGCGGCCGAGTGCGAGGATCTGCACGAAGCCCACGTAGAAG
>MUGG01000140.1 GCA_002148405.1 Alkalinema sp. CACIAM 70d | reverse complement strand
GCGATCGCGGCTCAACAAGTCCTGATTCCAGTTCATCAGCTTTCGAGAAAATTGACCCTCAGCACTGGTTGCCCAGTCTAAAGCCTTGGCTTGCTCTAATGTCAGTTGTCGGGGTCCGGTGGGATCAAGAGGGCGACTGGCTTGATACCAGGAAAGTCCGGCAATGCCCAAGAATCCTCCCAATCCGGCTGTAACCAGGAGCAATATCCCGGCTGCAATCAATGAGGGAACCGAGTGAATAGCCCGCTCAAATTCTGTGCGGCGAATCAGAGCGGAGACGGTTTGGGCGATCGCTTTTTGATGCCCCTTGATCGCCACCTTTTCGTAGGTCTGGAGCCGATCATAGAGTTGCGTCTGCCACTGGTCAAACATGGTCTCCATCTCTTGGGGACTGTCTTCTAGCAACACCTCTAGCCTGCCAGTCGCAACCAGCATCAAGAAGGCTGGATCATCCGGGTCAATTCCCGTTTGTACGACAATTTCCCATACTCTGGCTTTGAAAGAATCATCCTTACCGCGAATTGCCAGATCGAGCAGGGTCGGGTAAGGAATTCGATTTAGACCTTTGCCTCTGGCAGCCATTGATTCCAGAAATTGATCATCCAGATCCAGAGGTTCTTCTATTTGGCGGGGGTTGGTCATCAGCCTTACCTCCCTTAGCTTGAACGTTTGCTGTTGCGGGATTTAGAGCCGCTTGCTGCTGGTTCAGCCGTTTGAATGTCAGCTTTTCCAGCTTCCAATGATGGTTCATCAGTCGCAGTTGGCTTTGAAGGACTGACTTCCGACTGCGAGAGTTTCCAGATGTTTGCCTGGTCGATCGCCTGATAAGCACTTTTGAGAAACGTATGGAGCCGCTGTTTCCCCAAAACGCCCAGTTCACCACTTTCCCTGCCTTTGGAAAAAGAAATTCGTTTGGCATCCAGGTGATCACGCTCTCGATAGCTAAATTTAGGAAAGTCAAGCACGGGGACTTTTTGCTTTGTCAGAAGTTTGTTTAATTCCTCTCTACTGTCCAGGTGGGACCAGTCATCACACAGTCCCCAGTTACGGACAAAAACATGCTGCACTTTGCCATCAAACTGCTTCAAAGATTGGATGAAAAGCTGCACACTGTCATAGCCACCGGTGCAGATAAACCACTTACAGATACTGACCCCATGTTGAGTTCCCATCTCCAGCACCCCATTGCGCTCGATCCAATCTGTAACGGCTGGAAAAACCTGAGCGGGGAGATTCACAATCACTGGAGTTTTGATCGCCAGGTCAAAAATGCGATCGGCATCGTAGGCTTTACGTTCGGCTTCGCTAAAAATTGCTCGTTCACATCCTGTAGGATAGATGTCACCGACATCAGGATTGCTGCGATCGGCTTCTACTAACACATGGGGAAGCTGGCGATCGATGCAATATTGCACCATCACCCGAGCAAATAAAGACTTACCGACACCGCCCTTTTCACCATCAATGAAATGAATGATTGCCATTGTGCTCTCCTATTGCCACATTGTTCGGGTTGCCCGTTCAGCGGTCTTGTTACTGCCATTTTGGCGATCGCCATT
>MUGG01000117.1 GCA_002148405.1 Alkalinema sp. CACIAM 70d | reverse complement strand
GCAGGCGCGCCATCAGGCCGTGACGGCCGTCCATCAACGCGAGCACCCGCATCACCTCGTCGCGGTTGAGCACGGTCGGCAAACGCCGCGGCTTCTTCGGCCGAACGACGTTGTCCAGCCAGGGCAACTGCACCCCCAGCACATCCCGATAGAGAAAGAGGATCGCCGCCAGGGCCTGCTGCTGGGTCGCCGCCGCCACATCGCGCTGCGACACAAGATGGGACAGGAAGGCCTCAACCTCCACCCCGCCCATGTCCGCAGGGTGCCTGAGACCGTGAAAACGAATGTAGCGACGTACCCATCCGAGATAAGATTTTTCGGTGCGCACGCTATAGTTGCGCACGCGGATGGCATCACGCATGCGATCAAGCAGCCGGGGCTGGGCCGGCGACGCAGCGCCGGGCGAGTGGATGTCCGGTTTCATGGCCTCTTTCGTACTGTATGTAAACACAGCAATAGACCGGAGAACCAGAAAATGCAAAGTGAATTTGATGTCCGGTTTGACGGCTTATCCGGACAGACGCCGGCTTACTCGCCGAATCTGGCGTCGACCTCACGTTGGAACTCATAGCCCGTGCGCAAAGTTATCCCCTCTCCCGTGATCGCTGTCGTCGCAGAGATGACGTCTCAGCGTGAAACGCATGCGTCGATGGACAACCTGTTTATGTATGCGGGTGCCCCAGGCGATCCCCCGGAAGGGAGCAAATGGGTAAAGGCTCAAGAGTGGCTACGTCGTGTAAATACAGACGGGTCAGTTCAACCACTCCAAGTTCTCGGCCGGCTCATCGAGGGTTACATGGAAGAGCTTCCGCCCGAGGGCAGCCCGTTTGACGACACCCCGCCTCCCACCCAGACCCCAGACCAAGAGAAGCTGACCAAGATTCTCGCCCGCTATGAGTTGCAATACGTCCGTGGCGGCTCGATCGTTGGAGCGCTCGGTATTCCATCCAGAACGCTTGAGGAGTTTGTGCGCGAGAGAGACATCGCCGCCCTGGAACATGAGTTCAACCGTGCGCTTGAGAACGTTGACGAAGACCCAAGAGAGGCCATTTCAGCCGCGAGCAATATTCTCGAAACTCTCTGCAAGGTGTACATCGAAGAACAGGGGCTCGAAATGCCTGCCAAGCAGGATCTCAAGCCTGTGTGGAATGTCGTTCGCAAAGACCTTGGCTTTGATCCAAGCCGAGTAGAAGATCAAGACCTCCAAACCATCCTCACAGGGTTGCTTGCACTCGTTGATGGCATTGGCGCGCTAAGAACACACGCGAGTTCTGCCCACGGAGCGGGAAAGAAGGCATACAAGCTCGAATCTAGGCACTCACGCCTTGCGGTTCATTCTGCGCATACCGTGGCGCTGTTCGTTCTTGAGTCATGGGAGCGCAAGAAAAAGTGAGTTCCAACCCGGCAGTCGAGCGGACCTGCGCGAAAAGCCGCGCAGGCCGCTCACTTCTACGTTGGGCGTCATCACATGAGCCTTGTTGAAGAAGTCCGCCAGTCGTGGGGTTGGGTTGGTATCGAGCCCGTTGAGGTCGTTGGCGAAAACGACTTTGGCAATCTCATCGTCAAAGACGAAGATGGAAAGTTTTGGCGCTTGTGCCCAGAGGACTGCT
>MUGG01000105.1 GCA_002148405.1 Alkalinema sp. CACIAM 70d | reverse complement strand
CGATGCCATCTACCAGTGGATCCTCGGCTCTAATCTGCAACTGGTTCCAGCCGATATGCGGAACTCGCAAGTCAGTCGACTTCGGAAACGGGACCATATCGGCCGCAATCCAGCCAAGCCCCTGGGTATCGGTCACCTCCGGGCTGCGTCGGCAGAGCAACTGCATTCCCAGACAGATTCCAAGAATCGGCTTTCCCTTCTCCTGGGCAATACGGCTCAGCGGCTCGATTAATCCACGCTGATGCAATTCGCGCATCGCATCCGGAAATGCCCCTACGCCAGGCAAGATCAGATGTGTAGCCCACTCCAAGTCGGCTACATTGTGGCTGATCCGCACATCGGCGCCGGTGCGAGACACGATTTTCCCGACCGAGCGCAAATTCCCCATACCATAATCAACCACGGCAACACGCGCATCACCCGGATCTCGAACACTGACTTTCACCATAATTAACGCCCCAATACCTTACGATTTCTCGCCGAGGCGCCTCAGAACGCGGGCGGCAAAAGCTTCTTGCTCATCCAACTTACGTTGCGCCGGCCGTACATTCGTCGGATCATGCACATGAGGGTAAACCTGATGCGATTCAGCAATGCGCATAAATTCCGCCTCACTCATTCCCATATATTTCAACACCACATCAAGACTGGCTGGCCGCTGCGCATCATATTCGATCATTTGCTCAGCCTGTTCGCGCGTAAGCTCGCCGGTACGAATATCTAGATTAGCACGCTGCACTGTTCTGCTGTAGCCGCGCTTGATGAAGCGTAGATAGTCACGGGTGCCCTGCAGGAAGCACTCGACTTTTTCGTAATGATACCGCGGGTGAAGATTCTCCACTTCGGCCATCTCCCAGCCAAGCTCACGGTTGAGAATCTCATACTGCCGCGGCGCATCCCATTTTAGATAATCACCCAAATGCACCGATTCCAGTTTCAACTTCCGCATCTCGGACCAATCGGGCAAACGGAAAGGCTCAAGGTCTCGCATATCAATACCCTTGATAAACCCCAGCATATCTTCAGCATTGATTGAGAGATTGATCTGACGGTTGAACCAGCGTTCATCCGGTGGTGTGTTTGTACGATAGTTGTAGTAGCCGCCGCTGTATTCGGAACCGGGCTCGCCCCAGATCACGAGCGGCACCTGCATCATCAGCGCTACTTTATAGGGCGTAGCCACGACACCAGTATGACAGAACCAGCAGAAATCGCCGCGGCGCTTCATCGACTCGACCATTGTCTTCCGTATAACCTCGTCATTGGCCTTGATCGTAATATGATCACAGCCCAGTCGACGGACGATCCGCTCAATGTTCTCCAAGTGAGTCGGCCTGCGGAAATGCGAGTCGAAAGTTGCCAAGAGGATTTTCAGCTTGTATCGGGTCACCAGTGTGTAGGCGACCCATGCACTGTCTTTTCCCCCGCTGAAGGGCACAATGGCATCATACTTATATTTGCCGCGGTGACGCTCGATCAGCACCTCGAACTCCGCGCCGCGTGCCGCCCAATCGGTCTCCTTGTCCCGCACATGGGCCGACCGACACATGTTGCAGACGCCTTCAGCATCAAAGGTGACTGTCTGCTCCGTCTCTGGAATCAGGCAGGTTTTGCAACGCCGGACCCCGTCTTTACGGCTTAAA
>MUGG01000061.1 GCA_002148405.1 Alkalinema sp. CACIAM 70d | reverse complement strand
GGTAAAATCAACCCTTCTTGGAGTGCTTGCCAGAGGGCATTGGCCACCTCCGTTTGGGATTGTTCCGCGACGATCGCGAGGGTATCCAAATCAAACTGCGCACCAATACAAGCGGCAAGTTTCAAAATGTCCTGGGTGACTTCCGGCAGCTTTTGTAACTGCCTTGCCATGAACTCGACAACATCATCGGTCAAAGCGGCATCGCGTACACGGCCAATCTCGCACTGCCAATGACCCGCATCGCGATCGAAGGTAATTAACTGCTCTTGATGTAACACCTTGAGAAATTGGGTCGCAAAGAAGGGATTGCCTTGGGTCTTCTGCATCACCAGTTCCGTCAGGGGCTGGGCAACGGATTCCGTGGTATGTAACGTCTCTGCCACCAATTGATTCAAACTCTGGTCACTGAGCGGTTTCAGGGTTAGGGTTTGGATGACCGCCCCCGCTTTGGCCAAGTCATCGAGGGTTAACATCAAGGGATGGGCCGCAAAGACTTCATTATCGCGGTAAGCACCGAGGAGCAAAAGGTAACCCGTCTTGGCCTCCGCCATCAAGACCCGAATTAAATTCAGCGAGGCCAAATCTGCCCACTGCAAATCATCGATAAACATCACCAAAGGATGATCCGCCGTAGTGAAGACGTGAATGAAGCGTTGGAAGAGCAGATTGAAGCGATTTTGAGCAGCAGTGCCGGAGAGTTCGGGTGCTGGGGGTTGGGGGCCAAGAATGCGATCGAGTTCGGGGATGAGGTCAACAATGACTTGGGCATTGTCCCCGAGGGCGTCTAAAATTTGGGATTTCCAGGTGTGCAGTTGGGTATCACTTTCACTCAACAGTTGTGCGACTAAATCGCGAAAAGCTTGGACGAAGGCCGAGAAAGGAATGTTGCGATTGAACTGGTCGAATTTACCTTTGATGAAGTAGCCGCGCTGTTTGACGATGGGTTTGTGGACTTCATTGATGACGGCAGTTTTGCCAATGCCGGAAAAGCCCGCGACGAGCATGAGTTCTGAATGCCCTTCAGCAATGCGAGCAAAAGCGTCTAGCAACGTTTGGACTTCTTGTTCGCGACCATAGAGTTTTTCGGGGATAGAGAAGCGATCGCTGATATCCCGTTGAGCGAGGGAGAACTCAGGAATAGCGCCGGTTTGATGCCATTGTTCTAAACACTGTTTTAAATCATGCTTAAGGCCCAGAGCAGATTGGTAGCGGTCTTCGGCATTTTTGGCCATCAGCTTCGCGACGATGCGGGCCAGCATAGGCGGAACCGCAGGATTGACCTGATCTGCTGGCATGGGCTGCTGGGCGATGTGGCAATGGATTAACTCCAAGGGATCCTCCGAAGCAAAGGGAAGCTGCCCAGTGAGGAGTTGATAGAGCGTGACGCCGAAGGCATAGAAATCGGTGCGGTAATCAATGGCCCGATTCATGCGTCCGGTTTGTTCCGGGGCGAGGTAAGCCAGGGTGCCTTCGAGGACGTTGGGATTGAGGAGTGTTTGGGTTTCTTTGGGCAGTAAGGAAGCGATGCTGAAGTCGATGAGCTTGACTTGCTTGGACTCGGGGTGAATGAGGAGGTTGGCGGGTTTAATATCTTTGTGGACGATTTGGTATTGGCATAACTCGTGCAAAATGTCAGAAATTTGTAGCCCGAT
>MUGG01000027.1 GCA_002148405.1 Alkalinema sp. CACIAM 70d | reverse complement strand
ATGCTTTGGTCGTTCGGGTCATGGCGCACCTTGGAACAAGGGAGGGTGCGGGCAACATTATAGAACGGTCGTTCGATTTTCAAGCCGCGATTATGGCGAACTTTTGTTCGTTCAACGGACGGCTTCTTGAATATGCACACAAGTCACGCAGCACTCGTCCTGCGTCGACAGTCCGGCCGTCGACTGCAGTGCTATTGTAGTAACTGGGCTCTGCGGAATGTATGCGGCAGGCTCTGTCGGGCGAGTAGCATGAAGATGTCGACGATCTCCGTCTTGCGGCTCTCTGGCATTTCCCACAGCTGCGAGAGCACTGGCCAGTTGGGAGCACTGAGACGTGAACTGCCCAGACCGAATGACGTGAAGTTCGATTCATCGACTGGAACCGCCCGCATATCACCACTGAAGCTGTAATCCTTGCCGTCGATCACGCTAACGATATAGGCGGCGTGAAGCAGGAACTCATTGGTGCCCATGAGCCGCTGTAGTTTTACGATCCCGATTCCGCCGACGCCTTGATTAGTGCCGCGGACTGAAGCGCTGGCTGGGGTCAATATAATATAGGCGTCCAACTGCTCGGTGCCCATCAGCTTGCGCACCACTTCTTGGGTTCCCGGGCGATCAGGTGCAAACATGCCTTGCTGGCCCGGCCAGTACTTTTCCGTATTGAGGAATTCGTTACGATACTTGGTCAGTTCGACGACCTCATAGCGCTGGGATAAAAGCTGCTTCGCCTGTTGAGTCAGGATGTCGTCGAAGCCGAAATCGATTTTTGCTGTCTTCTGTTCGTTGCCGAAGACCGTCACGCCGACGGCGTTGGTGGAGAATTGGTCGCCCATCGCCGATAGGATCCCGACGCGCTTATAGTGCATCTGTTTTTCAGGTGAAACCGGCTGCGTCGAGCACGCAGCAAGGACAAAACCGCACAGCAGCAAAACTGCGATACGCATGGCGAGCCTGTTATAGAAAGGGCTGCCCGGTTTGCCGGGCAGCCCAAGTTTGAGATCAGATTTCGTCGATGATCTTCTTGCGGCGGTCGATGTACTCCGCCTCGGTGATCGCCTTATCGTCAAACAGCTTCTGCAGGGCGTTCAGACGCTCGGTCTTCTGCAGGTATTTGTCCGCGACCGCCTTGTCGAGCGGAACCAGCGAAACGGTCGTTATGCTGTTGTATTTGTTATCAGCGCCTGATGCGCTGTCGATAGCCCAGCCAATGCCGCCGCCGAGGATGATGTTGCCGAAGGTCGCGCCGGCCACCTCGGATTTCAGCGTGGCCTTGGCATCTTGATACCCCTCCTTTTTGCAGGTCACCAGGATGTTATGCTTGGTTTTCTGCACCACGATGCCGCCCGGCGTGGTCACATTGCCGATGGGCGCGTTGTTGCGCTCAAGGGAGCAGTTCGCGCCTGACGGGTTGGATTCGAAGCTAAGTGTCTGCGATGTGCCTTCGACGACTGACGAGCAACCGGTCATTGCGAGACCCGCCACAGCTAGAACGAGCAATTTTTCCACTGTATCCCCCAAAAGATATTTCAAACAACGCAGCCTCAATCGGTGCGGGTGTATCTTTTCGGACTAGCTCGTCTGGAATCAACAAAAATCGCTTCAAACGGGTATAAACAATCGTCGATATCCACAACTTTCCTAGTCTAACGGGTCAGTTG
>MUGG01000124.1 GCA_002148405.1 Alkalinema sp. CACIAM 70d | reverse complement strand
TCGAACTCCTAAGAAACACCTTCAACTACAGGACTCGAAGTTGAGGACTCTGTGAGCGTAAAACCCAACGCTGCCGCTTGTTTACGTAACTGCTTGAGCTTGTGTTGTTGAAACTGTTGCTCGTAATATTTTGCTCCTACATCGTAATAACTTTGGCGGGTTGACCACATTTGATAAAAGATCCGAGCCAGTTTATGGGCTGTTGCTGTAATTGCCTTGGGACTACCGAGCCGTGCCTTCAAACGGCGAAAGAAGGCCCCAAGGGCAGAGTCAGACTTCCCGGCGGCCATGGCTGCAATCCGAAAAGCATTCGCAGCCCGACTGGAAATGTGCCTTGTCTTTGTACTTTTGCGTTTGCCCCCCGAAATGTTAGTTCCTGGAGACAAGCCAAGCCAAGAGGCAAACTGTTTAGCCGTAGGAAACCGTGTCGGGTCAAGGCCGACTTCTGAAAGAATCGTTTGTACGGTCAGCACGCCCAAGCCATCAATCTCTGTAAAGTCCACGCCACTGATGCGGTACAAATGGTGCTTTAGGTCGAAACTCGGTTGATTCTGCGGTCGTTGACGTGAGGCAACTGGTTCTCCCACTTGCTCTGGGGGAAGTTGTGTGGGTAGTTGGTTGAGATAGGTCTCAATTTGAGCATCGCAATCTGCAATCTGCTGCTGATAGTGCTCGTAGAGAGCTAATTCTTGAGCTAGAACAAACACATGCTCCGCTCGATAATCCCCACTTAACGCGGCGGCAATTTCGACTTCACTTTTGCGAACCCGCTCATGCTTAAGCGCTGCCAGTTTGGAGGGGTCACGCTCGCCTCCCACAATTGCTTTGAGGATCTTTAAGCCGCTCATGCCTGTCAAGTCACTCAAGACTTGATGGAGATGCAGATTCATCTGGGTTAACGCCTTTTGCATCCGTTGGACGTGGCGTGCTGCATCGGCAATTAAGGTATCCCGTTGACGAATGTAACTGCGTAGAATACAAATCTGGTCGGCAGGGCGAAAGGAACCAGCTAACAGCCCGTAACTATGCAACTGCCGTAACCACTGGCAATCGAGCACGTCACTCTTGCGCCCTGGCACACTCTTGACATGGTGAGCATTGACTAAAATCACCTCAAAGCCGTGGGCTTCTAGCACCTGAAACACGGGAATCCAATAGACTCCCGTTGATTCCATTGCCACTGTTTCAATGCCACAGTGCTCTAACCATGCCACCATTGCCATTAAATCAGGGGTGTAACATCCAAACTCTCGCACCGCTTGAACATCTCGTTCTGGCGGTACACTCACCCAATGACTCGCAGACCCAATATCAATTCCACACGCATTGACATGGAATATATTTAACGACTCCACCCCAGCACTCTTAGAAGACTGACCCCGACTCGAATGCTTTGCCATACAAGCACCTTGAATGCAATATCGGGGGCAATTCCTCACCTAGAAGCGGTCAATGTTGAATTCTCCTAAACGGGATAAAGGGGCTCACCCTTTTCACCAGTGCCTTTCACTCAAGCTTCCAGAACCAGACTCACGACGGGCGAACTCGCACCATTGTTCTTGCGGTTTTAGCGGTAAGAGAATTGCCTTGCTATTCACACTACACCCGATTGCTCTCTTTCACTTGTTTCTTTCGTCCTTCCCGCTGGATCCCTTCGTTGGAGACTCACGTT
>MUGG01000125.1 GCA_002148405.1 Alkalinema sp. CACIAM 70d | reverse complement strand
TGCATCATAAAAAAGGCAAAGAGCATGGCCAGGGGAATAACCGAAGCCACCACCAATCCGGCGCGCCAGTTGCCCAAGAGCAAAACCAATACGAAAATAACGATCAAAGCCCCTTCGAGCAGGTTTTTTTTAACCGTGCCCATAGCTCGGCCTACCAGTTCGGTACGGTCTATAAATGGTTCGATCACCACGCCTTCGGGCAAGGACTTTTGGATTTGTACCATTCGCTCTTTTACATGCTTGATTACTTGACTAAAGTTTTCGCCTTTAAGCATGAGCGTTACGCCCGCAACCACCTCGCCTTTACCATTGCGGGTAACCGCACCATAACGTGTCGCACTGCCAAATTGTACCGTAGCAATATCGCGGATGAGGATGGGCGATCCATTCTGATTTTTGACCACAATTTTCCGGATGTCATCTAGATTCTGGATCTGGCCCAAGCCTCTAATAAAATAGGCATTGTGCTGTTGTTCAATGTAAGAACCGCCCGTGTTTTCGTTGTTCTTTTCCAGTGCGGTATAAATTTCAGGAATGGTTAAGCCCAAGGCATTGAGCTTATCGTTGTCTAACGCGATTTCGTATTGCTTTACGTAACCGCCCCAGCCACTTACTTCTGCCACGCCTACCGTACCGGCCAACTGGGTTCGCACCAACCAGTCTTGTAATGTACGGAGGTCTGTAGCAGTATATTTATCTTCATAGCCCTTTTTAGGGTGGATTACATATTGGTAAATCTCGCCAAGGCCCGTAGTAATGGGTGCTAACATAGGCTCGCCCATCCCTTTCGGAATAGAGCTTTCGGCTTCTTTAAGCTGGGCGGTTACTTGTGCCCGGGCCCAATAAATATCAATATTGTCTTTAAAAACTAAGGTAATTACAGAAATACCCGATCGGGAAATGGAACGTTTTTCTATAATGCCAGCAATATTGGCCATAGAAAGTTCGATAGGCGCGGTAATAAACTGCTCTACCTCTTGGGCGCCCAAACTGGGTGCCTGGGTAATTATCTGTACTTGGTTATTGGTAATATCGGGTTGCGCATCTACCGGCAGGTTATATACGGCGTACACGCCTGCAAGTGCCAATGCCAAGGTAAACAGCCCGATAGTTACTTTGTTCTTGATAGAGAACGAAATAATTTTATCAAACATAAAATCGAAAAATTTAATACGATAAGAAATAGCAGACCATTTTTTGGTCTACAAAAAGAAATAGGAATGTCGTATTAAACGTTTTGAGGGGGCTGCCAGATAGGCATGCTTACCTTTTGAACAGCCGGAATAGCTGTAGGCAAGTAAGGCTTAACGATCGATTTTTCTACATAGGTTACCATCTCGGCATTTAAGAAATGACGGACAACCGAACAGCAGGCACAGGTACAAAATGGTGGACAAGCATCGTCATTGCATTGCTCGCCACTAGTTGTATCTTTTTGAATGGTTTGCTGCTTTTGAACCAATGAAACAACCACTTCATCCTTGCAGGGCATGAAGGCCAACAGCATCATATATATGCTACATATTAGCGTGAGGTATCTCATTAAGGCAAAGGTAGGAAAGAATTTTGAGAGTCAATAGCCTTTAGTTGATGGTTTATAGCTGATGGCCCTGAGTCTTACGGTAGTTTTCAATTAGCAGTTAAGCAGTTTTAAAAATTCAACAATCCCAATGAACTTTTGAACTAATGAACTAACTCACCACTTCT
>MUGG01000147.1 GCA_002148405.1 Alkalinema sp. CACIAM 70d | reverse complement strand
CGCATTCTCATAGCGTTTTTTCAAAATACGCGCCGGCACGCCGCCGATCACAACATTATCGGGTATGCGCCCACGCACAACACTTCCAGCGGCAACAACCACACCAGAACCTACGCACGAACCATCAAGGAAAGTGACTTTTGCACCGACCCAACAATCGTTACCAATCGTAATTCCCATCCGACTTACACCTTGACTCCGAATAGGCCTTTCCGGCGAAGAAAAAACGTGACTTTCAGGATGAAAACTAACGTACTGCCCCATGATCACATTGGAACCTATCTGCACCCCTCCACCACACCCAATAAAAGAAAAAGCCCCTATCCCAGAATCATCGCCAATAACAAGCCCCCTACCGAGATTAGAAATAACGCCACTACCCTGGATACGGGAATACGGACCAATGTTCACTCGACATCCGATTATGACCCCATTACAAGTCAATGCATCAATCACCACCCCATCCTGAATAGTGCTACCTCGGCCAATCCTTAATTTTGACTTACAGCGAAAAACGACGCGAGCCCCAACAAATACAAGCGCGCGCAGTCTCAGCCCCCCCCTTAAGATGGACACCGCACGCCTGAAGGAAAACCCCAATAAGTAGGAAACAGGAACTTCTGGAGCAAGTTGATAATCGCCACCTTTAAAGTATGCCGCAAAATAATTAAGAACACGCCTAACCATAAAATTACTCAAGGCAATTAAAAAACAACAATGAGCGAGAGAAAATCAGGCAAGCAAAAAATTAGTTACATCGCACATTCTTTACAAGCGGAAAAACCGAATTACGACCTTCTCTTAAACTAAAAACACTCCCCTTCTGACACTCACCACCTTTTTTATTTTCCTTTAAACCAACTAAAGAAGGAGAAAGAACAACTTCAGAACCAGATAAATTCTCATGAGAAAAGATATCAACCACACCATCACGGCGTCTCACGGAATATACAAAATCTCCCACAAAGCTATAATTATCATCTATGCGATTTCGAAATACCCCCCCCGCGCCCCTTTCCGCATCCACCTTTTCAAGAATAGAAAAATTACGAGCCTGAACAAAATTACCTGCAACACCAACCGACCTAGAATTATGAAGATAAATCCCTTGGTTAGCACCAAGAACGACATTACCCGACACCTCAATGTTGTTGGAGAAGTCATCAATGTATATGCCGGCGAACCAATCGTTAACTCCGAACTTAACAGAAACATCACCTGACACATCTGAAACAAAGTTACCAAACACCTCGGCCAAAGGGCGTTCGTCTTGATAATTTCTGCGCCACGTATAAATAGCACCACAATCGCTAAGGCGGCGACAACTTTTCGCTACGTAATTACGTAATATGCGAGCGTCGCCTGCAAATCTAATACCATGATAAGCAGACTCAGTAACGACATTCTCCGACACCGTCGCACTATCAACTCGGTGTGCATTAATTGCCGCTAAGCTCCCGCTAGGATGTCCGAGCATCCCGGCACCAAATACGTGATTCCGGGCCACATGCGCCTTCTTCACTTCCGCAAGAAATATCCCGTCGAGACCGGTTAGCCTGATCATGGAATCAAAAAGCACGAACAACCTCGCCCCTGAGACAGATATGCCATTTGCAGCAGCGTTACGCACCGAGGTATTTGTTATCGTAACAACCCCATCCAAACCCACCTTTACACCGTCACCACCGGATGCATTAAAATCAACCCCTG
>MUGG01000019.1 GCA_002148405.1 Alkalinema sp. CACIAM 70d | reverse complement strand
CTAGTGTAGTGCTTCAGAAGTAGTAACGTTTATCATCCTGCGCTCGTCTTTATACTTGAGGAGCGGAAGATGCGTGTAGCCCCGTCAATTGAATTGGACCAAGCAGCCAAAGCGGCGTTGGAGAAGTGGGCCAACGGGCGCAAGACCGCCGTGCGTTTGGCGGAACGAGCGCGCATCGTCCTGATGGCGGGTGAAGGCAAACAGGATCTGGAGATCGCCACCGCCCTTGGCATCACGCCCAAGAAGGCCAGCCGTTGGCGTGGCCGTTACTTGGAATTAGGCTTGAAGGGCTTGGAGAAGGACGCCCCTCGACCGGGCAGGACGCCTGCCATTGATCGCGAGATGGTGGCCGAGGTAATCCGCATGACCATCGAGGAGAAGCCTGCGCAGGCTACCCATTGGAGCACGCGCAGTTTGGCGGCGGTCTTGGGCATTAGCGACTCCAGCGTCTTGCGGATCTGGCGTGCGCATGGCTTAAAGCCGCATCGTATCGAGTCCTTCAAGCTCAGCAAGGATCCCGCGTTCAGCGAAAAACTGGAGGCCATCGTTGGTTTGTACTTGAGCCCGCCAGAGCATGCCATCGTTCTCAGCGTGGACGAGAAAAGCCAAGTGCAAGCCCTGGACCGGACGCAACCGGGTTTGCCCATGAAGCCGGGACGAGCGGGCACCATGACCCACGACTACAAGCGGCACGGCACCACTACGTTGTTCGCCGCCATGGAGGTGGCCAGCGGCAAAGTAATCAGCCTTTGCCAGCAACGACACCGCCATCAGGAGTGGATCAACTTTCTTCGCTTGATTGACGAGACCACCCCGGAAGGCAAGGACCTTCATCTGATCTGCGACAACTACGCCACACACAAACATGCCAAGGTAAAACGCTGGCTCAAGCGCCACCCTCGCTTCCACATTCATTTCACCCCAACCAGTTCGTCTTGGCTGAACATGGTGGAGCGCTTCTTCCGCGATATCACCGTCAACCGTTTGCGGCGCGGCGTATTCCGCAGCATTGTCGAACTCATTGAGGCTTTGGATGCCTATGTCGACGAGCACAATGAAAACCCCAAGCCCTTCATCTGGACGGCCAAAGCCTCCGATATTCTGGCCAAGGTTGTTCGTGCTCAAGCAGTTCTTAAGGGTCGTTCTGCGTGAAGCACTACACTAGGATAAAGCTCGTTGGAGTATTCAGGCACCGGCACGTTTACCGTTCCCAATTTGTCCCTGTTCCAGATACGCTTCGCACGGTCAAGAATTGGGCCGTATATGATGATTCAGCACTATGATGAGAAGGCTGCTGACTATCCTATTCCTGGCCTCGTTTAGCGCATTGGCGCAGACCAAGCCCGTGGTTTCCCCCGAGGTGCACCTGGACAGGTCGATTACGTTTCGCTTGCAGGCGCCGCAGGCGCAGAAAGCGGAGTTTTATGGCGATTGGATGCCGGTGGGTAAGCCGGTGCCGATGGAAAAGGGCGCCGACGGCGTGTGGACCTACAAGACTGCGCCGATGCCACCGAGCATCTACATCTACTCCTTTACGATTGACGGTTTGACGATCGCCGATCCGGTGAACCCTCGCATGAAGCTGCGGGCGCGCACTTCGGCCAGCATGGTGGAGGTGCTGGGAACGCCTCCCACTTTGTGGGATGCCCGCGATGTGCCGCACGGGGACGTGCAGATCAATTACCAAAAGTCGAAGGTGTTGAACGGCGAGACTCGAGCCTTTTGGGTATACACGCCGCCGGGCTATGAGAAATCGAAG
>MUGG01000097.1 GCA_002148405.1 Alkalinema sp. CACIAM 70d | reverse complement strand
TTTTAGTTTAGCTGGTAGAGGGAGGGTGGGCGCTGGCGCTTCCTGGCCCCCGCATGCCCGGAATGGCATGCGGGGGCGTGGCGCCTGGTTTCGCGTCGGGTTATTCAGTGTGTCAAACCCTCATGGGTGTATTCACACCCGTGTGGATGGAAATGGGGGAGCGCTACGCGCGAGGCAAAATGAGGGAAGCGGGAGTGAAGGATCGATGATCTTATTGGTGGTCCAACCTCGAATGTCAAACTGATCCGGCGGGCGCACTGGAACCCGGGAATGAAGCCATAGAGCTCGAGAGGCAAAGTCAACTGCAACAAGCGCCTGCGCTTCCGCGGAAAGGAAGAAGCATGTTGAATGCAATCGAAGAGCGCTGCGCCGGCATCGACGTGGGCAAGCGCGAGATTGCGGTGACGATTATGACGGGAGCCGCGCAGGAAGAACCGTGCGTAGAGACCCGCTTGTTCGGGACGACGAATCACTGCTTGGAGCAGGTCAAGCAATGGCTGGGCGAGCATGAGGTTCGGGTCGTGACCATGGAGAGCACAGGCAGCTACTGGAAGCCCATCTACTATGTGCTGGAAGGCGAGTGCGAAGTACTGCTGGCCAATCCGATGCATGTAAAGAACCTGCGCGGACACAAGACCGACGTGGCCGATAGCGTGTGGCTGGCGCATCTGCTGCGGCACGGGATGATCCGGGCAAGCTTCATTCCCCCGGAGGATATCCGGCAACTGCGGGATCTGACAAGGCGGCGCAAGCGGCTCATCGGAGCAGGCGCGAGCGAGAAGAACCGCATCTCCAAAACCTTGGAGGATGCCAACGTCAAGCTGGGCAGCGTGCTGAATAGCTTGTTTGGCGTTTCCGGACAAGCGATGTTGGAGCGCATGCTGGAGGGCGACTTCGAGCCGAGGCAACTAGCGGAGTTAGCCAAGGCGCGGGCTCGCCTGAAACGCGAGGAGATCGAAGAAGCTCTGGAAGGACATCGCTTCAGCGATCACCATCGCTTTCTGATCCACCAGTGTTTAGAGCATGTGTATTTTCTGGAGGGTCAGATCCAGAAGCTGGATGCCGAGATTCTGCGCTTGCTGGAGCCTTACCGGGACTTGTACGAGATGCTGCAGAGCATCCCCGGAGTGAAGGCCGAAGTAGCGGCGGTGATCCTAGCCGAGTTGGGTCCGGACATGAGCGTGTTTCCTACGGCGGGGCATGCGGCTAGTTGGGCCGGGCTTTGTCCGGGGAACAATCGCAGCGCGGGCAAGCAACGCAGTGGCCGGACCACGGGAGGGAACCGCTGGTTGAAGGCGGTGCTCACCGAGAGTAGCTGGAGCGCGACGCGAGCTAAAGGAAGCCCCTTTGCCGGGAAGTATCTCCGGTGGCAGAAGCGGCTCGGAAAGAAGAAGGCAGCGGTGGCGGTCAGCCATGCCCTGCTGCGGGTGATTTATACGGTGATCCGGGAACGAGTGCCGTTTGTGCGAACGGACACGGCCATAGATCCCCACCAACAGCGGGAACGGCAGATCCGCCACCACTGCCGCAAGCTCCGCGAACTGGGTGTGGCGCCGGAAGTAATCGAGCAGGCCTTGGCCGAGCATGGCGTCCAGAAGGCGGAAGTGAAGACTCCCGGCCCGCGCAAGCGCGGCAAGCTCGGTCTCAAGGCTTACTAGATCCTTAAGAATATTCGTAATTTCAAAGACCTCGCGCGGCGGGTAGGGGGACTCGCGTCTCCGCATACCGCTGGCCCGCGCCCTCGGAGGGTTATTTCCGAGGCAAA
>MUGG01000120.1 GCA_002148405.1 Alkalinema sp. CACIAM 70d | reverse complement strand
CTGCAGGATCTTCGGCGTGCCGAGCGGCGGGAAGCGGTCGGAAAACAGACGACCGCTGCGCAGCCATTCGGTCCAGCCGCCCTTGCCGGTCTCGATCAGCCGGAATGCGATCACCGCGGCCACCTCGCTGGATTTGCGCATCTGGTGCGCCGGATGGTTCGGGATGGTCGAAAGCCGCAGCCAGTATTGCGGCCCGCCGATCTCGAAATCATGGTGCGCGGGATCGAAACTCGGGTTGATCCCGACGATCCCCGGCATGCCTTCGAGACAGCGACGCCAGCGGCTCAGATCGGGGTCCTGTTCGATGAAAAACCCTCTGGCATCCAGCGACGCCAGAATCAGGTTGATATACTTGTCGACAGACATTTTACGGCGCATCGGCAACCTCCTTTGTGCGGGTGCGCCATGAATGTAACCCTAGATAGTCATTTTCGCTCAGACTGCCTACCGAAGCCTCAGCCGCATTGCGGCATGCCACCATCGTGCAGGGAGGCGACGACTGCATCCCGTGGCGGACCGGTGCGATGATGTGAGGGAATGGTGGGCGGTGACGGGATTGAACCGCCGACATCCTCGGTGTAAAGGGCCAAAATGAGGATGTCGGCGGTTGCCGTCAATTCCCGGGATTCCAGATTTCATTGAGCAGTCAAATGCTTATGGGAAAATCGGGAATTCAAGAGAAGGGCCAGGAAATAGGATTCGCACCGATTTTGTCGCCAAATTGTCGCCAAATCGGAGCAACCTATGCGCGCGCAACTGAAATTCAGCACAGAAGCTGAGCTCACCAAACTCAAAATTATCGGTGAGAAAGATACCGTCTACGTCGATGTAAAGACGCCCGGCTTAAGGGTGCGTGTCTCAGCGAGATCTGGTCGAAAAACCTTCATTCTCGAGTATCGCCCACCTGGACAGCGCAATGCCACGAAGCGTGTTCTCGACGGCGTAGAGACGCTTAAAGACGCCCGCGCCAAAGTTATTGAGATTAAAGCCGAGCTGCAGAAAGGCGCGGACCCGCTTCAGCCGCCACCGCCGAAAATTACGCTTGGCTTCATTGCTGAACGATATCGCCTCATTAAACAGCCGAGGTACGAGACCTGGCGCTGCATTGAGAAGCGCATTCTACCGATATTCGGTAAGAGAATCGCAACCTCTATACGCGCCTTCGAGGTCAGTGCATGGCACGCCGGTATCATGAAAACCGTTTACATCAAGGACGATGCGGGGAAGATCGTCAGCACAGAGCAAGCTCCCTCACCCCATGTCGCTGATCGAGTCCTGGATATCCTAAAGGCGCTTTTTAACTGGGCTGAGCGACAAGAACTCATGCCACGGCATACAAACCCGTGTGAATTTATAGACCGAAACTTCTCACAGCTCGATACCGAGCGGAATTATGAGTGGGAAGACGTAGAGCTTGCTCGACTTGGCAGCGTCATACGCCGCTATCAAGCTCTTGCTCAGCAAGCCCATAGTGGTGGGCTCTCAATGGTCTGCCAGCGGAACTCGAACGGATCTATTGCAGAGTCCATGCCGAACATCTGGTCTATTCTGGCCATACGATTTCTTGTGATTACTGGCGTACGCAAGAATGAAGCCTTAAAGCTCAGATGGGATCAAATTAAGGAAGATCGGCAAGTCATAGAATGGGTGCGCAATAGCCGCCGGAAAGAAACTAAGGCGCTCGCACGCGGTCAGCGCGTCATGCTTAGAGCCATCACCGAACCGCTAGAGGAGATACTTGGTATCCTAAAAACCGCGCGGGTC
>MUGG01000016.1 GCA_002148405.1 Alkalinema sp. CACIAM 70d | reverse complement strand
ACCGACACCGCCGCGCGCACACCCAGCCTGACTCGCCACAGGCTCCTTTTCGGCCTCGGGAGTGCCGCCGGGACCGGGGCGATCTCTCCCGCCCTGGCCGCCACGGTCTCAGTTGACCCGCCGAGTGGATCGGAAAACCGGATCAGCCAGGCCGAACTGGATCGGATTGTTGCCGGGCACCAGCTCTGGCTGGATCGGAAAACCGGTGGCGCGCTCGCCAACTTCAGTGGCCGAGATATGAGTGGATTGAAATTCGGCCGCTGGGATCTGCGTCATGCCAGTTTCGCCGGGGCGAATCTTTCTGGCATCCAGGCGACAGACACTCGATTCTGCTATTGCGACTTCACGGCGGCCGATCTGTCAGGCGCACGAACCTTCGACTGCGATTTCCGCTACACGCGGTTTAAGCGAGCGAGTCTGGTGGGCGCACAAATAATTGACACCCGCAAAGAATGGCCAATACCGGCTGCGGATGAGGAATTTTGGTATTGCGGCGGCGGATTAATGGGTTCCAACCTCGATCAAGTAGACGCGCGTAATGCATGGATAAAGGTAGACATGACCGACGCTTGGTTCTGTGCGGATGACAAATGCGAGCTTGCCTAAGCTGATCTTGGTCCTTGCCCCCGCTAAGTCTCTAGAGATGTGCGGTTCTCTGGCGAGGAACGATTTAAACCATTGTTTCTCAACAATTTACTTGTAGTTTTCCTGCGCCTCTCTTTATTGTAAGAGGGCCATCTTTGAGCGGCTCCTCGCCTTAAAAGGCTCTAACTGTAGTTGTGTAGTAATAGGAAGACAGAGTTCATGGCTGCATCCACCGGCGTCTTGACAATAGCCGAAGAGTTTCCCGATGAGCTTCCAATCGAAGTTCGTTGGAAAATGATCGTTGATGAAGTTAAGGAAGAATACCTTGCCGAAAATCAGAGGTATCCATGGATTATTGGATTCTCGGGTGGCAAAGACAGCACGGTAGTCGCGCACGCAGTTTTTGAAGCGCTTCTTGATATTCCGCCTTCTAAACGAACCAGGCCGGTACACATTGTATCGAATGATACGCTTGTGGAAAGTCCGCTTGTCATTTCGCATCTCGATGTCGTTGCGCAAATGCTTGATGCAGCGGCTAAGGGACTTGATCTTCCAATTACGGTCGCGCGGACTTTTCCTGATGCGGACAAAACCTTTTGGGTTCTGTTGATTGGGAAAGGGTATCCTAGTCCGAATCTCACGATGCGTTGGTGCACAGATCGTTTAAAGATCCAGCCGACAAGTGGGTACATAAAGGATCAAGTGTCCAATTCGGGTGCTGCAATTGTTCTGCTCGGCGTTAGGCGAGATGAAAGTATTACTCGGCAACGCTCAATCGAGCGACGCAAGAATGTTCGGGGAAAAAGATTAAGCGAGCATGAGAAATTGCCGGGAGCATTCATTTATCGTCCTATTGTAGATCTCTCCTTGGAAGACGTCTGGGAGATCCTTGGGACATTCCCAGCTCCTTGGGGCGGCACTCACGCGAACTTAATTCAGTTATATCGAGACTCTGAGGGGGGTGAATGTCCTGTCGTCTTAAGCTCTGATGAAGCGCCGGGCTGCGGCACATCAAACAGTCGCTTTGGCTGTTGGACATGTACGGTTGTGGAGAAGGATAAAAGCTTGCAAGGGTTCATCGATGCCGGTCGGCATCAGTATAAACCTCTTGTGGAGTTTCGCGATTGGCTCCGATCAATTCGTAATGATCCACAAATGCGACAAGCAGTACGTCGGAATGGAAAGCT
>MUGG01000102.1 GCA_002148405.1 Alkalinema sp. CACIAM 70d | reverse complement strand
TGGCAGAGAAGCGATCTCCTTCGGCTTGACCTCGTAGATGAACCGCCCGTCGCGCCTGAGAACGCCGAAATCGGGGGTATATTTCTTGCGTATGAGACCTGGTGGTAATTGCACCGTTACAGGCTGAGCCCTGAAGGAAATTACAACCGGGTCGAATTCCAGCAGCTCGCAGAACTTCCTCTCAAGCCCTGATTCCCATTCGACCGGCCAACCGCTTTTTTGGCTCATGAACCATCCCTTGCTCCACGGCATTGCCCTGGTAATGACCTTTCGAGCGGGTTCGGGGCGCTGCCATCTCATTGTATTTCCTCGATTCGTTGTAGTATAACATACAACGTAGTATATTATGCAGCAACTTCCCCGAATCCGCAAGTGTGGTGTAAATTTGCTGCTTCCGAAGCCGGCGGCAGTGCTAAATGACGTTTATGGGAACAGGTAGTAAATCCGCGCTGGCGGACGCTCTGGCACGCATTAAGGGCGAGCCAGGAAATACCCCTCATTGGACAACGGTTGCAAAAGAGGTTGCGGAAATACGCAATTCCGGTGAGTGGCGCGGGAAATACGCCTCTCCGACGGAATGGCTTGAGGCGGCGGCGAAGGCATCTGGTCGCACTCCGAATACGATCCGCCGGTTTCTGGCAGCCTGGACTTTTCTGGAGAACTCACGTGACAAGCCGCCCTTCGACCCATTTCTCGGGGACGGCGCCCTTACCCTCGAATTATTGAATCGCACTGCGCATGCAGGGGCGGGAAAAAAACGAATCCGCAGCCTTGATATAGGGGTTGTGGAACTCGCCAAACGCATCAACGACATCGCGCCGAATCAAGCAGTGACTGCTCTGCAAAGATACATTGCGGATGACATGTCCTACCGCGATGTCAAACGACTGTACGATCAGCTTGTAGCGGGCAAAGCGGCATCCTTGGCGCCAGGCTCCCCTAGATTAAAATCGATCGAGACATTTCCGGTAATAGACGCAGGAAAGCTCGGATTACGTCGGGTTCGTCAAGATAAAGAATCGCTGGCGGAGCTACTTTCTAAAGAAATCCAGGAATTCTCCGGAACTGCGGCGAAAGTCTTTGCTCACAAATATAGCTTTGAATTTGTTGCGCCCGATGCCGTTTCCATTGGCAGAGATGGATTCACAGTTGAATTCGTAGATGGCTTTGCTCTGGAAAAGCTTGGGAGTCATCCTGCACCAGGCACGATGAGGAAAGTCATCGCAGAAGCAGCATTCTCATCGACATTTTTCAGGCGATATTGGTTGCTTATCGATGGCGCTGCCGAGTCCGCAGCTGAGATCGCTCGTGCGATGGAAACCCTTCAGCTCAGCGCGGTCGGCATTGCTATCTTTAAACAGAAATCCACCAAGAAGCCGTTCGAAATTATACTCCGGCCATCCAATAAGCCCTCGCCAGATCGGCACGATTTGTCGCGGGCAGCTGTAATGAACCAGGGTGTGCCGTCAATCTGATAGATGTGCTTTTTTGCGCACCTACTGAGCTAATAGCAGAGCGATCACCGTCAACACATTCCAGGCCGCGCGGGTTGCCACCTCCGCCCATGTGGGTTCACGCCACGGGCTTGGTAAATGCAGATTGAGATTGAGTTCGATCCGGAGCCAAACGTAACGCTTCGAGAGTATGCGCTTGAACATCTCGCAATCCCCTTTACTCACCACCGACCTCTCCGCCCTAGCTGCACGACAGAAGCACTAATTGCGTCAGACCATTCGCATTAAATGCCCTCCCATTCTCGTTTATTGCGGCAACGGACA
>MUGG01000154.1 GCA_002148405.1 Alkalinema sp. CACIAM 70d | reverse complement strand
GCCTCGTTCCGGCAGTTGATTGAGGTCGGCACTGCGGCAAGACATAGATAATCAAGGGCATGAGAAGTCTGGACAAGGCTTGGAAAGCTCACCCATTGGGTGAAGGAAATGGTGAGCCGGAAGGCTATCCGGCCCCGCATCGGATCGAGACCTTTGGCGGGCCAGTGGAAGTGGAGTGGGAGGAGCGGGATTCGGTGAGCTTGCACGGTCCCTTGGCGTACTTCATCGAGTTTCTGAAGGAGAGCGGTTTGTGGAGCAACTTTGTGGAGGAGTGTCCGCTGCGCTATAGCTCGCCGAATGCGCCGAGTAAGGAAGAGATCCTCGGCACGATCCTGCTGAGCGTGTTGAGCGGTCATCGGCGCTATGCGCACATCACCGCGATGCGGAGCGACGGACTATTGCCGCAGTGGCTGGGCATCGAGAAGCTACGTAGCGAGGACAGCGTGCGCCGTGCCTTCGAGAAGCAAGACGAAGCGGAGTTAACGCTCTGGATAGACCGGCAGATGAACGCGACCTTCGATGCGTTGCTGGATACGGTTTGGGTGCTGGACTTGGATGCCACCGTGAAGACGCTATATGGCAAGCAGGAGGAAGCCAAAGTCGGGTACAACCCTTTCAAGAAAGGGCGGCCTTCGCATGTGTACCACGCGATGGTGTTGACCAAGGCGCAACTGGTGCTGAACGTGGATGTGCAGGCGGGCAACCAAACGGCTAGCGCTTACGCGCAGCCGGGGATATTGGGCTGGCTGGACTCGCGCCCCTTGTCGCAGCAGCCCTGGCTGGTGCGCGGGGATATCGGTTACGGCACCGATGAAATGATCACGGCTTGCGAGGCGCGTGAGTTGCAGTATTTGTTCAAGCTCAAGCGGAGCAAGGGCGTGGAGAGACTGATCCTAGCCTTGGCCAAGCAAAAGGACAAGGCGGGCTGGCGGGACGCCGGGCAAGGATGGGAGGCGGTGAGCGCGGGAATTTGTCTGCAGGGCTGGAGACAGGAAAGAAGAGTTGTCGTGTTGCGGCGTTTGCTGGCCAGCCCACCGGAGGCCGACCAGGACAACGGACAAGCGCGCTTGCCGGGGCTGAATCTGGAGTGGGGCGGCGCTTGGTATGAACACGCGGTGCTGGTGACCAATTGGGAGGAGACGGACTTGAAAGCGATTGCGCAGATGTACCGTGATCGTGCGGCGACCGAGAACCTCTTCGACGAGCTGAAGAATCAATGGGGCTGGACAGGTTTCTCGACGGCGGACTTGAAGCGCAGCCAACTGATGGCGCGGATCGTGGCGCTGATCTTCAACTGGTGGAAGCTCTACTTGCGCATGGCGATGGGGCCGGAGAATGGCGAAGCGCTCACGGGACGGGCGCAGTTTCAGCAGGCCGTCGCCCGGCAAACGCGGCACGCCGGACAGCACAAGCTGCGGCTGATCAGCATGCATGGAAAGAGCTGGAAAATCGCGCACTTACAAGAGCGGGTCAGTAAGTGGCTGGGGCGATTTCGGGAAGGTGCGGAGCAGTTAGGAAGGCAAGAACGCTGGCGCGTGCTGCTGCGGAAAATCTTTGAGGAACTGGGCGGGTTTCAGCTCATTCCCAGGCCCCGAAACGCCCCTCCGCTGGCCTTTCAACTGCCGGATTGAGGATTAAATTCACAATTGCCAAGATCGCCCCTTCTGCTAATAGCAGTTCATTATCGTTAGTAAATCCTCCTTGGCGCTTCAGCGTTGTAAAACAATTCTGCTATTCTATGTTTTAGGTGAGCTCTAGGACTCATAGAATTTCAGATTACGGTATT
>MUGG01000086.1 GCA_002148405.1 Alkalinema sp. CACIAM 70d | reverse complement strand
CCACAGGTATGGGCATCTATACAACTGAAAGTCTTCTTCATGAAATAGGATTTCGGGTTAGTTCATTGTTTACAGTTCTCCAAATGCCTAGTGGGTTGGCATTTTTCAATTCGTTGGGCAGAAATTCATCGTCCCAATTCTGAAAGGCAATAGGGCGAGCAAAACGTTTAATGCCATCAGCTCCTACAGAAGTAAAACGACTATCGGTACTGGCCGGAAAAGGCCCACCATGATGCATCGGCAAACTTACCTCAACACCTGTAGGTACATTATTTAAAATGAAACGACCACAGATCTCTTGAACATAATCCAAAAGCTCTTGATGTTTCCTGATATCTTTCGGGCTTGCCATTAAGGTAGCTGTGAGCTGGCCTTCGAGCGATTTGGCGATTTCAAGCATTTCTGCCTCATTTTGACATTGAACAATCAAAGAATAAGGTCCGAATACTTCCTGATGCAATACCGGATTGCTTAAAAAGGTACGTGCAGTTGTAGTAGCGATGCTGATCAATCCTTCACCTTCGCCAATCGCATACTCGGTTTGGGTAAGCAATTGAACTCCTTTCTGCGCTAAGGCTTTGGCCAATTTTTCACTATAATTTTTAGAAATGCCCGCGTGCAGCATCTTACTAGGCACAATGCTCTTAATTTCCTTTCTCAAGTGCTGTACAAAACGATCTAAACCTTCTCCATCTATAGCAATGAGCAAACCCGGATTGGTACAGAACTGGCCCATGCCCAAAGTAATGGAACCTGCATATTGTTTAGCTAGTGCTTCTGTTTCGGTGATCAATTTTTCGGGCAATAGGAAAACAGGATTCGCGCTACCCATTTCGGCAAATACCGGAATAGGGCTTTTGCGTTGATTGGCCCAATCAAACAAGGCTTTGCCACCACTTAACGAACCTGTAAAACCAATCGCCTTAACCGCTGGGTGCTTGGCCAGATATTCGCCTGTTTCGAAACCAGCACCATAAACATGATGGAAAATACCATCGGGCATATTGCATTTTTTCGCAGCCTCATGAATTGCTTTGGCTACCAAGGTAGATGTTTTGGCATGGGCAGGATGTGCTTTTACCACCACAGGGCAACCCGCAGCAAACGCACAGGCCGTATCTCCGCCAGCAGTAGAATAGGCAAATGGAAAATTGCTTGCACCGAAAACCACTACAGTTCCCAATGGCATCAGCATTTTTCTCAAATCGGGTTTTGGTGGGGTACGTTCTGGCAATGCGGTATCGATACTGGCTTCTAGCCAATTGCCTTTTTCTGCAGCCTCGGCATAACTATTCAACTGAAAGATGGTGCGACCTCTTTCATTCATTAATCGAGCAGCAGGCAGATTGGTCTCGGCCATCGCCGTTTCGATCAATTCTTCGCCCAAAGCTTCTATTTCTTTGGCAATAGTGCGCATAAAATCGGCCCTTTGCTTTAGCGAATAGGTTTTATATTGATGGTAAGCTTTAACCGAACTGGCCAAAAGCTCATCGAGCATGGCAATACTGGTATCTTGATACATTTTTCCTTTTTAAACGAAATTAAACAACTGGCACTTCTAAATCCAAATAAGCTGGCAATTTTGGTCTCGCTACAAGGCCTTCGTCAATTACTTGTTGTACATAAGCACGTTCTTGGCCTTTAAGCACCAAACGCGGTGCACGAACATTTTCAGAACCGATGCCCGTTGCCTGCGCTGCCAATTTAATGTACTGTACCAATTTGGCATGAATATCTAACTCTAACAAAGGCAAAAACCAGCGATAAATTTCTAACGCTTCAGCATAGCGATTGTTTTTCACTAAGCGATAAATCGCAACTGTTTCT
>MUGG01000021.1 GCA_002148405.1 Alkalinema sp. CACIAM 70d | reverse complement strand
AAAGTTCAGGAACAGTTCGGTGGGCAACTGATATCAGAAAAAGAGCTGGACATGATTTACCAGCATTGGGCAGCGGAACTTCAGTTGGAGAGGAACTTGATTGATGGATAACGAAGCCCTGGATGAAGGCTATCTGAGTGATTTGCCTCTTTGGGCCAACACTAAAGCTCGATCAATACTTGAGCGTGTGTGTGCTGATCATGGAGTTCCAGTGGATGTCATAACAGAACTGGTAACTTTGCAGAGGGAGCGCCAACATCAAGAGCGGGCTGCAGGCGTATATCCTAGAATAGAAGAAATTTTAGGGCGGATTGATTAATTACGCTCTTCGGGGGGACGTATGTGGCTATCAAAAATTGAGTTAACTTGTTTCAAATCATATCAACATCAAACCTTTACATTTCCCGAGCCAGCCGACGAAAAGAATATCGTTCTGATCGGCGGCATGAACGGGTACGGCAAAACTTCAATTCTTGAGGCCCTTTATCTATGTCTGTATGGCAAAGATGCTATGATTCATCTTGCTCGCGCAGGGCTAAAGACTGATGAATCTAAAGGGTATCCGACCTTTCTAGAGCGCGCCTTTAATGGGGAAGCTCTCAGAGAAGGCCGCGATACAATGATGGTGAAAGTCGTCATCCATCGCACGAAAACGAAATCTATTGATATCACTAGGAAATGGTTCTTCCGACAGAATGGCAGTTGGGCCGCTGACGAAGAGACGGTAGTTCGGGAAATTATTCGAGACGTACCGCAGACTCCCCGAGTAGATGGGAAAAATAATTTCCATCTTTCAGATTTACTCGATGATTTTTTTGTTCCTGCTCATATTGCCCCATTCTTTTTCTTCGACGGAGAAGAAGTAAAGAAGCTCGCAGATCAAGGTAGAGTCGAGCAGGTTAAGCAGGGCCTTGAGGGTCTGCTTGGCGTAGTAATTCTAAGAATGCTTTCGGAACGATTGAAGAGCTTTGAAAACCAAAAGCGCCTCGCTGTGACTACCGTTGATGAAAGCAATCTCTCCCGTCTATTGGAGTCGTTAACTGAGAATCAAAGACAGTTGGATGATTTGCGAAAACACGCAGATCAAACCACTCAAGAACAGGGACGCCTAAAAGGGCAGCGCGAAGCTTTGGTCGAGCGTATCACTGCTGCGGGCGGCGGCGGGGGTGATATTGCCACAGTTAAAGAATTAGTAGAGGAAAGAGAGCAATTAAGAAATCAACTCAAGGATATGCAGAAGAAATTAGAGGAAATGTTGGCGGGTCGCCTGCCGTTTCATTTAGTCTCTAAGGATTTGCTCGATTCATTTCGAGATCAGCTAAATGCAGAAATTAAGTATTTTGCGTGGGAATCTGATAAGCGCTCCCTGCAACCTAGGAAGCTTGAGTTTGAAATTGCATTTGATCGAGAAACTGAGCCCGATATTACTCCGGAGCTAACTGACGGACAAATAGCTGCGATCAAGAAGCGCCTAGAGTCTGCCTGGGCTAGCTTGTTCTACCCACCGCCGAATGATTGTGCGAAAGAAATTATCCACTCCTTTATGCACGAAACGCTTCGGCCAAAAACTCTAAGTTTTCTCGACTCCATATCGTTGGGGCAGCAAGAAATTCAGACAATCCTTGCAGAGCAGCATTCGTTGACGAGCAGGATTGACGAATTGGGCCGCAAGGTGTCCAAGCTCGAAGGCATAGATCGAGATGGAACTCTGACTAGGCTAAAGGAAGAATTGAAAGCCACTCAAGATCGTCTTGATAAACTGACTGAAGACACTCGTGTGGAAGATCGCAGGATAAATTCACTTGAAGCTCAAGTGTCCTCACAAAAGGCTGAGTATGAGCGCGAAAGGCGGAAATTGGATGACTCTAGCCCAGTAAGGGCAATCATGGAGAAATCTGAGCGAGTTAGAAAAGTCATC
>MUGG01000048.1 GCA_002148405.1 Alkalinema sp. CACIAM 70d | reverse complement strand
AGCCTCAGCGAACGCCGCAATCGCTGCCTTTTGGTTATCGGGCGAGTATCGCTGATGCTCAGTCGACATGCGGATATATTGCGCTGCGGGAATGCCGGCTGCATTTCCGTCCCGGAGAATGATTTCCTTCGACATGTCTGCCTCCGCCCGTTTGGTCGGGCGGCGATTATCCGCGTCAATCCCTGCCAATCGCTGAACGGCAGGTTTCGTTTCGCGCCGATGCGGTCGGCGTCGGCCTGGAGCTAAATTCCGGCTGCCCTTAAGGCCGCAAGCAGATCGTCCGGCGTTTCGGCGCGGACCAGAGATGAAGCCATAAGGTCGCGAAGCCTGTAGCGCCTGCTATCTTGCGCGGCCCTCGATTTGGACTTTGAAGCTAGCTGCGGGAACGTGCCTGTTATGTCAGCATGATGCGTTTTCTTACCGGCGTCCGTCGCATATACGCCGAACCAGCGGTCTCCGTCGGAAGAGCCCAATTCTCGAATCGACTTCGCGTCCATCACGACGGCCCCGATCAAGCTTTGACCGTCTGCTTGGCGAGCCAACATGGAGTCGATGGTAGTAATAATCTCTTCGTCTGACGCACCGGATCTAATCACGCTTAGACCTACCGCGAAAGCTGACGTTAGCTTCGCGGTCAATAACTCGCCGTCCGTCAGATCATAATCTGCGGGGCTGGTGACAATGCGTGCAAGCTTATCGCTGTGGCCGACCGCATCGCCCCCGCTAGCTTGAAGTGAGAACGGCTCGCACTGGCATTGGGGGTAGTACCCATCGAGCGTCCGTGCTCGCGCAGCGGACGTCAGAAAAATGCCAAACGTCGCAGCAACTCAGGCCGGACATCGCTTGGCCTAGATAAACTGCAACACTGCTTCGGGTATGTGGCGCCCATCAAAAGCCACGTCACAATCACCATCACCCTCGGCGCTATCGAAGAAATAATCCAACGTCGTTGCCGACGTGACGACGATTTCTCCCTGAGCGATCCCATTGCCAAACAGCAACATCGGGTGACCGTCCGATGTCAGCGACACCTTCGGAGTCGCTCCCTTTGCCGACAACAGGCTTAAAATTGTGGTAGCCGCGTCAATTGCAGCATGATCCGGCGCGCTGGCATGTTCAGCATCCCAATTTGCTTCGAACGTTTTGAATTGCCGCAGCCGTTGAAGAGCTGAAAGCTCCGGGGAGTCGGCAATCTCCAGTTGAAGAACCTTGCTGGTCGACGATGCTGCCGCAAATGTGGCAGGGGCTGATTTCGCGGCCCGCGTCACAATCCTCCGGACCGTAACTGATCCGACCATTTCCCCTGGGAGCGGATCGAAATATTCGAGTGCCGGGGGCGACATGTAGGCAACGGTGTCCACACAATCCAACATCATTCTGCCCCCAAGGAAATCAATTCCTTTGCCTCTGGTGTAAGCAATGCTCCGAAACGATCCTTCAAAGCAACATGAATTTGACCAAAAATGGTTAAGACATCTTCCTCTTTCAACTGGCCGGCAGCGTTTTCAGCGCCTTCGCTCATCGAAAATTGAAGCGCCTGATGGGTCCGAATTGAAATGGCACGACGCACACCTTCGGGCGTGTTAGCATTCGCCACAGTGACATCGACGTTGACCAGAGTGCGATGGATATCCGCGTTAAAGTCCTCAAACCATCCGGTGTGAGAATGCCATTCGGTGGTGGCATGGAAAGCTCGGGGAGAAATGCAATCGGATGCAGGATCGAGAATCAGCGAGCAATCGGCCTCACCCGGCTCCAAGGCGACGAAAACGTCCACATATTCCAAGGCGACTTGCTGGATCGACACCCCTTCGGTGTAGACAGGAAGCAGCTTTAATAATGCGGACAACTTGTCGGAAAATCCGGCCCAGCGGCTATAGGACAGGCTATCGAGCCGGATGGAATTTTTCTCCACCATCATGCGATCGACGAAGGGGGTAGAACCAGGCGGAGGCGTGTGCTGCGGGCGTCGAAAATATTCGAT
>MUGG01000132.1 GCA_002148405.1 Alkalinema sp. CACIAM 70d | reverse complement strand
GAGTTCGAGCATGCTGCTTTCAAGAACNCGTTTTGTAGATCGGCTGCTTACGCCGAGTTCGATGGGAGGCCAAACTGTTTTTTCACTGGCTGAACTTATGGAAAAAGAGGGCTATGAAACAGCCGAAGGGGTGGTCGGGCGAATGCTTGAACGTCTTCTAGGGCCAGTTTTTTTGCATAGACACCAGCAACTCGGGCTCGATGTCCTGACGGAAAAAGGGCGATATCCGTATTTTCATGGGGCGCAAGATACAGAGCTTAGGTTGCGTCGTTTGTGCAAGGCAATAATGTCACTTCCGGAATATCATTTGCAATGACGCATGCGTGCTAAATGAGGTGCTCATGAATAGGCGTGATGCATTAAAATTTTTCTGCTCATCAATGATTGGTGGGGCGTTGTTTAATGGGTCGGTGCTTGCAAATTCCGATGATCGAGTTTTGGTTCTTGTTTTTCTTCGTGGCGGTTTTGATGGCTTGAATGCTGTTGTTCCATACGGCGACGATTCTTACTATACCTTGAGGCCGACGATTGCCGTTCGTCAGCCAAGCGCGGCCAATAGTGCGTCAGCAATTGATTTAAATGGATTTTTTGGCTGCATCCATCTATGGCTTCGCTATATTCTCTTTATCAAGATGGGTGTGTTGCGATACTGCCAGCTGTCCATTACGGTGATTCGTCTTATTCTCATTTCAGAGGTCAGGATGTTGTTGAGTCGGCTTCGCTGGTGTCACATGATTCTGGCTGGCTCGGCCGCTATCTTCTTCAACTGGGTGGTGATTTTTCCAGCAAGGCCTTGGGTTTGAGCGAACAGATTCCGTTGAGCCTCAAAGGTGTGCCGGCACCGATTTCGGCTTTTCCTAATTTTGCCTCTCTTCAAATAACAGGTAATTGGATTGATCGACAGATTGTGGCGGATGTTGTTGATCAGGCATACGCGTGGCCTTCATTGCCGAATAATCCACATTCGACTCTATTACATTCTATAGGGAGTCGTTTAAATGCTGATTTGAATAGGCTTCGATTGCTTGGTCAAGTGCAACCTGCGGCAGGGGTGGTTTATCCGGCTGCTAACTTTGGTGGGCAGTTGCGTCAGGCTGCAGCATTGATTAAAGCAAGAAGCGGTGTAAAGGTCGTTACGGTTGATTTTGGAGGGTGGGATACCCACAGCGCACAAGGTGACGGGGCAGCGGATGGAAGAATGTCATTGCTGTTGAAGACGTTCTCTGACTCCGTAAGCGCTTTCATTGCAGATCTTGGTGGCGATGCATCACGAGTCTTGTTGCTTGCTGTTACTGAATTCGGACGGACTGCCGCTGAAAATGGAAGTCGAGGTACTGATCATGGGAATGCTTCTGCTTGGTTTGCGATAGGCCCGAATGTACAAGGGGGAATTCATAACGGAAGAGGCTGGCCAGGTTTAGCAACTCATCAACTGATCGAAGGTCGGGGGCTGAATCACACTATTGACTTTAGGGATGTTTACGCTTGTGTCTTATCGCAGTTCTTGGGTTTTAACAGCGTATCGAATGTTCTACCGGGATACGGAGGCGGAGGGTTGAATTTGTTCGCGTAGCCTGTTTTCCAAAAAACGCCGCCTTTTGTCATCGTAATTTTGTCGATTTACGCTATTCTGCGCCGCAACAACCGCAGGAGCACTCATGACAATCTTGGTAACCGGCGGAGCCGGCTTCATAGGCAGCAACTTCGTTCTGGACTGGCTTTCGGGCAGTGACGAGCCGGTCGTCAATCTGGACGCGCTGACCTACGCGGGCAACCGCGCCAATCTGGCTTCGCTCGACGGCGACGCGCGCCACCTCTTCGTGCACGGCGACATCTGCGACCGCGATTTGGTCGACCGTCTGCTCGCCACGCACCGCCCGCGCGCCATTGTTCATTTCGCCGCCGAATCGCACGTCGATCGCTCGATCCACGGGCCGGGCGAATTCATGCGCACCAACGTGACCGGCACCTTCACGCTGCTGGAAG
>MUGG01000110.1 GCA_002148405.1 Alkalinema sp. CACIAM 70d | reverse complement strand
CGAACGATTTGCAAGCACAAATAGGCTTGTCCTAACGACTTTGGCCATCGCTATATCTTCCTGGTTTTAGCTTAGTTCAGTCAAATAGAAAGGTGAGAAGTTAAAAGCCTCTCACCTTTTTTTGTTTGCAATTTTTGCCTAAGTTCTATGGGCTATGGATTAACCTGCAACCGTTAACCTGCAACCAGGGACAGGGTTAACAACCGATCGATCGCTTGGCTGAGTTGCTCGTAGGGGGTAATCCCGACAAACTCTGTCACCCGTTGTCCAGCTTGAAAAACCAGCACCGTGGGCACACTCTTCAAGCCCAAGCGTTGCACGGTCAGTAAGTTGCTACCCGTGTCCAGGTTGACGACTTTAACTTGCTGATTGTAATGGGCAGCGAGTTGGCTGACGATCGTACCCATGACTCGACAAGGGCCGCTCCAGTCCGCCAAACAACTCAGAATGACAAATTCTTCTTTAGCCAACAGGGACTCTAAATCTTCACCCTGAATAGATTTAACGAGGTTCATTATGATAGTTCCTTAAATTCGCACGATCGAGGGTGTAGTCAGTGATATTCAGGTTAGGGATTACTAAAGTTCGCTGATAACGACTTAATGTGGACTTTTAATGCTGATTTCTAACACTAACCAGCTAAAACTAGTCAATGGCTTGGGCGCTGAGAATCCTATTTCGATGACCGATTGGGTCGAACATGAGAGAACGCGAAGGAGGAACCTGCTGATTCTAAATATAAAGCTAAATATGACTTTCCCAAGATGAACTGTTACATTTCTCATTAGTCCCAAGGGGTGAAAAAGGTTGAAGAAAATGGCTTGAGAAAATGGCTTGCCCAATGTTGGGTCAGTCGTTATTCTGGATGTCTTCAGTTTACGAGCAGGGGGAGGCGGGCCATGCAGCGGATTGCGATCGTGGGGACAACGGGTTCGGGAAAAACGACGCTGGCGAGACGAGTGGCCGAGTTGCTGGATCTGGTGCATGTGGAGTTGGATGGGTTGCAATGGGAACCCGATTGGACTCCGGCGGAAGATGGGATTTTTCGCGATCGCATTACGCAAGCGCTGAGGGGCGATGATCTTCGACCGACCGGAGGTCATCGCTGGGTGGTGGATGGCAATTACAGCCGTGTGCGGGATTTGATTTGGCAGCAGGCGGATACGATCGTGTTTTTGGATTATTCGTTTTGGGTGGTGTTTGGACGATTGTTGGGTCGGACTTGGCGACGATCGTTTTACCGAGAGGAACTTTGGAATGGGAATCGGGAAAATTTTCGATTGTCTTTTTTCAGTGCTGATTCTGTGCTGTGGTGGATGGTGAAAACCTACCGGAAAAGACGCCGCGAATATCCTTTGCTATTTCAGCGATCGGAATATGCCCATTTGGCTGTTGTTCATCTGACTTCGCCGGAACAGACGGAGCAGTGGTGTGCTCAGTTGGCTCAGGGGCCGATCGCAAATCAAGAACGTTCTACATCACCGAAAACTACAAATTAAGCAGTTTTGTAAATCGGGATTGACAGGAGACTGCTTTATCCGTAGGCTTGTTTCTCATAGCGATCGCCATGGACATCCTTCTTTCAACGGGTCGGCATGAAGCATGGGGTCGCTGGGTTCCCAACAATTTAGAGCACTACCCTTTGTTGTACCACCAACTCCGGGTAGCTATTCCCCCTCGCTGCGTGCACAGCAAGGAGGCTTGATGAGGATTTTAACATCTGACCGAGCCACTCTTGTTTGTGATGTCAAACGGGGTGGCTCTAAATTTTGGGGCTTCTTAAGACCCTCATCCCCAGCCCTTCTCCCACACGCGGGCGAAGGAAGCAAGATTGCAGCAGGGATGGGATGCACTACACCAAGGAGAAGCTCACAATATGGCGAAAGGTTCTAGCGATCGGAGCGATCGTGAAGTTCAACATGAGAAACAACGCCTACAGATCCACTTAATCGGTCATCACGATTTCATTCAAGACACGATCAATCAATTGCATAGCCATCGGATCGCTGATCGGATTCATTGGAGTCAAC
>MUGG01000137.1 GCA_002148405.1 Alkalinema sp. CACIAM 70d | reverse complement strand
GCCTGTTGGCGCGGTGGTACACCTTCATGGCAGTATCAGGTTGGTTACTGAAGAAAATGTTCTCGATAGTCTCGTCTTAGGTGAGGCCTCTTATGTAAACCAGTACGTCACTCGGTCACCTTGGTACGACCAATTCCAGCGCGATCTAGCTTATGCGAGTGCCGTATACATTGTCGGCTACAATCTCGGGGATTATCACATTGCTGCCTTGCTAATGGCGAATCCCGCCGTAGCTGCCCGAACAGTGTTCATTCAAGGACCGAACCAGACGACGTTTTCTTGCGCCGCACTGCGCAATACGGCCGGACAATGTTCATTGGCACGGATGGCTTCGCAAAAGCTCTTGCAAACGCGAGTCAGCCAGTGCGCACCGCTTCTGGCAACCTCCGATCTTTGCGCTCGCTCGCTCCAACGCGGGACAATAAAGCAAGCGCTCGTCCGACCGCCACAGAGGTGTACGACCTTCTAGTTTACGGTAATTTTGACGCAGGTCGCTTAGCACGTTCGCAGCCGCGGGAAGATTACGCGATTGCGCGCGCGGAAGCGGTGCATGTTGCTGCCAATGCGATTGAAAACAAGGCCGCATTAGTCGTCGATGGCCGCCTAGGCAACGGAAAGACAATTTTTCTACATCTCCTAGCATTTGAGCTTTCCGCGCGAGGATGGACCTGCCTGTTGTTCCGTCCTGGTCACCCGGATATGAAGAGGGATCTTGCAACATTTGCCGAAGCAGACCGCATTATTATTTTTATAGAGCAGTATTCAGCTGCACAGGATGCATTAAGAGAAATTCGTGAAGCATTACCAAACGCAAAGCTAGTTGTCGAAATACGCACGGGAACTTTCGAGGTTCGATTCCATGAGGTGGCTAAGCTTTTACCCAAGCCATTTGATCGCGTTAGCCTTAATGCCCTATCGCATTCAGAGGTGCGGGCCTTCCGGAATCTTTGTGAGGGTGTGGGCCTAAAGCCACCCACCGGGGATCGTGTTTGGGACCTTCGAGATATGCTTCTCGACTCCTTCAAAAACCAAGCTATCCGAGACAGGGTACGCACTGCATTGGCCCCGCTCTTCGACAAGCGGATCAACCGTCGCATTCTTACAATGACTATGCTTATCGCTACCCATCAGGGCGCGATTGGAGCTGGATTTATTCGCTCGGTTATCGGCGAAGATCCATTCGCTGCACTAAAACCACTGGAAGACATATCTCACGAGATATTCGAGTCCTCGGCAGATACCTTTCGGGCGCGATCATCCGTGTTCGCGGCATTCATAATTAGCGCTTTTATCGAACCGGACGAAATCGCTGACTCGGTCGTGGAAGTAATACTGGCGGCGGCAAGACGCCGAACAGAAAGACCTTATCGCGTTCTAATGTCTAATATGATGGCTTATGGGAGCCTGCGTCGAACATTGCGTGGCAAAGGGGACGCCGACAAAATCATTATCGGCATCTATGAACGTTTACGCTACGACGAGCGTGTCAATGGTGAACCGCTCTTCTGGCTGCAATACGCAATTGCAATGGCCGAACTTCCTAAGCTAGACATGGCCGATGAGTACATCGCCACCGCTTATAGTAAGGCCAAAGACTTGCCTGGTTTCCAGACCTACCAAATTGACACACAGGCCTTCCGGATTGCTTTACTAAGAGCAGTGGAAGAAAAGGCAGGCCGAGAGATATTTAACATTGAGGAAATCCTTACAGGTCTAGAGCGCATAGACAATATGCTTGCGGACGATAGCCATCGTGCCTACGCGGTACGCGTACTTGATGGGATTCAAATGTTTGTAGCTGCGAGACGTAACGATCTCGCCCCAGGAGAACGAACCGCACTGCAATATTGGCTTTTGAAAATTTCCAAATCACTTGCTGTGCTGCCAGATGACTTTAAGGTAACAGCAGGATCTGAGGCTACGCGTGCCAAGATAGAGGCGACTGCTGCCACCTTCTTGACATGAGCATGTAGCGGATTAGCTGGATGATTTCTAAGTAATTGACGGGTGACGTTATCGCCAACTCTCAGATTTAAAACGTTCG
>MUGG01000028.1 GCA_002148405.1 Alkalinema sp. CACIAM 70d | reverse complement strand
GCAAAAGACTCACTACAAACAGGAGAAGCTCAGTTATGGCGAAAGGTTCTAGCGATCGGAGTGATCGCTCGATCGAACAGTTGTATCCATACTATCGGTTACAACTTTTTGGTACGAAGGAAACGGTGGAGTCAATTATTAACCGATTGCATTCGATCGGGTTTGTCGATCGGGTTTATTGGGGTAAACCGATGCCGGTTCCGGGTGTGGAAGGGGAATGGGTGAGTGTGTTGCAGCGACGTTGGTAACGCTTGAGGTTATATTCAATCAATTTGTGATTACGATGCGTTGATCCCCCTAAATCCCCCTTAATAAGGGGGACTTTGAGAGAATTTGCTTGAATTCTGCCTTTTTTAAGGGGGTAGGGGGGATCGGCGTTGAGATGGACAAGGTCGATCGCGACTTGTTTGCGTTGGTTTTAGAATGGTCGATCGTGTTGCTTATTTTATTCACTCAAGGTCTGAGCTAACCTGTGGAGGCAAGCTTGAAAGAGTGAGGATATAATTTTAGAAGTCCACTGATTGGGTGAGATGATGATGACGCTGGAACAGGTTTTAATGGCTGCACACCAGTTGTCTCCGATCGATCAGTTAAGGTTGGTGAGGCAGCTTGTGGGGGATATGGAAGCGGCAATGAGTGCGGAGGATAGGCAGCCGAGGGTGTCTTCCTTGGGAGCGTTGGCGCATTTGGGGCAGGCTCCTAGTGAGGAGGAGATTGATGAGGTGCGGCGGGAGATGACGGCGGGCTTTGGAGAGCGAGATCTATGATTGTTGCGGTTGCAGATACGCATACAGTGATTTGGTATCTGTTTCAGGATTCACGTTTATCGTCTACGGCACAATCGTTTATTGAACAGGCTGTGCATGAGGGGAATCAGATTGCTTTCTCCAGTATTACGTTGGCTGAGATCGTTTATTTGAGTGAGCGAAATCGGATTCCAGCAGCTACATTATCGAAATTTTTAGGGGTGGTCAATGCGGGGCAATCTGTTTGGGTTGAGGTTCCGATCGAACATCGTGTAGTAATAGCTATGCAAATGATTGATCGTGCTCAAATTCCAGAATTAGCCGATCGAATTATTGCAGCGACAGCGGTTCATTGCGGAGTGCCTGTGATTACCCGTGACCATAAAATTCAGGCTTCAAGTATTTCTACAATTTGGTAAGGCTGTTGGTAAGCCGATTTTCCAGTCGGTAATTGTCAATTTCAGCCGCGATGTCTGCTTCAGTGATGGTTTGAACTTGGGGTAGCGCTTGGGTTGCTTTGAAGAGTGCCTGTAGGGTCGCGGGCTTTAGGATGATGACTTTTACGATCGCGCCTTCCAAGTCGGTTTGGTAGGTTTCAGGGACTTGGATACTGCCGTTGTGAATCGTGGTCTGGAATTCGATCGCTTGTAAGTCCATAGGAAGAAGGGGGGCAGCGGATCATAGATTATTATAACATTCCCAATTGATTGGCTGTTTGCTTCGTTGAGATGGATAAGCTCGATCGCGGCTTGTTTGTGTTGGTTTTAGAATGGTCGATCGTGTTTCTCTAGGGATTCAGCGGTGTTACTATCGGGAATGTCACGCAAGGATTCGCGGTATTCTCTGCCGAGGCGCATTGCTTCGTCGTAGTCGGGACAATCGGCGAAGGTGCCGAAGACATTTTGCCACCAGGGATGAGGGCTGGGTTGGAGGAGTTGTTTGATTTGGGCGAGTTCGGCTTCGAGTTGGGAGACTCGGTGTTCGAGGGTTGGGGTGGCTGGCTGTGTGTTTGGGGTACTCATAGATTTCTATTAGCAGAGGGACTGTGCTTCGATTATAAACGATCGCTCTCCGGGCTTTTGGGGCAGGCTCGATCGCGCCTTGTTTGCGTTGGCTTTAGAATGGTCGATCGTGTTGCTTCTTGCGTTGCATTTAATCTTAGTTCAACCACAGTAGAAATCATTATTGGGCTTTGCTAGGGGGCAGTCCACAAATTGCCCGATCCTCATCGCTGACATCCGGATTCGTCCGCAAATAATCCCTGGCCCAATCACAGGATAGCTTCAGCAATGGCTCCAGTCCCCAAGCCGCTAGCTTCAGCGTGCCGTCCTGTCCCCCCGA
>MUGG01000148.1 GCA_002148405.1 Alkalinema sp. CACIAM 70d | reverse complement strand
GTCATCACTGAGGCTGAGGCCGATCGACGTCCGCTGCTCGACAACATCGAATTCTTACTTGGCCACCGCTGCGAACCACTTACTGAGGACACAATTACACGAGCCAAGGAATGGCTGCTAAACTTCGGACCGGCGCCAATCGAGCAATTTGCCGCGCATTTCGACGAGCATGGAAGAGGTGTTGCAGTCGCATATGCCCTGCTGGCCAATCATCACGCCACGGCGCGCATCGATTTGGCACTTCTGGATCTCGATACTCACATCAGTGTCTAGGGCTTCAAGCGAATGCCTGCCGTTCAGCTGAAACATGGCTCGAAACTGAGATTCAACGGACTGCCGTACCAGGTCATCGGCCGGACGGCAGAGACTGACAAGATACTTCTTCTCAATGACGACACGCTGGAGGAACTCCGGCTATCGCAAAATGAAATTGCCGCCGAAATTGCAAAATGTCGTCTTGAACTGATCCCCGATGTCTCGGGGTCCAGCGGACCAGAACTCCTGCTCGAACACCTTCAGAAAGATCCAATAAATCTCAGTGAAAAGGCCTCGTCTGAGTATAAAAGGCGTAGCGAGTACTTTAAGGCCATCACTGAGATTAGACCCCGCTTTTATTCTGCGCCGTACATTACGCCTGTAATTTCTGCCGTAGCAGAGAAACTAGGTGAAACACCTCCCAGCCTTTCTACGATCTATAGGTGGCGCCGTGAGTACTTGGCAGCGAACTGCGACTTTCGCGCTTTAACGCCTGGATTTTCCAGGCGGGGAAACAGAAAGCGCCGCCTGGATCCCTATGTGATCCGAGTAATCGAGGATGCAATCAATACGAACTACCTTGTTCCTGAGCGCCCACCGGTCGCGCAACTCGCGGCGGCAGTGATATCGACAATCGTGAAGAAGAATCGCGAATTGCCGGACTCATCGACGATACCGATTCCATCTGATCGAACCATCTACCGCGCCGTGTCGGCGATTGCGCCGGACTACAAAGTGAAAAAGAGATACGGGAATTCTGCAGAATATATTCGGTTCCACGTTGTCCAAGCGCGCCCTAAAGCATGCCGGGTACTTGAGCGTTGGGAGATGGATCACTGTAAGCTCGATCTGTTTGTGATCGACGATGACTTCAAGTCGCCGTATGGGCGGCCGTGGTTGACCACGATTATTGACGTCTACTCAGGGATGATCGTTGGATTCCATTTGAGTTTCGATTCTCCAACAAAACAATCCGCGCTTTCAGCCCTCAAACATGCCGTTTTGTCGAAAGCGGAGCACCTCAAGAGGTATCCTGACATCGTAAACAGCTGGGATGCCTATGGCGTACCGACGACATTAGTCGTCGACAATGGGCAGGAGTTCCATGCACCGGACTTTGTCGCAGCTTGCCACTATCTTGGAACTACGATCCAGTACACAAAAGCGCGCAGCCCTTGGCTGAAGGGCAACATCGAGCGCCATTTCGGCGCGCTGAACCAGAGCTTGCTTGCCGGCATGAAGGGCTACACCTTTGCGGATACAAAGAGCAAAGGCGACTACGACCCAAAGAAGAACGCAGCGATCGGCTTACGGAAGCTTGAGGGGTTACTCTATCACTGGATCGTCGATGTACCACACCGACAGCCTGTTCGAACTGGTGCTGGCGATGCTCGGCATGGCTGGCCTGCGCAGTTTCGAGAAGGCGTCGGGGCGGACGAAGTGAAACAGAACTCGTGATCCCCGCGAAAGCGGCGATCCAGGCGACGGGACGACGGGGTTCCCGCCCGTCGCGCTTTGCGCGACAGTATGTGTAAGGCGGCAAAGCCGCCAGGCGCGGGAACGACGGGGAAGAGGTGACGACAATGCTGCCTTCTGCTATCTCCACCCCATGACCGTGATCTACCGCATCGTCTCGGCAGCCGACTGGCAGGCGGCGCAGGCCGCTGGCGCCTTCACCGGCACCGGGCACGACCTGCGCGACGGCTTCATCCATTTCTCGACAGCGTCGCAGGCGGCCGAAACCGCCGCCAAGCATTATGCCGGCAAGACCGACCTGCTGCTGCTGTATGTCCGCGACAGCGACCTTACGTCTCCGCTGAAATGGGAAAAGTCGCGCAATGACGATCTCTTCCCGCATCTCTACGGGCCGCTGCCGGTGTCGGCCGTGTCTCGCGTCGAGGCG
>MUGG01000156.1 GCA_002148405.1 Alkalinema sp. CACIAM 70d | reverse complement strand
ATTGCAATCACCGGACTCAGACAACTCTGGCTATCAGCTATTATACTCTAAGGTTCCGGTGCATTGCACTTGTTAGCTTACGCAGGTAGCAACGAGCTTGAATGACTCTCCAACGCTTCAACAGAGATCGCTCCAAAACCTAACAAAACCTCCAAAAAACTGAATTCTTTATTTCAAGGTTTTATTAGTAGCTCCTAATTGTTCACGCAAACTATAGCAATCCTATTTGATTCCTGAACGGGTATACTTTCTGGGTAAAGCTTTCAGGCTTGCTTCGTTTACATCTCATTTAGGATTGCTATATCATCATAAATTGCTAATTTCCAGTTCTTAGCAGACTTGATCTGACTTAAGGTTAATCCTTTTACTTCTCTTAAGTCTGTACTTTCAATATCTGCATTTTCAAGATTTGCATTTTCAAGATTTGCCCCATTTAAAACTGCTTTACACAAGTATGCCTCATATAAATTTGCCCCCCAAAGATTCGCTTCACTGAGATCAGACTTCCAAACATCTGTCCCAACAAGACACGCTTCACTGAAGTCCGCTTCACGAAAGGAAGCTCTACTAATGTCTGCCTTTTTGAAGTTTGAACCCCAAAAGAACGCCCTATTAAAGTTCGACTTATAGAGTTTAGCTCCGCTTAAATTAGCTTGGCTCAAATCTAAATTGATGCCTTTATTACTATCATTAGCACAATTTCTCCGTCCGACAACAGTTAAAGTAGCTTGTATATCCATATTAATTTGATCCTGGGATTCTTTGGCAATCTCAATAGAAGTCTCCTCATGTAGTAAAGCCGAAATAGGGCTATTTTTTCGGACGAATGCAGTGAGAACCTCCATAACTGTCCAATAATCCTTTGGAGAATCTTCTGAAATACGCTCTAATGAGTAAATTCCTCCTAATCTAACTTCTATTTTCTCACTGCTCACTTGCTCAACCGCTTTGGTAAAACGCTCTGCCACCAGGCGATCCTCAGCAATCTTTGTATTTTTAATTGCCACCCTGAAGTTCAGGATCAACATTATACCTCCAACAATTGTGGCGACTGTCCCAATGCCACCAACAAGACCATTCGCAATTGACAATGACGCATCAAATCGTTTTTTGTCTTTGTCGTCTCCCGTAATTTGCAATTGAACAAAGTTTCTTTGTACTAAAGTTTGCCAGTGCCAAAGATTGACTGCTATTTGGAAGGACAAAAACAATCCTAAAAACCCTAAAGCTAAATAAAACCATATCTTGTAAGACACCCAGTTTTTCATCAAAGAAAAAATTTTTAATTTTGAATTAAAAATGTATTTCATAAAAGTTAAAAACAACAAAAGGCATTCTTTTTTTTATGGATCAATTGAATGTTTGACATTTCAATTTTTAGTTTGAATTATCAATAACCTTCGATTGCTCCTCAAATCTCATTATGAATGGAATTCACACCCTGGATCTCCCTGCACCAAAAATCTCACTAGAAAATTTAAATTTCTGAAAGATTGCACCACAGCCTAAACCCCTAAAAAGCCAGTTCCTCAATTGCCCAAGCATTACTCAAACCGACTCTAACAACCACCCAAAAGTTGAAAGAATCGTCACCACCTAAAAGCAAGCGAGCTAACAACTAATTATACGGAAAGTTTCTGTATATCTCCCTGATTTGGGTGGATACCCCGAAAGTTTCTGTATAACACCCCAAATGAGGTGGATACCCCGAAAGTTTCCGTATATCTCCCTGATTTGGGTGGATACCCCGAAAGATTCTGTGTATCTCCCTCCGTTTCCCATAAGCTATCCTGATTTTATCGGGAGATATAAGCCATTTGCTTTAAGAAAAGTGAATTATTGTGGAAACTTGTCACCAACTGTTACTCGCAGCAGATTGTGTCCTGAGATTGCAGTGTCCGCAGTCCATGAGAGCATTAACGAAACTGCGGACATTGATGCCGCGACGATTACCGCAGCCGTTCGCGACTCAAGATGCTGATGTATTGCCCGTCGGAATGCACGATCGGCATTGGTTGACTCCAATGAATCCGATCAGCGATCCGATGGCTATGCAATTGATTGATCGTGTCTTGAATGAAATCGTGATGACCGATTAAGTGGATCTGTAGGCGTTGTTTCTCATGTTGAACTTCACGATCGCTCCGATCGCTAGAACCTTTCGCC
>MUGG01000070.1 GCA_002148405.1 Alkalinema sp. CACIAM 70d | reverse complement strand
TTCACGATCGACCACGATCGCAGATCTTCCAGAGTTAGGACCAATTGTTGCCCCTGCAATCTGACCCAGGCTGTTACTGATTTTGGTTAATTCCCAATAGGTCAAACCAGCAATGTGAGTGATGCGGCGAGGGAGTTGATTGTTCAACGTCTTGGCACGAAATAATTCTGCCATCGTCAGGTTGTTCTCCGCTGCCATGCGGCATACTTGCTCCTTCTCCTCAACGCTAAGGGAAATGTGAAATTTGATTGGACGTTTTTGTAGGGACATTTCAACAGGCCAGAAAGACGGCTATAGACCTAGCTTTGCCAGCCCTGAGCGTTTTTGTTATCCTCCAGGTGGCGATCTCTTTTGCAGCGATTGCGATGTCATATTTGATCTATGAGTAGACGAATATACACTCCAACATGGCTTGCTGTCTATCCTGCATTTTGAACGAGTGCTGGTATGCATTGGAACTGTGTGTGGCGATGGTGGAAAGTCGTGAAATATCTGTGGATAGTTGTGAGCATTGGGTTTCAACAAGTCCAGACTATTGAGAACTCGATCGTCTCATTCGATGCGCAATTGTGGATGACGATGAATTATTGAGCAAAATTGCAGCATAATGTGACGCTCTGTGGAACCAGAAATGCAAGTTGCACCTTTTTATCCACTTGGATGAGGAGAGTTCCCCCAGTGACCGCTAAGTTAAGGGAGCGTCAACTTATCGATCAATCCACAATGGCTGACCTCACGTTGACTTTCGATCCAGGTTCTTCACTCAGTAAAGTGATCTACCACTTGCGGGATGGAACCCCTCGGTTACTGCTAATGGAGCCCGAAGTAATTCAGCTGAGCATCCGTTCGATTGAGGCTCACCGAGTAACCAGAGGGAGTCTTAGTGTGGCTAGATCAAAGGATGATGCTTGGTTACAATGTGGGGCAGGTGAGCAATGTCAGGTTATTGGCTATCTAGCACGTCAGTTTTTGGCAACTGTGCGAATGAATGAGGTGAAATATGAGCGGGCATTATATAAAGTGCTAGCAGCAGTAGGCACGATCGCTCAAGAAACAAACTTACCCAGAAAGTTTTCCATCGCTCTTTCCGCCCTGTTACCCTATGGTGAATATCAGAATGCCCAGCGGTTTCACCAACTTCTGAAGCAACATCTCAAGCATTACAGCTTTCGCGGTGAACGCCTTCAAGCCAAGCTCGAAACCTTTGAGTGTCGTCCAGAGGGCGGTGGATTGGCAATGGCACGGGTAACGCAGAATGGGGCTGAGTGGTTCCAGCAACAAACCCTGGCAGTGTTGATGTTTGGACACCGGAACACTAGCCTGTTGTTGTTTGAACGGGGAAAGCTAGCGATCGGCAACACGACCGATTTAGGCTTTCATCAACTGGTCGATAAAGTGTTACATCGTACATCGGGTCAAACTATAGACGTATTAACCAGTACAATTTATAAGATTGGTAATCAGATTACGCCTACTAATTTACAGATTCAAGACCTGCTAAAAACACGATCGCCCGTTGAGCAACAATTGGAACGGGAACAGATTACCACCGCAATTTTAACTGCTAGAGAGGAATATTGGTTACGATTGCAGGATTGGTTAGATACCGTTCTGCCAGATGTAACAGAGGTCATTATTTCAGGGGGTGCGGCTTTATATCTTCATGATGAATTAGAAACTTATTTCAATCGAACTCCAACTTACTGGGGCACAGATTTACAACAACAGTTACAAGAACAATTGGGACTGGACTATCGCTCGAACCATTTGGATGCGGAGGCTTTGTCCTTTCGCCTGGTAGACGCTTTTGGCCTGTATTGCGATTTTGTTGAACAGTTAGCGGAGGTGGCATGAACAATATTCCCCCAACCTGCCGCAAACGTGAGGATTTCAGCTTTCGCTATTCACCCTATACAGGCACACAAGACGGTGCATTAATGGCATTTCTGAAGAAAGGAGATGGAGTCAAGCAAGGCAAAGAATTAATGTTGGAGTCTGTCAGAGCGTTTTGGATGGTAGCTGCTTGTCGATCGGAAGGGCTATTGAGCCAAGAAGAGTTACATCAACTGGGATTGAACTGCTGCCGTGCTTTGGAGCGTCAAGTAGATTACATCCGAGAATGTTTACAGTTGCCAATTCCATCTGCGGACTCTTCAACGATCGCACCCAC
>MUGG01000152.1 GCA_002148405.1 Alkalinema sp. CACIAM 70d | reverse complement strand
GTATATTCGATTGTTGAAGATTCAGCAGATGGAATTGGCAGTTGCAAACATTCCCGGATATAGTCTGCCTGACGTTCCAAAGCACGACAGCAGCTCAATCCCAGTTGGTGTAGTTCTTCCTGGCTCAACAGACCTTCTGCCTGATGAGCGGCTACCATCCAAAAAGCTCTGGCGGACTCCAACATCAACTCTTTGCCCTGCCTCACGCCATCACCTTTCTTCAAAAATGCTGTCAACACACCGTCTGGAGTGTCGGTGTAAGGCGAATAGCGAAAGCTGAAATCTTCGCGTTTGCGAGAGGTTTGAGCGATCTCGTTCATGCGACCTCCGCCAACTGTTCAACAAAGTCGCAATACATTCCAAAAACGTCAATCAGACGAAAGGACAGCGCTTCTGCATCTGAACGGCTAGAGCGATAATCCAGTCCTAACAGGTCTTGTAATCGGCGCTGAAGGTCAGTACCCCAATAGGTCGGGGTTCGATTGAAATAGTTCTCCAATTCATCATGGAGGTAAAGAGCAGCTCCACCAGAAATAATCACCTCTGTGACATTTGGCAGCATGGTGTCAAGCCAATCTTGCAAGCGTGACCAGTACTCTTCTCTGGCAGTCAAAATCGCAGTGACAATTTGTTCACGTTCTAGTTCTTGCTCAGTAGGCGATCGCGTTTTTACCAGATGTTGAAGTTGTGGATTATCAGGGACAATCTGATTGCCAATACTATAGATTGCACTCGTTAATGAATCAGCACTTTGACCAGAGGTACGGTTTAATACCTTATCTACCAGTTGATGAAAGCCTAAATCAGTCGTATTGCCGATCGCTAGCTTTCCCCGTTCAAACAACAACAGGCTAGTGTTCCGGTGTCCAAACATCAACACTGCCAGAGTTTGTTGCTGGAACCACTCAGCCCCATTCTGCGTTACCCGTGCCATTGCCAATCCACCGCCCTCTGGACGACACTCAAAGGTTTCGAGCTTGGCTTGAAGGCGTTCACCGCGAAAGCTGTAATGCTTGAGATGCTGCTTCAGAAGTTGGTGAAACCGCTGGGCATCCTGATATTCACCATAGGGTAACAGGGCGGAAAGAGCGATAGAAAACTTTTTGGGTAAGTTTGTTTCTTGAGCGATCGTGCCTACTGCTGCTAGCACTTTATATAATGCCCGCTCATATTTCACCTCATTCATTCGCACAGTGGCCAAAAACTGACGTGCTAGATAGCCAATAACCTGACATTGCTCACCTGCCCCACATTGTAACCAAGCATCATCCTTTGATCTAGCCACACTAAGACTCCCTCTGGTTACTCGGTGAGCCTCAATCGAACGGATGCTCAGCTGAATTACTTCGGGCTCCATTAGCAGTAACCGAGGGGTTCTATCCCGCAAGTGGTAGATCACTTTACTGAGTGAAGAACCTGGATCGAAAGTCAACGTGAGGTCAGACATCACGGGTTGATTAGTAAGGTTGACGCTTCCTCAACTTAGCGAGCACTGAATGAATACTCATCATCCATGTGGATAGAAAAGAGAAACCCGGATTTCCTCTCTCACAGGGGTTCACAAATTGTCACAGTTTCCCCCAATAGTTCGTCTCCGTGCCCATTTGTCCACCGGATCAAGGTGCTGAATTCTTAATAGGCTAGACTTGTTGACACTTAATTCCCTCAAATGTCCACAGGTTTCTCGCAGCATTCCACCCATGACCCACATTCTTACAGCAACCTACAGTACCCGTTCAAAATCCAGGATGCAGAGCAAGCCATGTTGTAATGTGTATTCATCTACTGGAAGATAATAATAGTGTTACTGCAATATCCATGAGTTTTGTTTGTTGTCAAAGGCTATTGCCCAATCCAAAATTCAAAAAGATAGCCGACAGGTAGATCACAAGTCAACGAAGGAACAGCAAAGCTAGAGAAGAATCTTCACCGTCTTCCTGATTGGCTGGCATGTCCTCGCAGAAACGTCCCATCAAGTTCCATATCTCCCTCAACGCTGAGGAGAAAGAGCAAGTGCGCTGTATGGCGGCAGAAAACAACCTGACGATGGCAGAATTGTTTCGTGCCAAGACCTTAAAAAATCAGCTCCCCCGGCGCGTAACCCGAATCGCGGGTCTGACCTACTGGGAACTCACCAAAATCAGTGACAGCCTGAGCCAAATTGCCAGGGCGATACTTGCTAACACAAAGGCTAGCACCAACACTACTACACTTCAAGAAGCTCCGATCGTGGTCGATCTCGAG
>MUGG01000188.1 GCA_002148405.1 Alkalinema sp. CACIAM 70d | reverse complement strand
TTAAGGTACTGGCGGAAGCGTCCTCACGACTACGAGCTCGTCAAAGACGGCAGACAGTTCTTCTATGACCTGCCTGCCCGATTGAAGGGGAAAGAAGGACCGCTGCTCGAAGCGAACATGCGGATGGCATGGATACTTTTCGATAACCGCAGCAGCTTGGGATCGCGCATTTACGATTTCAACCGCGTGATTGGTGAGAAGGCGCCTGAGGTTCTGCAGAAGCTGTCCGAACGCATCGAGGTCAGCAATGAAGGAAACGGTGAGGAGGAGCCGGGCGGAGGTGTCGCTGAGGCTGGCGACGAGTTCGAGATTGATCTTGGAGACGCCGCCCCTTCCACCGAATACCAAGATTTGATCGCGGCCTTGGACGACGAAGGGCGCCGCGATGAGGTGGTCGAAGAGCTCAAGCAGGTCTGCCAAACGATCATTGATGTCGGCAAAGCAACACAAGCCGGCAACAGCGCCTTGGTAACAATCCGAGACGCTAACACGCGCCTCACCGAAGTGGACCTAACGAAGGCTGCTCCTAAGACCTACGCTGGGATCGAGAAGCAGCTTGGCGAGATAGCGCATCGCGTAGAGGTCCTGCAGAAAAAGCTGAAGGAGATTGAGACCGCAAAACCTAAAGGCAGCGAAGCTTGACGGGTTTGCCAGTCATTACGGTCGAAGCGGATCCCGACGGCGTCAGGGGGCGGCTAATATCGAGTATCGAGAGCGGAGCAGTTTGGGAGCGTGTTCAGCAGTCAGCGCTCTCTGGAAGCTCCGAAGTACGTCTAGCGGGCAGCGCCATCGAAACCACTTGGCCAGGTGTGCTGAGCCTCGTGCGTGAGTTCGCGCCGCAGCAACGCAGCCTGGGGTTCCAGTTCAAAACGGCAGACGAGGCGACAAAAGCGAAGATCGCCGACTTTATGCGGCAGTACCGGCAGGTTCAGGCCGCACGCGGGGAGCTTGTCGCAACCCTCTCGCAAGCGGAAATCGCCGAGCGCTTGAGAGCAGCCGGGTTTACAAAGCATGAGTTGAAACCCTTCCAACTACGGGACGTGCAGCGCCTTCTCTCCTTGGAGAACGGTGCAAACTTCTCCGTTCCGGGAGCCGGAAAAACGACTGTCACGCTGGCGCTACATCTTCTCACTCGAAAGCCAGGGCACCACCTTCTCGTTATATCGCCAAAGGCCGCATTCCCGGCGTGGCGCGATGTCGTCCCGGACTTCATGTCCTCCGACGCGCCAGATGATAATGCTGAGCCGTTCACCGTCCTGTCAGGCTCGGCTGAGCAGGTGTCGAAGGAACTGAGCAGCGGCAAAACCCGGTTTGTGATCAACTACGATCTGATCATCCAGATGCCGGACGTGATCGCGAATTACCTTGCCACACAGCCTGTACACCTAGTTCTGGATGAAGCTCACCGGATGAAGAGCGGGCTGCTTTCGCAGAGGGGAGCCCTGCTGTTGAGCGTGTCGCACCTTCCCGTCAGGCGCGACATTCTAACCGGCACTCCGATGCCGCAAAGCCCAACAGATATTCAGTCACAGCTAGACTTCCTTTGGCCCGGCGCAGGTTTGGGCCTCCAGATATCGCGAGGTACCGCCCCACGCGCGGTCCTCGGAAACCTGTATGTTCGGACCACCAAGCAGGATCTCAAGCTCCCGAAGCCGAACCGTCGTTTCAAGCATGTTGAGATGGCGAAGGGCCAACTCGCCCTTTACGGCGTGGTCAAGAACGAGTTCATCCGCCAGAGCAGCAATCTGCGTTTGGACTCGCGGGTTGACCTACAAGGTGCGAAGCGCGCCGTGATGCGGCTGTTGCAGTTGTCATCCAACCCGATGCTGGCGCTCAGGTCGATTGCCCAGGACGCGATGCATCTCGATTCTGGGATACTCGATCAGGTCATCGCTGAAGGTCCATCAACGAAGATGCGGGCGGTCGCTGACTTCGCCCGCGAGCTAGCCGCACAAGGACGGAAGACAGTCATCTGGACTATCTTCACCGACACCATTCTGCAGATGGAGGGCCTTCTCGCCGACCTCAATCCCGTCACTCTATACGGTGCGATTCCTAGCGGAGAACCTACCGACCCGGAGACGAGAGAGGGAAGAATACGCAGATTTCACAATGACGATGCGTGCATGGTGATGATCGCCAATCCCGCCGCCGCCGGCGAAGGCATTAGCCTCCATAAAATCTGCCATGACGCGATATACTTGGACCGAAGCTACGTCACGACGCACTACCTTCAGTCCATCGATCGTATC
>MUGG01000087.1 GCA_002148405.1 Alkalinema sp. CACIAM 70d | reverse complement strand
GCACCAGCGATAAGACCGAATTTCTGCAACATGGAATGATCCTGTCGGGGGTCGTTACCGAACCAAGCCGCCACCCCCGCGGCGACTCGCTGAGCCGCCAATGGGGGTTTTGTGTGACGTGTTTGTGACAGGGAGTGTCATATAAGTGTCATGAGAGCTGAGCGGTTGGGACATCGGCGCATAAATCGCGTTGCCAATTTAGCAGGTAGCGCGCTAACAAGATTCTATTGCGGGAGTGTGGCATGGTGTCAGTATCTGATGAATCTGAAGTCGAAGTCGTAGGTGTATCTGACGTTGAAGTCGAAACGCCGCAAAAGACATCGAAAGCAGACCCTGAAAAATTTTTCTCGGAGAATGCCTTTCGAGTCATATATCAGACAAATAACTTTCTATTGCCGCAACTTAAATCTCTGGTTGACGGCGGAGACATTTTGAATATTCGACCGGAATACCAGCGCCGCCTGCGATGGAGTAATCCACAAAAGAGTCGGTTAATAGAGTCTCTATTGCTTAATGTACCTGTCCCGCCAATTTTTCTATATGAAACTCAAGAGGCGCGATATGAGGTAATGGATGGTCAGCAAAGACTCAACGCAATCAAAGAATTTCTCGCTGGAAGCTTTGCTCTTTCAGGTCTGACCGTTCTAACGCCATTGAACGGTATTCGATACTCAAAGGCTCCACCCAAGATAAAGCGTGCACTTGATCGGGCTTCGCTCTCGGCAATTGTGCTGTTGTTGGAAAGTGACACAGAGGCCGACGCCCTAAAACGCGCGACCGATATACGAAGGTTTATTTTTGATCGACTAAATTCCGGCGGGAAGCAGCTTAATGCTCAAGAGTTGCGCAATGCGATCTATCCCGGAGATTTCAATAGAGCAATCGTTGAGTTGGCTCGTAATAAGAATTTTACTGATATATTCGGCATACCTGAATATACAGAGGCTGATCCAAGTGAGTATTACGAGAATCCGAAGAGGCAAGCAAATACACTATATGCTACGATGGCTGACTGCCAGCTTATTGTTAGATATTTTGCGCTAAGGGATGATAGGAATATTAGGGGATCGATGAAGTCCATGCTCGATAGGGCGATGGAAAACGGGATGTCCTATAACGCTGATCAGGTCGATGCTCTAAGGGTCGAGTTCCTGAAAAATTTGAACACTGCCATCGATGTATTCGGAGACGATACTTTCCTGCTTCCGCCGGACGATAAGGGACGAAGAAGGGTTTCTGCAGCGATGTACGATAGTACTTTAGTTGCGCTAAATCGGATTCGCACATCTCCGGAAGATCTTGTAAAAAATAGAGCAAAGATTCAAAAGGCTTTGAAGCGCGTGATGGATACGGAATCCGTCAGATTGCTCACAGGTCAGGAGAATACAGCGCAGGCGGTCAAGGACCGCATCGAATTGATGCGCAAGATACTCGAGAGCTGAACTGGTGCCGATCAATGGTGAAATCTCGGCTATATGTGACGAGTTCCACGAGGAGCTTGTCGGCCTGTTAGATTTTGCGCAGATAAGGAAGGCATCATCGGCGAACTCACTTGCGCCGCGGGCGCGAGTTGCAGCGGCAAATGGCGCGACGCTGCTGCTCGCGGCTCTCTATGAAGAATGTATCCGCCAGATGGTCAAAGCTACGTTTAATCACAAGAAGCAGGCGGCAAGCGGAATTAATGATTTTCCAGACAAGCTAGCTGCTTCAGTCTGGAGGCGTTCATTCGAGAAATTGGCGAGGCGGCCGTTTGATGAAGTTCAGGGTACGATATCTGTAACGAACTCTGAGATAAATGGCGTACTAGCGTTTTGCTTGAAGGGTGACCTAAAGTCAGATGTTTCATCGTTTATTGCACATAATGATAATAATATGCGTCCCGACGAAATGGCAAGGTTGTTCAAACAAATTGGTGTTTCTAGTATTGTTTCTAAACTTGGAACAGAAAAGGGCCTTCAGGATTTTTTTGGAATAGATAATCCGAGCCAATGCGCCGATGCGTTGCGAAATGAGATAGAAGATTTTTTTCGGAGGCGGAATGAAATCGCTCATGCGATTCAAACTTCGTCATCATCGGGACCGACTAGTATAGAAAAGGATGTCAATCTGTTCAAATCGGTAACGGCATCCCTCGTGAAAATTTTGTCCGTTGAGACGAAATAGCTACCAATGATCCTCATCACCGGCCACATCATCCTCGCCCCCGAACATCGCGAGCGCATGATCGCGCTCGGTGCCGAACATAGCGCGCGGTCGCGTTCCGAGCCGGGGTGCCTCGCGCATAATT
>MUGG01000072.1 GCA_002148405.1 Alkalinema sp. CACIAM 70d | reverse complement strand
CGTCGGGTAAAGGAGAGAGTTTTAGATATAGCCCCCTCCCTCCCCTCAGAACCGTACGTACAACTTTCACTGTATACGGCTCAAGCAATCTCTAAACTTCTCGATGCAATTGTAGATGACAAACCATATGGAGCGCCACCAAATTGGAAACCAGATTAGATCCCCCTTTGACCCGTGGGACTTTGTGATGGATGTGAACCTCCTCTTGGTTGAAGAGTGATTGTCCACAGTGAGGACATTGGGCTTGCTGCTTACGAATGATTCGCTGAGCCGCTTTAGGGAAATCCTCAATCTGCCCTGACTGTCGGCGGCGCTGCTCAAAATAGTCCCGATATTTGGGATCATCTGGGCAGGCTTGGCCTTGAATCAGGACATGCCGTTGGATGCGGGTGCAACCAATGCGGTAGAGTACCATTCCACTGCCTTTGTCCACAAAGCTCCAGTTTTTACCAGGATAGGCAGGATGCACCATCCAGTATTGCTGGTCGCGCCAAGTATAGGATTTGTTCGGATGGGTTTTGCTAATCCAACGCCGCGTTTTCCAGAATACATAGCCCTCCAGACGGCCAAAGACCTTGGAGCTAACGACTCCTCGGTAATAATTAGCCCAACCCCGGAGAATCGGGTTCAGTACTCGGATGAGACACATGGCATTACTGCCTTGAAGTCGTTTGTATATGTCGCGTAATTTCTGACGAAATCGCGCCACGTTCGCCCGACTGGGACAGATCAATAGCTTCCATCCTGTACGGGTATTGGCATCCTGATAATGGCGGATATTAAACCCCAAAAAGTCAAAGCCTTCGGATAAATTCACAATCCGAGTTTTCGCAGCGGATAGTGTCAATCCTCGACAAGCGAGGAATCGTTGAAGGTCTTTTCGGGCCGTTTCTGCGTCGGCTGCGGTTTCACATAAAACCACGAAATCGTCCGCATATCGCACTACCAGTCGCCGGATTCCCTTTTTAATCTCCCCTTTACGGTATCGAAAAATGCCCAGAGCCGATTCCATACCATGCAGCGCAATGTTGGCCAGCAGCGGTGAAATCACGCCCCCTTGCGGGGTTCCTGATTCAGTCGGATGATATTGTCCATTTTCCATGTATCCAGCTTTGAGCCATTGAGCAATCATCCCGCGACCCGGAAAATTGCCAATTTGCTGGAGCAGGAAATTCTGGTCAATATGGTCAAAACAACCGCTGATGTCCGCATCCAGCACCCACTTTTTGCGGGTATGGAGATTTGCTGCCACATAGATTTGGCCAATGGCATCTTGCGCACTGCGACCTGGTCGAAACCCATAACTGGTCGGCTCAAATTGTGCTTCCCAACAGGGTTCTAAGGCCGCTTTGACGATTGCTTGATAGCAACGGTCGATGATGCTAGGTATGCCTAGCGGACGCTGCTTACCATTGGTTTTTGGGATATATACCCGTTTCGTTGCTAACGGTTGCCAGGGTCGCCACAGTTTCAACCAATCCACTAAGTGGGCTTTGGCTGGGCCTGTTTTGATTAACAATTTGTCGATGCCAGGAGTCCGTTTGCCAACATTAATCTGGGTCACTCGACGCACTGCTAGCAGTACATTCGAGTAGCTTTTGAGTAGGAGTTTTTGTAAACCCCTGACCCGCTTCCAATTGTTGCCTCGAGTTGCCTTGAAGATCCGTTGTCTTAAATTTCTCACTACAGCATAAGCTTGACGCCAGTTGACGCGCTGCCAATCCGTCGTGCGTTGGGTTACGTTTGCAAATTGAATCTGCACCTAACTTTTCCCTCAACGTTCGGTTTTCTCTCATCGAATTTCAAGGAGATCACCAGTCCCACGTCAGCACTTTTTCAAGTTAAGCATTCGCTCTATCCATCGCGTTATGATTTCCGCTGGTCTTTCGACTGATGGCTTTCGCTTCTTGGGACTTCCTGTTTCCGCTAAAGTATTTGGCGTTGGTTACCCATTGCTTACCTAAAACAATATTCGCTTTAGGACTTTATCGGAGTTCCCTCGTTCCGTACGGGGTGGAGATACAATTGCCTTAGGACTCCTCTTCACTCCGGAGGCGCGGTGTTCGCAGTCGATATTTAGACGCTACCGACCCGCATTTGCCCCATACGCCCGTGTCAGCCATTTCGGACGCCTAATTTTACGAAGCCTCATCAAGGATTCATTTGCATTATCCTTAGCAATCTTGCCCTAGCCTTTGCACAAATCTTGGCTATTTGTACAATTAGACATTTAACCTCTTCTGCTGATGCTGCCCTCCCATTACTGGTTGAACATTCCGAGGCGGACATCTGCCTGAACACTAGCAGGGAAAGGTTTTTGAAGTCCTTTCCAACTCCCCCGAACGACTTCGAGTCGCGCG
>MUGG01000088.1 GCA_002148405.1 Alkalinema sp. CACIAM 70d | reverse complement strand
GCCAGAAACACAAAAGTGGCATCATCGCCATCTTCGGGATTGATAGACTCGAACGTGTCGCGGGCGCGGCTGCCCTGTTCGGCCCACGCCCGATAGCCGCCATTGGCCATGCCAGATGCCAAATCCTCGCCGGCGCGCTTCGACAGGGCTTTGACGGCGGCGAGCATATCTGGGACGCTGGCATCGAGCTCCGGGATCAGCTCGCTATAGACGTGCATCACCGTGAAGAAGTCGTGCTGATCGATGGGGGAGGTCTGGATCGTACGCGCGGGTTCGAGCACGTCAATCGTACCGTCATTGTGGAGTCTAGTGAGCGTCGCACGGAACGCCTTACCAAGCTCGTCAGTGGGGTGACCGCGTAGCCGCTCGATGAACAGTTCGGGCAAGTTGCCCGCCGTCGCTGCCGCGATGATATCGTCCTGGTCGCTCAATCATGCCCCGTAGGCAGCCTTTTGAGTGAGGCCGCTGTTCATATATAGCGGCGTGGCGAAGGGAGGTCATCCTTTGGGAGAGGATTTTCCTACGAATTATCCGCGCGATACGTCGCTGCGCTATCGGGATGCAGGATTCTTCATGGGTCGATTTTGTAAGGAATGCGCCCGATTCAAGCCGTTGATCATGGTGTAACGCGATCCCGAAGCCTTAGAGAGTAACCTCGACCATTGGTCGGAGTGACCGAAAATTGCGCTTTCTGTCTGCTGATCACCATCATTGAGATTGAACATCGAACGTGCAACAAAGGAGACAGACGGTAATTACTCTCGGGGGATGAGTGACGGGCTTACTTCATCAATGGTCACCCGACGACTGGGAGGAGTTCTGCCATAGCCTTTTGCAAAGTCGCCATGGCGTACTGAACGTTCACAAGGTCCCCGCAAACCATAGCGGAGATCTAGGCATCGACTATTACAGTCTGACCGAACTAGTAATATATCAATGCTACGCACCAGAAGAGCCTCTGGATGTCTCGGTCCGCGCTGACCGTCAGAAGAACAAAATGACGACCGATCTCGGTAAGCTCATTAAAGGAGCTGCCGACGTTTCGAAGCTCATGCTCGGGAAAAACTAAAATCCTGGGTGCTGCTCGTCCCCAATCACGACAGCAAGGATTTGAATCTCCATTGTGCAAAGAAAACCGGCGACCTTCGAAAGCTGTCGATGTCGCTGCTGGATGATAGTTTTGAGGTCTGCATCCAAGATCAGACCCATTTTCCCGGTAAGGCGGTGCAGCATGCAATGGCTGGACTCGCCAACCTTTCACTGAGCGTCGCTGCACCCAGCAAGGAGGAGCTGAAGAATTGGGAAGCTGGTTCTGCAAATCTCGTTGCCAATGCCACCGTCAAATTGGCCAAACGGGCCGGCGGTCCGGCATTGGGCGAGGTAGTGTCGCACGGAATTGAAGCGTTCCTCCGCGGCAACGCGCTAATCGACGCACTTCGCGACAATGCGCCCGACATGCACGAGAAGGTCACCGCCGCGATCCAAGTGCGTGCGCGCACCCTCACTTTCGCTGGACCACAAGGGGGCACATTGCCCAGCAACATACTGAATACCGAGATCGCTTCGCTCACCCAAGCGATCAAGGCCGCTGCTCCGACGTTATCGGACAATAACGCCCATGAGATTGCGCTTGGCACCATCTCCGAGTGGATCATGCGCTGTCCTCTCGATTTTCCCGATGCCGCCTGAGAGTCCGTTCCTCGAAGCGCTGCAGGGCGCAAACTTCTCGTTTACCGCGCGGCCAGAGCCGGTTGCCGGCGACCTTCGCATGTCGTGGGGAATAGGCGTGGTTCTTCTGGGCCTACTCCACAGTCGCGGCAAGAAAGCGAGCTTCCTGAAGCTGCAATTCCTAGCGCATTCGATCCGAACCGACGGCAGCCGAGAGCAGGTCCATGCCGTGCTGCGTGGAGAGAGGAAGACAAGCGAAGTTCAAGTGCGTGTGGAGCCCTGGCTCAATCGGGCAGTCGCTTTCGCACATGGCCTCAAATACGTGGAGGTAAGCAAGGGTAAGGTGATCGCACTGACACCGTTAGGGCAAAACGTTGCGTCAGCGATCGATGCCCACTCCGATGTGCTTCAACATGAGCGCGCCTTCCTGACCATTGTCGCCAAAAGAGCGACTGAAGAGATCGTAACCCGTATCTGGCGAATGGAGACGCTGCTTTGACCTTGCGCCTTAGGCACCTGCGATTGCGCGCCCTCACACAAGACGGGCCCTACGGCGCCGATTTCCCATTCGAGGCTGGCCTCAACGTGATTTGGGCCGACAACACGAAGGGCAAATCAACTAGCATGCAGGCACTGCTCTACGCCCTTGGGATGGAGAAGATGCTCAGTCCCAGCCGGGAAGTTCCGGTACCTCACGCTTTGAC
>MUGG01000049.1 GCA_002148405.1 Alkalinema sp. CACIAM 70d | reverse complement strand
AAAGCCCTCAATAGGAATTAAAAAGCAAGCAAATGTTTAGATTAAAACCCGTCCGTAGAATGCAATAGAGAGCAAAAAAGGCATCAACCTTACTCAGTACTGGAGACTAGAAACCGCGTCTATCCCAATATAGCGGAGAGACACAACCCTCCTCATTAACAAAAACTGAGATCAAACTAACCGCTTTGAATCCAGCGCATCCTGCAACGCACGCGTTACGCCCTGTACATATGCTTCCACCGAAAAAACTTCCTGCTGCCTCGTTAGGGCTTGCACGCCTAGCCGTATGCGCAGCTCCGAATCAATCGCTAGTCGCTGCATAGCTGCAGCAAGCGCATCCACATCGCGAGGTAGCACTAACAAGCCGCTAGATCCGTCAATAACGATATCAAGTAGCCCACCATGGGCAGCAGCAATCACAGGCCTCCCAAACGCCATAGCTTCTATAGCCACACGACCGAAGGGTTCCGGTTCGATAGATGGAACCAATACAACGTCCGCCGCCTCCCATACTGCGTCAACATCTTGACGAAACGCATCCAATCTCGCAGCAGTACATGCAGAAGATATAGCCAACTGCTTCCTTAATCTTTGCTCAAAATGCTCCTGACCCAAAAAGGGAGAACCAACTAGCCACAAGGCTACTTTTCCGAAGAGCGCAGCGTGCACACGCTCAAAGGCTTGAAGAGCGAGCGATTGTCCCTTCCAAGCATTAAGGCGACCTACAAGTGCAAAAACTACGGTTCCGTCTTCCCAGCCGCGCTGCTTACGCTCGCTCTCTCGCCGTCCGAGTGGCTCAGCCACCGCCACACCATTCCAAACCACGCGACAACGATCTCGACTTTTCGGAAGTTCTATCCAACGGCGCGTTTGCTCCGAATTACAAATGATGACGCTAGACAAAGCTGACACGACGCGACGAAAAGCGTATGTAAGCGCAGGGGAGTCTGCGAGAATTTCGCGAATGTGCCAAACATGGGGGCGGCGCGATACCAATGCATAAATGGCACCCGCAAATACGGCTATCGTATTCGTGTAAACCAGATCGAAAGGCTGATCACCAGCCAAGCGCCGAATGTATAAGACGGCACGACACATAGCCATCACAGTGCGCAACAGACCCAGAGGACCAAACATATGGCGCTGTACCTTGCATACCTCACCCACCACAACCCGCGCGCCCACCATTCTCAGCCGCAAAGACAATGGGCCCTCCTCCGGCAACAGCACCGTAATAGAGAAGCCATCCTTTTGCAGGGAAACAAAATCGAGTAAAGATCGATCTGAGCCGTATAATTCAGCAGACGAGTGAACAATCAGAAGGCGTTTGCCTGAAATCACGTAACAACCTCGGCGAGGAACCTGAAGAACGCTCGGTTATCAAATGCTTTACGCACCGTACATACTCTTTCGACAGGCGGAAAACCTTGACGATAAAACTTCAGAATTGCAGCGATAAAATCGGTTGGGGTCGCAGCCACAGCCACTGCGTCATGCAGCTCTAGAGGAAGCCCTCGCAGGCCCTGAGGAAAAGTAACTATAGGACGATCAGTTTGCAACATATCCAATGTCTTCAACTGCACGCCACTACCGTCACGCACGGGGTTCACAATGCAGCTAGCGCTGATTAGCCAAGCCATCGGCTCCGCAACATCTTTGTGTAAGATAGCGCCGGAAGAAACAATCCACCGTTCAGTTTGAACATCGGGCCCAGAACCCACTACATGACACGGGAGCTCAGGAGCATAGCGTCGCACTTCAGGTAAAATCTCCTCGAGAAGAAGCCTCAATCCAGCGAGATTATTCGGGGCTCTAAGATTACCTAAGAAAAGCAAGCCTTCCGTTCTTTCCATCGGAAAAGACACAGTCAGTGGAGCAGGTATGGGAGGCAAACACCGAGAACATGGGTGCTTCCAATAAGAAAGATCATCAGCAGAAATATCTAGCAAAAGATCAGACTCTTTAATTGCACGGCGCTCAAACCGCCCTAAACCAAAAAAACTGAGAAACATTGAAACACGACCAATGCTCGAGCGCTCCAACTGGCGCTGACGACGCATATAAGACGCTTCGATATTGTGCGATCTGTAAACCTTCGGACAACGCAGCACTTGACCTATCTTTTTAACCAGTGGCCAAAGCCACGGCCCTTCACTAACGACAACATTTATCCCCTTTTTTTGCGCGATTTCGATTAGCGCTTGTACATCATCATCAGTGGGCAAGCGCTTCACTGAAAATAGAGGCAGACTTAAACCATCAAACAACCAACACCAAATTGCATATCCTAGTGATCGCCTTGCGTACAACACAAGTTCGATCCCTACTTCTGATGCAACCTGCCTCATCAAACCATCCGTTGCATCACCGTTGCAGGGACACGCT
>MUGG01000055.1 GCA_002148405.1 Alkalinema sp. CACIAM 70d | reverse complement strand
GAGCATATCGCGTTCATCTTGATGTGCTTTCTGATTTCCAGCAACGGAGAAGGGCTGGCAGGGTGGACCACCGGCAACCAGGTCAACTTTGCCCTTCAACCCTGTCCAGTCGGCACGGCGAACGTCGCCTTCCAGTACTCGCACGCCGTCAAAATTTCGGCGATAGGTCGAGCAAGCATCGGCGTCGTAATCTGAAGCTAGGAGGGCTTTCCAGCCGGCCATCTTCAGCCCCAAGCTTAGGCCGCCGGCACCGGCAAACAGATCGATACATGTAGGACGTCTCATAGACTAATTATCTGAAATCACAGCGGGTCTTTCAATTGTGATGCTGGGGCCGCATCACCGCTAGCAAGCGTGAGAGTTAAGGTGGGCCAGCCCCTCAAGCTCGGCTCCGTCTCGGTCCTACAACGAGCGACCTATCGACAAAAAATCAATGGGTAGGTACAAAATTTGCTAGAGAAACTGCACATCTTCGACGCGTGGAATCAGTGCTAGGACGTCCGACTGAAGCGCAAAAACCTCGACCGTGGGCTGTCTTTTCCTTGCGTCTCGAACGTTCCAGTAGACCTTTCCAGTGATCAGTTCCGCTTCGTGCCCGACGATTGGTGCAACCATGTGAGGCGGGATGCCAGAGTCAAGAAGGCTGGTGATGAAGAGGTGTCGGAACGAGTGAAAAACGGCCTCTTGCTTTACTGTGATACCTACTCTTGCGCGCAATCGTTGGAACCAGTTAGAGGCCGCGTGAGCTGGGCCATCGCGGCGCGCTCTATTCAGGTCGCCAAAGAGGTGTTTTTGGCCCTGCGCTCGCAGTTGGTCGACGTAGCGTAGAAGACCTAGCCGTATAAGTTCAGTGTGGATCGGAACAAGCCGCTTGGCATTTTTGTTCTTCACCCTCTTCACGCGCCCACCTTCAGTGACGGTCTCTGTTGCGTCGATGTCGTTGATATCGATGCATGGTATTCCGTCCTCCTCGACGAAGTCCTTTACATCTAACTGACATAACTCACCCAGGCGTGCGCCGGTGAAGATGGCGAGGGGGATCAGCCAGTAGCTATATTTTGTCCGGAACTTGCGTTGCTGGAATGTTGCATCGAGCAGCAGGGCGCGTAGTTCGTCAGGGGTAAAGGGACGGCGGCTTGTGGATGCATCCTTCGCTCGTCCGTAGCCGGTGAATGGATTGGTATCGATACCCCATACGCGCTTTTCGTCCAACGCCCACCCGAACATCGTCGAAATTCGCTCCATCTTCTTGCTTGCGTTGCTTTCCTTCTGCGGAGGGTCGCCCATAGCAAGAATTTCCTCGACCGACTTGCCGCGATACTTCGGCAAGCGATTCAGATTCGCGGGAAGCTTACGAAGGGTGTTGAAGTAAGTGCCTGCGATTGCTCTGTCTATTGCGCCGATCCGTAGGTCTCCCATGACCCACACAAAAAGTCCGATGTCCCTCTCATACTCTTGCATCGTCTTGGGCACGGGTGGGCGCCTATTGCCTCCCGCGGGGCGTTGGGTGAGGCTTTTCAAGTACTCGCACGAAAGTTCGGAGAACGGGCGTGTCCGCTCTGACGGCCATGGGAAGACGAGAGCGTTTTCGAGATCGGCCTTTCCCCGCAGCTGCCCCTGCATGTGGGCGTTTTTCACGGTCTCTACAGCCCTTGCGCGCAGTACGCTCTGGTTCAGTAACAGTTGTTGCTCGTCGAGTTTCGCCTGCAGCGCTTCGTTTCTTTCTTGAAGCTCGACGATTCTGCGCTGTTGCTCGATCCATAGCCGAGCGTAATCGGGTGAGGGCGGTGTGTCGTGCTCAGCCATGCTTTTCAACGTTGCCAGAAGGTTAGGCGCTGCGTGAATGAAAGGTAAGGCGCGGATTATGGCTGCGCGTCGCTGTTCGGTTTCGAGACTGACGTGAATTTCTGTGCGTTGTGCGACGCGCCGCAGACCGGCAGGTATCACCAGACGGAAGTAGAAGGTGCCGTGCCGGTTGCGGTAAAGGTGTGAAGCGATGCGAACGGACATAGGTTCTCCAGGCGCGCGGAGCACCTTGTTGGTGCACCTGCGTGGTGAACGCTAAGTCGACATGAAAAACGCCAAGTTAAATCAATAACTTGGCGTTGAATTGGTGGAGGCGGCGGGAATCGAACCCGCGTCCGCAAGCCCTACGCAGACAGTTCTACATACTTAGCCTGGCCATTTGGTCTAACCCGTCACCCGCCGACCCGGCAGGCTGATGAAAGGCGATCCGCTTGATTTTCGTGATGCACCACGCGGCGGAGTGCACCCTTACTTTAGCTGTTAATGGCGCTGCGACCGGTTGCCCGGCCCGACCCGCTAATCAGTCGGTGCAGCGTCCGGCCTTAAGCGGCCAGAGCGTAAGATTCGTCGTTGGCGACTATCTAGTTTTCGGTT
>MUGG01000046.1 GCA_002148405.1 Alkalinema sp. CACIAM 70d | reverse complement strand
CAGGAAGCAATGGCACTGACTCCAGTTTTGATGAAAAACCATCCGGAACGATCAAATATCCAGCCTTTGGGAATCGCGCAGTGGGCAAGGGTTCTCCGTCGACAAATACCAATTCAATTGGAAACGATGTCTTATGGCGAATAACCGAGCTGGTACCAGATGAGCCAAACTTTCTTCTACCGTCAATCACTGGTCGTTGTTCGCTGTCACATGGACCATAACCTTCGATCTTCACAAGATCGTTCCAAGCCATAGAAACCTAAGCTTGGCATCTCCTGAAAAACGGTCCCCGCATTTAAGAAGAATTCGATCCCCGTCTTTAAATCTTAGCAACTCAAGGCGTTTAAGCGTTTCAAATGGACCGCTGCCATCTACTCGAGCCCCAGACCTCCCATCAAATCGATCATCCCCATCCGTTGAAGATATATAGTAATCAGCAGAAACCGCATTTGCCACACAAAAAAAACTAAAAAAAAATGACCAAACAAAAGAACCGGGGCGAATTGAAGACATTTCAACCAACATCCTGTCCACACAAGCGCCGTACTTTCAATTCAATTCTCAAAAACCAATGCCCTACAAACCAGCGCAATCGACCACAATGACGAAACCTAACAATATTGCGCTCGTTAAGGCATTTATCCCCCGCCATAACATGAGCACCAGCATCATGAAAAAGGACAATATCGCGATTTATATAACAAAGGATTGAGCCACCTTTGAAAACTCGCAGCAGCCAATCAAAATCCGCGTTATAGCGGTACGCGAGATCAAAGCAGCCAAATTTTTTAAACAAATCAAAGCGAACAAAGGTTGCCTGGTGACATAGATCGCCGTAAACGAGCCTAGATCGCGTAAGCCAGTTAAATCGCTTACGACGCGACCCATCAGATCCGAAATAAACCACGTCACCATAAAGAACATCAACCGCTTCTAATCGACTATCAAGCTCAGCTTCTATATCAGAAAGAACTTGACCATCCGAAAAACGATCCCCTGCATTCAGAAAAAATACATATTCACCTCGCACGAATCGCAAGGCTTTATTCATTGCATCGTAAATACCTCTATCCGGCTCAGAAAAAAATACGTCAGGCCTTCGCTCCGCTACCCACTCCTTAGTCCCATCAGACGAAGCACCATCTATCACAATCCATTCGTAGTTAGAGCTAGTCTGCAAGCGAAGAGATTCATACGTTTCTTGAATAACTGATAGCGCATTAAAACAAACCGTTATTACAGAGAATTTTGGCGATTTTTGCGAGTCATTGATCATTCATTACCTTCTCTAAGAGCATCTTCTCGTACACCCCAAGAATCTCGCCTATCCAATCATTTAGGGAGTCAGGCAACTCCTCAAAACATTCAAAATTCGTCTCCGCGACCAATGCATCAACGAGCGACTCAATATTCTCGAAAAGCTTTAGTTGCCCAGAATTTGCGTAGGCCGAGAGCTCCGGCGTTCCACCTCGATTCAATGCATAGCACGGAAGTCCTAATCGCAGCACTTCTAGAGTCGCGACACCGAACGGTTCCTCCCAAACAGATGGAACAATAGCAACTTGTGATTTTACGGCTGCTTCAATCACTACAGAATTTTTGGAATGCCCATGAAAAACGACTTGTTCGGATGAAAAGCTTTCCACGAGGCCCATTCTTTCAGGGCCATCTCCAAATACATTCACCTTCCAACCTGGCGGCAGCCGAGGGACGAGCGTCCTCAAGAGAACACCAACTCCTTTTGATGGATCGAGCCTAGCAGCCACGTGAATAGTGGTCGTGACGGGGGTCTCGGCCTTACAGAAAATTCGCCGCCTTTTAAAACTTAAATCAAATAAATCCCTATCGATTGAATTATGAATTACAAATACATTCTTCTTATCAAACCCACCTAAAGAACGGAAACAATTCTCTTTCAAGAAATTCGATACAAATATTGTGAAATGCCGACCCAAAGCAGCCCTTACGCCTACTCGGTATTCCCAAACAGCAAATCCACTCAACAATCGTTGTGGCAACGTTGGATGACGTGAAGCGCAAGATGCGCAATCAAACACATTGAGCGACGCACAGACATCACCATTTTTAAAACGAGTGTAAATAACACAGTCACTACTTTGATCATGTCGCGTCTGAACAAAAGGGACTGTTGTCGGAATAAATCGCCCAACCATAGGGTGAAGCCCGTGGTAATGTACTACATCAAAACCCTTCGAACGCGACAAAATTCCCAGAGCTATCTTTCGCGAATACCATCGCCTTTTTCCGGGCACAAATGCGCCGAAAAGCCGCTCCTTCCAACCCTTAAATGGATCGTCAAATCCAGCTATAAATTGACCATTAAAACCAATTTCATCGGCACAAGATTCGTAACTTGGCCGAGCCCTTCCCATAAGAACTACTTCATGCCCCTGCTCGATCAATGAGTTTCCCAATGCAACAACATGTTTCCCAAGCCCCCCTAACTGTGGTCCTGGGATGGTTTCGGTAACCAAAAGAATCTTCATGGAAAACCTTAAGCAGAGCGAGATATCTGAAGCTTCTTCAATACTTCAACGCGACGACCTTCCGGCAGGATGTAAAAAAATCCAAATATTGAAAGCAAGAAGAAAATACCAAAAAGTCGAATCA
>MUGG01000040.1 GCA_002148405.1 Alkalinema sp. CACIAM 70d | reverse complement strand
TCAAGAATTAGTAAATCCTCTCTCATTAGCTCTAGGATTTCGTTTGCTGTTGGTGCAATGGTTGGCCAGTCTTTTTTACGTCCGTAGATGTCGATCGCGGCTAGGTCAACGGCCTGGGCGGGGAATAGGACGTGCTTGGCCAACCACTTGGCTAGGCGGGATTTTCCGCCGCCCATGGGGGAGACGATGGCGATAACGGGGTGTTCATCGCTATCGGCTAGCCCTGTCCAGTCGAATAGGGGAGGGGGTTTAGGGATTCTTGGCTGAGTTGGGATTGGCGGAGGGCGGTGCGAGTGGGTTGGGTGAGGGTGTGCGTCCAGGCGACGGCGTTGGCCGCGATCGCTTGTCGGATGTTGTCTGTTAGGCTGGCGATTTCTTCGTATTCACGGCGGGTTGAGTTGCCGATGATGCAGAGGCCAATTCCCCCGAGGGCGGCGGCGGCGCGGGTTTGGTGGAGGTGTTGACCGGGCATGATGGCGGCGGTGAACACCAGGCCCAGGGCACCAATTCCGCAGGCCCATTGGGTGAGTTCATAGGCTACGGTAGTCCGCTGGTACTGCTGGTAGTTGTTTTCTGGATTCATGGGCGGTGAGGTGAGCGAGGGATAGGAGGGAGAAGATGAGGCCAAGGGTGAGGGTGAGGATGGCGATGGCGGCGGGTACCCAGTGATGGCGGTGCCACATTGCCCAGCCTGCAAGCATCAACAGGCCGAGGATGAGGAGCGTTGAAAATATCAACGAGGGGAGGGCGGGTAGGAGGGCGTAGCAACTCGGAATGGCTACGCCTAGGCAGAAACAGCCTATCCAGCGCATGGGCCAGCGTTCCCAGAGGTCAAGGCGTGGGGGTTGGGGTTGGATTGGGGCGGTCTGGCCGTTGATGGTTTCGCTGATCGAGATGTTGTTGATGCCCCGATCGGTTGCTTGGTTGAATTTGGGGGGGTCTTGCATAAAGGCTGATGAGTGCGACGGTGCAAAAAGTTAGCACTCCGGTAATGAAGATCGCTGCCGATAGACGATCGGGAGTGCTGACGCGGGTTTTTAGGTAGTTGAGGCAGTCGGAGACCATCCAAACATCTGAACCGGTGAGGGAGAGTTCGGTGCGGTCTCCGTGTTGCGTTATGCGGAGTGCCATTTCTGGGGTATCGGCAGGCCCAGCTTTCCCACGGCGGAGACCAGGGCGGCGCGTTCTTGGCGTTTGGTGGCTAGGCGCTGGTCTAGGCGGTCTCGGATTTCCTGAGCCAGGATGTCATCGGCTAGGTCATCCACCAAAGCATCGAGGAGCGTTGATGGGGTGTTGAATTTTTCAACGGTGGGTTTGAGTGCCTGTACCAGGTAGGTTTCGGCTTGATTGCGGAAGGCAATGGCCTGGTCGGATTTGATGAACATGCCCAGGCGGATGACTCCGGCTTGTGTCCAGTAGGTCTGGGTACCATCCATGACGAAGTGCTGTTCGGGTAGGATTTCGTCGGCATGGTTGGCTTTGTGGGAGCGGATGGTCTCGGGTTTGACGCCGTAGCCCTCAGCGACCAGGCGCGTAGATAGAATCCAGTTGTGTTCCGGATGGGGTAAGGCTCCGTTTAAAACTGGAATGAGTAAGTTCTCTTCGGACATAATTGAAATACCTCCAATGACTTTAAGCACTTGTTGGGGGTCACGGTGGGAGAGTGTGAGCGCTCTGCCCACCACAACAGAAACAAACCTAAAACGCTTGAGTGTTAGAGACTCAGGCGTTTTGTTCTTTGGGAGAGGCGAAGGAATCAGGGATTTCCTCAATCGGTCTACCTAGCAGTCGGCAAAGGGCCTTAGTCTGCCAGATTTCCAGCTTGGGTACTGACCTTCCGTTCTCCCAGTTAGCAACGGTGTCCCTCGTAACTCCGAGCACCTTCGCCACGTCGTCTTGAGTTAGTTCCAGTTCCTTCCTGAGCATCACAAAGGTTTTTCCCTCCTGCTTTTCTACCATTTTACCCTAAATCAATTCAGGCTGAATCAATTTAGGGTAAGATTAGCCTAGCCCTAAATTGATTCAGGGTTAACAACGGTCAGCGGGGAAGATTTAGCCGTCACCCCCGTGGCCTATCTAATTCTCTAGCGGTAAGGGGAATCCGATCTGCTCTTGAGTGTTGCTGATGGGTTTTCCCCCTCGCTGGGAATCACCGTTAACACGTCGATCGGCGCTGTTCAATCTGTTCCTTATATGTCTGGGCAGTGTCGATCGTCTTTCCCCTAGGAGATTTATGTCCGACATCAAGTTCAACCACGACGGCGAACGGCTTGAGCTATACGCCAACATCCCACTGGGAGCACTGCCCATCCTGATATCTCTGCTCGAAGACGTCATCTACCCAATAGCCAGGGAGCATGCCCCAGCAATGCTCAATGAAGCCGAGCAAATGATGGCCTGGAAGCGAGAGCTGCTAGCCCAACTAAAAAGCGATCGCCCTGAGTAGAGCGATCGCCAGCAAATTATTAGGAGATATAAATAATGGCCCTGTCTGATTTCTTGGCCCAATTATACGGGCCTCACCTAGAGAATGCCCAACAATCGCAGTTATTAGAGGCGCTTTGCTGCTGTGCGATTGAACTAGACGGGCGGCATTCAGTTGAGCGGTTCGGAGAAAGCGGCGATCTGATTTGTCAGGCATTAGAGCAAGCCAGCGATCAGGAAATCCTGACGGCTATCATGGCCGTTGCTGG
>MUGG01000177.1 GCA_002148405.1 Alkalinema sp. CACIAM 70d | reverse complement strand
GAGTAGCTTTGTTGATATGAATCTTAATTAGATGAACCTAGGGATCCATCTCAGGCAGCCTTAGAACGTGAAGGTCGTCCGAACGGTTCCAATCAACGCATCATCATTGCTATCCACTTGACCAGGATTGATCACCCAGATCAAACCAGGAGTGATAGAGATGTTGTCATTGATTTGGTACTTGTAGAAGCCTTCAACGTGCAGAGGAATAGACCGACCTGCACGGGTACCAACACCAGTTTGACGACCAGGAGCGTAGGGAGCAGCGCCCACTACAAAGCCCAGTAGGTTACCCTTGGCACCGAAATCAGGCAATGCTAAACCTGCACCATAGCTCCAGACGTCTTGGCTTCCAAAGCCATCATCAATGAAGTTAGCTTTGGCGTACATCCCGAAGGCATTGAAAACCAAAGTGGGGCTGAACTTATAAGCTGCAGAAATACCAAAAGCATTGACTTTAGCAGCGGTAGAAGTTGCTACAACGCTGGGGCTATTGGCTGCCAAGGAACCCACAGCTGCAGCGGTGCCATTACCGCCTGCATCAAAGATGCCACCACCTTTGCGGTATGCATTCACGTAGGTTGCTGCCACTTGGAAGTTAGCATCGGTAGGAGCGTAGCTGACTTGAGCCAAGATGCTGTTGTCACCGTTGAACAAGCCATTTTTGTTAGCAGGGTTGTTAGCGCTGTCTGCCAAGTAACCACCGGTTACCTTCAGACCACCACCCAGGTCGTAGGTTCCACCGATACCAGCACCGCCACCGATCGCGTAGATGGGGTTGCGTTGACCAAAGACAGACAACGTGGTGCTACCGCTATCGCCAGAATCCAGGACGGGGTTAGCAGTGGGTGCGTAGTCGTAGTGCAGACCACCGACAGCGGGGATATACACTTTAAGGTTTTCGATCGGGCTGGTGTAGTAAGCAACCCAGTCAACATTGACATTGTTCGCGCCAGTGTTACCAAAGTTGAAGGTTTGCAGACCTTCAGAACCGCCACCGGGAAGGGTGAAGTTGGTAGCATTGCCCGCAGCCAAACGGGTAACCAGCAAGTCCTTACCGGTAAAGCTGGTGTTCAAAGATAAACGAACACGGTCTTGGAATACAGTGTTGTTACCACCACCTGCTGGGGTTGCAGAAAACTCATCGGTGACCGCGAAGATCACTTCACCTGCCAGCTTGGTCGTGGTAGAGAACTGCTGTTTCTCCAGGGTTGCGGTCTTAGCTTCCAGTGCGTCTACACGACCGCGCAGGGTTGCCAACTCAGCGGCAAATTCTTCTTGCAGTTTTTGCAGGGTAGCCAGGTCTTCTTTCTTAACCAGGTCAGCCGTTGCAGCTGCGATCAGTTCGTTGACGCGATCCATACAAGCGTTCAGACCAGCGGCGAACTCGTAACGGGTCATAGCCCGATTACCGCGATAGGTTCGGTCGGGATAACCTGCGATACAACCGTAGCGCTCAACCAGGGATTGCAGTGCTTGGAATGCCCAATCCGTGGGTTTTACGTCAGACAGTTGAGAAACAGAGGTCACTTGACCAATAGAGTTAGCAGACTTACCTTCTTGGCTGTACTGGCTGACTTGGCTCAGAGCATCCACAGAAGTTGCTTGAGTTTCTGCCTTAGCAGCAGAGGTTCCGAGCAACAGAGCTGCTGCCAGAACAGCAGGACTAACCAGCAAAGAGTTCAATCGGATGTTTAGCATGTTTTTTCTCCTCACAACCTGTGTAAAAGATACTTCACACAGGGACATTTCTAGATCGGCATTATTTCGCCAGACTACCCCAAGGTAGGGTTTGTTCTAACAAAACGTTGTGTCTAAGATCACAGTTTACCAGCAGCCTACCCGATTTGATAACCGAGGCACACTAAACTTAGTAGCCCAAAGTTACTTTGTCGAACAGCAAAGTTGGTTAAGCAACAGGTTGGTTGAGCAACAAAGTCAGCTCAATCTAGAGGCTGCCTACTCTCCTAGGATAACAACTTCATCCAGTTTTCTGGAGATAGCCTTTCCTGGCCTCTACCAAAAGACAGAGGACGCTTTACAAAGTGACACATTGCGTAATCTAAATAATATTCTTCCCAAAAATCTTTCTAAAAACTATCCGCTCCCCCTAACCTAACTCAGTTGATTCAAGAGTTAGATATTAGGAGGAGCGGTCTAGCGGGTCTTCAGTGGATACCTTGACTGCCGGGAGAACCCAAAAGCAAACCAAGCGCCATTAAGACTCATAGGGTGTTTACAACCTGGAAGGACTAATGATTAAGTCAGTGACTTAACAAGCCGGGGATGTAAAACCCATGCTGGCCTAGCTTAGAGAACAGCCCCGGAACACAGCCGGACTACACCAAACTGACGACCCAAACGTTTACTACTATCTTGCATGGGCAACACCTCCGCTATTTGCTAAACAACAAATAATCTCAAAGACAAAAGCCACTAGGGCTTTAGCCTAAGGCATGAGGAATTCAAATCCTCTAAATTCAACGTAGCACAGATTTTTGAATCAGCAAGGGTTGCCGGAGCCTTATTTCGTCTCAGAATTTCGTCTCAGATGTTCGTAACCCGCTTTCGTTAAGGCACTGACCTCGATCGCGAACCTTGCAATTCAGCCTACTCAAAACTAAGAGGGGCCGATCGACCCCTCCTAAAAAGCTATAGCAATATTGATGAACTGAGATTAAGCTCCCTCAATCCCGGCAACCTTAAAATTCAAACACCTGGCAAAATTTCCAACACCTTACAGCGCGTTACCGCGAGG
>MUGG01000039.1 GCA_002148405.1 Alkalinema sp. CACIAM 70d | reverse complement strand
GGCGATACGTCATCCCATGCCATCCGGCCATAGACATCCTTAAAGCCATCACAGCGTTTATGGCATGCCAACTGATGCTCCTGACCGAGGTCCGAGCGACTACCTCCATTCTTTGGAATGAGTGCAATGAGATCCCGCACTGCTTGTGAGCGGTTCTCTCCCATTCCGTGTAGCTTGTCCTTTGTCCTTGATGGCGCGCCGACACCGGCCAGAGCTTCCCGGACAGTCACCCGGCTTTCGGCCCTCGGTGCAATCTGCGGGTTGTGTATGCGAGATGCCAGCATGATGAGGCGCTTGCGGCGCTGCGGCACCTCATAGTCAGCGGCATCCAACACATGAACGACCATCGCGTAACCGAGCTCAGCAAGCTGATTGCGCATGCGAGTGAATCGCCCATCTTTGGCTAGCGCCGGGACATTCTCAAGCATGATGGTCTTCGGCCTAAGGATCTTCACGAATCGAACAAACTCGGCAACAAGATTGTTCCGATCATCCCTGACCGACGTCTTCTGGTTCTTCGTGCGTAAACGCGAAAACCCTTGGCAAGGCGGACAACCGGCAAGTAAATCTAACTGTCCCGATACCAAACCGGCATCATTCATGATCTGTTCGGGGTCTAGCTGCCGGATGTCCTGCCCGTAAAGGCGAACGGTCGGGTGATTCAGCTTATAAGTTGCCTGTGCCTTTTCATCAATTTCTACCGCCGCAACAACCTGAAATCCCGCATCTTTCAGACCACAGCTCAGGCCGCCGCAGCCACTGAAAAGATCAACCGCCAAAAGAGGCGATTCCAAGAGTACACAATTTTTCATGTATGCCAGCATTGCAATCTAATGAGCAATCGATGTTCGCAGACGGGACATAGTTTAGTTCCCTCGAGCGGCGGCGCCTGTAGCCGGTTTCACTGTGGAAAACCTGATGTGGATGATGTACGAGAGAAAACAAGATAGGGCTGCCCTCGAAACGTCTTCGATTCCTCGAATCTCTTCATCGCGTCAATCACGCCACTTCACCAACTAGCACCCCGAAACCACATGCGAAGGCGTGAGCGCTAGTACGGCAGGTCACGCTCGCCTATTCGTTTCATTGCTGTTCAACTTGCTGTGTCAATTGCTGCGGCAACGCGCGGTCCAGCAGGGGTGAGGATCGGCGGCGGAACCCCAGCATTAATACGAAACTGCTCCATGCGTTTAGAGCAGAGGCGATTAAAGTCGCACTTCTCGCATTTTTTCGGGGAGGGGCGCATCGGGAAGTCCTGGTCGAGGATGCCTTGCACAGCCCATTCCACATTTTCGATTGCAGCGCCCACGGACGCGTCATCGATTGGCACCTCTACTCGCTGGTTGTCCTTCAACAAGTGAATGGAGCCTGTCGCGGCGTTCTCACCGAACACCTCGCGAGCAGCCTTGGCATACAGCTGCACCTGCAACGAAAGTTCACGCCATTCAAGCTGCGCGTTGTTCAAAGGGTCTGCCCCGCCTTCCATCGTCTTGAAATCCAAAACATGGGCCTCAACAATTTCTCCGGCATCATCGCATCTCATCAGAAGATCGATGGACCCTGTGATGAGGCAATCACGCGCCGGTATTTCGAAGCGAACTTCCACCTGGCGTTGCTGAGCAAAATCTTCTGCGTATTCATGGACGTAGTCGCTCGCGATCTGGCGGGCCTTCTGCTTGGCATTCTCGTAAGCCCCGGGCCGGGTCTCGGGATCACGGCTGGGCGCAATGTGCTTTAGATGGAAGTGCTGTTCGGCAATGTTTGATGCTTCCGCTCTCGTTGGCGCTCTATCATTGAAGATTTCATGCAGCTTCTCGATAGCCACGTGCACAGCGCGCCCATAGCCGAATAGCTCGGGCACCGGAGGACTGAAGCCGAAAACTCTTGCGAAACCGGTAGTCCATCGGGCAACTCAAGTAGTACTTAATGTCGGAGAACGAGGTCGGCAACGTGCCTTCATCCGCCTCTTGTCGAGGCGGCGCAGCAGTCAGTCCTTCGGGCATCACGTCAGGATCGCTGCAGAGTTCATCGTCAAGCAAGCCTGCCGCGAACGTCGACTGCCGCTTTTGCTGCTTCCCATTTGGCAGCAACGCCGCACCAGTCACGTAAAGGAAGCGCTCGGCGCGGGTAAGTGCCGTGTAAAACAACCGCGCTTCGGCGGCGACGCTGTTCTCGTAGGCGCCCTTTTGCAGAGCTGTGGCCATCAGGTCCTCTGGAAGCGCACACTCAAACGTCTTCCTTTTGGTCGGGAAGCGTCCTGGCACCACGTCAACGACGAACACGACCGGAAACTCCAGCCCCTTCACCTGATGAACAGTGGATACTGTTACGGCATTAGGCCGGGTGATAACGTCCTCGGTGCTTACATCGTAGCCGCGCTCCGCCACCTGTTGAAGGAATCGAACGACGGATCGAAAGCGGTGCGTGGAATCGACACTGAGGTAGACCGACTCGACGTCCTGGAGCATTCGGCTAAACAGACCAATGTCGCGCATGACATTTTCGTCAAAACTAGAATTTGCGACGTCAAATGCTTCCAGCAGATCGATGAGCAACGCTTGGGGAAAGAGGCGCTGGCGCGCTGCGCCCGGGGCTTGGTGGATGCGACGCCCCCAGTCGGCGAGGACGTCATAGGTACGGCGCACATTTACGCGCGGGTAGGCTGGGCGCACTTGCTGCGAGATCAACGCGTCGGCTTGATTCCTGTCGACCGGGCCCTGTTCCAAGGCCGAAAACACCTCTCTCAATGCGTTAACCGCGGGTCGATCGAAGACACTGCCCCCAGCGCTCAAGGTGAAGTCAATATCACGGGCTCTCAGAGCATTGGAAAAGGCGGCATGCCGGGGATTGCCGTCCTGCTCTTCAGACTTCGTCGAACGCATGAGGATTGCGAAGTCAGCAGCTACCAGTCCGCGCGCAGGCGAACCCGGGCCCCTTCGGTACTCTGTCCCGATCAGTGCCCGAATTCGGTCAGCAACCCATTCC
>MUGG01000215.1 GCA_002148405.1 Alkalinema sp. CACIAM 70d | reverse complement strand
CTGATCTTGCGATCCTCGATTGGTTGTGGAGTGAAATAGGGGGGGCAGATCCCTATTATTCCGTCTTCCGTGAGAGATTGGTCAGGCTTCGATTATTCCGCAAGAAGTCAACTTCAACTCGCAGTATCTACGCCAGTGTTTTTCAACGGAATAAACTCAACGCCGGACAAACGCTCTTCCTTTGCTGTATCAACAAAGCGATTAGAGACAAACGTAGAGCACATGTGAAGGGGGTGAAAAACCTCCTCTTCAATTTTGTCCAAATCAAATATTAGACGCCTAATATCTCCCACGAAATCATCATTAATCTCATTCATTGAGAAATCTGAATTTATATAATCAATATAATCGGGGTGGTGTAAGTGGCGCACTATCCAAAACCTGTCTTCACTCACTGGGGCGTTAAAATAATCAACCACCTCAATGCTTACAAACTCAATCTTTTTTGAAAACCGTTCAAAAACCCGCTTTGCCCTACATGATGCAACAATAAAGGCGCCGCACGAAAAGATATCATATGTTTTTTCTTCTGCCGCTTCGCTAGTCGAATTCTATATAAAGGGAATCCTTCCTCTCCCGCTACATCCCCTCCCCACCATTCAGGATCGGTAGGATTAACCGGAGAAATAGAATCCATGTGCAAAAAATGAGGCAATACTTCAAAGAAAATACTCATCATTTCGGCCTGTGCGGGTCGTTGAGTAATAGTAGGGTTAATAGAGAGTAAAGTAATAGAGGATAGGCCTCGGTTATTCCAAAGAGATTTTTTGGCATGACAATCCCGAGGAACAGCGGTCTGGCCCCTGTCTTTCACGTCACGCTGCGTACGCGCTCGCAACAATAAGGGACGTAACAACAATTCCGCATTGCCTGCGACTCAAGAGGTGGACAGCGCAGGCGCAGTCAACTCCATGGGGTAATAGGGGACAGACCCCAATTATTCCATAGGGATTTTCCTCGGGCACACTCACTCAGTGCGCTCCAATCCGATGAGCTACGCCGAACCGCTCGGCCAGCAGGTCCAGCCGCTTGTCCAGCGTCCATAATCTCGCGACCCTGTAGCAGTAATAGGGGACAGACCACAATTATTCATAAGGATTGTTCGTTTTGCCCGATCGCTCAGCGAAGTAATAGGGGACAGACCCCAATTATTCCATAGGGATTGTTCGTTCTGCCCGATCGCTCAGAGCGTAATAGGGGACAGACCACGTTTCGAATGCCGCAAGGACTCCAAGAACGTATTGGGTCCTGATGCACCCGCTTATGAGCAAGAGCCACGCGAAAAGCGCTTTGTTTCGTGCTGAGTGCGCCGGGTGGGCCTTGCTGGAATGCCCGCATTCACGAGGCCGCGATGACGGCTACGACCGCGCTGAAACTTCCGAACGAACTGAAAGCGCGCATCGCTGCGGTGGCGCAGCAGTCCGGCAAAAGCGCGCACGCTTTCATGGTTGAGGCGCTGGAACTGCAGACCGAACTGGCCGAGCGCCGCACAGCCTTCGTTGCCGACGCACTGCTGGCGCGCGAAGAGGTCGCGCGTTATGGACGTGTGGTGGATGCCGACGAGGTGTTCGATTACGTGAAGGCGCGCGCAGAAGGAAAAGCCGCCCGCCAGCCCGATCCGTCGTTGATCTGAGCAGCGGACGGGATCGTGAGTACCCGTGTGGTGCTGGCGCCGTGAGCGCTGGCTGAACGGGAAAGTCTGACCGATTTCCTGCTGCAGGCAGATGCGCCTGCAAGCGCTGCCCATCCTGCAATCCGGCCTCGCGGTGCTGTGCGAGCATCCTTTGATCGGTCGCAAGGTCGAGCACGACCTCCGGGAGCTGGTCATCTCGCGCGGCCGTACCGGTTGCGTTGCTCTGTATGACTACGACGCCGGTCGCGATGTCGTCATCGTGCTGGCGGTACGGCATCAGCGTGAGGGCGGGTACGGCGCTTGAACCCTGTGCGGTGACCTCCGGTGGTGACGCTTGCAGTCCCGACCGCCTCAGGATCAACATAAGGGCGGGTTGAATACGTTCCCGGATCTGCTTGACCATTGGAGGCTGACGACAATGAAAGGCACCACACTTCGTATTTCCCTACCGGCATTCCTTTTCGCCGCTTCGCTCCCCGCGCTGGCCGTCACCAGCACCTTCGACTCGAGTGCCCAGGGCTGGAGCGCCCAGGGTGACATCGAGGGGCCGCTGACCTGGAGCGCTACCGGCGGCAATCCGGGCGGCAATGTGTTCATCGACGACCTGACCACCGGCGGCGTCACCTACTTCGTCGCCCCGTCGGTTTTCCTCGGCAACTTCGCCGGTGCCTTCGGCACGCAGCTCACCTTTGACCTGATGCAGCGCTACCCCGGCGGGCCGAACCAGTTCGACGCGGAGGACGTGATCCTGTCGGGCAGCGGCCTAACGCTCGTGTATGACACCGCGAACAATCCGGTCAACAACGGCTGGACCTCGTATTCGGTGCCGCTGTCGCCCACCGGGTGGCGGCTGGGCAGCCTTTCGGGCGTTACACCGACCGACGCGCAGTTTCTGGCCGTGCTGTCGAACATCAGTTCGCTGAAGATTCGCGCGGAATATCAGACCGGGGCCGACGTCGGCTATCTGGACAACGTGGCGCTGGTGCCGGAACCGGCCGCGGCCCTGATGCTGCTGTCTGGCATCGGATGCGTGGCATTCGCTGCGCGCCGCAGGCAGCGCGCGGCGGTCTGAGGCTCAGACGTCGTTGCCGGCTTTCTGTGCGACGAGTGACTGCACTCGTCGCGCGGGCGGCGTCCTTCTGGAGTTCCGTGGAAAGGTGTTCGGATCGCGGAAGATGCACTTTGGATGTCGGGCCGGAACGGGGTTGAGGAGAAGTGGGTTCTCAGACCACGACGCGCACGACTGCCTGAAGACATGTGTTGAACGCGGGCATACCCGCAGTAAGCCTGCCCCTCCCTCGATCAGGCCGACGGATGTGCTTCAAGTGACCGTCTAGCAGCGGTGCCGCAAGTCGCTCACCCCAGCCGCTCTAT
>MUGG01000157.1 GCA_002148405.1 Alkalinema sp. CACIAM 70d | reverse complement strand
GTCATGACCGATCGCACCGTCAGAAATGCCTATCGCCACCCATTTCGGCGACAATTTTCGCCACTTCTTGGCTGGCCTCGAAGTCGCTAGCGCAACAGAGCTCATAGATGGCCGATACCTCATTGGTTTCGGCTGTGCGCCACATCAGTGTGGTGAGACAGAAAGCTTCTTTGCAGTCGATATTCGTACTGGCGCCTTTGAAGCCTTCGCCTATGACGGCACTCATCTTCAAAAGGTGGCAAAGGTCGGCGACTTGGTTGCCACGCCGGCGCTAACGGCAAAATTCGACGCCTGGACGCAACAATAAACGACAAAGAGGGTAGGTCATGAAGACGCTTATATCATCGCTTGCTTTGACTGGGTTGCTGGCATTGGCGGCCTGCAAGACGACGTCGACGCAGAACGTTATTTATCCAAGCGTACACCCAGGCGGCCGGCCAGCTGCCGAGCAGGTCCATGCCAGGATCTATAAGCCAGAAGGCGCCGGACCATTCCCAGCGATTCTCGTTCTGCATGGCTGCGATGGCATAAAGCAGCATTATGAGGGCTGGGCCGAGGTGGCGGCCTCCTGGGGCTATGTCGCGGTCCTCGTCGATAGCTTCACCGGTCGCGGCTTTGGCCAGATTTGTACAAATACGGCCGATGTGCAGCCAGATGAGCGCGTTCTCGACATCGTCGGCACGACCGCCTATCTCAAGACCTTGCCGTATGTCAAAGCCGACGCCATCGGCTTGTTCGGCTTTTCCCATGGCGGCTGGACGATCATGAAGGGGGTTCAGGCCAATGCCAGGCTCACCAATTCTGGCGTCAAGGCCGCAGTGGCCTATTACCCCTGGTGCGACCCAGAGCGCGACGGCAATGTCGATCTACCGCTCTTGATCTTAATGGGGGCGGCCGACAATTGGACGCCGCCTGAGCGCTGTCGCAATCTCAAAGACCAAAGGCGGCTTCGCAAGCCAGAACTTGTCGACATGGTCTTTTATGATGGGGCCTATCATGCCTTTGATATCCCGGGGCGGACCATGGAAATGCTTGGCCGCGGCGAAGGCGGGTCGATCACGATGCGCCGCGTTGGCTATAACGCGCCGGCAGCAATAGACGCTATGAAGCGTGCCAAAGCGTTTTTTGACACGCATTTGAAGCCGTAGCCGCTGGCTTCAGCCAAGTAGTCTTTGACAAATTCGGTCAGGGGCGGCACTGAGCCGCCCCGACCATAGCTTGCGAGCCTATTCGGCTCGCTACGCTGCATCTCTTCAGCTCGCGCAAGCCAACTCAGTAGAAAACCCACTCAGTAGATTGCCTAAATTACTCCCTGGCTATGGTGCGTAGCCTAGTTCATCCTCCGCCAGAAGCGGTTCTGCTTCGCAATTTGATTTAAAATCAATGCACCTTCACCGATCCCGAAAATAGTGTCAGGCCAGCCATAGTATCGAGCGTAGTCCCAGATCATGAAGGCAGACATTTGCCGCAGCTCTCGCTCGCCATGCCAGAACCGCCCATCACGCCTTTGGTAGACTGCGTATTCACGGTAGGGGTGTTTAAATGAATATCGCACAGCTCCAGAGAGATCGTAGACGTCCTTCGCGACGACAGGAACTGCCCCGAACTCCCCGCCCCCGAATCTAAGCGACCCTCTTTGGGTAACCGTGTGGATTGCGTCGCCCCAGCAGATCCCCTGACAATGTGGTGCCACGAGCCGGCTATTCCTCAACCGCACATTCTGAAAGTAGGCGAATTCAACTGCGAAAATGCCATGAATGCCTGCCAACTCGCGGCGAACCTTGGCGGCAATCGAAGGGTAATTAATTTTGAGGTCAATTGGTGTGGTATTCCATGGTGAATGTAGGATTGTCACCATCTTCAAGGTTTCGCGTGCGTGTAGCGGTGCCAGACGTTCGTAAATTAGTGTCTGAACTAGTTCGGCTGAAAACGGGTTTGCATAGTCAAGATTTCTCGCCAACCGTTTGCGAATAGATACCAGTGACGCTGCGGGGTTTCGCGCGTATCGAGCTATCCCGTTTTGGAGTACTGCTATAACTTCGCCAGGATTGTGCTGGCCGTACTCGGTGCTATGACGAGAAGCTCCAAACACTCCTGTAGTGTCACTAACTTGATCCATCTGAGCGCTTTCTTTTTTGTCTAGATATACTAATTTTGCGCCTTTCAATCTGAAGACAGTCTTTGTGATTGGACACTTTTCGGCTTAGGCAGCGATTCCAAGTATCAAAGTGGCCTTCAGATTGATCGGCATGTGGACTAGTGAATTATTGACGGCTCACAAACGTTTAGGCGTTTTCGTCAGGCTTCTTTCCTTCAGCTCTGGCGATCACCTGAATATGGTACCGAATGACACCATTTAGATGTTCAAATCTGGGGCCTTTATCACTTGAGCCCCAATTGTGAAGTGTCTTCGATGCAATACCCCAGCGACGTGCCAACTGCTTCCGAGAGAACCAAATATCCGTCGTAAGCGACTTACTGCAGTGTGGGCAGGTAACATCTTCGTCTTTCGCAATCTCAGTCATATTTAGCTGTCCAATTGATTGGGTTGCGCCTAAGCGAAACCTTTTGACAGTTTTGATCTCACGATTTTGCGCCTCCAAATGTGCAGAATCATCGCCATTATCCTTTCATCGTGAAAGGATATGAGCTAGATATTTACTTTCCACATGGCAACAATGGGCAGATAAACGGGGGCTTTCATCGTGAAAGGTAAAGAGGGAGCTTTTGCATATCCCAGAGAGGCAGAGTTTGCACTTTCGGACGATCCGACGCAGAACCTGGTGGCTTTACAGCGGGAGTTCGTGCCGGGAGAGGGGGATATATACCGTCATATGATGCTGGCTAAACTTGCCGGGTATCACGGCCGATTGCAGAATAGTCAGTCAGCACGACGGGCCTTTGATGATGCTTTTACGAAACAGAAGATCATCGTCCGGCGTGCAGGCTTGCCAGCCAAGATTGTAGCTTTCTACTGCCGTGGTGCCAGCGATGCGACCAGAAGTCGGTATGTCGACCTGTTGGAGCTGGCTGATCAGCAGCGCTGGT
>MUGG01000100.1 GCA_002148405.1 Alkalinema sp. CACIAM 70d | reverse complement strand
CCCACATCCCAATAGTTTCGCTTCCACACCACACAACGAGTGGCCGGCGACGCCCAACCCATCGTTCCAGGGGACCGCCTGCAAGCTGCGCTTGCCGGCGGTCCCTGAACTTAGACGTTGGGCGTCATGACGCAAGATCGTCCTGCTCGGAATGAGTCCGAGGTCAAAAATCGGCAAGACCTTGTGGCTTTGTGTCGGGCCATGATTTCGGGCGAACTGTCCTACTTTGAAGGAGCGCTCCGAGTTTGCCCCCTTGGTTCAATATCGGAGTTTCCGAAGACGACCCCGACCTAATGGTGTTTGCCGGTATCAGTTCCGAAACAGACCATCTTCCTCCGAAGCACATACAACACCGCTGGTCACGCGAAGCGCTTCAGCGTCTCCAGCCAGAGTTCGAAAGAACCGAGGTCTGGGCCAAATCGTTTGCATCTAAGGCCTGCGAAAATCTAATCGAGAGGTTTGCCGAGCAATGACGCCCAACCCTGCGGTCAACACGGACCTCGCGCGAAAAGCCGCGCGAGGCCGTTACCTTGAACGTTGGGCGTCAAAGCCATGACCAAGCTGACGAAACCTCTCAAAGACATTCGTTACTACGAGTGCTCGGGAGTACCAGGCCCTGGAAAGGCAATGCCATCCTCATCAACTGAACTTGCAGGTATCCCAAGGACTGCTCACAGAATCGGGCAGCGAATAGCGTGCATGCTTCATGCTGAAGACTTCTCAGTTGGCACATACGACCACATTTATATAGCGTTTTCGCCAGCGCTTCCCGATGGCCGGGTTGTGCCAACCGATTTCGGCCTTGAATGGTGGCAGCGCTATGTTGCATATGGCATTCCTACCGATTTCAAATCACTGACAGATGACCAAAAGAACAGGCGCATACAGTCAGCTACTTTTGAAGTACTTAACGCACTTAGGCCTGATGAAAAGCAGCTCTTGGAGAGCCTTCACGAACGCTTAGGCAACTACGGAGAGCGCACCCGCATTCTTCGTGCGATCAAGGACACAAAGGCATATCGCTTTGAAGTGTGGTTCGACGTACCGCCTTGGCGAGAGCCGGCTTACCTTTATGTAGTTGCGCGGGAAAATTCGTCTGGTCAAGTGCTTGAAGCACCGCCACTCCTATTGAAAGATTACGAGGATGCCTTCCCTTTGGTTTCCACAATAAGTTTCACCAAGGGGATTCTGAATCTGAATCCTCGAAAGTCTTTCCGTGCTGGACTTTCAGTCAATTCGTACCCGACGCCTATTCAAATCCCGCTGTCGGAGTTTGCCGCCCAACCCATCATTCCACCGGACCTTGCACATAAAGCCGCGCAAGGCCGGTGAATTCAAACGTTGGGCGTCTTGACCACTATGCTTCCACGCACCTTACTACCCACCTTAGCCACTTTAGTTTTCAGCACAACGATCATGGCCTGTGACATTACCCCAGTACAACTCCAGAACGAGGCGTTGGCCCTTCTACAGAAGGAATACCCCGAGCGGCTTTTCCGTCGAGGCAGCACTGCTGAAGTCATTGTCATGGGGGAGGTGGAACTGGGCCTTCAAAATCTGCGGTCCAAGTTTTGCCTAGCGAAGCCATCGCTAGACCTGAAAGCAAGGCAGGAGGAAATGCGAACGCACTTCGCTGCGATGATGCAACTAATAGCGGAGCGTGGGCCGAAGATTCCAACAACTTGGGGCGATGCGAAAGACCGCGTCTTCCCTCAGTTGATGTCAAGCGACTACCTAAGACCGTTTAACGGTGCGCGTGTTCTTGTAACGCGCCCCTTCGTTCCAGGCGTCCAGTTGGCTGTCGCGGTTGATCGAGCGAATGGCTACGACTATGTCCGAGAAGAAGATCGAAAGCGGTGGGCTGTCGACGAGAATGTCCTTTTTGAAACCGCCCTGAGGAATCTGGATCTGAAGAAGGGCAACGCGAAACTACAAGGTGGTGGTGATCCAGATCGCTTCCTCGCCATTGAGGAAAAGGACGGATACGACGCCGTGCGCCTGCTTATCCCTTGGGTGAGGCAAGAGGCAGCCAAGTTTCTTGGGGAGCCATTCCTTGCGAGCGTCCCCAATCGAGACTTCCTAATCATGTGGAGCACGAAGAATAGTGCCGGTTTTCGGGAAATGGCAAAGTCAAAGACAGTTGAGGACTTCAAGTCGCAGCCCTATCCGCTATCTCCTGTCACGCTGCGGGTGTGGGGTAACGGCCGCATTGAGGTAGCTCAATGAGCAAGACGCCCAACCCATCAATCGAGCGGACCTCGCGCGAAAAGCCGCGCGAGGCCGTTACCTTGAACGTTGAACGTCACCGGTTCTTCAGGTTTCAGGCGGGCGGTCCAAATCGACGTTCAGCGCCCGAGCAGGCACCTGCCACGATCGTTGCGAAGTGCCGGCGCGGCACTTCGGGCATGAGTGAGGTCTCCCCTTGTTGCGCCATGCCCTTGTGCTAGTGTCTCGGGGCATTGAGGGCGGCAGGCCGTAGCGGTAGCCGCTGGCCCGGTTCAGTTCAAATCAACTGTGAGGGGCAGGGGCTTCGGTATGTACAACGTGCCTTCGCTAACGGTCTCGGTGCCGTCCAACACTGCGTTCGAGCGGACCGCCCAAAGCTGCGCTTTGGGTGCCCTGCGCGGCTGCGCCGCTCCGGCGTCCGCACAACTACGACGTTGGACGTCATGATCCGGAACCTTCACGAATATGAATCGTGGCTTGACGAACTAGACAAGAAGCTCTTCGTCAAAAACAACGCAATTCATTCCGAGTTCGGCCCTGGTTTTTCGGTAGCGTTGAGCGCATTCCAAACAGAAGAAGAGATCGTCGCTTACTCTGTGACATTTGCCCGCACTCTGGACCAACATCTATTTGGGTTGCCAATCAAGTATCTAGTGGGGCGTTTTGTTCGGTTAATTGTAAATGGCCAACGTCTTCCGTTTGAGTCAGAAGGGCTAGCGCGAAAGGCAAATATGGCAGTGTCACAACGACATTCGGTTTGGGTTCCACCAAATACTTAAAACAAAGCCACATGCACACGCCGCCCAACACTACGGTCAAGGCCGCTCCCTTCGGTCGCTGGACGCTGCGCGATAAAGCGCCGCGCAGCG
>MUGG01000199.1 GCA_002148405.1 Alkalinema sp. CACIAM 70d | reverse complement strand
TGCGAAAGGTTTCACTTAAGGGATTGGTTATTCCCGCTTGCATTTGCCACTGCCAATTATCGATCGCGAGATCCCCATCTACTAAATAATTCATGTAATGCCGTGCGCCATGGTGCCAGGAGATGCCACAGTTGATGGTTAAAAACGTAGCGCACATAGCCCGCATCCGAAAATTCATCCAGCCCATATGTTTGAGTTGTCTCATGCTGGCATCAATTAAGGGAAATCCTGTCAATCCGTCCTGCCAAGCTTGAAATAAAGCTTGTTTTTGGGGTGATAATTCAGCAGGGTTGTACCAATTATCAAATTCAGGATAGCGGTTTTGGTAGGCGATTTCCGGATGGAAGTACAACCGTTGCGTAAAACTATCGTGCCAGCGTAGACGATCGCGGAAATTTTTCAGGCTAAATTCTGCTTTGGGAATATGGCTGAGTTCGATCGCCTTGGCTTTCGTTTTTTGATACACTTGGCGGGTGGAAATGGTACCAAAGGTGAGGTGGGGCGACAGGTGGGATGTGGCTCCCCACTGTGCCAACCAAGGACGGGAGAGTTTCCAGTGATAGCCTTCAAATCTGCGGTCTAGGAACGATCTCAAAGTGGTTTTTGCTTCCGTTTCGCCGCCTCTGAAATAAACTTTCTTCATTTGCCAAAACTCACGATACTTGTATTTGAGCTGGCGAAAGGACAGTTGGGGCAAAGGAATTTCGAGGGAAGGGGTATTGATGTTTTTGGGGGCAGGATAGGGTGTGGCGCGTTGATAGGTGTAGTATTCTGCAAACCAACGATCGCGGTTGTCTTGAAGTTGCAAGAAGTGGTTCAAGCCCAGATGATAATCGAGATTGCGCGATCGATAAAAGTCTAGGATTGCGCGATCGCGGGTGATTCCGTACTCAACCTGTACATCTCGATTGAAGTAGAGTTTCGGGGTTTGCTGGCGATCGAGGAAGTATTGCGTTAATTGTTGAAGAATCTCAACAGGATTGCCTTCAAAGAGCGTTAGGGAACTACCCAATTTTTGTAAGTTGTTATGCAGGTTTTCCAAGGATTCAAACAGGAAGCGAACCCGAGCTTGCCCCACATCCTCCCACTGATAAAACCAAGGATCAATGATGAAAAACGGTAGAACACTAGCGTTATTTGCAGTGGCTAGGCTGACAATTTCATTATCACTGAGTCGGAGGTCTCGTCGAAACCACAGTAAATTCATATTTTGGGAGCAAGGCAAGCGTCACTCCTTCAATATACCGTTTTTCACAGGGGGCGGGTCAGTAAAGGCTTGATGAAATCTTGAATATTGCATGCTCTGTCCATCGCGATCGAAGAAATTACCATTTATTCTGTGAATATTCGGAATGGATTGCATAATCCTTGAAGTTGTAGTCGTATCTATTGGCACTAGGTTCAATACTTATTACCCTTCAACAGCCGTAATGTCCCAAGAACCTTCCAAAAACTTCCTTCCGATCGACCCTACCCGCGATCGCCTTTACACCGAGCAACCGCTCGATCCTCAGCTTCACCGCGAGATGCACTTGCCCAATCCCCTTGACCCGATCGGCAGCATCGAAACTGAAGGTCGCGCACTACGAACGCTGGCGAAGGGTCGGATGCCGAAATGGGTTTTGTTTACCGGCTGGGCCACGATCGGGCTGGGTAGTGTGATCAGTTTAGGGTTGATTGGTCAAGCGGTAGTTTCTGAAATTCGCCAAGCGATCTCGACCAATCATCTAAGCGATCTGATTCCTGCTATTCTATCGATCGCCCCAGCATTAGTAATAGCCATTCTAATGCTGATGATTTTGTACCGTGCTACGTTCCGTAGTCGATAAAGTTTCCAGCGATCGATCAATATCACAACTATTTAGAAAAGCCAACTACTCAGAGAAACAGTACACTAGAGTACTTGATTGCCTTGGAGATCACAGTGACAGAAATGAACTACCAGACACCGACCGCTAGGCGATACGGTGCTGGCTTCCCAATTCATCAGCAATTGCCTCTGCGGTCGTAGACTTGCGCCCATACCGCTTCGGTCTTACATTGCCTCCAAGGGCAGAAGCACTGGTTCCCAATGCCAATATCCGCAAGCCTTCATTTCTGATATTGATTGCCGCATTCACATCTCTGTCATGGTGTACATTGCAATGCGGACAAAGGAATGAGCGGACTGAGAGATCCATCTTGGGAATCGGTAGTGTTGCATGGCAGAGATGGGATGACGGGAAGAATCGCCCAATTTCAAGGTAGATTTTGCCGTCTTGCTCTGCTTTGTATTTGAGCATGGTCTGAAACATTCCCCAGCCTGCATCACTGATGGACTTGGCTAGGGTGTGATTTTTCACCATGTTTTTCACTGCCAGATCTTCCACCACAATCACTTGGTTTTCGTTCACTATCTTGCGGGATAGCTTGTGGAGAAAATCTTCTCTCACTCTTGAGATCTTAGAATGCACTTTTGCGAGTGCAAGTTTCGCCTTGCGACGTTTGTTCGTAGTCTTATCCTTTTTACAGGACAGCTTACGCTGCTTTCGTTTCAGGTTGCGTTCATGCTTTTTGAGGTACTTTGGATTGTTGAACTTAGAGCCATCAGAAGTCACGGCAAAATCAATCAATCCCAAGTCAATCCCAACCGCTTTACCCTCACTGCTTGATTCTGGTTTTTCAATGCCGTCATCGAGCAGCAATGAGGCATAGTACTGACCATCCGGCATTCTCGACACGGTAACAGTCTTCAGATTTCCAACACAGTCCCGGTGAATCTTTGCTTTTACTGTCCCCAGTTTGCCGGGGAATGTAATCGCAGTATCACTCAGAATCGTGACTTTCTGTGGATACTGAATCGACTGCCGACCATGCCGATTCTTGAACGATGGATACCCTGTACGCCCATCAAAGAAGTTGCCAAATGCCGCTCCCAAATTCAACACAGATTGCTGCAAACATTGGGAATAGCACTCAGAAAGCCACTCATGTTCTTTCTTCCAGATGGGAAGCAGTTTCTTTATGTCCATTGCTGAAACACCGCGTCCTGTCTCTTTGTACGTTTGAGACATGATGGCAAGCGATTGATTCCAAACCCACCTACAACACCCGAATGCCTGAGCAAGATGAACTTGCTGGGCATCAGTGGGATAGATTCGGACTTTGACCGCTTTTAGCATGAAGAATTAGAGTGAGTTGATAATTACTCTAAAACAGTTTAGGTGCCTCTGTTCGCTTCGTTTGCAAGAGACTGGCAGTTCTTCATCGTGCCCAATCACGTATGAGACTACGCTTCATATTGTCCAAGGGCACAATTCATCACTGCCCTGGCTTTCATCCCGACGCTCCCCTTCGGGAGAGCGCGGGGCTTCCTGCCGAATTA
>MUGG01000008.1 GCA_002148405.1 Alkalinema sp. CACIAM 70d | reverse complement strand
CAAGAAGAAAATACCAAAAAGTCGAATCATAAAATCCCAGAGCATGTCCCCAGCAAGGGGAGGACACAGCCAGTTGAGAAACCCTACGAAACATAGAGAAAAGGACGAAGGAAGGTACCCATGCGTGACTACGGAGAGTAGGTCAATCGGAACTGTTCTGCCATGTACGAAATGAATAAAAATAACTGTCATGATGAACGACGCAATCAGATGACCACCTGCTGCACCATTTATTCCGAAGAATTCGACTCCAGCCAGAATAAAAGACAAACCAACCAGAGCCCTGGAGATTGCAAAAAACCCAGTAACTTTCGGATGCCCCATTGCATCATTGACCATCGAAGGTAAATTTGTCGCTGAGTCGATCCACTGGGCAGCAGCGATCATGCTCATCACCAGAAAGCCGGCGGCAGAAAATTCTGGGCCGAGCCATAGGCTCAATAGCGGCTTTGATAGCAAGCAAAGTACCAACGCCGCTGCTCCGTTTACGTAAAAGATGAGACGGGTAGCAAGTAGGTAATCTTCCCTTAGGCGGCCTAACTCCCCGCGGGAAGCCAGTGCGCTGGCATGCGGAAACATTACGCCAGCGAGTCTGAAAATAAGCGACATGACCCTGTTCGACAGGGTCGCCGGAACGGAATAGTGGGTTACCGAGGATGCTCCGATACGTGCTCCGATGATCAGTTTGTCAACGTGGGAGTATGTGATTGCCGCGATCCTACTCAGGAAGGAATAAGCACTGAATGACAGGAGTGCGTGACGCACGCTCACCTCAGGAGACATCCAGCTGATATCTGGATAAACCGCTTTCAGCGCAACCGATACAAGAGTGATTTGCACCACACTCATCGCTACACGGAGAATTACCAGCTCAACCAGTCCGTATCCGAAGTAAAGAAGCGAAACGGTAAATATTGGCAGGAAGAATCCAAACAGAGCCTCTACCCGACCACTGATGTCATATCGCATCAAAGCGCCTGGCAGGCTCTGGACGTAGGTCTGAATCTGCCCTACAAAAAAACCTACGGCTGCCCATTCAATCGCGGAGACGACCTCTGATTTCTTCGCTTGGGACACAGAAAAGACAGAAGTTACGAGATAGTCTGACAGCAAAAAAATAAAACCCATTCCAACAAAACCAATTACCCCATAAACGATCAATCCGAAAGATATTGTTTGATTAACCTTCGCCCGATCGCCGGACGCATAAAACCCGGAGACATACTTTGTCGAACCCGCTGTAACGTTTATGTCAAGAAGCGCAAAGTACCCAACAATCGACGTAATGATGACCAGCAACCCGTAATCATCCGCACCAAGTTGCTTGACAATGTAGGGTAGCGTTGCGAGGCTAACTACCGCGGGAACTGCTGCACCTAGGAAATTGAACCCCGCATTTTTCAACAACGACATAAATTATTCTTGCTTCAGTTTTGATACGTGGATCGCGATGTAGGGAAGCGCGCAACACAAGGCAAGTAGTTGCATGGTCCGATACTCAATGACTGGCGTCCCTAACAGCCATGTGGGAATCATAAAAAGCAGGCCAGCAGCCCCTGCGAGCAATAGACCTGATTCATTCTTGGGAAGGGATCTCCAGTTTTTCTTTGCGCAGTGGAAAACCAGAAGGATTATCATTGAGCTGATTGCCACACCTATCAAACCCGTCTTCAACATCATGTGAAGCACACCGCTGTGCATCCAGCCAAAATCTCCACGATGCCAAGCGAGCTCCGTATATCTGAAACCACTGTAACGTCCCCAGACGCCAAGCCCCCAAAGCGGACTTTCTTTGATGGAATCCCATGCGGCAGCAAGCTCTACAAATCTGCCTGAATCAAAATTTATTGACCCGCCCTGCGCAATGTCGGGCAGCATTCTTTCAAGAAAAGAGCCGCCCCCCCCTGCGTCACCTGACCTTTTCAGCATCTTGTAAGCCAATAAAGGCAAACCCAATCCCAAGTACGCCAAATAAAGGGGGTATCGAATCCTTCTTTCTTGAGTTATCGCAAATAAAATCGCCGCCAAAGCAAGACCGCCCCAAGCCGTACGTCGATAAGAAAATATTATTACAAAGAGCTCAAGCGCAATGAGCCCTATGTACAGCCACTTTCTCCATCTACCTTCCTGCAAACCATGCACAAGCCTCCACGCCAATATAAATACAGCAACCGTTGCGATCAGGCTGTCATTGATGTCAAAAAACGTTAGCTTGATTGCTATCTTTTGAACATTTGAATAGAAGTTTGCGGGATCCCCTCCCATAGCGACGAATCTGACCAAACCCCAAACAGCCCTGGTTGCTGCGCAGAACAGAAAGAAATCTATAAATCTATCGAGATCACCAGACTTCTGAACTGCCGCCATCAGAACAAAGAAGAGAAGCATGAAATTTATTACATTCAGAACACCGCTATACCCAATTAACTCGAACCAATGCACCCCTGAAATTACACCTACAACAACATTTCCAAAGAATAATAACCAAAAAACAAGGGCGATTTTTCCCAAGTTATGTTTGGCTGCTGTAAGCGCCCCGAACCCTCTGCCAAGAGCGCTTTGAAACACCAATCCAAACAACAGAATGTTCACGGCGGAAAAGTAAAACATACCCGTGCCTCGGGTATAAAAATTTCGGCTTGCATCAGTATCGACGACCCCCCAAGAGGCGTTCGGAAAATAAAGAATAAGCGCCAGATATACAACGGTCCAAATCAACGCGGCTCTTGATCCAACAGCAAGCCAGGCAACTCCGCTTAGCGGAATGAGCAATGCCGCAAGCAGCATTGCAGCGATATAGCCAAACGAAAGAAACTCGCCAAGGCTCATGAATTTTTCCGCTCAAATATGCTGAGGTAATCAAGGTACGCGTTGCACAGGCCATGTTCGATGCCTGTTCTTGCACGCCACCCAATGCCGTTGAGCCGCGAAACATCCATCAGCTTCCGCGGCGTTCCGTCTGGCTTGGTCGTATCAAATAAGAGATCGCCCTCGAACCCCACCGCCTTACCCACCAGTTCGGCCAGTTCCCGGATGGTGACGTCTTCGCCCACACCGACGTTCACCAGCGGTGGCTCGAAGCGGCCGGTCTTCGACTCGTCGCTGCCCAGCAGGCTCGTGTATTTGTCATCCGGCAGGTTCATCAGGAAAACGCAGGCGTCGGCCATGTCGTCGCTGTAGAGGAATTCGCGGCGCGGCGTGCCGGTGCCCCAGATGGTCACGGTGCGGTCGCCGCGCTGTTTGGCTTCGTGGAACTTGCGCAGCAGTGCCGGGATGACGTGACTGTTTTCCGGGTGGTAGTTGTCGCCCGGCCCGTACAGATTGGTCGGCATCACCGCCAGGTACTTCGTGCCGTACTGGCGGTTGTAGCTCCAGCACATTTCGATGCCGGCGATCTTGGCGAGCGCGTACGGCCGGTT
>MUGG01000009.1 GCA_002148405.1 Alkalinema sp. CACIAM 70d | reverse complement strand
CACTTCGCCGGAATGCAGGTCCCCTTCGTCACCTGCGAACTCAGCAGCCCCAGGGTTTCGGCCGCCGCACCGGCCTTCTTCGCCTGTCCATAGTGCTCGGCCCATTCCTGTCGCATCTGCGCTTCCGCCGAAAGGCATTCCGCCAAGCTGCCGAAGACCAGATCGGTCTTGACCGGCGCGTTCATCACGATGACCACCAGCATCCACTTCATTGCCGACCTCCCGGTTCCGTTCTGACTGCGTTCCGCCTCTGAATCCACCGCCCGAGCAAAGCCCTGGGCGTGCGATTCACCCGCGCACCGCCGCCTCGATCGCCGCGATGTCTATCTTCGTCATGCCCATCATCGCCTCGAAGGCCCGCTTCGCCGCAGCCGGGTCGGGGTGGGTGATCGCGTTCATCAGCGCCACCGGCGTGATCTGCCACGACACGCCCCAGCGGTCCCGGCACCAGCTGCAGGCACTTTCCTGACCGCCGTTGCTCACGATGGCATTCCACAGCCGGTCGGTTTCCGCCTGATCCACCGTCGCCACCTGGAACGAGAAAGCCTCGGTCTGCGGAAACGCCGGCCCGCCGTTCAGCCCGAGGCAGGGGATGCCCATGACCGTGAACTCCACCGTCAGCACATCGCCTGCCTTGCCCGACGGATAGTCCGCCGGCGCGCGATGCACCCGTCCGACGAAGGAATCGGGAAAGGTGGCGGCGTAGAACCGCGCCGCGTCCTCGGCGCCGCCGTTGAACCACAGACAGATGGTGTTCTTTGCGGGGGTGAGCATGGTTGTTCTCCTTCAGGGGAATCCGAAAGCCGACGTAACGGCACTGGGCTCTGGCCACAGTTGTGTCGGCTCGTCAGAAATTCAGATGAGCAAAAGGTGGCCGGTCTCCATTTCCGTTGCTTGATGCCATCATTGCCCGGAAACTCTGGCAACCCCGATGATTCCCTTGAAAATCGCAATCTGGATAAATGAAATGAGAAGTGAAATGACGGATAAGGCGACAGCGAACCCTCTGCCATTGTGTACGCGTTCGTAAGGCAGAATAACCTTGTCTTTAAGCATCAATTGATAAACCCTTTCTCCGTCATGCCAGACAATCACGGCTGAATGACTCTCCAGCAATTCTTTCATTACATCAGGGTCGCACCCACCCGTTTTCGAGTGGAAACATTTCACATGACGATCAGAGCCGGTTTTTAAATCGATTGTTGTGACACCAAGACTTTGCTTCCAGATCTCTTGGATAAGAGCACTTTCCTTCGTAAGAGACTCAATCGGCGGAGCGAATGGCCAGACTGCGATCAAACCGAACACGCTTGCGAGCGTAAGAGTAAAAATGATACTTCCGCGGTTGATTGCATGCAAATATGAACCGCCTGCTTTCAATTTATTGACCATGAGGCCTCCAGAGTGCCGACCCAAGAATGCGCCACTGGCTTGCCGGCAGAATACCCTCGGCTGCCGCGGACCAAAGCGATCACGGCCAGACACCCTTAACAGCCATGCCGCCAAAAAACAAGGCAAAAGTGAGCCAGAGAAGATTGATTGATTGCAGTAGATGGATAGTCTTCTTGCCTTGAAAAACCCATAGGGAATAAACGATACAGGCGAGGGTTGGCAGCAGAAAAATTTGGAAAATCGCCTCCATTTCTTGGCAAGGCGAACCAAGCATGCCGATCAGAACGGCACCCACACAGAGAGCAGAAACGGCGACTCTATGCATCGAAACGGATATTCGTTTGACAAATGTCTCAGTAGCAGGCGAGGCCAGAAAATAGGCAACGCTCGTAATCACCGGAACGGAGGCTGCCACCAACCATAGAAACATCGAGCTCTTGAACGTGAACATTACGTGTTTAGCAGCCTGATCTAGATGCCAGAGAGAAGCAGTGAAGACGTGGTCTGCCATCAGTTCAGCCAGCACATGCTAAGTGCTTCATTTCTTGCTCGCCGGAGGCACACCCTACTCGGTTTTGGAGCGAGGAAAGTGTCGCGTAACGAGCGATGGCGTCATCAAATTCATGGCCTGCCGCCTGTTTTCTCGATCATACCCATGTCAGCGCCCCAGGTTCATGAAGTATCCGAGTACGCCAAATGGCAGAAGCAGCCAGACAGATGCAACCATAATCAATGCTGCGACTTCAATCCAGAATGAGATTTCTTCTTTCCTTGTTCTCGGGCAAAGCAGAGGGGCAATACCGTTTCTGTACGGAACCACATCTCCACTTGGCCTGTGTTTCACCAGATAAGGCTTTGTTAAAACCATGATCAGGCCGATGTACAGATGAATGATTGCCAGCCCGCCAAACGTTGAATAATCGAGAAAAACCTTTGAAAAAAACGGCAGTCCCTCAACGATACTCCTCCAAGATCTCGACAGCACCGGCAAAAGGACAACGAAAAAGCCGAGTGATGCAAAAAAGGCCTGTAGCGGCACAAGCCATTTCGCCAGCCATTTTGCAGCAGACTCATGATATTTTCGTCTTGCGAGAACAGCTGGATCACTCGGACCAGTCGGTTCTGTGATGCCGTGTATTTTCCGTAGGCGGTCTTTGGGCAAATTCATCCAGCCATTTCCTCAGAAAAACGGCACTGGGGTCAGACCACGATTCTGTTGGCCCACAAGAAATCCAGGTTGCTGAAAACGTGGTCTGTCCCCTATTGATCCTTGCTATTGTTCTCTGATCTTGCTAACGGCTACTTTGTCCAGTGAGCATATGCTGCGCCGGCCTTTGCGGGAACTGACGAAGCATCAATTAGTTGCACCAGAGTCTTGTACCTAGTGCGGCACGTCACATGTGCCTTAAGCCGCTCACCTAATACGCATTTCTTCACAGGAAGGCTAAGCATAATTTCCACCTCGCTGGGGGAAAAACTCTTAATCATCTTGTGAAGGTAAGGCATGGCCGCATTTGAGACGCCATACTGATTTCCGGTGGCGCAGGTAACTACAGTTTCAACCAACTCTTCTTTTACGGTGTCAGGAGTTGCGACTTGACCGGAGAGTTGCAGCAACCTCTCCGCGAAAGGTGGTTCATTGTAGAAATTGTCATAAGATTGGTGCATAGTCATCAGCCGCTTGCAGGCGTTTGATAGCAACGAGTGCACTTCGTGCTCGCCTAGGAGGGCGAGCATTCCCAGTTTCTCAAAAAACTGCTGCGATGCCTTGTGGCGCTTCTCGTCGCCCTTGGCTATGTAGTCATGATGACGATTGATAAGATCCGAACGGGCCTTTGGCGTAAAGTGTGGCGCAAAGTCTGCGGCAACGGAAAGAGAGTTTACGCGCGCCTCTTCGTTGCTGGCCGGGTCGCTGTAGATGCCATGGAGAGACCCGAAGATCAAGTACTGCTGTGCCTCGTGCGTATTTTCAATCCGATGCACCCACTGGTCTTTCTGTTCCGGGGAGAACTTGCCACCTTTGATCGCAGCCATGAACGCCGAGAGGTTCACGCCAATCGGGTTATTTTCGTTTCCGAGTGCATATTTAGCGCACCGATTTGTAAAGCCAATAAATTCGTGGTCGTCGATTTTGCCAACTACAGGATGTGCTGCGGAAAAGTT
>MUGG01000184.1 GCA_002148405.1 Alkalinema sp. CACIAM 70d | reverse complement strand
GGATCTCTGGCATTGATCAAACAATTTGGTATTAAGCCATTCCAGCTAGGGCTTCGTATAGGCCGCAGGCTCCGCGCCAACGGACGTAGGCGGCGGCATCTTTCCAGGCTTTGTAGGCGATGAAGGCTTTGGCTTTGCGGGGTAACACCGTCCAAGGGGCGATCGGTTCCCAGAGTTTGAGGTTGTGCATTCCCAGCACCTGCACCCACGATCGCATGGCGGCTTGGTTGAGGCGGGCGAGGTAATCCCGCTCTAAGCGATTGGCGGAAATTAAGTGGGTCACTTCCAGCGCTGGGAAATATCCCAGTTGCCAACCGTTTTCCAACACCGTCAGCACAATATCGTTATCTTCCCCGGAGGTGAGTTGCTTGCCCGTACGTCCTAAGGCCAAACGTGCAGTATCCTTCTGGGCCCGATCGACGTACTGCCCAAAGGCGATGCGCCGAATTGAGAGGCCAATGCCTGCGGGGGCAAAACTGGGATATTCGATTTTGTCCTCGGGGCTGTAAATTGGGCTGATTAAGCGTTGAGAGCCAAAGTCACGCAGGGCTAATACGGTGTAAAACTCAGCCATCCACGGTTCCGGCGAGGACTCAAATTGTGGTATGGACTTGCCCCCGATCGCGCCTAGGCTGGGATGTTGTTGAAAACTGCGTTGAACTTCTGCTAGGTAATGCTCGTTGAGAACATTATCATCATCAACAAAGACGAGAATTTCGCCTTGAGCCTCTTCAAAACCGCGTAATCTAGCCGCCGTCAGGCCAATTTTATCCTCGCGAATAATCCGTCCTTGGGGATGCCACTGAAGGTTCCAAGTCGCTTCCAAGGGTTCCCGACTGGCATTATCAATCACCAACAATTCCCACGCGGAAAACGGTAGGGACTGACAGGCTAAGGCATTCAGCGTTTGTTGGAGATAGTCGGCACGCGGGTTGTGGGTGCAAACAATCACACTGATGATTGGTGTCATAAATCCAGTGAATGAAGAAATAGAATGGGAGTGCTTACAACCTAACGATTTCGCGACTGGCTTGACGATCGATGGTCGATCGATAGCTCGCTTCTTGAATTTGGCCGATATAGTCCAAGCTGTATTGACTCAGAACACGATCACGGGCGATCGCACCATACTGCTGTCGGAGATCGGGATTTTGCAACAGTTGGAGAATCGATTTTGCCAATAGTTCAGGATGCTTGGGCGGCGTCAGCAATCCGGCATTGCCCCCATCGAGCAATTCCACCATGCCCCCGGAACTACTGCCTACCACGCCCCGTCCTGCGGCCATCGCTTCCAGGCAAACCAAACCAAAACTTTCCCAAATACTGGGGAAAACGCAGATATCCGTTTGGGCTAGATATTTGGGAATGTGATCCAAGGGTACAGCGCCCGTGAATTCCAGGGCATGGCGATGGCGATGCAGTTTTCGACAAATGTATTCCTGCATATTCAACTGGTGGACGGGCGAAGGCCAAGCAGGTCCCACAAAGCAGAATTTGGCGGCAGGGTATTGCTGGAGCACCTGGGGAATCGCCCGCATCAAATCTAGAATGCCTTTGCGAATTTCCAACCGGCCAATAAAGGTCACTCGCTGGGTTTGCGTATCCAGGGGAATGTCCAGGAGGGCTGGCGTGGGAATGTAGGGATAGGGCACGAGATCGATAATTGATTGATCGAGTTGCCAATCCTGTTGGACTTGCTGACCGATCGCGGCGGAGGGGGCTGCAATGGTTTGGGCTTGTAAGGCATGGCGATATTCGGGATCGGACAGGCGATCGTATACCGGCTGGTCTGGCGGTAGTTTGGGCCACTGTCCCCGGCGCAGCGCCCCCAGGATAAACCGCAGTTTGGCAGGCCCGTCCAAGGGAGTATGGCCGACCTTTTGCAAAATGTAACTGGGGGTATGGAGTTTAATCACTAGCGGCAGGGTGGGAAATTGGGCCACGATCGCAGCCGCATCTGCCCCACAGTCCGGCCCTTCCAGCACATCAAACTGGACCAATCGATGGCGCTCCGCAAAAATTGGTGCAATTTCCTGGGCAAAGCTGGCCCGATCGCGCGGTTGAATCCGATGAATTTTCAGGCCAGGGCTGGTTTCACAGCCGGAACGGGAGGGACTCGCCGCAAAGACTTCCACATGGTGCCCGCGCTGGGCCAACATTTGCGCTGCTTGCCGTACGTAGGTGGCAATTCCCCCGATCGCCGTATCCGGTGGATATTCGTAGCTGACAAATGCAATTTTCATAGGCGCAATTTTCATGGGTCTAACCTCGGGTTGCTAGGGAGGGTTGATGGCTGAGCAGGGCGCAACCTTGGGCTAAGCGGGTAATGCCATGGTCACTGCGATAGGACCACATGGCATCTTGGATAATGGAGGGCTGAACCTCAAATTTCAGCACATCTTCTGCAGCGAGATAGGTGATGGGATCATTCGATCGATACAAGAAAACGCTGACGCGGTAGGAGCCTGGAAATAGTGTCATCCGCCCCAGGTCAAACCGAATACTCACCTCATTTTTAAGTGCAAAGGGTGCTATTCCTTCTTCGACGGTACACAGGCTCGACACCAAAGTTCCGAGGTCGTCATGAATCTGCACCACCACGGCGCAATCACTGAGCGGACTATGGGCTTGGAACTGAAGGCGGAGGCTATGGTCACGATCGAAGATGGGCGATCGGGTGGGATAGGCATCTCCATCTTCCAATACTGCATCCGTTAAAGCGATTCCGTAGGAACTCACCATCCCAATCGCATTACCAGTCGTCGCTGCGCTGTTGAGGTAATGTTTAACACCTTCTTCAGCGCTCCCCGAAAAGATCAGTTCTCCCCGCTGCAACATAATCGCCGAGTCGCACAACTGCCGAATGGCGGCCATATTGTGGCTGACAAACAAGACTGTACGACCACTATGGGCGACATCTTGCATTTTACCTAAGCATTTATTTTGGAACTGGGCATCACCCACGGCCAGCACTTCATCCACAATCAGGATTTCCGGTTCCAGGTGGGCTGCCACCGCAAAGGCCAATCGCACATACATCCCGGAAGAATAACGTTTCACGGGCGTATCGAGAAAGCGCTCAACTTCAGCAAAGGCAACAATTTCATCAAACTTCTGTTGAATTTCTGCTTTGCTCATGCCCAAGATGGCCCCATTGAGGAAAATATTTTCCCGCCCAGTCAGTTCCGGATGAAAGCCCGTCCCGACTTCCAAAAGGCTCGCTACCCGACCCCGCAAACGAATCCGACCTGAAGTGGGTTCAGTAATGCGGCTCAGCAGCTTCAGCAAGGTCGATTTACCTGCACCATTGCGACCAATGATACCGACCCGATCGCCCTGTTTAATATCAAATGACAGATCTCGCAGCGCCCAAAAGTCTTCCTGGTAAGGTTTAGCCATCGATCGGCCAGGGGCTAGAATTCGCCGTCCCAGTTGTTTGGTTTGGCGCACGAGGGTATCACGCAGGGACTGATAGCGCTCGGTATTTTGGTGGCGGAGCGTGTAGCGTTTGCTCAGGTGATCAACTTGAATAACGGAATTAGACATTGTAATTTCGGAGAGATAAACGGCTGAAGGGAATTAGAAGTTATTGGAGGTGGTTCCCCCTTTTTAAGGGGGGTTAGGGGGATCTCTTGAAACTATCGTCGATCGCGGAGATTCG
>MUGG01000056.1 GCA_002148405.1 Alkalinema sp. CACIAM 70d | reverse complement strand
TTTCAGCATTTGCTATTGACACCGTCTCCCTCAGGGCCTATGTTATACTGCGTTATTTACCACTATAAACCGTGAAAATCTCTCAATATTTTCTTGATGACTGTTTCTAACTCAGGCTTCACTATATTGTTTGCTATCAAATTTTTAGCTGCATCCTTGAAATTTGTTGCAACTATAAAACCATCACCACTACCAGCCCTCTCGGAGCGTTTCTCCAATATCCCTTCTAAAGTTAAAAACCTTAGATATTCTTCTAGAGAAACATGCCCTTTAACTGGAGCCATTCTATATATACTTTCTGATTTCCACGAGAAGCTACCAGAGCGATAACCAACTTTTAGAATTCTATAAAGATTAGTACGAACTTGGCTGGAAAGATTTCCAGCAGAGCTTAAGCTATCATCAAAAGCTCTTCTTAGCTCCTCATTAAGACTACATGTGGAATCAAAAAGCAAAGAATTAAGAGTAGCACTAAATTTCGGATCTATGCCTTTAAAAGTTGAGTAATAAAATACAGTGCAATCAGAAGGAAACTCACACTTTTCAAAATTATGAAACTGCTCAAACCATCCTTCATACACTTGAACTTCTCGGAAATCCAATGGGAAAAATTGCCCAAATATAGAAAGGCAATTCAGCTTATTAGACCTAAATAACTGAACAAGTTCATTTGAATAACTACTCTTAGTCTTTCTATTTTGATCTGAAAGAACAAGGTATAAAAGCCCAGAAATAGCTTTTCGAGCCAAAATCGGCTTATTACCGGACTCTTGGCAGTCTTTTATAAGCTTTTGGAGAATATTGCCACCGTGTTTAATATAATCCATCTGAGCAATACCTTTCATTTCAATTAGCTCTTCCAATAATACTGAAGAGCCATCGTAAATCTCAATTAGTAATCTCTTTAAATCTCCATCAAGAACTTCTCTCTCAAAGTTCGACAAAACGAACCTTACTTTTGCCCATAAATCTACAAAGTCATACTTTATCTTAAATGTATCTCGATTCCTATCATAGGAAAGAAGAGGACTTATATAAAATTGCGTGTATTTATCTGATTCAATATTGGAAGTAGGTTCTATTGATGGAAAAAATATTGTGATGTATTCATTCAAGTCTTTTTTTGAAATTTCGCCTTGATGTCTAATGGAAATTTCAACTATTAACTCAAAATAATCATCACAATTAATTTCTAGAGATTGCTTGCCAATCTCTCTTTGCAGGAGTTTATAAATCAAATTGTCTAGTTTTGATTTGGAATAGTAATAGATGCTTTCCGATATGTCAGGGAGAGCATCTTCATCATACTCATCTCGATCTACTAAATCACATATCAACGAGAGATAGAGGGGAGTATGCAGACTTTGATCAGCGATATCAAAAATTGACAAATACTTCTGAGCATCTTTAACTCTTTGTCTTGAAAGTCTTTTAGCTAGATATTTGTCAACCAGCTCATTACTAAATCCTAGCAGAAAAAATATAGATACAGAATCTTTTTGTATATATCTATCTAGATGGTAATCCCTTGAAGTTATTATAATTGAGCAGCTTTTATAAGCTTCATTGAGTGAAATGGCAGATTTAAGAAAATCATCTAAATCAAATTTCTCTTTTAATATCGACTCTATCTCATCTAAACCATCAATAATTAGCACTAAATTCCCACAACTAATGTTAATTTCAAAGTTGTTGTATTCTAAAGCTTCAGTAGAGTCAATTTCATTAACCTTAATAAATAATCGGTACAGGTCAGTTAAACTTTTGACGGTAAAATCAGCATTTGCATTGCGTAAGTCAGTGGAAGAAATAAGCAAAGCTCTCTTCTTATCAATCCCATTAACTAAACTTACTACCTGTTCACAAAAAGTAGTTTTGCCAACTCCTGCACGCCCTACAACGATATTAACTGGCTCTTGTTTTTCAGGTGAATTGATTATCTGCTCAATATATTGGAGGCTAGGCTTTAATACTATCGGCTGATTATTGTGAAGTTGAAAGAGTTCTTGATCAACAAAATACTGCTCATTCTCTAAATTTAGGTCAAGCAATTTAGCGTATTCTGACAAGCAATACTGCCAAACAAAATCGTCAATATAGAAGAAGTTTGTTATTTCCAATAAGCTATCATTGGCTACTTCCTTGAACTTATCTTGGATGCTAGATATCCTATTTATCTCCCTGCCTGTGTCAGGGCTGATAACTCTTGGAGAGCATATCGTTAGGTTAGCTAAATTAAGGGTTAATTCATCAATAAAATGCTGTAGCGTAATGCTTATTGAAATATTCTTTTTGACAAAAGCATATCCAATCACAAGATTGTTAGTAACCTCAACTGTTACAAACTCGTAGCTAATTTTCTTTTGAGGATCATTAACTTTTGCTTGTAAAACAACTTTCTGCTTCGGATATTGAATTTTTACAATATCTAAACCCCTTACATCTTCATAGAGACTTGTTTCTTTTTCTGTATCAATATAGTTAGACTCTATATCGCCTATGTACTGAAGTAGTCTTGGAGGAATCGGCTTAGTTATAAAATCTTTATAGAACCAGGAAATAAGTTGAACTAAGGCAAATTTAGTAAATTTTACATCTGCCAGGTTACTTGAGTCATTTGGGTTATTGATATCATGAGAAGCAGGATTTCCATGAACTCTAATTGTCTGTAAATAGTTTTTTATCTTGTTTCTAACAGACTTTGGCTTAACAATAATGTAGTTTTCATCTTGTTCGTGAACCACAACATCAATCAGTCCAGAAAAATCGAGTTGACGTTCACTTCTCAAGGCAGTACCATTTATTTTTTCTTGCCCAAGTATTATCTTGCTTCCTTTGATCTCATTGTAGTGGTGCAATATTACCGCTTTGCACAGAGCTTCCCCTGCCTTCCTTGCATTATTGAGAATATCGTCTAGAACTGAGTCTTCAAAAGCTTGCAATACCCACTTGTTCAGATCCTTAATCTTGTCCGAAGTTTGAAGACTCATATTCTTGTGTTTCTAGAGGAAATATCTGCTACTAATCTAGCCGCTGCCACAAGTAACCTGCAAGTACGTCCCAATCAGTAGGCTAAGCAGTATAACGCAAAGTTCACCTGCTGTGAGTTGACTTTGCTGAAACTAGTTTAGCATTGCCAGTCAGGTGCGACGACGGGTTAGGCTGGGCTAATGAGGAAGATTTTCTAAAGATTTAATTCAGAATGACTGCCCACGAAACAATCTGAAAGACAGATCGAGCTTTGCATCACACAGATGGGTGAGAAACTGCACGATCGCTCTCAACTACCACGATCGCTGCTTTCGCGGACGGGTTGCTGGGCAAATGAGCCAGTTACTGTTGCTAAAACCTCGATCGATCAAATGCTGGGAAAATGAACGGATCAATTTCGCAAAAGTCTCGATCGATGAGTCCGCGCCGAGTCTCAAATGACATTGATGATGCGATTATGGGAGCGATCGTAATTACCACAATCCTGAAACGTAAGCTGAAATGCTGGAAAGACAGAGAATAGAAGGGCTTTTTTCTCTCTGGGCAGTCAGCATAACGGTTAGTAGGTGGAAACTTTCCACAGATCTACCCAAACCCAGATAGATAGATGGAAACGTTCAGCAGATCCCCTAGGGAAAAACCGACTTTTTCTACCTATCCTCCGATTATGGGGTGATCTGCTGAAACCGTCAACCTATCCCACCATCATGCCAAATCCTCCAAA
>MUGG01000075.1 GCA_002148405.1 Alkalinema sp. CACIAM 70d | reverse complement strand
AGCATAGTCGCTGTCACCAACTGCATGGCAACACCCCGAGTAGACGCGGAAACCTTCATGGTTAGCTGCATCATCACTTACTGCCGCAGGAACAACAGAAATTGAGTTGTAACAGTAGGGCGAAAGCCCACCACCACCATTCCAGTTGAAAAGGACGGCTTTGTATTTTCCGCTTGGTGAAAGGAAGGTTTTATGTGCATATGCCTTTTCATGAAACAACGGCAAAACGCCGTGCCAGACTATTGCCATCACGCCAATAATGGCAAGACTGCCGAAAGTAATTTGTTTTAGCTTGCCGCCAATTTTACTCTTGGTTGGCAGGGGATCATTGCGTGGTGGCATAGAAGGCCCAACGTTTGAATTCAGCGGCGCCGCAAGGCGTCCGCTGGAATGAATTGTTAGCCATCATGGCGCTCGATACGAACGACTTGCGGCGCTTGGGCATCCATAAACATGAAGCACCTGCCGAAGAGTGCCTTCTTCCCAAAGTCATCGAACGTGTTCTGACCCAGCGGGGTGATTAGGACTTCGTATGTGGCCAATGCTCGCTGATGCTGCCTGTCGATTTCAGACCAATTTTGCTCAACCACGTCGGCCAACACTACGCTCGCAACGTCGTGGTTGTACTGAACCAGGACGTTGCCATCCTTCATGTTCATCGGATTGAAATCTGGGTGGGCGTGGAAGACGCCGTGGAGCGCCTTGAGCGCATGTTGCTCGGCTTCCTTGTCATTCAGACCCGAGGGAAGAATGGCCACAGTGCCATTTCTGAACAGAGCAAAGTCGCGTGAGCTGTTCGTGTAGAACCGAATTCTTTCTGCGATCCTATCGAGAGGCAGTTGCACGCTAGGCTGCCAATCTGGAACCGGAGGAAACCGCTTTGGCGGTTCGGGCGGTGGCGGCGGTGCCTTCTTGAAAAGTCCGAACAAAGCTTGTCTCTCTTGATGGCTAACGTGCAAGCTCAGCGGACGGCGAAGCCGTCCGCTGCAGCGCAGAGTTAGCCTTCATTCGCGCACTCCTTGGCGAAAGTGCTCGTACGTTGACCACTTGGGGTCAGGCGCGGCATGAATCTCGATTGGAAATCGCGGCTGGCCTGACAGGGCTTTGTTTAGAGTCTGCAGGAACTCCGCCTCAGACTTCACGTAGTAAGTCCATTCCCGCAAGTTCTCGCCGGTGGATACGAGTGAAAGCGTCGCAAAGCCTGGCTTCTCCAAGAATGGCGTGAGCAAGTCTTCGAGCCGATCCATCGCTTCACGTTCGGCCGTAGCCGGCATGCCCGATTGAGACTGATAGCGCCAGACAAGAATGACTCGATTTGGAAGACTGGACTTCTCGAACGCTGGCCGAAACTCTTTGGCGTACCGAAAGACGATTACTCGCCCATTGGTGGCATGCGTCGAGGTAGCTGTGGCCCAAGTTACGACATCGTTCATGGAGGCGAGGGCGACGCCAGCAGCGAAGGCTAGAACCGTGAACACGCTGATGATCTTCATGTGACGGCTAACGTTTGAATTCAACGGCCGCCGGAGGCGGTCCGCTGGAATGATGGGTTCGGCGTCAATCCCACCATACTCTGACACGACGGCGATTAACTGAGAATTCATCGGCTTTCAATTCAGTGAGGAAGGATTGCCTCAACTCCGCGACAAGCAAATCATTCTCCGAGTCACTGATCTTGGTACGCGCGACGGCAGAATTGGCTTCTTCTCTTTGATCGCTCCAATAAGGAAGTTCGAAGTATAAAACCGGTGAGCCTTCGCGGCCAAACTCGACACCGGAAACACGACCTTGGAATTTCTCTACCGCCGCTGCGACACGCTCCCCCTGGAATTCGTTGTACTGCTTAACGAGCCGTATTAACGGCGCTGCTTGAGCTACGCGTAGCCGAGGAGTTAGGAATTCGGTCGATTGAAATCGCTGATTCTCATTTAACCCGAATCCAATTTTGACAAAGGACTCAGCAACTTGGAGGTCAACCTCCAGCGGAAGAATAAGATCTTTGGCGTTATCGGCCTCTGCTGATGCTGCCGTTGAGGAACTCGCTTCAACGAAGTATCCGCCTTTGTCCGTGCACGCGGAAAGGGCGAGCTGTAAAGCGACGACGAAATAGCTGCGCATCGTATTGGTTGACGCCGAACGTCTGACATAACCGGCTGGCTGGAGGCGGGCGAAGCCCGCTGTAAGCCAGTCCGTGTTGATGGAATTGTTAGCGTTTGTCATGCGTCAGAATGCGAGCAGTATCTGGTTGATGTTGTCTCGATATGAAGAGATGACTGCCTTTTCAATTTTCTCGAAAGATAGCGTCCCATCGGTAGAAACAGCCTCCCAAGCTAGTTTCTGCCGTGAAATACTGACCCAAACAGAAGATTTCACTAACGCTGGAACAGGCCCTTCTGCTTTTCTTTCTTTAACCTTTGTCCAATCCGAAACTCCAACCAATACTTCAAGGATGGCGAGCCATCCCCATTTTCTTTACGCTAATCGCAGAATACAGAGCAGACTGAGCATCAGTTAGTGAAGCAACGGATACTCGCCTGGATTTTCCCAAGGACTCGTCGATGCTTAAGTTAAGCTTTTGTTGCTCTGACTCAGACATTGGGAAGTTGGCGAGAATGGCGCTGCTATTGAAGATGGTCTTGTAGTTTCGAAGTGCCTGCGGAGCGAGAAATGGCTGAATCTTCGTCGCTGAATGGACCCCCATATTTGCCTGTGATGTAAGAGCGGTGCTTTCTGACGAAGGTAGCAAACCAAGCCCATCCGACGCGAAGGAATCAAGGGGTGGTGAGGTCGCCTGAGCATAAGCCATACTTTGAAGAACGACTGAAAGAACAACGATTGCATATGTGCGCATGAACATATTTTTCCTTCGTAAAAGAACGCTAACGTGGAGGTCACCGGCGCTGCGCGGCTTTATCGCGCGGCGTTCGGTGAACCACAGGGTTAGCGATTGCCGGTTTGAGCAAGCATGTAGTCGACAACATCGCGCAACTCCTGATCTGTAAGTGAAGGAATTCCGCCACGCGGAGGACAAGCTTTGAATCCCTCGATAGCGTGCTGATACAACACTTCCGTCGGCTGCCGATATCGTAGTCCCCAGTCATCAAGGCGTCCTGTGCGCGGCGCTCCCACCGCGCCGACCAAGTGACACACAACGCATGACCGTTGGTAATTCTGCTTTGCCGCTGCTAGAACCTCAGGCGCTTTCGGTTGGTCTTTGACAATCTTGGCCAGTCGTAGCGAGATCGGTTGGGCCTCTGTCAACGCGACGAGCAGATAGCCGCGAAATAGACTGTTGCCTGTCAACGCGTACCGACAGAACGCAAATGCTTTGTCGTGAACACAGTCCGGGACAATCTGTTCTAGGGTGGCTCGATTGAAGAAGCGATGAATATCCGAAGGAGAAGATATGCCGAGTCTGCAACCATCCACGCAAGTCACGCTCGACCACGAACCGTCGGACTTTCTATCTTCAATGCCCCATCCTGATTCTGCCTTGGTGACTCGAAACACTTTCGTCGTGATCAGTCCACTCTTGTCAACCACCGCATAGGCTCCAGCATCGTTATCGTCGAGCGCGCAAGATGCGCCTGAGAGTAATGCAAGAAAGATGGCGATAAGAATACGAGTGGGCATGGCGATCGCTAACGACGCTGTAGAAATACCCCGTTCCGGGGCAAGCGGTTGCGTCCGGCCTTGGCCGGTCCGAAGTCGTTCATCCTCATCTCAGCTCCGCAATCTTCGTTTCATCGTCGTCTCCTGACGTTAGCCGTGGCCCTTGATCAGCGCGATTCCGTCGTCGTGGCTCGCCC
>MUGG01000090.1 GCA_002148405.1 Alkalinema sp. CACIAM 70d | reverse complement strand
ATCTTCGCTGCGGAGCAGCCCCGACGATCGCACCACACCACGAATTCATCGAACCCACGTTAATCCAGCATAGGGTTTTTTGCGAAAGGGCGATCGGGAATGCGTTCAGCCAGCCATTTCAGGCAAAAATTTCGCTAGACTGCTTTATGCCCCTTGAGGAGTTTGTATGGCTTCTGAAAAGCGCGACCAACAACACCCGCTCTACGCCACCGATCGGCAGATTGTCAATTCTCTCCTGAGCGGTGAACCCACGGACTATAACTTGGCGGAACTGGCTCGATTACGGATCCGCTATCAAGGGTTCCCCGGTGCCCGGGACATCCAAACGGACTTAGACAAAGTGCTGAGTCAGTGGCAGTTGACGGAAGCGGTTCTGTTTGAAAAAACTCGCGAACTCCACGGCAGCACTCGGCTCTACAACGTGCGAGGACGACGCCAAGAAGAAGACTGGAGTTAAGCCCCTCGGGGTAAGTAAGGTTATCCCGCCTGGATGAGTGGGTTGAATCCTAGTCAAACCCGTTATCGGAGTGATGAAAAATATTACATTGAGCTGAAATTCCAAAATACTTAGGAGCACCCTTGCTGTGGCATCCATCACGATCGATCTTTCAGATAGCCAATTGCAGAAGCTAAAGGACTTGGCCGCAATTCATGGTGTTGCGATCGAGGTTCTTCTGAAGGCCAGTGTAGAAGATTGGCTGAACTCTCAAAACAGTGAGTTTGTTGATGCGGCGGACTATGTGTTGACCAAGAATGCTGAACTCTATCGACGTTTAGCCTAAATGCGCTTTTTGACATTAATTGAGGTGTTAGAGCTACACCGAAGAATACTTGCGCAATCTGGTGGAGCATTGGGGGTTCGCGACCTCAATCTATTAGAGTCTGCGATCGCGCAGCCTAGAGTGACCTTTGCTGGCGAAGACTTGTATCCCAGCCTACTTGAGAAAGCAGCTGCCCTAGGATTTTCCATCGTCATGAATCATCCATTCATCGATGGCAATAAACGGACAGGTCATGCGGCGATGGAAACCTTTCTCGTTTTGAATCGCACAGAAATTCACGCATCTGTGGATGAGCAAGAGCGTGTGATATTAGCGATCGCGTCCGGTGAGCTAAGTCGAGACGCCTTTTTAGACTGGCTACAACGCAACATATCCCCCTACTAACAGGTGTCTGGATCAGTGACCTCAATTCTTGCAATCTCGTATCAGAAAGAACTCACTCAGATGAAGTCTGACTCCTAAAGAAATTGTCTACAAGTCCAATGGGATCTGGATAGTACACAATTTTTTCGATCGTAGACTTCTTGTGTCTGAGTCATTATGATGGGCTGAGAGCCAACCAATTTGTGACTACTTGCTATGCCTGAAGCTTGCTCTGTGTTAATCGACTTTAACGAAGCAGGTCTGGATTTAGATCGTGCTGACTTGGAGAACTTTTTGCTAACGATCGCCCATGAAATGGAGTCTGGCGACTTGGTTCAATCTGCGCGTCTGGCTCGTGACGAGGATGTCCCAGAGACTGCTAAGTCCGGCGCAGCAGCATTTTTAATGGGAATCCTCACAACTGAGATCAATCGCAAAAACTTGGGTAAGTTGATGGATTACCTGGGGAACCTGCGCTATGGCAAGACTTTGACCCTGTCGGGCGAAATGGATGGCATGACCTATAACATCGAATACCGTAACAAGCAGGAATTAGATCAAGCCGCAGACACGATTGAGCGGTTGGCTAACCTGCGGGTTAGGATTCGGGAACAACAGACCAAAGTTGAGCCAAGTAAGCCTCAAGAAAAATAAGCCTGAAAATCAGCTATAGAGATTGCAATTTAGTTTTATGGGAAAGTATGCACTCTTAATCGGTGTAGACACCTACGGTGCAGGTCTACAACCATTACCCGCCGCTTCTAAGGATGTGGAAGCGCTACGGGAGGTGTTGTTGGATCCGCAGATGGGCGGCTTTGATGAAGTAAAACCGCTGATTAATCCAACGCAGTTAAAAATGGCGAAGGAAATTCAGCTCTGGTTTCAGGATCGCCAACCAGAAGATCTGATCCTGTTATTCTTCTCTGGTCATGGGCTTAAGAACAATTTCCTTAATCTCTACTTCGCTGCTACAGATACCGAGAAAAAGCTGGTAGAAGCTACGGCGACCTCAGCTAAGTTCATTCATGACTGCATTCAGGGTTGTAAATCTAAACATCAGGTGATCATTCTCGATTGTTGTTTCAGTGGTGCTTTTGGCAATCTAGTACCAAAAGATGATGGCGAGATTTCTCTAAAAGAGCAACTAGGAGCCGAGGGGCGGGTAGTGCTGACCTCAACCAATGCTGTGAATTTCGCTTTTGCACCAGAACAGACCAATCTATCTATCTACACCCAATATCTAGTGGAAGGCATTGCCACTGGAGCCGCAGATGAAGATGGAGACGGGTTCATCACAGTTCATGAACTTCACTGCTACGCAGGGCGCAAGGTCAAGGAAGCTTCTCCAGCAATGAGCCCAACCCTGATTACGCTCAAAGATGAAGGGTTTCAGATTCGATTAGCAAAATCACTGCAAGCTGATCCCAAGCTAAAGTACCGAAAAGAAGCTGAGAAGCTAGCTACGATAGCGGAATTCACCATAATAGCCAAAGCAAAATTAGAGTGGCTCCGTACTGAATTGGGGCTGACAAATGCTGAGGCAGAAGAGATCGAAGCAGAGGTGCTCAAGCCTTTTCATGAATTTCAACGCAAGCAAGGAGTCTATCAAAAGACATTACAAAATTGCTTGCAGGAAAACGCAACACTTAGCTTCAAAGTCATCGAAGAATTAGTAGATTTTCGTCAGTTCTTAGGGCTGAGACCAGAGGATGTTGCTGCGATCGAGCAGGCAGCTTTGGGAGGCAAGACCCTAGCAGATTACAGCGCAGCACTGGAGCAGATAGAGCAAGGTTCTGGTGGGGAAGAAGATAATTCTGAAGAGCACTCAGTTAAACCTAGAGTACATCCACCAGATGTAGGCCGGAAAGATCTGTCGGAATGTAACCCCTCAAAAATTCTATTTATTAAAAATATCCGTCGGGACGAGGGTTGGGCTTATACATTTGACGATATTCAACAAATAGGAGGATCCGTTGAGAGACGGGTTTTCGAGCTATTTTGGTCGCTAGCCGGTAAAGGAGTCAAATCAGCCTCCAAAGGGGATCTGATGCTTTTGAACCAACAGGCTAGGATTACCCACGTTGTAGAAATGCTAGATGATGAGGTGAGAAAAGACGAATGGGGATATTTTCGTTGGGTCCGTGTAGTCTGGATGCCAGAAGAATCAGACTGGTATAAACTGCCTCATCAAAGAAATGTACTTGGGTTTGAGCCTCCCAAGATCGGGGGAGGGACAGCATATTCACTGGTCAACCTAGGCAAGTTTCAGGAAACCTGGAGCAGCCTTGAGGACTTTCAGCAGCATGTCTTTCAAATCTTAACAGGCACAAAACCCCCAACACCCTTACCACAACCTCCAAAACCTGAGGAAGTCGATGCAAGCCTCAGCTCAGAACGGTTTGGAGCGAACTACTACGTTAAGCTGCGTGACCTACTAGCTGCCCAAAACTGGAGGGCTGCTGATCAGGAAACTGCTGATCGCATGTGTGAGGTGATGAATCGGCAGAAACAAGGCTACTTAGAAGAGGAAGATATCAAAAAGTTTCCCCACCTGGATCTACGCAACATCGATCGTCTATGGGTGCACTACAGCCAGGGGAAGTTTGGGTTTAGTGTACAAAAGAAAATTTGGAAAAGCTGTAGTAGCCCAGCAAAATACAATAAATATTGGGAACAGTTTGGGGATACTGTGGGCTGGAAAGATCCTAAAGGGTGGCCAGGGTATACTCACTGGTACAACTATCGTTTCTATACGTTTGAGTCTAAAAAGGCACCTGTTGGACATCTCCCAAGCCCCCTGCTGGCTGGAGAAGAGGAATTGGGGAGTGGAGATTTTTTTGGAAGGGGTTTAGGGGCTAGTAAAGCATCAACTTTTCTATTGATGGGCTGTAAACCTCTACTAGTCTCTCTTTTCTCGCGTCAAGACTTGTAGATGCTAGCAGATCAACAATTCATCCGTGTATTACGTCTTGTCTTAACTGCTATCTACATGAACATAGCTTTTCCACCACAGCCTTTTCTTTCACAAGTA
>MUGG01000083.1 GCA_002148405.1 Alkalinema sp. CACIAM 70d | reverse complement strand
ATGTTCCGTACCAATCACATTCCGGCATACCTAATCTGCGACCGGCCCTTCATCGACAAATGGGGGCTTGGCCTCGCGCTGCCGGGCAAGCGGCCACGCCGGCATCTGATCGCGGCGGGCTACCTGATCGAAGCCAACAGCATTGCCGCATTGGCAGCGAAGCTTGATATCGACGCCGCGATTCTGCAGGATACGGTAGGCCGTGCCAACCGCTTTGCCGAGACGGGCGCAGACGAAGACTTCGGCAAGGGCGCGTCGGAATATAACCGTTATTACGGCGACCCCGACAATTCCGGACATCCCAATCTCGGGCCGCTGCGGACTGCGCCTTTCTATGCCGTGCGGGTTTATCCCGGCGATATCGGTACAGCGGCAGGCCTACAAACCAACAGCGATGCGCAGGTGATCGGCCGCGACGGGCAGGCAATACTTGGCCTTTATGCCTGTGGCAACGACATGGCCTCGATCATGGGCGGCCATTATCCCGGTGCCGGCATTACGCTGGGCCCGGCGCTCACCTTCGGCTATATCGCCGGCTGCCATCTCGCCGGCAAGAATCCCATGCAGATTGAGGAAACACGATGAAAGTCTTTTACTCCCCGGCCTCGCCCTATGTGCGCAAGGTTCTTGCTGTCGGTATCGAACTCGGACTCGGCGATCAGATCGAGAAGCTGCCGAGCGCGGCCAATCCGATCAATCGCGATGCCAGCATCGTAGCGCATAACCCGACCGGCAAAGTGCCGACCTTCTTCACCGACAGCGAATACGCGCTCTACGACTCGCGTGTGATCTGCGAATATCTTGACGATCTGGCCGGCGGCAACCGCATGTTCCCCGCCAAGGGCGAGGCCAAGTGGCAGGCGCTGCGCGATCAGGCGCTGGCCGACGGCCTGCTCGATGCCGCGCTGCTGGCGCGCTACGAACAGGTGGTACGCCCGGCCGAGCAGAAGTGGCAGCCATGGCTGGACGGGCAGATGGCCAAGATCGCGTCCTGTGTCGATGTGCTGGACAGCCAGGTAGCAAAGATGACCGGCCGCGTCGACATCGGCACCATCTCGGCCGGTTGCGCGCTAGGCTATCTCGATTTCCGCTTCCCTGATTTTGGCTGGCGCAACGGTCGCGCCGCGCTAGCCGCCTGGTTCAGCAGTTTCTCAGAACGCCCCTCAATGCGGGATACGATACCTTTCGACGCCGCAGTTCGGTGACGGCGCACTGCATCTGCCGCTTCGCGGGGGGCATTGTGATTGATTACCTCATTAATGTATCCGCAGCGATAAAATCTGAATTTTGTACTGAGTGAGAGTCTACTGAGTCGAGCCGATAGTTGTCCCAGGGCGGGACAGGGCATCTTGGCAACCGAATACGCCCTGCTGCCGATACTCAACCCTCTAGCTCGACGGACGGGGCTGAGCTGCCAGCTAAATGCTTGAAAAAGGCCGACTTTTTGTCTGAGGCTACGCTAATTAAGTATATGAAATATATTGAAAAATCAGCCTAACTGTCCTATTTGTGTTGGCATGAAGCGCAAAGGTACTTTGGCCCAACGCCTCCTCCATTTGATCCGGAAGCGAAACGCGAAGTTCGTTTCGCTCAGCCGTGTTGCGCGCCTTCCCGAATTCGGCGGTTACGACCGGGCCGGTCGCGCTTTGAGAATGCTTGAGAAGGCGGGCCAGCTTGAGAAGATTGCCAGGGGTACGTTTCTCGTTATCGATCACACAAGCGAGCCGAAGCTTCCAAGAAACCTCCACTGGAGCAATTCAGATCTTAGAGACCCAGACACACTGATCGCGGCTCATGTGGCCAAGCCGCGCCCTGATGAGCTGAGAGTATTGGCCTTCCATTATGGCCCTAAAAAGGTTCGTTCGGTTCTAGAGGTCATGGAACGCGAGCAAGAGCTCAGTGCTCCAGTTATCAATGCTGCAAAGCGGGCCCTCGCAAATATTGAGATTGGATTTGCGCATGGCGCTCGAGCATCTTAGAGACGATACGAAAGCACTTTTCGAGTGGTTCTCGCGACTGGATGAGGCGCGAAAATTCATTCTGATTGGCGGTACTGCGATGGCTATTCATGTTGGCCATCGTCAAAGCGAAGACCTCGACCTTGTTTACTCAGACGGACAGCTGCCGCCTGGGCTCATTCGGCAGATACTCGATACGGCAGCAGCGGCAGGCTTCTCGGTCGTCGAAGGGAGTGACGACCTTAGAAAGCAATTGGCCGAGAATGACGGCCGTAATGCCGACTATGATCATCAAGAGTGGTTCATTAACAACGTAAAGTTCTCATTCATTCTGACCGGTGCGACGCCCTCAATGGAGGCGGCAATAGAGGCGCCCCATGTGGTTATCAACAATCTCAAGATTGCCAATATCGAAGCGATCTTTCGATCTAAAGCACGCCTGTTACTCAATCGGCAAACCTCACGCGATCTATTCGATATTTGGTTTTTCATAGCGCATTTGGGCAAGTCGATGGCGCAGATTGCTGAAGAAATGATGGCTGTCAATAAATACACGACAGCTGAACAAAATCTAACTTGGATTCGGAACGCCAAGCGCCGCACAGACGACCCGGGCTTTAAATCTTTGTTGCCAGACGCACCAAAGAGCTTTGAAGAGCTCAAGGCAGTTCTCGTCGTAAAAATCGATGAGTTTGAACAAGACGCAGCAGCTGAATTGGCAAAATCGGCGCCCAAATTCTAGGCGAGAAGCGATGACTGATCGGGCAACGCAAGGTCGTGACGACAATTTATGGTATGAAGATCGCGTTGTCGCTTTCGTTGATATTCTTGGCTTCGGTGCGCTTGTCATTAAAGCCGATAAAGATCCGGATTTTAGACGCCAAATCTACGAAGCGCTCCGCAATGTCAGTGTTTTCAAGGTGCCGACAATACTTGGCACACATTTCAAAGCGCAAAACTTTTCTGACAGCCTTATTATTTCAGCCGCGAATACCGCAGAGGGTTTGTGGCATGTTCTGTTTTCTCTATCAGACTTAACGATCAATCTTCTTGAAATCGGTGTGCTTGTTCGTGGCGGCGTTACAATCGGCGGTATTCACCACGATGACGATGTCGTATTTGGTGCCGGCGTCAACGACGCTTATAGACTCGAATCAACAATTGCCAAATCACCACGCATTATTCTAAGTGCGCGAGCGCTGCGCGCTGCTGAAGCATATGCGGCTGACAAAGAAGAGTGGAAAGTGTACCGCGACAGCCGATTGCGTCGAGACAAAGATGGCGTTTGGTTTTTGAATTTCTTCTGCGAGCTCGGCAGCTTTAGCCGGCAGGGTGGGTGGCAGAAAGACGGCTTGCTTTATCAACGTGGCATGACGATCTTTGATAACATTCAAGGCCTCGTCAGTGAAACAGTCGATCAACCAAACATCTATGAAAAATTGGGCTGGCTTGGGGATTACTGGAATAACGAAGTCGGCCGCGGCTTTGCGAAGTATGTGCAGCCTATTCTGCCGCCTGTTGTTTTGGCCGGTCACGAGGTGCCGCGGCAGACTTGGTCAATCGCTGGCGGTATTTCGCCTGGCGTTGATGGATTGGAGGACTGACCGCATTTACGTATTCGGTCGCCGCGCTGCCGATTTTTGAATTCTCTCACGGCGATGATGAAATATGGCTTTTCTACTGAGTGAGAAGCTACTGAGTGCTTTGCTGAATACTAGAAGGGCCGGGTGCGTTATCTGAAGAGTCGAACTGATTATCAGATAGAAAAGGTAATCACAGGATGCACAATACCTTGCCTTGGAGCGTACAGGTAAAATCTTCTGGCAAGTATCCTGGTCGAACAGCCGATTGGAGCACAGCTGTTCTGCGTCTATCTAAGGTTTCGGCTACTTTAGAACACTGTTCCCGGGCTGGCCAGGATACTGATTTCCCTGACCGTCTTCCGCACCTCATCGGCGTGAGCAAGCGTGCCATCGAAGCTGCCTTCATCGGCAATGTCGCTCAAACCCGATAGCATGGCGGTGTAATCGTCGATCTTGTCAGCGATCAGGTGGATCACCAGGCCCTCGCGCTGCACCTTGCCCGTGACGCAGAGCAGCCTGGAGGCAAGCACCGCCCCGCGATACTGCTGGAACACTTTCGGCCAGATCACGATATTACCCACGCCAGTTTCATCCTCGATGGTGGCGAAGATGACGCCCGAGGCCGTACCGGGGCGCTGCCTGACCAGCACCAGACCGGCCAGTTTGACCGGGCGGTTTTCAGGCAGGGTGGCTAGGTCGCGGGCTTGGACGATGCCCAGCGCCCAATGTTCTTGGCTTGCAACTCTTCACTTGAACGCCGAACAAGCTCGTCTAAAAATTGCGCCATGCCCCAGCCGATCCTGCCAGACGTTACCAAATTCGATGACCGGATGCCCCTGTCGATCCGGCCAACCATTGAGACGTTGCGGCCAGCACCCAGCTCAAGCAGGTGATTGA
>MUGG01000022.1 GCA_002148405.1 Alkalinema sp. CACIAM 70d | reverse complement strand
GAAGCGCACGCTACGAATTTTGGGAACTCGCGGAGTTCCCGCTGCACACGGTGGTTTTGAGACGTTTGCTGAGTATCTTTCCCGTTATCTGGTCGCACGCGGTTGGCGTGTCGTCGTCTATTGCCAGGAAGATGGTGAAGGCTCGATCTTTGAAGATCGCTGGGAGGGGGTGGAACGTATTCGCATTCCTGTCTCAGCAGAGGGGCCAAAGGGAACCATTCTTTTTGACTGGAAGGCTACATTACATGCAGCGGGTTCTAGTGATCTCTGTCTGACACTTGGCTACAACACTGCTGTTTTCTGTCTCCTGCTTCGGCTCAAAGGGATACGCAATGTCATCAATATGGATGGTATTGAGTGGAAGCGACAGAAATGGGGTGGCTTGGCCAAGCTTTGGTTTTGGGCAAATGATTGGGCTGGATGCTGGTTAGGCAACCACCTTGTCGCAGACAATCCAGGAATCTTCGATCATCTGAGGACAAGGGTGCGGGCGGGAAAAATAACAACTATCCCGTACGGCGCCGATAGACTGGAAGGGTTGGCGCCTGCTCCCGTGCGGGCTTTGGGTCTCGTGCCGGGAGAGTATTGGACGTTGATTGCGCGGGCGGAGCCTGAAAATTCAATTCTTGAAATAGTAAATGCTTTTTCTCGAAAGCCACGCGGAGTGAAGCTCGCGGTTCTTGGCAAGTATGATGTCGAACGTAATGCTTACCATAAGGCTGTTCGTTTGGCAGCGTCGAGCGAGGTCGTTTTCCTCGGTGCTATCTACGATCCGGTTACGGTGAAAGCGCTTCGATACCATTCCGTCGGATATGTGCATGGGCATCAGGTTGGAGGAACTAACCCCTCTCTTGTTGAGGCTATGGGTGCAGGAAATGCCGTCGTTGCACACGATAATAAATTCAATCGATGGGTGGCTGGGTCTTCTGCGCGTTACTTCAACAGCGAGGATGCGTGCGCAGCTATATTTGACTCTCTTTTGAATGATGAAAAAGAGTTGGCTTTAATTCGGGGGGGGGTTGTTGAGCGTTACAATGAGTCCTTGACGTGGCCGACGGTGCTGGAACAGTACGAGAATCTTCTTGAATCGATTGTTTTGCCTGAAGGTTCTTAGTTTTTAATACTGTCAAAAGTTGATGGGGCCACGAGCGGTTTCGTTAAATTTCCGCTCGGCGCGTGATTTGTAGTCTTTTTTCAATGTCTTGGGTTTTCGTAAAATATATTGGAGTGGTCGTGGCTTATGGGTCGAGCTCATCCCGACGCGAAAATTCCAGTAGGTGATCTGGAGATTGGTTTCTCCGCTGTTTGCGCTGCTACGCCTCTTCTTGTCTTTTCCAGCGTAAGTAACAAGCCGTTTCAAAGATCGTCAGGGCGGCTTTACAACGCTAGATTAGAGCAGAACCATTTCCCGCTCTGTCGCTGTAATCCTAAACCGCGACATCTGATCATGCGGAGTGACCAATGTTCGTTGCCTCGACCCTCCTGCTCGCGCATGCAGCACGACGAGTGTTTTACCTGTGTCTTTTCCTTACAGCGTTTTGTACTTCAGCGATTGCCGCCATTACGGTGAAGGTTGTCGACCATGTGAGCAATGTGGGGCTCGTCTCGCTGGAGGTACAGGCTTACGAGCGACTTGCGGATGGAAGCGAAGCGCTGCGGGGCAAGGCGACGACAGATGCGGAGGGCAAGTCCAGGTTTGACCTGGACGGTCTGGGCAGCGGACGGCAGTACGTGTTCAAGGTGCAGCCGTTCGGTGCGTGGGTGACGAGTGATCCGGTGGCTGAGGGTGTGTGGAAGGAGTTCCGGGTCGGCAAGTTCCAGGTTCAGGTTATTGATGGCCGCACCGGGGTAGGCAAGGCGGAACAGGATCTTGTCATCAGGCACTGGAAGGCGGACGGCAATCACGCGTGGCTGTACGCAGGTCGGACGGATGCAGCGGGCTGGCTGAAGGCGGATCCTCCCTCGATAGGCAGTGCTCCTTACGTGGTGACGGCGCAGAGTCCGACGGATGGCCTGGTGAAGGTCAGCGAGGGCTATGTGGGTAAAGGTCCGCACCGTTTCGTGCTGGGTAACGAGGCGGTGGTTGCACGTCTGGTGGATGGTGTAAGCGGTCAGGGGCTGGCATCGAAGTCGGTGGAACTGTGGGAAGTGCTGGCAAACGGCACACAGGTGCTGAGGTTGAAGCGGACAACCGGTACGACGGGGACGGTTTCCTTCGATGTGGATGGACTGGGTGGCGGTCGTCGCTATGTCCTGAAGTCACAGCCGTACATGCAGCAGATCGAAAGCGGGGTGATCGAAGCGTCGGGCGAACGCGTGCTGCGAGCGGGGCAATTGCAGATTCAAGTGCTGGAGGGGCGGGGAGGTACGGCCTACGCGTGGAGGGACGTCACGCTGATGGAAGCCAATCCGGATGGAAGCCTGAGCTGGCTGCAGAACTACAAGACGGATGGTGAAGGCAGGCTGAAGCTGGACCCGCAGGGTTTGGGTAGCCGGAAGCTGTTCCTGCGGGCGGTGAGTCTGCTGGACGGAAGTCGCAAGGACAGCCAGATATTTGCCGGTGCGGGCGCTTACGAGTTCAGGGTGGGTGGTGCAGGGCTGACGGTGAAGGTTGTCGACCACGTGAGTAATGTGGGGCTTGCGTCGCTGGAGGTACAGGCTTACGAGCGACTTGCGGATGGAAGCGAAGCGCTGCGGGGCAAGGCGACGACAGATGCGGAGGGCAAGTCCAGGTTTGACCTGGATGGTCTGGGCAGCGGACGGCAGTACGTGTTCAAGGTGCAGCCGTTCGGTGCGTGGGTGACGAGTGATCCGGTGGCCGAGGGTGTGTGGAAAGAGTTCCGGGTCGGAACATTGGCTGTGAGGATCACCGATGTTTCCACCGCTGCCGGCTTGGCTGAGACATCCGTCGTTGCCTACGAAAAACGCCCAGATGGATCGCTCCGCTCCGAAATTCAAGTAAAAGCAGACGGAGCGGGGCAATTGAAACTTGACCTTCCTGGACTAGGAAAAGGGACGGAATACATACTTCTTGCGAAGAATCCCTTTGCAGATGGCAAAGATTATTTTAGCCAAATTGTCTCTGCACCGGGTGTATTCTCTTTTTTGATAAAAAATGGAAAGAGTGAAGAGCCGGATCTTTCTCCTCCAACACTACTTATCTATTCTCCGGACAGTCTGGCGAAGGTTGCATCGGGTGGTTTGGTGATAAATGGAACTGCTGATGATGATGGCCTTGTAAAAGAAGTTTGGCTTGAGTTGACGCTTCCTTCCGGAGCTGTGTTTAAAAAAATGGCTGCTTGGAGAAGTGAAAGCAAGACTTGGCATGTGCACACCGGAAGATTGGATGGGGTGCCCGGGGTGGTGCGTGCAGTACTTCGTGCAATAGATAATTCGTACAACGAAGCAGTCGCAGAATTAAATCTTGAGTTGATTCTGGATATAGCACCGCCTGTGATATCAAGCGTGTCCCACAGTAACGGTGATCTTGTTCCTCACGGTGGATTCACGGTTTCAGGGGTGTTGTCTGACGAAACAATTGGTGGTTCCATAAGAGCGACAATCAGTGGTGGAGGTTTGGTTTCTGCCTTGATTCGTGACGTCGAAGTTTCGCAGAAAAGTGGCAGGTGGTCTATTTTAATTGCCCCGGAAGAACATTTTTCATCTCCGATTTTTCTCACTATTGATGCGGCGGATGGTGCAGGAAATAAATCGGTAAAAAATTTGGTTTTAAATCCGTCGGATGTGTTTCATCAGACATGGCATGGTTTGAAAAGAACGACGTTTGGCGTAAATCAAGAGGACTATCGGATTGCATTGGGAATGGGGATTTCTGATTTTCTTTCTGTGCAATTGAGTCCTGGTGGTGTGGATGATGCAGGTTACGCAGAGAAGGCGCAGTTTCTTCCGCAAGGGACGCATCTTGGAACGCCATTGACGCAGCGTATGATTTTTACTAAACGCCAGTTGCAAGAGGTGATGACCTGGTTTTGGGATAATCACTTCAGTACGTATTACCATGCTCACGGTAGCAGTGTTTTTGAATACGCGGAAAACGAGGGCTTCAGGAAGCATTCTTTGGGGAATTTTAGAAGTCTTCTGGGGGTAAGCGCCCGTAGTCCAGCCATGCTCTACACCCTTGATACAAGATCAAATGTCAAATCTCGTCCAAATGAAAATTACGCGCGAGAACTCCTTGAGCTTCATGCATTGGGAGTTGATGGTGGGTATTCTCAACAGGATGTCAAAGAGGTTGCGAGGGCTTTTACGGGGTGGACGGTAGTAGATGGAGGGTTTTCCTTCAGGCTCGCTGACCACGATGTTGGTATGAAGTCTGTATTGGGACACTCCATGCCTGCGGATCGTGGTGTGGAAGACGGTGAGGCGGTGCTGGATATGGTTTCAGTTCATCCTTCGACTGCTCGATTTATTTGTCGGAAACTTATCAATATGTTTGTTTCCGATATTCCTGTTGAAAGTTTGGCGTTACGTTGCGCGGCAGTTTTCTTGGCTAATTCTCAAAGTGCGGACCAGATTGCACAAGTGGTTGGTACGATCCTGTCTTCAAGTGAGTTTATGGGGAGGGAGTACCGAAACAAAAAGATAAAGGGTCCAATTGAGTTTGTGGTCGGGGCTGTTCGGAATTTGAATGGGGATTTGGCCGGAGATGATGTTCCGATTGAGATCCAGCG
>MUGG01000091.1 GCA_002148405.1 Alkalinema sp. CACIAM 70d | reverse complement strand
GTGCCTTTCTGCGGGTTTCGACCCCTGTAGTATACTAGAGGTGGAAACAAGAAATCACATAAATGGCTGTATTCTGTCATATTGAACTGGGCGCCAGGGTATTATATACTACCTGGGCGGGCTGATTCGCCCGTTTGGCCGGTTTCTGGCCCGCCTGCCGGTCGCCTGACCGGCCCTTACCCCACCACATCGAGGATCGAATGACCCCACCGGCGAAGCCTTCGCTGCGGGTCGCGGCCGTCTGCGTTCTCGGCCGCCCCGTCTCTACGCCTAAACAGAACCAAGCCCGAGGCCAGTTGCTGGCCCAGATTGTCACTGGCATCCGTGAGAAGGGTTGGGGCAGGTTGGACGCCTTAGTGCTACCGGGTGGCTTCTATCGCCTGCCCCGGCCTGTCGGCCACCTGGCAGCGCCGAAGCGCCTTGCCAGCCTCACGGGGCAAGCCTGCCTGGTTGCTGCCCGTCGCCAGCTCGACCGGCTACAGGATCGCTCGGCAGGCTGCTTGCTGATCACTGGCCTGTTGGCCGACCCGTCAGATACCCGACACCGGCAAGAGCAGCTCTCGGTGGCCCTATCGGCTGAGCGAGTGGTCAGCCTGAGCCGCAAGCTATTCCCGACTGCTGCCGAGGGTGAGGGCCGCAGGCAGACCGTGCCCTGTGCCGAGGACTACGGCAGCACCGACCGGCTGGTGACGCTGCCCAGCGGGGCCAGGGCGATCCTATCGGCCTGCTACGACCTGTTCGGTCTGACCGAGACACCGGGAGAGGCATCGAGCCGGTATCACGCGATACGAGCCCTGCGGGTCGGCCAGAAGATCCTCCGCATGGGCGACACGGGCTTCAAGCAACTCAGGCGGCAATGCCTGGCCGACTGGTCGAGCCTGTTAGCCAAGGAGAAGCCCGACCTGGCGATTGCCACCATCCACGGCTTCGAGCGGCCGGGCCTCGATGGTTTCTGGCAAAGGCATGGTATCGCCGCTGCCTCGGCCGCCATGCATGGACGGTTTGTTGTCGGCGCCGCTCATTTCGAGGACTGGCTGCCTGCAGCGGCACGGTCAACGCTGGCGTCGGTCAATGTGCCGCCCAAACACCTGACTGCGGGTACGGCCCGCAAGGCGCACCGCCTGTCACCTAAGGACTGCATCGCCATTGAGAAGGACGAACAGCCCATCGCGCTCGTTCGTCTTTATGAAACCCCGATCAAGAGCCACAAAGGGGCTACTCATGGCTAACGATATTGATACCAGGGCTTGGCGCATCCGAGAATTGAACGATGCCTTCCGCCGGAACCTGAGTGGCGGCCGCGTAATGATGACGCAGGGCGTTGCAGCTTTGGGCAATGAGCGTATCGCGCAGCTAATGCAGGTCGTTAGAACCTTCGACAAATTTGACTCAGCTAACGATCCGCATGGTGAACACGACTTCGGAGCGTTCGAGCAAGGCGGAGATCGTTTCTTCTTCAAGATTGACTATTACGACCTCAGCCTAACCTGCGGCTCGGAAGATCCATCTGATCCGCGAGAGACGACTAGAGTTTTAACCGTAATGCTCGCCAGTGAATATTGAGGACAGCCATGAACGATCAAGAGAAGAGCAATAAGCGCCTATTGAGTATCGACGACTTCATCAAGGAGTACGGCCCGTCACGCACCATCGCATATGGGCTGATTGGTTCAGGTGAACTGAAAGCCGTCAAACTCGGAAAGCGAACCTATATCACGCGGGATGCCGCTGAAGACTGGATCAAAACGCTGCCGCAGTATCAACCTGTTGTAGAGCATATGCCGCGGAGACGGGCCTTCTCACGAAAGTGAGCGTCAGCGGCGGCGAAGGGGAGAAATAATCTCCGCGATGTCGTCAAACGTTGGGGACGAGGCGCTGTTTAACAAGTCTCGGAATTTAGCGATTGCAGCCTCACGCTTCTGCTCGTCGGCAGACAGTTTGCGGCGCGGCACCCAATCAAAGAGATCAATGAAGTCTACGCGCAATTGGTCGGCAATCTTGCGCGCGGTAACAAGCTTGGTTGCAGAAATCCCTCGCTCAATGGCTGAGAGTTGATGAGGACTTAATCCGATTTCGCCAGCCAACTCTTCTTGGGTAAGCCCTCGCTTGTCCCTTAGGGCTTTCACTCGGGCACCGAAGCTACGTTTAAAATCTAGATCGTTCATCCGCAGCACTATCTCAGTGCCGAACTACGACCTCCACGAGATACAATCGTTACTTTCTGCCTTGATGCATCTGATAGTAACGATTATATCGTTATTACTAGCCACAAAGAGCGATTTGACTCGTGGTTACAAGTCGAATCGCAGGGGGAGATAATGAAAAACTCAGTGAAGCGCAGTTTCCTGATTGGGTTTGCACTGGCCGTTGCCATTGGTTCTGCCAATGCCAAGGACAACGTCAGCTACCCGAACGCCTCGACGCCCGGCCTGTCGGCTGCCGTGACCGTGTATGCGGGTGTCTACCGGCCCAAGGGCAATGGCCCTTTCCCAGCCGTCATGGTGCTGCATGGCTGTGGTGGCCACGATTACAACCATCAGGCTTGGGCCGAGCGGTTGGCATCCTGGGGGTATGTGGCGATTGTGGTCGATAGCTTTGGCTCACGAGGGCACGGCAGCCTGTGCAAGCGCACCGACCTCGTAACGCCAGCAGACCGCATCACCGATATCATCGGTACGGCCGAGTACCTCGCCAAGCAGCCTTATGTCGATAAAGATCGTATTGGCCTGCTCGGCTTCTCGCATGGTGGCTGGACCATCATGAAAGCAGTCCAAGAAAGCCAGTATCTGAGTTCGTATGGCGTGAAAGCCGCCGTAGCCTTTTATCCCTATTGCAATCCCAAGACGGACACGAAAATCGCCATCCCACTATTGGTATTGATGGGGGCAGATGACACCTGGACTCCGGCCGATCTCTGCCGCCAACTGCTGGCGAGTGATGCGCTAAAGAAGGCCGCACCAACTGAGATGGTGTTCTACCCAGGCACCTATCATAGCTTCGACAGGCCCGAGCGCATCGTTGAGGTGGAGGGCTGGAGTGTTGGAGGTGGTCTCAAGAAGCATCGTGTCGGTGGGAACCCCGCATCGGCGGAAGATGCCTTCAAGCGGACGCGCGAGTTCTTCGACAAGCGTCTGAAGAACTAACTATCTAAGTGATCATGCGCTGGAATCAGAGAGGGATTAAGAACACCATTATCGCCCAATCGCAAAGTTACATCCTGAATTCTCCTCGGCATATTTCGATCACTTCGGGAACTGCAATAGCATTTCCGTATTGACCTAAGTCGCATCAGCAGCGTGGGCCTCTCTAAGAGCACGCTCGTTGTCGGCGCATCATGCAATTACTACGGCGAGCACTTTACGAATCTGCCAAAAGCCTGAAGCATTCTCCGCAAGACGCATACTATCGTATATCTGGTCGCCGACTAAGCAACACACAGAATGACTCGTAGTTATTCATTATGTACGTTGCGCAGAAGCGGCTTCAGAAGCGAAATAATTCTTGGGGGAATATGATGCAGACGCTCAGCGATCTAATACCTGATACAGAGAAAGAAATTATTGCGGATATGCCGATGCAAGGCGATCAACGACATCCAGCTTGGCATCCGCTTTTTAATAAGGCTTCAAGCTCTACTAATACTTTAACAAATAAGGCGGTAGCCCAAGTAGCATTGCAGGGGAACGATATCGGATGGCTTAATAACTTACTGCCACGTTGCATTGACTCAAATTTTGAGGAAGCGGCATCTGCACTTGCCGAGCTGCGTGCTTATGGCGGGCTCCTATCGGCAGGCTTTAAAGTTACCCCTATCCCAGTGACTTCGGCTCCCACGGCTGATTTTCAGATTAATGCAGGCGATGGAGAGGTCGTAGTTGAGGTGTTTGCGAAACACCAAGACGAAGATCAGCAAAAGATGCTTGAAGATATTGCCAAAGGGGGAACCCCTGAGGGCGTGGAGAGGAACAAATATATTAAAGGCGGCGTACAAGTAGAAACTACTACCGCTGTTTTGCAGCCCGGAGGAAAGCCGGACCCGAACAAGGCAAATGATAGTGTTCAGGCCAACATGATTAGTCGCGTTTGTGCAGCGAAAGGGCCGGAGCATCAATTTGCAGGCGACAAACCGTCAATTCTTTGGATCGACTTTAGGTCCATGGGAATATGGCCGGACGTGATAAGCCCGGACCAAGCAGCCCCGCTAATGTCATGGAACGATGGAATTACGTCCGGGGCTTTGTGGTATGCCTTCTACGGCTGGCGCGGCGCACCAATTTTTGAAGAGGATTTCGTTTTTTCAGAGCGCATTTACAAGATGGGCCATAATGGAAGGTATAGATTAACAGGAAAGTCAAAGTCCAAATTATCAGGCGCCTTGATAAGCTTACCTAAAGCGACGCTATTACTTGAAAACCCATGGGCTACACATCGCCTTCCTGAGATGTGTCGCCGATACTGTGTTCAACTTCCTTTTTTTGATCTAACCCGCACAATCGCGGATTGGAAGGCTGGCGATGCGGAACGGCAAATTGAGGTCCATAAAAGTGCAATTGATGAAATAGAGAGAATTCATCAAATTCTGAATGCGTAGATAGTGAGGGCCAATAAATTTAAAAGGCCCTCACTGCTCAACCGAGAAGAAGTACTACAATCCTTATCTTCTGCTAAGCTTGCTAGATATGTGATTTGCTACAGTCTCGGCATAGCCCGCATGAGCGTTTGGACCATACTTGGCGTACCGCGCGCTCATTCGCGTGGTCGAGTGCCCCATCACAGCCATGATCTGCTTTTCGTGCAAACCCGCTTCGGCCGCGGCCTGGCCATAGCAATGCCGCAGATCATGTAGGCGCGGCCGCTCACCGTCCGGCTTCATTAACTTGGCCTC
>MUGG01000001.1 GCA_002148405.1 Alkalinema sp. CACIAM 70d | reverse complement strand
AATCCAGTCTGGAATTGTTTTTAGTGGATTTCCACCCAGGTTTAGTTTAGTGAGTTTGGTGAGTTGAGCGATCGACTCTGGCAGTACCTCTATCTGATTCTCATAGAGATAGAGTTCGGTTAATTCGGTTAAGTTACCAATCCAGTCTGGAATTGTTTTTAGTGGATTTCCACCTAGGATTAGTTTAGTGAGTTTGGTGAGTTGGGCGATCGACTCTGGCAGTACCTCTATCTGGGTTTCCCAAAGACGAAGTTCAGTTAATTCAGTGAAGTTGCCAATCCAATCAGGAATCGTTCTTAGCGGATTTTTACTCAAGTTCAACCTAGAGAGATTCCTGAGATTGGCAATCCAATCAGGAACAGCCTCAAGCTGACAATCCCAACATCCAAATTCCGTCAAATGAGTCAATCGCGCAATCCAATCAGGAACCCCTTTTAGCTTATTACCCCCAATCCTCAACTTCTCAAGCTGCGTCAGTTGAGCAATTGCTTCCGGCAGCACCTCAATCTGATTCCCCCAAACCGAAAGCTCCTCAAGCTGCTCAAACCCTCCAATCCACTCCGGCACCACCCGAAGCTGATTCTTCGCAACCTCCAACGTCCGCAACCCCCGCAACCGCCCAACTACCTCCGGCAATCCCTCAAATCGGTTATCGCACAGATGCAACTCCTCAAGCTGTTGCAATGCCCCCAGATCCTCCGGTAGCTCCGTCAACCGATTTCCCGTACTTTCCTGTTCCTCCTCATCCCACTTCCCCAACACCAACCGCTTCAACCCCGTCAGCCGCCCAATTTCCTTCGGCAGTTCCGTCAGCCCCATTCCCGACAGATCCAATTCTTCCCATTGTTCATCCGCAGCCTGGTCAATGAGACGGAGGAGGTCTTGGGGAGTGGTGGGGTTTGGCATGGTGAGGGTAGGAAGGTGGGAGGGTAGGAGCGTGGGTGACAGGTAGTTTTATTTTGACAAAAATTTTTGAAATTGGGAACGTGAGCAACCTACAATCGTTCCATCCTTGTGTGGTAGAACTACCAAACAAGCACCCAGGACAAAAACGCTATAATAGACCTGTTCCAGCCTTCTAGGAGCGATCGCCATGCCAACAATCGTCAACCTTGACCCAGAGCTGCTACAAGCCGTTCAAGCGATCGCTTCAGCCGACTTGTCCCTCGACGCAATCATCGAGGAAGCATTAAGGAATTACTTACAACAACACACCTCATCCAACGCTCCGATCGGATTTGGTGATGCCCTTCTGGAATTCCGCAAACAACATAATCTCCATCAAATCGATCTCAACCCCGATGAAATCTGGGCAAACATTCGCGATCGAGCCTTCACAGGCAATGAGGTTGTCTTTGAATGAGCCTCAAATATTTGCTTGATACAAACATCATTTCCGAAGCCATTCGCCCCTCACCTCATCCAAATGTAATCCAGACAATTATTGAACATCAACATCAGATCGCGATCGGTGCAGTTGTTTGGCATGAACTATTAGTCGGGTGTTATCGCATGCCATTATCCCAGCGTCGCACAACGATCGAGCTCTATCTCTACAACGAAGTTAAAAGCAAATTACCGATTCTACCTTACACGCAAACTGCAGCAGAATGGTTTGCACAAGAGCGTACGAGATTAATATCAAACGGTCTAACACCTTCCTACGCGGATGGACAAATTGCCGCGATCGCTCAAACTAATCAATTAATTCTTGTAACCCGCAATGTAAACGACTATCAATACTTTCAGAATTTAGATATTGAAAATTGGTTTAGTCATTAATCCACAAATCTGCAATAATCACGAGTTTTTCTCAATCAACGCATAAAAAATTTCTTCATCATTCACGATCAAAGCTGGTCGGGTTTTGCCAATTTCTCGATCGAGCGTTGGATCAAGCTGTACCAACCAAATTTCACCCCGTTTCATACCGCTTCAAACTTCTGAAAATCCTCGCCATCGATCGCTTCAAATGCCAGAAGCTCACTTCCCGGTGCATAATCCTCGATCGTGCTCAACGCCGCTAGCTTTAATGCATTAGGCTGAAGTGAATTATGTTCTATTAATGCCTGTGACAATATTTCTAAAGCAATCGCTTCAACGGCTTTTCCTTGTTTTGCAGCTTGAGTCCGAAGCATTACTTCAAGTTCAGGTGACAACGTCAATACGATCGACATATATACAAATCTGCTGACGAAAAAGCATTATTATTCTAGCTCACCTTCCCCAACACCAACCGCTTCAACCCCGTCAGTCGCCCGATTTCCTTCGGCAGTTCCGTCAGCCCCAGCCCCGACAGATCCAATTCTTCCCATTGTTCATCCGCAGCCTGGTCGATGAGGCGGAGGAGTTCTTGAGGAGTGGTGGGGTTTGGCATGGTGAGAGTAGAAGGGTGGGAGAGTGGGAGAGTAAGAGGGTAGGAGAGTGGGTGATAAATAGTTTTATTTTGGCGGAATTTTAGGGGTCTGGGGCGATCCTGGCAGGGAAGCTATAATAGGTATAGTTGCTTGCTCCAACCACTTCACACCATGACTTCGATCTCCATTCTGCCCGTCACAGATGCAACTGGAAAGCGGCATTACCAAGCAGTATCCGGCGCAACCCGATCGATCGGTCAAACCCCCGGTCAAGCCCTTGACGCGATCGCCCAAACCCTCGATCCAGAAGGATGCAGCATCTTTCTGCTCATACCCAATTTTCAGCCCGATCGATTCTTCACTGCGGCTCAACAGCAACGCTTAGAAACCTTGATGACAGAATGGCGTCATGCCCGTGATACAGATCAAGCCTTTCCTCCTGACCTACAAGCAGAACTCGATGCACTCGTCGAAGCAGAACTCATGGCTTCTACCCAACGTCTCTCGGCCAACTTGTCCAATTTTAATGCATGAATCCGTCCTATGACGCGGTTGCAGCGATCGCTCAACATCGATGTGAATATTGCCGTGCTCCTGAATTAGCATTTAACTTTCCCTTTGAAGTTGAACACATTATCCCAAAATCAAAACAGGGAAGCGATTCACTGGATAACCTCGCACTCGCTTGTCGTTCTTGTAACCTCCACAAAAGCAATCACATTAGCATAATTGATCCTGACACCCAAACTGAGACTACTCTGTTTAATCCTCGTCAAGACACTTGGGAAAACCATTTTCAAATTACATCAAGGCAGGAAATTTTCGGTCTTACAGCGATCGGGCGTGTCACTGTTATTTGTTTGAATATGAATAACTCATCGCAAATTTTCGCTAGACGACTCTGGATTCAATGGAACCTCTTTCCTTGAGGTTTTTCTTCGGTAACTCCGATCGCCCCAGCCCCGGCAGATCCAACGCTTCCCATTGTTCATCCGCAGCCTGGTCAATGAGACGGAGGAGTTCTTGGGGAGTGGTGGGGTTTGGCATGGTGAGGGTAGGAAGGTGGGAGGGTAGGAGCGTGGGTGACAGGTAGTTTTATTTTGACAAAAATTTTTGGAATTGGGAACGTGAGCAACCTACAATCGTTCCATCCTTGTGTGGCAGAACTACCAAACAAGCACCCAGGACATATCCATAGAAGTTGAGGAAAACGGCATCAACTACATCAAATCCTGGAGAAACGATCGCAGCCCTGAAAAACTGCTCGTATCAAAAGCATCAACTCTAACGATCGTAGTTAGAAGTCAAGATAGGAACGCTATAGTAAGTATTATGCTGCTTTAATGAGTCATCCTTATGTCAGACAGCCTTCGTTACATCACAGACAACACAGGCAAACAAATTGGAGTTCTGCTCGATCTTGACGCATATCACCAACTCACCCATCCATTATTGAACGATCGTCAATGTCTCATTGGCCTCAGCCGCGAAGAACTCCTTGTCCTTGCCAACTGCAAAATTTCCCCAGCAGAGCAATCTCGCCTCGACGAACTACTGGCCAAAAACACCGAAGCTCAATTATCAAGCACAGAAACCAGCGAACTCGATCGAATCCTCGCTGAAGCAGATCATCTGATGGTGCTCAAAGCCCGTGCCCTCTACACGCTCAAACGCCTTGATGAGCACACGATCGCTTCATGAGTACCTACATCTCCGTAACCCTTCAACGCCGCATCCGGCAGCAATTCTGTAATCGTTGTGCCTATTGCCAAAGTTACGAAGCACTTATGGCTGTAACCTTTGAAATTGAGCACATCATACCGCAATCCGCAGGCGGAGAAACAGTCTTGGAAAATCTCTGTTTAGCCTGTCCACCCTGCAATCGTAGTAAAGCTAATCGGCACACTGCTCTTGATCCAGAAACAGGCGAAACTGTTCGCTTCTTTCATCCTCAACACGATCGCTGGATAGACCACTTTGAATGGAATCAGATCTTTACCGAATTAATCCCACGGACTTCGATTGGAAAAATTACTATTGCGGCTCTGCAAATGAATCGTCCTCAATTAGTCAAAGCTCGAGAGCTATGGGTAAAAGTCGATCGACACCCATAGTTAGTAAGCTAATGAGTCAAAAGGATTAACCAGAACGATCGTATTTAGAAAATGGGGGACTCTCAACCAATCCCCCCGTTCCAAGAATTCACAACTACATTAACAGTTATTCACCATCCTGTAGCTCAACCAATCACCACAGAATTCGCGATTACTTCTTACCCTTATCCTTTTTACCCTTCTTTCCCTTCTCCGCAGGTTCGATCGTGGCATTGCTATTACGATGCGCCTTGCGATGCTGCACCTCCACCACCGTATGGACATTCCCACGGGGCTGAAAATCTCCCTTCACCGTCATCTCCAACGGATCACAAGCCGCCACCAAATCATCCAAAATCTGATTCACCGACTCTTCATGGGAAATGTACTTATCGCGATAGCCATTGACATACAGCTTAATCGCCTTCAGTTCCACCACCTTTTCATCGGGCACATAATTAACATGGATCGTCGCAAAATCCGGATAGCCCGAAAACGGACACTTACAGGTAAACTCCGGCAACGTAATGCTGATGTTATACTCCCGTCCTGGGCGCGGATTCGGAAACGTAATCAGCTTCCCTTCCTCAATTTCCCGCTCACCATACTTCATCGTCGTAGCCTGGTTCGCTTCAGTCGTAGGTTCCACCATAACAATCATTCCTAGGGTTCAACAGGACTCCTTGGAGCCCCCATCGCTGATAATACGCGAAAGCGATCGTCCTTGAGGCGTTTTCTCTACAGCGAATTTGCTGGGCTGACAGGTTCCCAGGGTGTGCGGGGGAAGTCCACAGGGTAGACTAGGCATGGTCAATACATAAATCTTGCCTGTTGTTGTGTACGTTGTTGTGAGGAATCGCCATGGAATGGACTGCTGAAGCCGAAGCCAAACTGAAAGAAATCCCCTTTTTCGTCCGCCCCGCCGCCCGCAAAAAAATCGAAAAACTGGCAGAAGAAATGGGCGCAACTCAAATCACCGCCGAAATTTACGCCCAAGCCAAAGCCAAATTCGGCAGCAAGTAATACCAAATCAACCTGTAATTGCAACCCATGAC
>MUGG01000036.1 GCA_002148405.1 Alkalinema sp. CACIAM 70d | reverse complement strand
GAATCTGTAGCGGTAGTAAATCAATTTGGTATAGCCCTAGAAGTTGGGAAGACAAGTTTGTCCGTGGAAGTGTGATTCTTGAAGTTTGTGACGATCGCAGTTTTCTCCTTGGGAAACCGCGATCGTTTTTCTTTGTGATGTTATGACAGCAGGGGCAGTGCGATTAAAAGTCTGGTTCATCGGATAAACTTTCGATCAGTAAGTCTACTTGGCCTTGCCGATCGGCCAAAAAGCGATCGCATTCCTTCAAATGTTCAACTGCGACGGTAAATTGATCGAACACCTCTGCTAAGTCCAAATCCCCCGATTCGATCAGCGCTAAAATTTCTTCAACTTGGCTGACTGTTGCTTCGTAGTTCCAATTTTCTGGGAGCGTTTCCGTTTTGCTCTTCCGCTTGGTTGCCATGCTGTCCTCCGTAATCGCTGATTTGAACGTTGACTCAGGTTGAATGTTTGGTTAATACTTCTGGTTAATGATTGGTTGAATCATTCTGTTGAATGATCTGTTACTACTTCCAATTGGATTTCCGTAATTTGGGCAACCATTGAACCCTGAGCTAATTGGATTGCGATCGATTGGCCCACCTGTACCTGTTGACTCGATCGGACAATTTGGCCTTCTGATCGCACCACGGCATAACCACGTTTGAGAACCGCATTGGGATCTAGGGTGATTAACTTTTCTTTTAACAATTTCTGGTGCTGTTGAGCCTGTTGTAATTGCTGCTGGATGGATTGCATCAACTGCTTTTTGAGCCAATGGAGGCGCTGTTGTTCCTGGTGCAATTGCCGATCGGGTCGAACGCGGGTTAAGCGATCGCGCAAGCGCATTAAACGAATCTGTTGATCAGCGATCGCGGCTTCCATGGCATCCCGTAACGCCTGTACCCGATCGAGATGGGCGATCGCCAAATCCGCTAAACAGGGTACCGCCACTTCCGCCGCTGCTGTGGGCGTGTGGGCAAAATAATCCGCTGCCAAATCTGCCAGCGACTCATCCCGTTCATGGCCAATCCCAGAAATCACCGGGATCTCGCACAGTGCCACGGCCCGCACCACCCGCTCATCATTAAAACAGGCCAAATCCTCCGCTGCACCGCCCCCCCGCGCCAGAATCACCACCTCTGCCCGCCCATCGGTTTCCACCCGATCGATCGCTGCCACGATCGACGCCGGAGCCGTTTCCCCCTGGACGATCGCCGGAGAGAGCAACACTTGCAAACCGGGATACCGATGCCGCAACGTTTTTTGGATATCACCCCAAGCGGCTGCGTTGGGAGAGGTGACCACGGCGATCGTTTGGGGATGGGTTGGTAGAGGCCGTTTACGATCGAGATCAAAGAGGCCCTCCGCTGCGAGGCGATCGTAGAGTTGCCGGAACCGCAGCGCTTGCAGTCCCGCCCCCGCTGGCAAAATCTGATAGACCTGAAGTTGATAGCGGCTCTGCTGAATATAGGTTTTAACTTCGCCTAGGGCAATCACCTGTTCCCCCGCACTAGGCAAAGTTTTCAGGCGATGGGCGTAGCTGTTCCAAGCCACACAAAGCAGCGATTGTTTGCCGACGGGATCCTGCAAGGTGAAGTGAATGCCCTTTGCACTTTGACTGACGCTAGAGACTTCCCCCAGCACCCAAATCTGCCGTAAATTTGGATCCAGTTCCAGGGACTCCTTAATATAAGTCGCCACCCCTGCCACCGTCAGCGTCCCCTGGGGAAATCCGGAGTCCGCCTCGTCGAGGGAATCTAGGTGAGATCGTAGGTCATCCAACATAGACAAGCTCTTACAGAACAAGACTGAGGCAACAAACAAATTTACAGAACTTTAGATAGGCGTACTGCTGATGGTGGAGCGTTTCTAAGGAGAACCTTGCCCGTAGACAGCATTGTAAAACGCTTCGGGACGGAAATCTGCGATCGCTGCCAGCAAAATAATAAATTTGTTCTACTCAATCCGGTTTTTATGATATATTTGTTCTATCAGTAAACTTCTGTGTTATAAGAGGTGGGTGAGAACCTTGGCTAAAGAATCGCTAGACTGGGATATGCCATTGGCAGACGCGCCAAGCTCCAAAAATCCTACACGTTCAAAGGATAGTTCACGAATGCCGCCCAAAGCATCCTCCTCGGATAACGCCGCCGATAAGGCAAATGCTGATAAGCAAAAAGCCCTCAATTTAGTCCTGGGGCAGATTGAACGCAACTTTGGTAAGGGCAGCATCATGCGCCTCGGTGATGCCACCCGCATGAAAGTGGAAACCATCCCCAGTGGGGCGCTGACCCTAGATTTGGCCCTGGGGGGCGGAATGCCCAAGGGTCGGGTAATTGAAATTTACGGGCCAGAAAGTTCCGGTAAGACAACGGTGGCGCTCCATGCCGTTGCGGAAGTGCAGAAACAGGGAGGCATCGCAGCCTTCGTGGATGCAGAGCACGCCCTTGATCCAACCTATGCCGCCAATCTGGGCGTAGACATTGATAACTTGCTCGTTTCCCAGCCCGATACCGGGGAAGCCGCCTTGGAAATTGTTGATCAACTGGTGCGATCGGCGGCGGTGGATATTGTCGTCATCGACTCAGTGGCGGCCCTGGTACCCCGTGCGGAAATTGAAGGTGAAATGGGTGATTCCCACGTGGGTCTGCAAGCGCGGTTGATGAGCCAAGCGCTACGGAAAATTACGGGGAACATTGGGAAGTCCGGCTGTACGGTTGTCTTCCTGAACCAATTGCGCCAAAAAATCGGGGTCACCTACGGCAGCCCAGAAACCACGACGGGCGGGCAAGCGCTGAAATACTACGCTTCGGTGCGGTTAGACATTCGCCGAATTCAAACCCTGAAGAAGGGCAACGAAGAATTTGGGATTCGGGCGAAGGTGAAGGTTGCCAAGAATAAAGTTGCGCCACCCTTCCGAATTGCCGAGTTTGACGTGATTTTCGGGAAGGGAATTTCCACCCTGGGTTGCTTGGTGGATCTGGCGGAAGAAACCAACGTCATTTCCCGTAAAGGCGCTTGGTACAGCTACAACGGCGACAACATCAGCCAAGGCCGTGACAATGCGATTAAATACCTAGAAGAAAAGCCTGAACTGGCCCAGGAAATTGAAAAGCTGGTGCGGGAAAAACTGGAGATGGGCGCGCAGGTGTCGGCGAATACCGTCGGTCATGCTGAGCCGGAGGATGAAGAGGATGATTTTGATCCAGAGGCTGATCAATAGGACGTTGGGTGCTCGCTTACGGTTTAACGTTTGTTTCCGCTAGATAGGGTAAAAGGGTTCACGATCGTGAACCCTTTTTTATCTGTCGTTTCATAGGTTGTCGAGTGTAGCGGGTGCGAAAGGAGTCTTTTCTAGAATTCAGATACAATCACCAAAAATTACGAAATCAGGGATTTTCAACGAATCTCAACTAATATTCCAGCACGAAGGTCTGGTAATCCGATCGATTCAGCACAGGGAGCCGTAAAGCAGGCTTAGACTCTGCACGGGTGGACTCAGGATGGGTCACCGCACTGGCCGCTAATGCCGATTGTTCCAATTCCACTGCTTTCTGGGCCAACTGTTCCAGCCGCTGCTCGATTTGGAGACGACGCTGTTCGATCGTGGCCAGTTCGTTTTCTAGACGGCTTTTTTCGATCGCCATTTTGTACAGATCCAGGTATTGACTAGCCTCGGTTTTGGGCCGGGGCATGGTGCTGATTTTGGGATGGATGGCATGGGGGGGACGTCTCATGCAAAGGGTCTCCTAAAAGGTCTGGTTTAGAATTCCCCCTGGAGAGTGATTGATCACATTTTGAAAAATAAATTTCTAAAATGGTGCCAGAAAGATTGCAAATCAGTGTCGCAATTCAATCAGTGAACCAGGTATGGCCAGAACACGATCGCAGACAGTTTTGTTCCACTCACTCAAACGAGTTAGAGGACTTTTGGGGAATGGGTTGACTGTTGGGAAGTTAGCCATGGGACAAGTGGGGCGTGGGCACACTGTTGGCCTTATTTGCCTACTGGGTGGATGCTTCAGCAGCATTGGCGTCGATGCCGCGATCGCCGCTTCCCGGAAACCGCAACTGCCCAAGGCAGAACAAGCCAAAGCGATCTGTACGGCCAGTCCGCTATTGCTAGAGGTTAGTTCTGCGGCTAAGCCATGGCCGGAGTTGTCCCCATCAGTACGAAGTTTTGATCTGCCAAAAACGCCTGCCAACTTCTATGAAATTGCCCAGGAATCCTCCAACTCAGAAATTCGCCTCGCTGCGATCAGCCGCGCGATCGAATTGGCTCCGAATTATGTGGATGCATACCAACAGCGGGGCTGGCTGAGGCAGCGAGATTTGGGGGATTTTGCTAGCGCGATCGCGGACTACCGACGGGTGTTGGAACTGGAGCCGGAGCATGAGGAAGTTCAGGTGCGTCTGGTGCAGAGTCTGGAAGGAATGGGCAATTGGCAAGGCGCGATCGCTGAGTACGATCGCCTCGTTGCTAAACATCCCAACGGTTTTGAATATCGGCTCCACCGCGCCTATGCTTACCAGCAACTCCAAAATTGGCAAAGCGCGATTCAGGACTACACCCAAGCCATTAAATTGGTGGGCAAAAAACAAAGCAATGACAAAAATTGGGCGTTTTTGCTAGGTTGGGTCAATACGGATCTCCATGAGCTTTATATGGATCGGGGGAATTTGTATGCCCTAGCCAATCAACGATCGCAGGCTTTGGCGGACTACGATCGAGCGCTTAACAGCACCTCTTCACGCTTCGAGAAGTCTGATATTTATAAGCAGCGCTGTAAGTTGCACGTTGCGTTAGGAGATTTGTCCCAGGCCAAGGCTGACGCTCGACAAGCTGAGTGGTATCTGACCCAAGGCAGGCCGTTGCTGCAAGTCCTTCCGGCCTCTCCTGTACCCAAGGCAGGCATCCAAGCCGAAATTCCCACGCTGAAGCTGGCAGAGACTGCCCCTGAATTGATTCGATCGGGCTTGGACTTATTTGTGCGTGATCAAGAGAGTGATTTCTTGGATGCAGCGGTTAACAAGGATCCCAACTATGCGCCTGCCTACTATCACCGGGGTAGCCAGCGGCTCAGAGCGGGACGGGTGGATGGGGCGATCGCGGATTTTGATAAGGCGATTCAACTCAATCCCAAGTTTTCCTTGGCCTATCAAGCGAGGGGATCTGCCTATCTGCAACAGCAACAGTTCGATCGGGCGATCGCAGATTTTAACCAAGTTTTGGACGTTGACCCGAATTTTTCCCTGGCGCTGATCGGTCGTGCCCAAGCTTATCAGCAAACAAAACAAACGGCAGCGGCAATGCAAGATTTGAATCGCGCGATCGCGGTTGATCCGTTTTCGGAGCTTGCGTTGAGCGATCGGGCAGAACTGCGCAAAGCCACGGGTGATCTAGTCGGTGCGCTAACGGATAACCGTCGGGTGAAGCAGTTACAACAACGCTGGCTCAACTTAGCAAATTCTTGGTCTTTGCCTGCCCGTCTACCGGAGCGTAGGAGGTAAAAAATGATACCGGGATTGAGATTTTTTAATACGGATTGACAGTACCCTAGTTTGTCTGTAGGGTAGTTTGTCATAGCGATCGCCATGGACATCCTTCTTTCAACGGGTCGGCATGAAGCATGGGGTCGCTGGGTTCCCAACAATTTAGAGCACTACCCTTTGTTGCTGGACA
>MUGG01000209.1 GCA_002148405.1 Alkalinema sp. CACIAM 70d | reverse complement strand
ACCGCTTCCCGTGAGTTGGGGATGACTGAGATTTCCTATAGCCGCAGTTCCATTCAGCTAGTCGATGGATCGCAATTTAACGCTGATGATCCGATCGCCTATCTCAACGGTCTAGCGATTAAGCGGGATGTGACCATGGCAGAAATCCCGATCGGCCCTGTGAGAGCCGTTGCCTAAGCCTGACCGTTGCCGAATTCTGAAAAGTGGGACTGCACCAGTCCCCTTTCTGGTATCAGACTGGTTGCCCAGCACTTCACCTCTATCCATCAACCTGTGCCATGACCTACAGCATTCAAAAACCCAAGACCGCTGCTCCCGATCAAACCGCGCCCTTTCTCGTCTTGGATGGCGTCACCAAAGTCTATCCCACGGCCTCTGGCCCGAACGTGGTGATCAAGGGCATTAACCTAGAAGTGAAAGAAGGCGAATTTATCTGCCTAATTGGCCACTCTGGTTGCGGCAAGTCCACGTTGCTCAATACGATTTCGGGCTTTGCCGATCCCAACGAGGGTGAAGTGCGGAAGCGGGGACAAAAGATTACGAAACCTGGCCCCGATCGCATGGTGGTGTTCCAGAACTATTCCCTCATGCCTTGGCTGTCGGCCTACGATAATGTCTACCTGGCGTTGGATTCGGTACATCCCAACAAGTCCAAAGCGGAAAAAGATCATATTGTCCAAGAACACCTCGTCATGGTGGGCCTAGGCGACGCCATGGATAAGAAGCCACCCCAACTGTCCGGGGGGATGCGGCAACGGGTGGCGATCGCGCGGGCGTTTTGTCTGCGGCCTGAGGTGCTGATTTTGGATGAACCTTTTGGGGCGTTGGATGCGATCACCAAGGAAGAGATGCAGGAGGAACTGTCGCAAATTTTCCTGGATCACAAGTGCACCATTCTCATGGTGACCCATGACATTGATGAATGTCTGTTCTTGGCCGATCGCTTGGTGATGATGACCAACGGCCCTGCGGCTAGCATTGGCGAAATTTTAGATATTCCCTTCCCCCGTCCCCGCGATCGGGCTCAAATTTTGGAAGATCCTCGCTACTACGATTTGCGGAACCGTGCGCTGGACTTCCTGTATAACCGCTTTGCCCACGACGATATTACGGATTAGTCAACGGTTAGGCCCGATCGCTCGGAGAGGGGCCGATCGCTGGCAACGATGTTTTCTTATTTAAGCTTACGACTGCATGAGGGGAGGAATTGGTTTATTCCTCCTCTTTTTTGATGGATGGGTGGGTGGATTGAGCTGTGGGGGGATGTCTAAATAACTGTCGCCATCAACTGTTGCCATCAACTGTCGCCATTCTGGATAAGGTTTGGGCCTGATGGTGCGCTCCGGAAATTGGGCGATCTATGATGTATAGCGAAAATCTGGCAATTACTTGAGTATTTCCACAAATTCTATCTCCCCTAGAAAAGTTGATAATTTTTTCGATTTTTTAGCCTCTTCTTAGTGAATAAGTAATTATTACTAGGCCTCAATTTTTGTTAATTCATTGAATCTTTATCAGAATTACTTTATCTCATCCTAAAAATTAATCTTTTAAATTTAGCGCCGTTGCCAAATGTCCTATACTGTACGAGTGCATCTGTTGAGACTCATCCATCAAGTACTTGCTAAACGGATAGATAGAAAAAATTTTTAGATTGTAAAAATTTGGTGGATCACTGAATCCCCTGCTGAAGCGATATGAGAGGTTTTGTTAGCCTATTAGGGCCAAGTATTTTGATTGTGCAGACTTTGATTATGCAGACTTTGATTGTGCAGATAATGTGTAGTTGGTAGGTAGGCAATAACCTATGGACAAAATACTATGCAGAAATATACAGAGAGTTGCGTGCAAAGAGTGACGTATAGATAGTTGCTAGATAGTTATGTATAGATCATTGTATGCAAGTCGTTATGTGCAACGGCTGATCACTTAGCTGACGTGGGTTTTGTTCTGTCTGTTGTATGAATGACAACTGCGTGAATGATAACTGCGTGAATGACAACACCTCTAATGTGAGCGATCGTTTTCTGAACCCTCGCTCTTCACGATTGCCCTGATCGGTAGAAAACACTCAAGGTATGTTGTATGTCTTATACCCGTTTACTGTCCCCCACCCTTTCTACGACAGCTCTCGCTAACAGCCAAATTCGTTGGTTTGTCAAAGGCGCAACGTTTCCCCTCGAAGACGACACCCTCTGGACGATCGAAGAGGGTTTAATTCGCACGACGACTTGGGATGAAACTGGGGATGTCAGTTGTGTTGGGATTTGGGGGCCAGGAGATATCATTAGTCCATCCCTAACCCAGGTGAATCCCTATCAAATTGAATGTCTCTCCCGCGTCACGGTACGATCGCTGCATTCCCAAGCCCCGCACCTAGACGAATTATTAATTACTCATAGTAAGCAAGTTGAAGAATTACTGAGTATTATTCATTGTCGTCGAATTGTTTCTCGGCTGTTAAAAGCATTGCAATGGCTGGCGTATAAATTTGGACAACCCCACGACAGTGGTTTACTCCTTGATATTCCCGTGACGCATCAATGTTTAGCGGAATTAATTGGCACGACTCGGGTGACGATTACTCGGCTCCTAGGAGAACTCGAGGCGTCGGGGCAGATTCAACGATTTAGCCATCGACGAATTTTAGTTGAAAGTATAAGTTTTCCTAATATTTCCCCCTAGACTTCCTAACGTCCCTTCCAAGCCGTCCCCGACCCCCGTATACTGGGAGAGCTTTGCCGTTTTGCGAGAACTCCCTTGGGAATTGACCTGCGCAGCTACGTCTATATCGATCGCCTGCAACGCCAGCACGCAGCCTATTTGGGTACGGAAGCCCAGGGATTTTTGCCATTGCCGGGGGATGCTTCGCTTTGGATCGAGGTTTCGCCGGGGATTGAAATTAACCAAATGATGGATATCGCCCTCAAGTCTGCCCAGGTCAGTCCGGGGGTACAGATTATTGAGCGGCTCTATGGCTTGATGGAGATCCATGCCAGCAGTCAGGGGGATATCCACGCAGCGGGGCGGGCCATGATGGATTACCTGGGCGTGCGATCGACGGATTGTCTGCGGCCTCGGGTCATCTCCAGTCGCATTATTCGCAACATCACCCCCCACCATACGCAACTGATTAACCGAACCCGGCGCGGCAATATGATTCTGGCGGGTCAGACGCTGTACGTTTTGGAAGTGGAACCAGCGGCCTACGCTTCCCTAGCGGCTAATGAAGCGGAAAAGGCTGCCTTTATTAACATCCTGCAAATTTCGGCGGTGGGAACTTTTGGTCGGCTCTACCTTGGGGGCGAAGAGCGCGATATTATTGCAGCAGAACAGGGCGTACTGGCGGCGTTGGAAAGTTTGCCAGGGCGTGCTTTCCCAGAGGAGACACGGCGAGAGTAGTCCATGGCGGATCTAGCAGCGCTATTGGCATTAGGTAAAGGTCCGATCGCTTGGTTGCAGTGGCGATCGCAGCAGTCGATCGTGGATTTGCGGGAGGCAGAGTTGGCGGGGCGGAATCTGCGGGGGGCGGATCTGCATGGTGTGGATTTGCAGGGGGTGGATTTTTGCAATGCTAAGTTGATTGCTGCAAACCTCACGGGCGCGAATTTAAATAAAGCGTTGTTGCATCAGGCGGAACTGAATCAGGCAAATCTGACCGCTGTTGAAATGGTCAACGGTAGCGCGATCGCGGCAAATTTCCGCAATGCCAAGCTCATTAACGCCAATTTAATTAGTTCTGATCTGAAAGATTGCAACTTTTCGGAGGCGGATCTCACCGGAGTGAACTTGATCGGGACGGAATTACGCCAAGCCAAGTTTCGCCATGCGGATTTGGCCGAGGCCCAGCTTCAGCGATCGGCCCTTTGTTTTGCCAATTTTGTCGAAGCGAATCTAGCGAATGCCGATTTGACGCGGGCGACGCTGTACGAAGCCGAATTGCGGGATGCCCATCTCTATCGCACGCAGTTTTGCAAAGCGCAGTTGATCCAAGCCCATTTGGTGAGGGTGTATGCCTATGGGGCGGGATTTGGAGAAGCGGAGTTGGGTCAGGCGGATTTGTCCTGGGCCAAGCTGAAGAAGGCTGATTTTACTGGAGCTAAGCTGCAACAGGCCAATTTGCGGGGGGCTGACCTACGGCAAGCGAAGTTGCGGGGGGCAGATCTCTCGGGGGCTTGCTTGGAAGGGGCGAATCTGGCGGGGGCGGATCTGTCGGGGGCACTGTGGGAAGGGGCGATTTTGCAGGATGCCAATCTGACGGGGACGATCGGACAGGCGATCGGGACACCTGCCAAAGGCGTGGCTTAATACGGGGCTTAGCCATTCAAATAATTTGATTTCTTTGTACTAGTCTATCTATGTTAGGCTAAGGTATCCCAGCCTCAATTTTCTGCTTTGCTAATGCTCTCAAGCCCACTCTCTCGGGAATTACAGCCATGGTTATTTCCCCAAAAATCACCTCTCCGACTGAACCAGATTCCGTAATCTATCCAGACAGTGACGGCCAGCCGATGGCAGATAATACGAAGCAGTTTGAATGGATTGTTCTGCTCAAAAAGAATCTTGATATCCTCTTCGCTGAGGATGCCAACGTCTTTGTGGCGGGAGATTTGCTGTGGTATCCCCTCCAAGGACGCAATCAGCGGCGTACCGCTCCCGATGTGATGGTGGTGTTTGGCCGACCCAAGGGCGATCGCGGTTCCTACAAGCAATGGGAAGAGGACAATATTGCGCCGCAGGTGGTGTTTGAAATTCTCTCCCCCAGCAACACGATCGAGGAAATGGAGCGCAAGTTGCTGTTCTACGATCGCTACGGCGTTGAAGAATATTACATTTACGATCCGGAAACGGGGCATTTTCGGGGTTGGCTGCGGGGCGAGGAGGGCCTTGATGGGGTGGAGTTTGAGACGGAATGGATTAGCCCTCGCTTACAGATCCGCTTTGACTGTTCCGGTGACAACTTGCAGGTGTTTTATCCTTCGGGGCAGCGGTTTTTGAGTCAGACAGAATTGGCTGCTCAGTTGGAGCAAACTAGCCAGCAATTAGAGCAAACTAGCCAGGAGCTGGAACAGGAAAAAGCCCGATCGCAGCGGTTGGCTGAAAAACTGCGCGAGTTGGGAATTGATCCAGACACCCTGGAGCGATAGACCGTTACGCGATCGCAGGTCTGGGATAGGCACAGGATCGGATGAGCCGGATCACCACCATCCAGATCCCTGAAGCGGGGTGCTAGGATCAAAGTAGATCGGGGTGTGGAATTTTAATCGTATGGGGAAGGTACCCTATGAACACTCGATGGGCTACTCAGTGGGAAACTCGATTTTCCAAAAGCGTTACGATCGCGACGACAATCGCTGCAATGGTTGCTGGCTTGGGGGTTGCTCTGGCGGGTTCGGCAGTCGCCCAAGGGTGTCCTCCTGTGACCGTGAATCCTGAGTTAAGTCGCTTAGAACGGGATTTGACGCCATCGGCTCCAACTGAGTTTTTTACCCAGGGTCGATCGCAGTTCGAGCGGGAAATTCAACGCTTGAACCAGCCGGAACCGAGTCAGCCGATTTTGAAGATCAGCACCACCCCGATCGAACAACCGAAGGATATCTTGCGGGAATGGTTTAAGTCTTCGTCCGATCGTTCGATGCAGATAGAAGGGACGGTGCATGTCCAGTAGGGAGAAATTTTCCGTGAGGGATGACCGATCGCGCAGGGGGTGAAGGAGTTGCGCGATCGGGTGGGGTGATTATCCTATACCAAATTGATTTATCAATGCTACAGATCC
>MUGG01000197.1 GCA_002148405.1 Alkalinema sp. CACIAM 70d | reverse complement strand
GAACATGCAGGCGAACTGGGATCTCACGAACGCGCGCAACGCTGAGATGCGAGCCGCGATGAGTCCGGCTGAACTAAACTCCTGGCTCCCGAATTTCCCGATTACTGAGCTCAAGAACCGAGGAGCCTTGCCGAAAACCAACGACAAAGCCGAAATCGGTGTAGCCCTTTTGAATTTCCTGGAGATCGGTTCCTTTACCTCTATCGAGGCAAAGTATGGAGCCCTGGCAGTGCAACATCGCCGGGCACGCTCATCCACAGCCTCACCCGCTCACATCTATGCATGGCTTAAGCTTGGTGAGAACAAAGCTGTGGAAATGGATTTGCCGAAATATAATGAGAGGAGTTTCTTTGACGCTGTTAAGGAAATCCGCTCTCTCACTATTCAAGAGCCGGAATTTTTCGAGCCCCGCATGGACGAATTATGCCGCCAGGCGGGCGTCGCATTTGTTCTCGAGAAGCCCATATCCAAGACCAGCTTATATGGTTCTGCAAGATGGATTTCTGGAGAAACCCCTATAATTCAGATGTCACTCCGCATGAAATCTAACGACCACTTCTGGTGGACATTCTTTCATGAGGCTGCTCACATCCTGCTGCATAAGGGTAAGAATTTTGCCGATGATAAGAATGGGGTTGGTGACGGCTTAGAAGATGAGGCCGACGCCTGGGCGGAAGAGATCTTAGTGGGAAAATCGAATTTCTATAATTTTAAGATTAACTACCCGCGGTCTGAAGCTCAAATTATCGATTTCGCCGACTCCATCAAAATTCATCCAGGCATTGTTGTTGGAATGCTGCAGCATGCCGGAGTCCTACCCTTTACCCACTTGAACAAACTTAAAGTGCGGTTCGATTGGGCAGAGGAGCAGGTGAATTAGGAATTCAATAGATGAGTTACGACGGCCGAGAAATAGCCAACTTCGTTCTAGATGCATGTGATGCTGCTGGAAGAAATGTGACGAATTTGGCCCTACAGAAGATCATCTACTTTTGTCATGTCTGGACCTTAATCGAATATCAAAAGCCGCTACTAAAACATCAATTTGAAGCTTGGGAGTTCGGTCCAGTTCTGCCGTATCTGTATAGAGACTTCAAAGAGAACTCATCTGCTCCAATAAAATCACGAGCTAAGCGTATGGATCCTGCAACGGGCCAGCACTTCGCCCCTCGACCAAACTTAGAAGAAGACCTTAAGACGCATTTGCTCTTGATTGTCGATCATTACACAAAGCTTAGCGCAGGAGCACTAGTTGCATTAAGCCACGTTGAAGATGGTCCGTGGCACAGAACATGGAACCATAAATCGAAGATCAATCCTGGAATGAAGATTAGCGACGACCAGATCACCACTTTTTATGCCGCGGTCAACAAACCATTCGCAGCAAAAATAGGATGATATCGCGATGCCGACCCTTCGTGTTCCCACATTGCAGCACCTGGCTCGTAATTGGCACGACAACCCGATCCGCATTAAATCTGCGCTCGTTGGCGTCGTACGCCATCCACCTATCTTTAGCTACAATTGCATATTCGGTGCCGTTCGTGATCGCTTGCTATTGAATATTAGCTATGAGCAGATCGTAGAAGGCATCAAACGTGGGACAAAGCGAGAGGAAGATCGCGACAACTTCCTTGAAATACTCCCGCTATTAAATGACTTTCTCGAATCACTTTCTCCGGCATATGTGCATGGCGTTAAGCGGCGCTACTATTCGGTTGGCCGCGGATTGATGGTTCCGTTTGAGCCCCCGATTAGTTACGGCGAGAACGGTGTTGTCCATCTTCCTTGGTTCAGCTTCTGGCGCAGCAATCCACTGAGCGCCAAGCGCTTGTCGTTATTTATGACCATTGTTGATGAGATTCTTCGAGAAGACCCTGATTTAGAGAACGCCCGCTTCTCGATTCTTGACTTCAGTCTCGAGAAAAAGGGTGGAATCAGGTCATTGGAAATTATCGATAGCGATGACATTCCGCGTTTAAGCGAAGACGAAAAATATAAAATGCTATCTGTTTTCGCAGAGGGCTACTTTTTAGCCCTCGAAGAGCTGTCAAAGCTTGCCTCTAGAGATGAGGCCGAAAAGAAGACAGAAGATCCCAATCAGCTCTCTCTTGTATAAGAGAGATACGACCAGCTAGAGAAACTGCAACTCTACGAACTCAGATAGTGCCCGCTTAGTAGATACACACTCAGTAGATTTGTCTTCTTTGATATCGGTTAGTAGAAATGAAGCACTTCCTAGTAAGTATTACTTTTGAGCTGTCATCGACATCACGAACCAGCTATTTTGCTGCGAAAATCAATTTCCTTAAACTCAATTTGCAAAGAGTTGTCTCCGGCTGAGATGAGATTCGACGACACCTCCTCTTAAAGCGCCAACTCCATCGGATATCCCATAGAGAAGGTATATCCATATATTTGAGTGTATATGTGCGACACATATTTCACCCAGCTAAACTCGCAGCTACCTACTATTGAAGCGTGGTGGAATATAAACTCTGAACGAATTCAGCATAATAAGCTGCAAACTAGGGTGGACGCTAAGCCTGCCTTGCAAATTCGTCGACATTGGAGTGAGATTTTCGGCTGCAAACGGATTTATTTTGTCGCAATGTGAGTTTGGCCTAGATCATCCAGTAGTGATAACACAAGGGGGGGACTCGATAATGATTAGACAACTTAGCATTAGTCGCATGCTTTGCCTGCTTGTAACTCAATATATAATCTTATTCGACTCACCTACAGCAGTCGCACAGGTTTGTCCCAGCAACGACTACCAAACGCATGTGCGAGAATCATATTATAATGAATTCAGTCAATCGGCTCAGAACCGCCAATGTGCCGGCTGGCCCAATCCCGCTAACATTTCGTCATTCATAATGACCGCGTGCCGGGCCGATGAGACACGGTTCGATACAGCCAAGAAGCATATAGTATGGGTTCTTAAAGACGATCTGAATGCCCGCGAGACTTTTAATAGGGCACTCACCAATCTTCGCGCTTGCCCGACTAATGCTTCAACTGAAAGAAGCGACGTAATTCACTCGATCATGGTAGCACAAAAGCATAACTTAAAGGCGCAATGCGAAATTTATGCTTGTCTCGGCCGACTGCAAGATGTGAATGGATATATTGATGAAGCTATCCGGCAGTACTCGGTTCCTAGGCCATAGCACGTATTCTTAGTTATTGCTCCGCCAATAAATTAAGATTGGAAAGTGTGGTATTTGCTTCGACAAGTGCCTGATCATTTATGCATTGCCTCAGTGTGTTTACCTTAGCAATATATGATCTGACGATTGGTTGGGGATGCCTTTCTCCATTGCTTTCTTGGCGGTAGCATTTACAGCCGCGCTAACTTCGAAAAATTTGTCTAGAAGAACATCATCATCTGTAAAGACTCTGCCTTTTGCCCCACATTCACATCTCTTATTTAAGTAAAAAATCTTCAGATGTAAGCAACTTTCCTCCTCCCAATAAGGGGCTATGTTTTGCGGAGCCTTGCAGCAAAGAAAGTTTCCGTCAAGTTTTCGAAGCTTTGAAGCACAGCTTCCTACCTCAACCTCGTGACCATAGAATTGTTTAGGGGCAGCCTTTCGTACTTCCTTTATTTTCTTTCTTATTTCCGAGACGGAAGATGCGATTTCCTGACGGCATTTAAGATAGTCTTGCGCTTCCGAAGAGAAGCTAAGGAACATCAAGAAACACAGCGGCAAGTGAAACAATAATTTTAGCTTCATTCGTTCTAGGTCCATTTGATTATTCTTAAAGTACCAAAATGCGACAATCGATCCGTTGCCTCGAATCACTCAGCCGAATACTGATTCGCCAAGTCCACACTACTTCACTTCACTTCACTTCACTTCACTTCACTCAGTCTAAATCATTTCAAACGGGAACCAGCTAAATGCTATTCCCAAGTCCAGCGACATTTTGATACCGATCCCTCGTCTGGCCGCGCCAGGAACGGCATGAAGTGCAGCGCTGTCTGGCGCCATTCCAAGCATTTCTCGCGCTCAAGGGTTCGGTCGGCGCCTATTAATGCCTTTTCGCGCATGGCGACGGCATACGCATCGGCGATACGGCGGGCGACCATCATTTCCGCCTCTAGATCGTTGCGGGCCGCATGCTCGATGCCAAACGAATAGTGCAAGATCAGGTGCAGGATCGCGCAACTCCGGCGACTGGCGAGGCAGAACCGCTCAAGAGCTCGCGCATGCATCGAGGCAAGCTCAGCGCGCGAGATCATTGTCCCTGGGTCGTCGAGCCAAGGCTCCTGCAGCAGCAGGTATGTCAGTTCCGATACAAGTTCCGAGTCTTGCGCGGCCTCTACTAGATCCTTCGCCTGCACGACCAGGGCATTGAAGGCATCGAGCGATCCCGGGTCGGACCGGTGGTAAATATACCTGTGCAAATTTGGCGGAAGCCGGGCAAAGAACCGGTTCCGTAGGTCGTCCCGTTCAGCCACCAGATTGCTTACATATTGGCGGCTACCGAGCTCCGGGCCATCGCTTGGCGTTGTTCCGAAGCTGGCCCCGGTGCTGGCTGGGCAGGCGCCATACCCAGACCCGCAATTTGAGTCGACCGCTGCAACGGCTGGCAAGGCGAAAAAGAATGCCACGCCCGCAACGAGCGCGGAGATATTGGCGGGCGTGGTCGGTATCCCGCTCATCCGACAATCACCTGCCCAGACGCGCCTGCGCCTTGGCGCCCTCGACGCTATCCGGCGCCAGCGAAATAACGCGCCGATAGTGCTCCTGCGCCTCGCGCCGACGGTCTAGCCGCTCATAGGTCTCGCCCACATAATAGTGGGCAATCGCATTCGCCGGGTCGATCTCCAGGCCCTGCTTGAACCGCAGTATCGCCGCATCGAACTCGCCCGCCTGAAACAGCTCGAACGCCTGCTTGAATCGCGCCTGAGCGTCTGCTTTTTGCGCTGGCGTCAGCTTCGCACTCGCGGCCACTACTGCCGCCTTGTCCATCTCCACTTTTTCAACCTGATCCTGGGCAGTTACCACTGCATACAGAAATACGGCTGACGTTCCATCCGCATGCCTTTTCTCAGTAGCGACCCATTTCCCAGCATCGGAGAATGCAGGTCGGCGCCCGAGATCTCCCACTGTACTAGTACAGATTTCGTCGAGTGTGTCGGCATAAAGCACTCGCTTAACGGATTCAGGACTCTGCATATTGTCCGAGTCAACAATCAGCAACTGCCTGTCGTGGTAGGCCGTAGTGAGTCGAATGGTTTGATCGTTACTAGAGTATAGATTTTCTCCACGAACGAGCCGTCCTTCGGGAGAAATGTAATAGCGATTCGACCGCTGGTGCCTAGACGGGACGTCGAGCCACCCTCCTGTCCCACTGCTTCCAAAAAAGGAAAAACTAGCGGGGAAGTCCAAAATCTCCGGGCCCAGAGTCTCCGGATTATCCAAAGTTACGACATGCCGAGTGCCTCTGGGACTCTTTACGACAATGGCTTCTCTCGGATGCAGGTGAACCTCAAATTTCATCCCCGCTGCCAGCGGAAAATCCTTACCGGTGGAGAAATCGAAAAGCGCACTCTCGCCGGGATTTATGCCATAGATTGCGACTAAGTTTGGCGTCACTAAGTAGGCGTAGGCAACCTTAAACGGCGCCCGATAGTTGCCCATTGGCTTGCGGGTTGTCAGCTCGATAAGTCGAACGTCGGGACTGATCGGGACATAGATTTTTTGATTGGAGTCGTATTGCGTTCCGCCAAAAATGATCGCGCGATTCTTGTTCGGTGTTTGGAGTTCATTTTTTTCCATGCGAGATTGTACGATCTGTCCAACTTCCGGATCGAAGGCATATCCATCG
>MUGG01000150.1 GCA_002148405.1 Alkalinema sp. CACIAM 70d | reverse complement strand
CTGTTTCGCTAGTTTCCGCAGAATGTCGAATAAAGCCTGCACACCGACAGTTTTTAAGATGAAAGAATCATCTTTTGCTGGCGTCCAGAACACATCATGGCAGGCGATCAAATAGTTTAGCACCAGGGTGTATATCAGGTTGTCATTGATCTCAGTATAGGATGATCGTAGCGGAGATTTGTCTCGAATCGCTTGGATCAGAATGGATCGCGGTTGTTTTTCTAGAGATAATCCATCATTCGCATTTCTGAGAATGTTGGTGTCCCTTTTGGGGTTTGTAGATATAAGCCTCACTACACCACCCACCACAACGGCCGTTGATATTCTCCAGTCCTGCTTTGCTAAGTTCTTCAACCCTGCGTCCCGTTGAGGCGCGACGATAATCCTTCCTTTCAATGGCGATTGGGGGTCAACACCCAACTTCCTAGTTAGGAAGACGGCAAGCTTGTCGGGCGTCCAATACTCGGGCGGCTCATCAGAAATGTTGTAGCCGAAAAGATCGTATGTCAGACTTTTGTCAACTGGCTTCTGTGTTGAGTTGATCGTTGCAAATAACTGGGCCTGATAAGGCTTGGGCAAGTCGAGGAATATCGAGCAGATCAGAGGCATACCGAGTTTGGCCTTGTCTGTGACTTCGGTGTAAGCAAACAAGCGATGCTGGCCATCAATGATCGCAGCTAATTTCTCGCGAGTTGGGATGGTTACAGAAAAGCAGCCGTTGTTTTCCTCAGAAATACTCCATCGTTTATCGTGTACGGCTGGATCTTGCTGGTTAGCGAGATTTACTGAGTCATCAGAGGGTTCCTCATCGTCTTCAATGAGGCCAGTTTCCATCTGAAAGTTTGCGGCAAGTATTATGGTATTAGGAAAAGCTGCGTCACTTCGGCCAATGTAATGTGCAATTTCTTTGAGTCGCTTCTGCTGCTGCGGTCTTTGTGTGCCGCTGAGATCGTATCCTTGGTCGTCTTGACGCAGGGTTGCGCTCATTACATCGCTGTATGCGACTTGTAGAAGTAGTTCGGCTGGTAAAACAGCAACATAATAAACCCCCAGCGGCTGCTCTATCCGCAACGCACGTGTTTTATATGGAAAGTCGATCATGATGCGGACCTTAATGATTAAACCCTTGCAAACTTCCCGGGGGAGTCTTGCCTGGATTTCCGCCGAGCGGTGTGTCGATATCTAAATCATCGCGAAAAGCTTCTGCTCGTGCATTGGCAATCCACCATATCCAAATTGCTGCGACGCATGACACGACTGAGTAAAAGGCCGATGGGTCAATAGCGAGCCATATAGCGATTGCGCCCAGAACGCATAGGCAAAGCACTGCAAAAGCCAGAAGTGGCTTGCTGTTTCTATTTTCAAACATCAATTGTAGGGAAGCAGCGCCAACAAGGGCGGGAAAATAAGTGGTCAAAGAGGTGATGATTGCCTCAGCTCCCGTATTTGGAGCCCGGAAATAATAGTATTTAACTACTTCGGCCCATATCCCGAGGCCGCCAAAGAAAAGAACACCGAGTAGTACATACACGCAGAATGTCACATGCGTGATCGGGGCGCAGGTTCGATCACGTAGTTCCAATACTAAGAAACGAAAACCATTTGAGTTTAGTTTTTTTGCACCTGAATCCACCGAAACCCCCTATCCCCATCCACTCTTTGCTTAGTGATATTGGTATATCGGCAGCCACCTATGGTGGTAGCTAGAAATAATCCATTTAATCAAAATCTAACAACTTCTGGATGATTATTTATTATGTTCGCATATCATTATAGTCAACGTTCGTTAGCTGTAATGGAAATCCAATGCAAGTCGTTGCCTATTATCGGGTCTCTACTGACAAGCAGGGCCGATCTGGATTGGGTCTAGAAGCCCAGAAAACGGCCGTGCAGGCGTTTCTCGGGCCGAGTGACTATCTGGCTGCCGAGTACATTGAGGTCGAAAGCGGCCGCCGTAGCGACCGGCCCGAGCTGGCCAAGGCCCTCCATCATGCAAAGGTTAACAAGGCCGCCCTGGTGGTAGCGAAGGTGGACCGGCTGGCCCGCAACGTCCACTTCTTGGAGACAATTCTGAGTGGCGATGTCGAAGTGCGATTTGCCGACCTGCCACAGCTAAACGGCCCCACCGGAAGGTTCATCTTGCAGCAAATGGCGGCCGTCGCGCAGTTGGAGGCTGGGCTAATATCGGAACGCACGAAAGCGGCGCTAGCCGCAGCCAAGGCGCGCGGCAAAAAACTCGGCGGCTATCGAGGTCACTCAGTCGATCCAAAGCTTGGGACAGTTGCCCGGCAGCATAAAGCGGCTTCCCGTGCGAATGACCTGGCACCAGTGGTCGCCGAAATTCGTGGGACCGGGGCGGTAACTCTAACCGCTATAGCTGATGCCCTGAACGAGCGACGCGTGCCGACAGCTCGGAGTGGCCAATGGAACCCTACCAAGGTTAGCCGCCTATTAGAGCGCATCGCTTAGCCTATCGCCCCAGCTCCCCTCTCAATACCACATCTCCATCGGCAAGCCGCAGGCATCGCTTTCTTCGTCGCATTGAAGCCTCTGGCCCGATTTGGCCGCAAACGCACAAGCGCAGGCATCGAGAAGGTCGTCGGGCTTTGCGCCCGTGCCTCTGAGCGCGCCCAGCCACTCGTCAATCTGGTCAAAGCCCCGCGCATATACCAAATCCCGGCGATGCCTTAGCCCGGTAGGACTTTTCTTCCCCGCCAAGTGTTTCCCATCGTTCAACCGCTGGAACACTAGCTCCGGGTGAGTTTCCCGGATCGGAAACTGCGTTGTCCTAGATCGAAGGTAATTATCAACCTCGGCAATCTTCGGAAGAATGCAGAAAAGCTGCTTGGAGATTCCACGACGGTCGCTCTTTCCCCAAGCGTTGGCCAGATCATAGCTCTCGACATGCATCAGAAGCGGTCGCCTAGCACCTGTGAAAACACGGTTTCGGCTAGGGCCGAGAAACTGTCGGGCCGCCAGATCACACGTCCTGACGCCGGTCTCGGGCAGCCCTATGGGCATGTCTATCGCGACAATTGCTGGGGCCATGATCTCTACGTCGGTGATGCTGTTCAGCACCTGGAAGTGCCGCCTTCCGCTGGCCTCGATAGCGACGGCTAGCCAGCCGCTCCGGCACCCATCAACCCCGACAACTGCTCCCCGACACTGAGACACGCATCCCCCTTATGCGGAAGCTTCTTTGGCCAAATAGCCTACGTTCGTCTCCAAATGGTTCGATTCCTCAATCCTGTAAATCCTATAGCCAGATGACTGGCGATACAAAGAAAGGATTCGATCATGAGGTTCGATGAAGAAGCAGCGCGTATGCGGTTGAAACGGGATGCCCGCCACGCATTCTCTCGCTGGATCACTAAGCTTGATCTAGATTGGTTCGTCACGTTGAACAGCAACTGTGAAACCACGCCTGATGGCCTACGACGGCTGATCGGCTACTGGCTCATGCTGATCGACCGGGAAGCACTCGGGAACCGCTTTCGAGACCTACCGAACGAGCGAGCATTTCTGCTTGGCTGGATTGAGCCCGCAACATACTGGCACTGCCACAGTTACATCCGTTTCCCAGAATACTACTGGGATATGCCAGACCGGGTGCTATTCCCGAAACTTGAAATGAAGTGGAAAGAGGCCATCGCATCTGGATCGCTCGATATCCAGGTTGCATCGGTGTACGGCATCCAAAAGAACGTCACGCCTTATTGCACGAAGTATTGGCGTTCGAAGGACTTTGAGGATCGACTTGTCATCTCCACGGAGTTTCACCCGCAGAAGCGGACTGATAAGTAGAGGCATCGATTCTTGTAAATACTAATTTAGCGTAGAGCAGCAGTGGCCGCGTAAGAGTCACCCCAAGGACCGCATGCATCACCCGCCTCGCAGGCGATGCATCCTTGGAGGATGTCAACCATGCATTTGGGATGGCATTAGGCGAGAAGTGCCCAAAGGACTTTCTCATGTTCATGTTATTCATGAAATGAAATGTCATGGAGGCGACGAACGTCGCTAAAGGGGTGCCGCAAACACTGCGGCACCCCCATATATGTGGCCTTCGCGTTTACTTCTCGGCGACCTTCTTCTTGAATCGCTGCACTGCGATCTTCGGATCTTTGAAGAAGGAGCTAATGAACACCGTCTTCTTCTTGGAGTTGAGCCGGATCACGCCGAGCCGGAAGCTGGGCTTCTTGACCTTCGGAAACTGCTTGCGTGCCAAAGGTGAAAAGGAGACCTGAAGTTGGCCTTCGGCCTTGTTGCCCGGCGGCATCACGGCCTTCGCCTTCTGGGGTCGCACGACATGTACGACGTCCATCAATGACGAGAGAGTCTCCTTCTTCGACCGAAGCAGGCCCTCCAACTCGGCCGGTGTGAGTAGCTTAATGATGGCACCGCGGAGCGCCTTACCATAATCAGAAGCCCGCTGCTCATCCCTCGTCAACAAGGCACGCGCGACCCGGTACGCAATCGACGTCCCCGGGCGAAAATCTAACTTTTCGTCCTTGCAGTATTTATGAAATGCTTTTGCAACGACTTCTTTAACCTCAACCTCGAGGATCATTTGCAACGCCAGCGCCAGAGATACATGGAGGCTTTCTTTGCTCCGACGTTCAAGTCCAGCACGGGCTTTTAGTCCCTCCGACAGTTTCTCTTGCTCTTTCCGGAAATTGTAGTCCGGTTTCGTGGCTTTCGCCGCGAGCTTCTTTCGGTTTTCTGTTTCACGCTGTTCGAGTGTCAAGCTCGTTAGCACTATCTTCTTGTCCATGATGGACTATTCCTTTTCGGATTAAGATTGAAGAGGACGCAGGAGCCCGTTCGGGCAGTCGCATTCTCTGCGCCCGTTCACGAGTTGAAGTTTTGGCTGAGGGCCTTCTATTGATGGTGGCCAGTCGGTGTGCTTATCTGAGTGCAGCAACTCTTCGCGGAATTAGCTGACCCTGCACGCCCCTCAGAGACTGGCCTGGCGCACCCCCTTTCGAGCCTCGGAGGCTCTGACGGAGGGGATGGCGAGTGAGCATAGGCGGCATGGCGCTGCCCTGCTGCACGCGGGCGCGAATCTTATGTTGCCTGAGAAACGATCAAGCATCGTCGTCAGGCAGCATCGCGGCTGCGATGGAGAGAGGGTCGTATCGGATCGAGCGCGTCCCTTCGCCGAGAGGCCGGACGGCTTTGATTCCGCGTTTTAGGCTGCGATGATTTTGCAGGGTTTTGACTGACACATTAAGGCGGCGAGCAGCTTCGACTTCGGATAGCAATTCCCGATACGCGACTGCCTTAACTACCTCTGCGACAGCCAAAACGAGTTCCCGCAGATCGGGGGGAACGGCGGCGGCGCTCATCTTTCCCGAGCTTACCTTGGCAATGATCGACTGGATGTCTGGGCGCGCGAGCGCGGCCAATGCCCCCGGGGTGCCCGGTTCAGCGCAATTGTCCGAAGGTGTCCCCTGGCTTTCCATTATGGGGACATTACTGAAGGGAATTTTGAGTGGCGATGTTGGTTGAAATTCGACAACCAACATCCAGCCACAAGCCTAGGCCTTATTTATGCAGTGCTTTTAAAGCAACAGGCTCGGCGGCGGGGAGGGGCTTGCCATTCAATTGAGCAAGGGCTTTTGGTAGCCGCCAAACGAACTTAGCAGTAATGGCTGCTTCTTTGCGTTTACTCGAACCAGGTGTGCCTAGAAGTTCTGCATACCATTTCAGAAGGCCCGCAAAGCGTTCAAAGTTATTCGCGATAAGTTTTTCCGGCTTCGGTGGAGGAAATTCAATTTTCTTCTCCAGTCCCAACTGCATGATAGCAGCAATGATAGGTGCTGCAGTCTGCCGTTCCTTCCAAGCTGC
>MUGG01000187.1 GCA_002148405.1 Alkalinema sp. CACIAM 70d | reverse complement strand
GCTCCATCTGCGGGTGGAGACAGTTTCTCGCAGCTACTTGTGAGTTGACAAGATAAAACTTTAAACTAACTTAATGAAAGCTTTATCCATATCTAACCACGCTATGGGTATAAGTGAAAATATATCGCTACACTATATGTAGGCTTTTGAGTAAGGGCAATCAGTTTTATGGACTGTTGTTCATAGTCCGTAAGGTAAGCGCTAGTTATGCGGTAAACGAGGAAGATTTTTCCAATCATCTATCGAATACATCACATGAAAAAGCGTCGTCACTTTACTTCCATACAGAAACTTATCATTCTTAAGAGATCGGGATATCGCTGTGAGATCTGCGGTGTATCGCTAACACCCGAAAATTTTCATGCCGATCACAAAATTCCATATTCATTGGGCGGCGAAACGGCAGTTTATAACGGTCAAGCCCTATGTTCAACTTGTAACCTTAAAAAAGGAAATCGTCTTGAATGAACTCGCCTTCTTACTTCCATCAATATAGTTCAACTGTTATTCAGCGTCTTTACAATCACAAGACGAAGCTTTACCCTCATCAGCAAGATGCATTGTTAAAGCTCTTTGAGATGGGGGCGAACGGTGAACTGTTGCCAGAGAACCGTCAAGCCGATAGCGGTGCTGCATTCTTTCTTGTTGGTGTAGGATGTGGCAAAACGGTTATTTTACAGGCAGCACCTTATATACTTGGTCGCTTCGTTCAGGGCAAGCAAGTAATCTTTCTGTCGCATAATTGTACTCTTCGTCAAAGAGTAATGGAGGATTTTCCTAGTAGAAAACTTCCAAAAGGTAAAGTTGAGCCTCTTTTAGCAGAGTGGGAGCTTTACAAGAGGGGACTACTAGATGAAACAACTCCACCACCACAAATTTTAGAGTTAAGTGCTGAGTCCTATTCTGATGTAAGTTTTCTGTTGGAAAAAGTTGACATTCTAGTTACAAATTGGCAATTTCTAAAGAACTTAGTGAGTCGAGGCGATATTAATCCTGAAAATATTGGGTTAATAGTCGTTGATGAAGCTCACCACAGTGCAGCATCTAGTTATCGAAGTATATTCAATTACTTTAAACATGCTAGCCTTGTTTTTCTAACAGGGACTCGTCATCGGGGCGATCGTGAAGACTTACCATACGTGCGCTATGTAGTCGAGCAATGTGAGGAATTAAATGGGCAAACTGTCCTGAAAAAAGCACCTAGAACGGATTTTGAATTCACAATTCAGGATGCTTGGAAGCTAAAGACTCCAATTATTAAGCGGATTACCTTCTCACCTGCAAAGTCAGAAGGCTTTAAGGTCGAAGAAGATGGGAATCAAATAGAATATACTGCCGAAAAATTTTATGAAAAGGCAGAAAAAGAGCGTTCTTGGTTCCAGGAATGCATTTTGGCAGACTCGTTCTGTCAACCTGTATTAGATCGTGCTGTTGAAGTTCTAGAACTTAAACGTAAAGGCGGAGAACCTCATCGGATGATCATTAGAGCGCTTAATATCAAACATGCTTATCGCTTACGAGAGCTTTGTGAAAATTATCCACTACTCAATGGAAGAGTAGGCTTGGTTCATTCAGCCAATGATGAGTATGATCCGGAAGGTAGACCTAGCGAGATTTTTAGCAAATTTGCTAAAGATGAGTACATTGCCTTGATTCATGTCTCAATGGTGGGAGAAGGTTTCAACGTGCCGTATGCTTCAGTGTCTGTTCCTTTGTGCATCATGCGCTCTACTCAAAAGGCAGAACAGGAGTTCGGACGGATTATTCGTAAAGTAAATGGTACTTATCCAAAAGCTAATGATTGGGGAGATTTTCAATCTGACAACTCAGCAGTTGTTGTTACTCATGAAGCACTTGGAATCAGTGAGCTTTTTGAGCAGTTTATTCAGGGTGAAGAACACATTGTCATTGAAGATGAGCTTGTCGCTGAAGCTGATGTAATTCGGAATAGGACTCTGCAAGATGATTACCAGGCTGGTGATACAGTTTTGTGTCTAAATAATACTGATGGCTTATCAGATGGTGATGAGATACTTGTTCGAGTTCCTGATAGTAAGGGAGAAGAACAGACGTTTGTATTTAGCGTCGAGAGAGTTTTAGATGACAAGACCGTAGAAGTCTTTCCTCTATTAGTTGATATTCCGCAGGGGTCGTCAGCGCGTAAAGCTGCAAGCCGAGAAGAGAACAGCTCTGAATTTATTGGGCATCTCGGTTTACGCTGGTATTTGAGGGTGAATGGTAAGGATGTTAGTATTGAAGAATATCGAAGACAAAAAGCTTTAGAGCAACGAGAACTAACACGTAATGAAAAGGGTGAGATAGTTACGCTTCAAGGTCAAAAGATTCAAGACTTAGATCCAACCATCCGCAAGATGGTTATTGACCTTCTCACTCAAGAGGAGGAGAAAGTAGATATTCCTTTTCAAAATATTGAAGTTGTTGCTCTTCCTGGACAATCAAAAAAAGGGTTGCAGGAGTATCACAGAAAGAGAATTCAGAAAGCGGTGATAGATATTTCAAGTTTGGCTGTAGATGGAAGAAGAGGAAGGGATCTAATTAATAATCCTCTTGAATCTCTCAAAGAATATACTGGTAGAACAGCATCCGATAATGAAAAGCTTCTGCATGAATCTATTTTTAGGTGTGTGAAACGTAAAACAGATAGGAAGTGGTCGGATCACAAGACTGAAGAAGAGTTTGAAGCTGCCGTGCAAATCGCATTTGAAAAAATAGAGGAGGTGAGAGAAGAGTTGAAAGCACGACGTAAGAGCAGAGGTTTCTGATGCTAGTTCTTGAAGATAAAAGTTGTGTAGCAACGCCGTATAACAACCCTGGTGCAGCGGACGGTATCAAGATCCTGTTGGTGATGCAAAGGTTACTAGCCGCCGCTGACCAGGAACGTTATGCGCTCCAATTCACCCTGGGCTGGTAGCAGTCCCGTTTCTTTTGAGGAGGAAACCCAATGACCACTAGAAGCAATCCAAAATTCCCAACATCGATTGGCCTAGCGTCAGGCCAACAGGGAACAGAAGTTGAGAATCTGCAGAACTACTTACAACGTTTTGGTTATCTACGTATTGACTCGATAAAGGAAGAATTTACTGCTGTTCGCGCCTTCGGGCATCCGCCTACAGGTGCTTACGGGGCGTTTGATGAGGCAACAGTAACTGCGTTAAAAAATTATCAAAAATTCTTTGATTTACCCGTGACGGGTGTACTTGATGAAGCCACTGTGGCTCAAATGCAAGAACCCAGATGCGGTTTTCCCGATATTCCATCTAGTTCTGGCATTGCTGAATACGTTGCACAAGGAAATCGCTGGGACAGAACGAATCTGACATACGGGTTTAGTGAATTTTCTCCTGATCTCAATCCGATGCTGATACGAGGAGCGATAAACACTGCTCTTAACCTCTGGTCACAAGTTACCACTTTGACATTTACAGAAGTTCCCCTAGCATCCAACCCAGATTTCGTAATTCGCTTTGTGGCTGGAGATCACGGTGACGGGTCGCCTTTTGATGGCACTGGTCGTGTGCTTGCACACGCTTTTTATCCGCCTCCTAACGGTGGAGCTATTGCTGGAGATGCTCATTTCGACGAAAGTGAAACATGGACAGTTAATCTACCAGTTCCAGCAGGTGGAATAGACCTTGTTTCAGTGGCTGCACACGAATTCGGTCATTCACTAGGACTAGCGCACTCCTCTGTTAGAGGTGCGCTAATGTTTCCAACCTACTCTGGCGCACAGCGCTTTCTAGCGCAAGATGATATTGACGGAATTAGATCAATTTACCCTTGGGGGTGGGAGCCTGTATACGCGCAGGGTGACCCCGGAAATGGAATTGGGGGCTACGATTTGCGGTCAAGGGCAGACGAAGCATTTTCATTTGACTATGAGAGTAGCGGAAAGTTGGATCACTTGGCGCTTTACCGGCCCGGAACCGGAACGATCTGGATATTGAAAAACACGGGGGGCATTTTTCACGCAGTTTATGCACAAGGCGATCCCGGCAGCGGAATAGGTGGGTATGACCTCAGGTCTCCCGCAGACAAAGTGTTTGCCTTCGACTACGACAGTAGTGGAAAGCTGGATCACTTGGTGCTTTATCGGCCTGGCACCGGAACCATTTGGATTCTTAAGAACACCGGTGGCAACTTTCACGCAGTCTATGCACAAGGTGATCCCGGCAGCGGAATAGGTGGGTATGACCTAAGATCGCCAATGGATCAGGTGTTTGCCTTCGATTACGACAGTAGCGGAAAGCTGGATCACTTGGTGCTTTATCGGCCTGGCACCGGAACTATTTGGATTCTTAAGAACACCGGTGGCAATTTTCACGCCGTCTATCAGCAGGGGGATCCAGGTAATGGTATCGGTGGGTATGACCTGCGATCTAGAGCAGATCGAGTTTTTGCCTTTGACTATGAGAGTAATGGGAAGCTAGATCATCTCGCGCTTTATCGGCCTGGCACCGGAACCATTTGGATTCTTAAGAACACCGGTGGCAACTTTCACGCAGTCTATGCACAAGGCGATCCCGGCAGCGGAATAGGTGGGTATGACCTAAGATCGTCGGCTGACCGCGTTTTCGCATTTGATTATCAAAGCCGGAGTACATCTAATCACCTCGCACTATATCGGCCCGGAACGGGGACTATATGGCTATTAAGGAGAGAGCCGTAAACACATCACGCAGAACAATCGCGTCAACTCGGACAGCAAAAAGGGGCGCGACGAAGGAGCGGCGCTTTTTGCTGCCGGTTACGCGAAACGTTAGACTGATTTAGCGTTAGAGCATGAGTATAACCATTTACTCTGCAAATAGTCTCAAGATTTCGATTCGCCAGCTAAACGCAAGAAGGCAAAGATACGGTTTAGAGATATTACAGCAGAGTTTGTTATAAATGCCGATCGTCCAGCGATCGGTCAATCCAATATTGATAGATTTTGATCGACGCTAGAAACATCATTTGGAAATCATCCTGGAACAGGGTCTTTCGTCTTGGAAATCCCCCCCAATTGTGCCGTTGTGAATTACGATCGCCCATCCCCCCAAGCTACAATGAGGGCACTGAACCCAGCGAGGTCACCCCTATGGCAAAGTCTCCAGAGGAAAGGTTTCACCAACGCCAACCCCGCTATCCCAAAGAAGAATTTGCGCGGCGTGGTGACGAGATTTATGAGACACAGGTGCGTCCTCAAGTCGAAGAAGACAATCATGGAAAGATAGTAGCGATCGACATCAAAACCGGAGCCTTTGAGGTAGGTGACACTCCCCGCAGTGCCGTCGATCGCTTGTACGAGCGTTATCCTGATGCTCAGCCTTGGGTCATTCGGATTGGCTATCGAGCAGTATTTCGCATTGGCAGCCAGAGTTTGAGGCAATCGGTATAATGTTCGGTGTGGTGAGTGATAGCTGTGAGGCAACCATCAAAATCACCGTTGGTCGATCTGATGCCCCAAACATTACAGTCGATGCTTTAATTGACACTGGATTCACCAGTTTTTTGTCACTGCCACGCTCAATCATTGAGTCGCTTGGATTACCTTGGCATTTCAGCGATATTGGTACATTGGGAGATGGGAGTGAAGTCATTTTTGAGGTCTACACAGCTCATATTATTTGGGATGGAAAGGTTCAAGTCATAGATGTCGTTGCTTCTGAGGCAATGCCCCTTGTTGGAATGAGCTTATTGTATGGATTTAAGCTTCAAGTTGAAGCCGTTGAAGGGGACATGGTTACAATTGAGCCGATCCGGTAGGTTTGAACTTCTCGGCTGTGTACGGTCTAACATAGTCCCTTGTATGTTGAAAGAGTCAGGATAGACTGATAACAAACCCACCGGAGAATCTGG
>MUGG01000094.1 GCA_002148405.1 Alkalinema sp. CACIAM 70d | reverse complement strand
TCTGCTGGCTGGCGCAATTGCAAAAGCAATTTATCCCGGTACTCAAGGTGGTGGCATTCTAGCCACAATGATTCTAGGAATCGTTGGTGCTTTCCTGGGAGGAAGTCTGTATAGTCTGCTTGCAACAGGAACCCTACAATTGACCGCTGCTTCCCTTAGTATTCCTGGTTTAGTTGTAGCAGTATTGGGTTCTATGCTTGCTATTTTCCTGTGGGGTCTGATGGCCCGTCATGCTTAATTGAGTGATTGCAATTTTGTTGAAAGCGGTTGCTCTAACGTTCGTAGACTGGGAGAAATCGCTTTCAACGCCTTTTAAGCGCAGCTAACTTGAGTAGATAATCTAAGATATGTCTAGTTGTTGACTCAGTCTCGAATAACTCTGACACTATTCTAACTTTATTCCCTATCTATTGCCTAAATGGAGGTAAATTATGTTTCAAGAATGCTTTGATCTTTCCATGGAACAACAATTTAGCATTCGTTCCTTCGAACTTAATAGTTATAACCTATCTGAAGAGCAAATGCGAGAACTACTTCTAGAGATCTCCCGTCAGCTCTTGATTAAAGATAACGTGATTCGTCATCTTATTAAGAATGGCATCTAATGTTCGTGTGATTGAAAATTAACGTTCCGTTATCGCTATTTATTTCCATCAGTTTCCACTAATTTGCTAATTTCCACGATCGTAGCTTATATCTAGCTCAAGCAATTTGAATTGAAGAAGTAACGGCTAACCTAGCCAACAACAATTCTCTTGTTTGCCTTATCTAATGATAGTTGTCCTTGTAGGTACGCGATTATGACTCCACCCTACCTTCCTAAAATGATTAATTTCCTTCGGAATGAGATGAGTCTTTCATCTGAAGCAATCCAACTAGGGATTAAGCAATCTGGCTCAGACTCAGGCATTCTCCCAATTGTCCTTTGGCAATATGGCTTGGTTAACTCGGAGCAACTTGATAGGATTTATGACTGGTTTGAGGCCTATATCTATTGAAAAGATTACTGATAAATCTGACAGGTGAATTACTGGCAGAAATCCTAGGTAATCTTAATTTCAAATAATTCTTCTTCTCGGAATACCATATAACCTAATCTAATTTCCCATTATCTAAATGACCCAATCAGTAATATCCCTATCTACTCCCTATGCTAATAAATTTCTCATTATTCTACGCTACTCGCTAATCTTAATTAATTGTATTGCTCTGATCTATGTATCGACCTCTATAATTGAAACAAGGCGCTCTACGTCTTTTATAAACTAATCGGCAGTGCGCTGACTAATCTAAACAGTCCTGGCATTTTCCAAACCGAATGTTTCAGGTGTCAATTATCTCTAATAGTCTGTAATCCTGAAGTGCCCTAACATTTTTTTGCTTTTTAAAAACATGAAAGACCCCTTGCAAGAAAATTCCCTTGATCATTACTCTAATCATTGTCCTTGCTGCTCTGATACATTGTTGCGACACGCTCGCGGAAGTGAATTGTATTGGCTCTGTCGTCATTGCCGTCAGGAAATGCCCAATCTCTTGCATGTTCGTATAACTCACTTTTCTCAAAGTTCTTTGCCGCAGACTCGGCATAATCTGCTGACGCACCCACACAAAGTCGTTCATTATGCTAAGTCGGCATCTCCTCAAACACTTTTGAACCCTTAGTTCTCTTGTCTCGAGAAAAGCTCACTCACCAATGGGAGAAGTGAACCAGTTCTAAGTGGGTAATTTAGTGCATTCCGATTACAATATCTCAATTACAAAAAGACTTTCTAGCGCGCTAATAATGATGAATAGAAGCCCGCTAGAAAGTCCTATCGTATTTGTATAGTTTAATCAATTGCCTACGATCGCAGATGGGAATTCATCATCCAAATGAGCGCAAGTCCTGTAATGCCGCCTACGACGGCTCCCATTGCTGCACCAATGAGGGCGATCGTGATCGAAGTTTGAAAGCCAATGGTGAGGTTACTTAATAAATACGCAAGTGCTAAGCCAAGCGCCCACGCGATCGCACTCGCAATAACCCACCACTGGGATCGGTAGGACGTTTCTGCCTGAATGACTAACCATTGGCAATAACCCACGATAATCCCTACGCCTGCACCCAGTAATAAAATTCCTCGCAGTAACGCGATCGGATTCAGACTTCCCAAGATGTGACTGCCATACATGACCACCAAGAGGAAACTGATCGGCACGCCTAAGGCCCACGCCAATAGGGTGCCGATCGTGGTTGCAAAAATCCATCGGACTGCATGACGGACATACCGCCGTAGAATCCACCATTGGGCTACCCCCAGAATGAGTCCCTCTGCAATTCCGATCGAAAGTAAAAGTGTGTTGGTGGCCGTGTTATCGACCTGCCCAAGGTTTAGCGTTAAGGCTGCGATCGCGCCAATGCCGATAAGTTCAGCGACGATCGTGACACCTACCCAAGTTTCCCAAAGTTTTACAGCGTGTAAATGCTGTTTCCAGAACTGACATCCTTTTCCCATGGCCGCCTCGCAGTTAGCTTTACGAGCATTTCGATTGCCTTAATTACGATGTCTTGGTTATATCATCGTTTATGTTTTAGCTGCGGTTTCAGCTGCCATTTTAGTTTCGGGGGGAGGAGCATCGGCTGGAGTTGGGGTGAAATGGTGCTGTACGGTAAGCACCGAGCAAGAAGCATGGTGTAATACATAGTTACTTGTACTGCCCAGAAAGAGTTCATTGAGGCCCGAGTGACCTCGACGCCCAAGGACAATCAAGTCTACGTCCAGTTCTTGAGCTGTGGCACAAATCGTTCGTTCTGGATTGCCGGGAACTTGTAGAAACTCGGCTGGAATCCCAGCGGCATTGGCTTCTTCCACTAAGCTGGTCAAAAATTCTTCGCCTTTTTGGGTATAGATTTGCCACAGTTCCTCGTAAACTTCCGTTACGGTACGATCGAATCCTAGGGGATAGAGATTGGTATTTAACGTGGGTAAATGGGGACAGGCTGGATCGTCGGATGATGGCACTGATAGCAGAATCAGCTTCCCAGATAGCGCTTTTGCTAATGTTAGAGCTACTTCAAAGACTGACTGATGGGATGGAGATCGATCGATCGCGACTAATATCTTTTCAAACATACCGTGAGCCTCCTCTCTCAGCCTAGGTGATGGTGGTGGGTCTACAAGTGGATGGGTTTAGATATAACCCAACACCATGAGGAAATTGTGAGGGCATGGGGGGATGAGAGGCGAATCAAATGGATTAATTTTTAAAAAAGATGAATGAGGTCTCAAAAAAGAGAGGGTCTCACTTTTCTAGGCACAGACAAGATGGTGATGGCGAGTTTCACGCTTGTGTACCTGGTTCCAAAATTTGTGTAGTTGTTGATTGACTAATTCGGGTTGACTGTAATGGAAAAAATGATGTCCGGTTGGACAAGTCCAGAAGGTATCTCCCGGTTTAAACCATTTAAGCCAGCGCTGTATGAGGGGCTGGGAAATGATGCTATCGGTTTGGCTATGGCAAATCATGAGCGGAACGTCTACGCCGCCTTCGGGTAAGGTGGTCACTTTATAGAGGGAATGGGGCGAGGGGGCAAAGTCTAAATCCTTGGCTAGGGCGTGGACGAGGGGCGCGATGGGATAGGGCGCAGCGGGGCCGAAGAGCGCGCGGGCAACTTGTGCGAGAACTTGAACTTGACTACAGGGCAGCAGGTGTCGTTGGACGTAATAATGGCTGTGCCAAGTCAGGGCGGGTTGAGGAGCCACGGCCAAGAGACTCAGCGATCGCACTCGATCGGGGAATTGTCGCGTATAACCCAGGGCGACGACACCGCCTAAACCATGGCCAATCAAGTGAACTGGTTTAGAACGATGTTTTAAATAATCCTGGAGCAAGACGATCGCACGATCGATCGAAGACGCTTCATCATACTGGGCTTGATATTCCCAATAGGCAATTTTGGAATGCTGGGCTAAATGCTGAAGCAGCGGTCGATCGAAGCGTTTTAAACTGGGACTCACATTCACCCAAAGCACTTCTGTCTGCGCTTGAGACATCGTTGTTTTACCTATTATGCAATTGCTCATCATCATGGTTTTGGCTAAAGAGGTGAGGGTGGTTGAAAGAGGTGGAAAACTGTTGGAAAAGTTGAGCGATCGAGGGTAGGGCATCGTATCAGAAAAAAAGTCTACGGCGAATAGCTGCCGACTTGCCGTAGACCCCGTCCATCTAGAGAGAAGAGCGTTCTCTAAATATTTAGTAACGACTCTCGACTGTAGTGAGCTTAATGGAAAATTTATTGAGAGTCAATATCAATAAAAAGAAGTTGTTGCCAACAAATTCTTGATCTATGGTTGCATAGATCATAATTTAAAGCCCTGAAAAGTGTCTATTTGAGCTGCTTTTGAGGTTTTCTGCTCCACTGTTCTACTCGGTTGTTTACGAAACTTAACTTGATCTTTTTGAGAACTACTGTAATTTAGGAATCACGGTCTTATTGAGTAAGACTTGCAATAGATAGATTTTGCTTTTGAATGATTATTTCGATCGCCCAAAGAAGGAGGGCTGAATGCAAAGTTATGGAAACGCCACCGTCAAATATGACTGGTGGGCAGGTAACGCGCGATTTGCGGAGAAATCGGGATTATTTGTGGCGGCCCATGTGGGGCAGGCTGCGTTGACGACCCTATGGGCTGGTGCATTCACTCTGTATGAGTTGTCTTGGTTTGATCCTAATCTTCCCCTGGGCGAACAGGGATTCATTTTGCTGCCTCACTTGGCTAGTTTGGGCTTGGGGGTTGGTGATGGTGGAAAAATTGTGGATCTCTATCCCTACTTTGTGGTGGGTGTGGTTCACTTGATTGCTTCGGCGGTGCTGGGTGCGGGTGCGCTGTTCCACACGTTTAAAGCGCCAGCTAGTTTGAAAGATGCAGAGGGCCAAGCGAAAAAGTTCCACTTCGATTGGGAAGATCCTAAACAGTTAGGCTTAATTTTGGGCCACCATTTGTTGTTCCTAGGTACAGGGGCGTTGCTATTTGCCTGGTATGCCATGAATGGGGGGCTGTATGACACGGCAACCCAAACGGTGCGGGCTGTGACGGCTCCTACGCTAGATCCCCTGACCATTTTTGGATATCAAACCCACTTTGCGACGGTGGATAATCTGGAAGATATTGTGGGTGGCCATATTTTTGTGGGCTTGATGCTGGTTGGTGGTGGGATTTGGCATATTCTGGTGCCGCCGCTGGCTTGGGCGAAAAAAGTGTTGCTCTTTTCTGGGGAGGCGATTTTGTCCTATTCCTTGGGTGGAATTGCTCTGGCTGGATTTGTCGCTGCTTATTTCTGTGCAGTCAATACCACGGCCTATCCGGTGGAATTTTATGGCCCAGTCCTGAATGTGAAATTTGGGGTTGCGCCTTATTTTGCGGACTCGATCGTTTTGCCCTTGGGTAAACATACTGCTCGGGCTTGGTTAGCCAATACTCATTTCTTCTTAGCGTTCTTTTTCCTGCAAGGTCACCTGTGGCATGCCTTACGGGCCATGGGATTTGACTTCCGTCGGGTGGAGCGGGCGCTCAGTGCGGTAGAAGGTTAAGGTATCGGTTTCAGTTGATAGGGGCCATGTTAGGGTTCGATCGATGGAAAATTGCAATCTTGGTAGGGGTGGTGCCTTATACCAAATTGATTGATCACTGCTACAGATCCGATCCTCTCTAGCTCGCCTTAATTAAGGGGAATTGAGCCAAATCTTCTCAAATTCCCCTTTTTTCTGGCGCAGCGGCGCGTCAGCGCGGGGATTTAGGGGGGATCGTTATGGGTTGCAATTACAGGTTGATTTGGTGTTAGTCGCTCTGTTTCTGGTATTAAGGTTGCGACCATTGCTGTTACCGTTTCCGCAAGACTCCGATCGTTTCTCTCAAAGTCCCTCTTTTGTAGTTCTGCTTCCCGCAGGGTAGGGGGATTTTGAGATCTGTACGATTTAGGGGAACCTACACGAACTGCAAAGCACAGCCCCCCTAAGCCCGATCGCGTTCCATGACGCTGACATAGCGCCAACTCGAACCCGGTACTGGAACGGGAGGGCTCCAGCGCACCCGATCGCTGAACCGCAGCACGTACAACTGATTGATTGTAGACTGCACGTCTTGCTGTGTGCCCACTAGGTACACGTGCATGGGTTTACGATCGTCCTCGATCACTCGATCGAGTTCTGCAAAGTTAATTACCATGGGACTTCTCCTATTGTTGTGAAGAGATCTCACCCTCA
>MUGG01000067.1 GCA_002148405.1 Alkalinema sp. CACIAM 70d | reverse complement strand
GATGCCCTCATCCCCGGCCCTTCTCCCATAGGAGAAGGGGGCAAGATTGTATTCGGGATGAGATTCACTACAACAAGGAGAAGCTCAATTATGGCGAAAGGTTCTAGCGATCGGAGCGATCGTGCGGTTGAACATGAGAAACAACGCTTACAGATCCATTTAATCGGTCATTACGACTTCATTCAAGACACGATTAATCAATTTCATGCGTTACACTACGCTGATCGGATTCATTGGAGTCAACCAATGCCGATCGTGCATTCCGACGGGCAATACATCAGCATCCTCAGTCGCGAACGTCTGCGGTAACGGTTGATGAGTCATCCCGCAGGTTGCTTGGAGGAGTGGGTGGCCTGTGGGTGTTGCTTTTAGCGTTGAGCTTGGGATGGAACTCTGTACCATGATTGTCCATGGGTTTCGTTGGTTCGATCGGGTGAACGCCCCCATCCATCAAGGCTCTAGCTTATAATGACGAAGAGGAGACTGGCTTTTCGTCCACCTGCTTTGAGGAAATCCAAATGCTAACGAGTGTTGCAGGCATTTACCGTGATGGGCGCATAGAACTCAAAGAAAATCCTACAAATGTGCCTGAAGGTACCTGGGTTATCGTTACTTTTGTCAAATCCAGCGATATTGATTTAAAGGCTCAAGCGATCGACCCGGAGCAAGCGGAAGTGTTGCGTGCGAGTTTATCAGCCTTTGCTGAGGATTGGAATAGCCCTGAAATGAGTGTTTATGACAACTATAGGGCATTTCCTATTACGAAGAGGTAGTCATACAAGCTATGGAAGAGCGATTATCTCCCGCTGATGCTGAGGTTATTTTGGGACGTTTACCGGAACGGATACGAACTGCTCTAATGACCCGTGCAGCGGAAATTGAATATCCGATCGAAGCTGTGGTGGAGATGGCGATCGCGAGTTTTTTGGATGAGGATGCATTAGGTTTTGTGGATTGCAAACCCGATCGGGGACAGTATCCTTAACAATGGAGCAGGTAGAAGTGCATTGGCTTACCGATTCCACCTTCTGTGAAAAGCAGTCTAACAACTTTGCTGCGCACCGACTGTATAATTGGTAGGCTAAGCCAAAAAGTTCTTCTGTAGCGGGTGAACGAGGTCGTTATGCTACAAGTCATCGGTGGGCTAGCAGTTTTAAGCTTGCTTACCTGGTGTGCACAGCTAAATTATCTGGAAGTTTTTGTGCTCATTTGGCTACTGGAGTGGATTAGTTGTGATCAGTGGATTAGCATTGCATAAAACTTCTAGTGGCTGGGGGTTTATAAGTGAAGCAGCATTAGAGAAATTTATCTGGGCAAATCTCAACCAACTATTTGGAGCTATTCCCCTTAAGCAGCAATATATTTCTAAGGGTGAAATATGTGACATTCTTGCTGTAGATCAAGATAAAAGACTCCTCATTATAGAGTTGAAGAATGCAGAAGATCGATATTTAATTCAGCAACTAACCCGCTACTATGCAAATCTTCTAGAAGAAAAGCCATTTTCTCAAGAAGTTGATTATTCTCGCTCGGTTCGACTTATTGCAATCGCGCCGAGTTATCATCGTCATAATTTGATTGACAGAGATTATAGTCAGCTTAACTTTGAGCTTTTTCAATTCTCTATTTTCAAAGATGAAGAAGGTTTTCATTTTCTTCTCCAAGAACATGGAAAAGACTTTAATTGCAAGAAGCATTTAATTCCATATCACCCAATTGAAACCTCGGTAGTTGGGGGTATTCCAGAACCTCCAGAACTACTAATTAAATGGTTAGGTTGTTGTACGAAAGAAGAGCAGGAAGGCTTCCTTAAAGTGAGAAGTAAAGTCCTTGCTTGCAATCGACGAATGAAAGAAATTGTTGACAAGAGAACTATACAATATGGTTCTGGAAAGACAAAATTATGTGCAGAAATATGTTTTCATCAAAAGGCACAAAAACCAGTCTTATTTATGTGGCTACCAACTCCAAATACATATTTATGGCGTAACTCTAAAAAGCCTATTATTGGTCGTCTTCGCATTTGGACTAATGGCCAGACAATTTCTCACGTAGGTCATATACCAGAAGGTTTTGGCAGAATGAAAACAAAGTTAGAATGGGAACAGATGCCACCCGAAAAACGTCCTCGTATGGTAGAGAGCTTATCAAGTAAGTCCCGTACTCCAGTCGCAATACAGGGATACCTAAGATGTCGAGACAATCCAGAAAAGCCAGATTTCTGGGATGTATTATCAGCCTTGGCGATAGAAAAATGGTTGGAGAAAGGATAAGATTAGTGGAATTGTAGCGGACAGCCTAACATGTGCCCTTGTCTATTGCCGGAGACAGGATCGACTGATAACAAGCCCACCGGAAAATCTAGATAGCCCCTCAAGCGATCGACGTTGGTGCTCAAATGATAACTCGACTGGGCTTTGACAGATGCAAGGCCCCCTAATCGACACCTATCAGCATTGGGTAATTTCAATCCTGTGCCGCGATCGTTGCAAGGCCGTGAAAGAGTGATGCGATCGCACAACGGAACACCCAAAAATCACCCTTTTCCTTCGCGGGATTGCTTAATTTGAGCGATCGCGTCTTCTAAGGTAATGCCATCCAAAAGCGAATCGCGATCGGTGGAATAATCAACAAAATATTGCCCATAACAAAAGAAATCTCAGTTCAATTCCCTAGTTGATCTTGAGCTAATTCAGGCAGAATAGAACTAGCTCCCTATGGAGGCATCCCATGACCCCATCGCTCGAAGCTGCAATTGCAGCTATACAGCCACTTTCACCCACAGAGCGCCTACAACTGCTACAAATTCTGATGCAAAGCAGTTTACCCTCTAATTCCTCAACAGACCTTAAAACACTCAGTCGTCAGTTTTGGCAAGGCATCTCGCTCCAACAGCTACAAGCCACTCAATCCTCCAAGATTGTTGACAACCTCCAAGATCTCACTGCTGACTTTTGGCCCGTAGAAGACTCGATCGAAGATTTTCTAGCTTTCTTACAACAGCAACGACAAGAGCTAGTCTAACTAACCTCCCATGAGTCTACTTTTGATCGATACAGACATTGCTTCCTTCATTTTCAAAGGAAGTAACTACGCTGATCCTTACCTACCACTACTCAATGGTCAGGAGTTGGCATTATCATTTATGACGATCGCTGAACTTTTTCAGTGGGCAATCTTCCGGCAATGGGGCGATCGTCGGCTTTCACAGCTAGAACAATACTTGTTGAATTACCTCGTTATTCCGGTTGATCAACCACTTTGCCGAGAATGGGCACAGGTTCGCAGCGATCGCCAACGTGCAGGACAACCGATTTCCCCCCAAGATGCTTGGATTGCAGCAACCGCTTTACGCCATGACTTACCGCTAGTCACTCACAACAGCAAAGATTTTCTAGGCATTCCGCGTTTACGGCTTATCACGCCTTCACCCTGATGTAGTCTTTCCAGCCTTTCGCAAAAATCAGATGAATTTCAATCCTTATCAGTATCGGAGAATTGCAATTCTGTGCTGCTTCCTGCGCGGGATTGCTTAATTTGAGCGATCGCGTCTTCTAAGGTAATGCCATCCAAAAGCGGATCGAGATAGCGTATGTAATCTCCACTCTGTTGAAATTCGTCCTAAACTGCAAAACGCCACATAACGTATCCCTTCTCTGTTAACGGAAGCAGAATAGACTGATAATAAGCCCACCGGAAAATCTGGATAGCTCCTCAAGCGATCGACAGAATGAGCAATGCCTCCTAACAAATCTCGGATTAGACAGGCCAGAGTTTGGCTATAACCTTACTTGATTGGTAAGGCTTCGTGGGTGCCTTGTATTGCTCAAGTAAAGTATCTAGAACAAAGTGTCTAGAACAAACAGTTACTGAATTTGTAACCAGACTACTTTTCCAGGAAATTTTGCCTACCATTGAAGCATTGCAAGCTATAGAGCGATCGGGCAAGGTGTCGGGTTACCACCCTTCAGTCTCCCGCTACCCCCCAGAGTTACAAATGTTTAATGATTAGTTGACGATGGGTTCTCTTTGTAGATTGCGTGAAAAACGACTTGTCGATGACCTGCATAAGTGGTCAACCTTCAAGAGATACAAAGATGCCAATCCTGCCCAGGGGCGCTATCGATTGAATACTTTTTAGTGAATTGTTTTCATGTGTTGTCGTGAGGAGATTGGATAATGATGTTCCCCAAACTAGCCCTGTTGCGTCGAGTCAGTGCGATCGCGTTGGCAACCCTACTTCCTGCACTATCGATCGCGCCTGCCTATGCCGATCTTCGTCCTGAACCGCCCAGTGGCATTTGTACCAACATCGAACCCCTCACCCAAACTGATGCCAACGTACAAGCCCTGCGGCGACTGGCCCAACGCTATGGTATTTCAGCCCCCGTTCTCCAAGCCAAAACTCTAGAACGCATTGAATTTGGGCAAGAACTGGGACGTATCGTTAACGAACTCTTCCAAAAATCCCTGAACGGTTCCATTGCCGTTACCAGTACAGACATCACCACGATCGATCAACTCCAGCAAACCTTTGGCCGCGAGTTACAAGCCGCCGGTCGCTACCCGATCGAAGCGCGATTCTTCAGGGCTCCCACAGCACAGGAAGTCACCCAGTTGCGATCGTTACTACAAAAATACGCGCCTCAAACCCCAGAAGCGGCGCTCCCCAACAACCCCACCCGCCCAGTTTTTGCGAAAGCTTTAGGAGATTTTCTGACCCAGTTGTATAAGAAACTGGCCGCAGATAAAAAAGCGCCCCGCCCCAGCAATCCAGACCTAGTCATTATTCAACAACTGGAAAGCAACTATTCCCCAGAATTGGCCCAGCAACCCAACCAGGATGAACGTCTAGAGGCCAGAGTCGCCACCCTCCAGACCCAGCAATTTTCCACAACAACCCAACTTTCTGGGGAAGTTCTGTTTACTGGCAAGGATCAACTGCATACTCGATTGAATGGCGGTATGGCCAACGTCCGCGTGCGACCGGGGAGCGCCACTGCCTCAAAACCCAACGCCCCAAAACTGAGTGCGCCTCAAACCGTTCTTGCGCCTTTGCCCGCCCCGCCCCCTACGGGAATGCCCGCCCCAGAACCCGGTCGTTTTAGCGATCGCGATCGCATTCATAAACCGGGAACGGGTAATACGGAAAACTACAACCCGATCGAAGAGAATCCCTTCCAACGGCCCACGACTGCGCCACTGTCTACGTTTTCGATCGATGTCGATACAGCCTCCTACAGTAACACCCGCCGCTTTATCACCAGTGGTCAGGTACCCCCCAAGGATGCGGTGCGAATTGAGGAATTGATTAACTATTTCCCCTACCGCTACCCGCAACCAGAGGGCGATCGTCCTTTTTCCGTTACCACGGAGGTCAGTCAAGCACCTTGGAATTCCAAGCATCAACTGGTGCGCATTGGTTTGAAAGGCAAGCAATTACAGGAAGTGCCACCCAGTAATTTAGTCTTTTTAATTGATGTTTCCGGTTCCATGGGTTCACCTAATAAATTACCGTTGGTGCAACGATCGCTGTGCTTATTAACGCGACAATTGACGGGGCGCGATCGCGTCACTCTAGTTGTCTATGCAGGCAATGCCGGATTAGTACTGCCACCAACCCCAGGGGATCAAAAGCAGAAAATCATGGCTGCGATCGAACAACTGGAAGCAGGCGGTTCGACTGCCGGTGGCCAAGGTATTGAACTCGCCTACAAAAAAGCCCAGGAAAGCTTCATCAAAGGCGGCAACAATCGTGTCATCTTAGCAACGGATGGGGATTTTAATGTCGGTGTTTCTAGTGATGCCGAATTGGTTCGCTTAATTGAACAGAAGCGAGATAAAGGGATCTTCCTAACCGTTCTTGGCTTTGGCACTGGCAATTACAAAGATTCCAAAATGGAGCAACTGGCCGACAAAGGCAATGGCAATTACGCCTACATTGACACTTACAACGAAGCCAAGAAAGTTCTCGGAACCGATCTGCGCGGAACACTCTTCACAATCGCCAAGGATGTGAAAATCCAGGTGGAGTTCAATCCTAGCAAAGTTCAAGCCTACCGCTTAATTGGCTATGAAAATCGGGCTTTGCGGGATCAGGATTTCAACGATGATCGTAAAGATGCAGGCGAAATTGGTGCAGGACACACCGTAACAGCACTCTATGAAGTGATTCCCACGGGAGTGGAATTGGACGTGAAACTACCCTCGATCGATGACTTGAAATACCAAGTGCCTAAAGCAGATAGCACCGCTACAAGTTCACCAGAATTGATGCAGGTGAAGTTACGCTACAAACAACCCACAGATTCCACTAGCCAACTGATTAGCCAACCTGTGATGGCACAATCGACTTCGATCGAAGCAACATCATTGGATATGCAGTTTGCAACATCCGTGGCAATGTTCGGTTTAGTCCTGCGGGATTCGGAGTTTAAAGGGAAAGCCTCGATTCAAGATGTCTTGGCTCTGGCGAAGCGATCGCAGGGAGATGATCCGGAAGGCTATCGCCAAGAATTTGTACAACTGGTGGAGCAATACCGCAGTTTAGCAACTTCGAAACCAGCAACCAACGATCGCTAGTTATCAGATCTCGCTATTCAAGGCTAGTAAGCTATTCAAGGCTAGTCATTACTGGAGTTCTCCCCATCTACTTGAGGTATGAGTGGATGGGGAAAATTCCGGTTAGCATGATTAATGATAGGGCTTGAGAAATTGCAGGAAATGCTATCAATGGTATTTTAATCTGCGGATTCTAGCTTATTGCTCATCTTCAATCATTTCTTGATTGCGACCCGTGGGACTCTTTCTTTGAGTAGAAATTGATACAGCGAATTGCATCACGATAATGGACAGATATAACATCTGAAGCCTGTTTTGCTATGGGCTGCTGTATCGATCAGTCAAGCAAAGGGCTGTAA
>MUGG01000062.1 GCA_002148405.1 Alkalinema sp. CACIAM 70d | reverse complement strand
ACCAGTTGGTCAAGCTCTGGTCTGCGACATAAAAGCGGGAATGTCGGGATTGTCCATCTCCTCTAGCCAGGTTCCTGGGTGGCCGTGACCAGAGGAATGATTGATGAGTCCGATCGGGGTGAATCATTGGCGAGATCGGCGGCAGGGGGTTCTGAATTGGGAATGATAGGGGGATCCGGCGCTGAGTCGATCGAAGGTGTCTGACGCTGGTACCAGCGCTGGAGTGGCCCGCGAAAGTTGGTTTTACTGACCCGTTCTTCTACCACATAGGTTAAATCTTGCCAGAACAGATTACCAATATCTTGACGGAGATATTTTTCGCTATAGTCCTGTTGTTCGGCAATTTGTTGATAGGTGAGGCCATGGTAGGAACCCCGCAAAATGACTTCTTCTAGATCTTTGAGCGATCGCCCTAGGATCTGTTGCAACGCTGCATTCGCGATTGCGATCGTCTGTTCCAGGCTCAGTTCATGATGAGACTCCCGACGATCTTGCCCTTGACGATCTCCACTCCGACGATCTTCACCCCGATGATCTTCGCCCATAGTGCGCTACAGGATTTATCTGCACCCGTTGGAATATTCTTCAATGTAACCTGACTTTTCCTGACTTTTCCTGACTTCTTAAATTGTTCATACAATTTAATGGGACGGCCCATGGAATGGATATAGGAAATTAATCCATGGAAGTAATTGAGTTGAATCAGGTTAGCCGGATCGGGTTAGTCGGATCGGGTGAGATATTAGATCGTGAATTCTAGACTGCCCCACCTGCGATCGCCCCAACGTCCTAAGATGGGGAAATGCTAGATTTCGTCCTGATGACCACCCTGGGTTTTCTAGGCAGTTTTGGCCATTGCCTCGGCATGTGTGGCCCGCTCACTGCTGCCTTTTCGCTGACCGATCGTACCCCCGATGCGCGATCGCGCTTGCTGTTCAATTTATGGTTGAACGGAGGGCGCATCCTGAGTTATGGCTTGGTGGGAGCGGCGATCGGTGGCGTCAGTTCGATCGTGGTTGCCGGTGGTCAATTGGCGGGGATCGGTAGTGATGTGCGGCGCGCCATGGCGATTTTCACGGGGTTGCTACTCATTTGGTTTGGCTTGGTGCAAATTCAGCCCCGTTGGTTGCCCCAAATGCCGCTGCTGCATCCCTTGGCCCAAGGACGTTTGCACAACTGGGTGAATCACTGGATGCAAAAGTTAACTCTGGCCCCCCCGATCGGATTGGGATTGCTGTGGGGATTGATGCCCTGCGGATTCCTATATGCTGCACAAATTAAAGCAGCAGAAACGGCAAATCCCTGGCTGGGAGCCGCAACGATGATCGCCTTTGGGCTGGGAACGTTACCCATGATGCTGGGCGTGAGTCTCTCCGCTGCGTTTTTCAGTCGCGATCGGCGGAGTCAACTCTTTCAACTGGGAGGATGGGTAACGTTGGCGATCGGTCTGCTAACGGTGCTGCGCAGTAGCGAAATGGTTGACTATACGGGGCATATTGCATTGGTCTTGTTGATGCTGACCCTAATTGCTAGGCCAATGGCTAAGCTATGGTCGGGACTGTTGCAATATCGTCGCAGCTTGGGCGTTGGTGCATTTATTTTTTCTGTTTTTCATGTTGCCCATACTGTCAGTCATACGTTTAATTGGAATTTGCAAGGAATTCGATTTTTACCATTCTCGCAACAATTGGGGATGGTGTTAGGAATTCTAGCATTGCTGGCCATGCTGCCCTTAGCGTTAACCAGTTCCGATCGCTGGGTGCAACGATTGGGGCAACGCTGGCGTCAGCTCCATCTTTTGGCGATTCCTGCTTTGATTTTGATTGTGATCCACGCTGTTTTAGTTGGATCCAGCTATTGGGGTGTGGTTGCTCCCACGGCTTGGCACTATGGCCGGACGATCGCCCTGGTTGCCGGAACAATTCTCATTCTCGCGGTACGATCGCATACAGTATGGTCATGGTTTGGCTGGGGCAAGGGGTATGTTAAATCCAAGTAATCAGAAATTTCGAGAGTTCACAACACCTTCAGAATCCGCACATTCAGAATCAGACAATAATCCAGCTTTTCCTAGAAAATTAATCCTGGCTCACAATGTTCAAACTGAGGGCAAAGTGGGTGTTCTGTTTCACATTGAACCTAGCCATAATCCCAAGGCTGGGGAACCCGCCCAAGCTTGGTTTGCCCTGACCCGAGAAGGGGGCGATTCGATCTCTTTGGATCAGTGTGTCTGTAAGCTGACGGTCTATGATGGCTCGACGGCGATCGCCACGCCCACCCTCAAAGCCATTTCTCCGGAACGGTACAGCAGTGTGCCGGGGGCGAACGTGATTTTTCCGAAGGCGGGGCTGTATCGCTTGGAACTCAAAGGACAGCCCAAAACAGGGGAGGACTTCAATGCGTTTCAAGTCAGCTACGAGGTCACCGTGCAACCGCCGAGTCAAACAAATGGGGCCGTTGCGACCGCTGCCCAGCAATCCCCGAACTCCGCCACCACCGCCCTACTGCAACCTTCGCCCACACCCGTTCCCCGTTCCGGTTTCGATGAAGCCATGAACTTGGGGCTACGGTTCATGTTTCCGATCGCGTTGGCGGTGGGATTCTGGGTGTTGCTTAAGAGACCCCGTTGATTGCGTGTTTCCAGAAAAGGACAGCCTACAATCTTAAGAGCTTACAATCTTGGGATTTTCGCTCATTCAGATTCATGATCGATCACGACGTTCTCATCATTGGTGGTGGCCTTGCTGGAACCCGCGCCGCCGTGGAAATTGCCCGCATGAACCCTAGTCTCAGTATTGGGTTAATTGCCAAAACGCACCCGATTCGATCGCACTCAGTTGCGGCTCAGGGGGGAATTGCGGCGACGCTACAAAACGCCGATCCCACAGATTCCTGGGAGGCCCATGCCTTTGACACGGTCAAGGGTTCCGATTATCTGGCGGATCAGGATGCCGTGGCCATTTTGACCCAGGAAGCCCCCAATGTGGTGATTGATCTGGAACATATGGGCGTCCTGTTTTCCCGAGCCGAGGATGGTCGCATTGCCCAGCGGGCCTTTGGGGGCCATTCCCACAACCGTACCTGCTTTGCAGCGGATAAAACGGGTCACGCCATTCTCCATGAGCTGGTCAATAACCTGCGGCGGCACAACGTTAAGCTCTATGACGAGTGGTATGTGATGCGGCTGATTTTTGAAGACAACGAAGCCAAGGGCGTGGTGGCGTTTCGGATTGTCGATAGTCAGTTGGAGGTCTTCCGGGCTAAGGCGGTTATGTTTGCCACGGGGGGCTATGGCCGGGTCTACAACACCACGTCTAACGATTTTGCCTCGACGGGGGACGGGCTGGCGATGACGGCGCGATCGGGCTTGCCCTTGGAGGATATGGAGTTTGTGCAGTTCCACCCGACGGGGTTGTATCCGGTGGGTGTGCTGATTTCCGAGGCCGTGCGGGGGGAAGGAGCCTATCTGATCAATGCTGAGGGCGATCGCTTCATGGCGACCTATGCCCCCAGTCGCATGGAACTGGCACCCCGTGATATCACCTCCCGTGCCATCACCTACGAGGTGCGGGCAGGCCGAGGGATTAATTACCAAGATGGCAGTGCGGGTGGCCCGGTGGTCTACCTAGATCTGCGCCATATGGGTCGGGAAAAAATTATGAGTCGCATCCCCTTCTGCTGGGAAGAGGCCCATTTGCACTTGGGTATCGATGCGGCGGAACAGCCGATCCCCGTGCGACCCACGGTGCATTACTCTATGGGGGGCATTCCGGTGAATACCGATGGGCGGGTGCGATCGTCGGCGACGGGCCTGACGGAGGGCTTTTTCTCGGCGGGGGAAACGGCCTGCGTGTCGGTGCATGGGGCCAATCGCTTGGGCAGTAACTCGCTGCTGGAATGTGTGGTCTACGGTCGGCGGACGGGGGCCGCGATCGCGCGCTATGTGGAGGGCCGCAAACTGCCGTCGATCGAGGTATCGCGCTATCTCCAGGAGGCGAAGCAAACCCTCCAAGCTCTGCTGGATCAACCGGGCCAGTACCGCATTCAGGAGATTCGCCAAGCCTACCAAGACTGCATGACGGAGCATTGCGGGGTCTTCCGGACGGAGGCGGTGATGCAGGAAGGGATCAGCCAACTGAAGGCGCTCCAGCAAAAGGCGGAGCAGATCTATCTCGATGACAAGGGCACCTGCTGGAATACGGAGCTGATCGAGGCGCTGGAGCTGCGATCGCTGATGATGGTGGGGGAAATGATTCTGACTTCGGCGTTAAATCGGCGGGAAAGTCGTGGATCCCACAGTCGCGAGGATTATCCCAACCGGGACGATGGCACTTTTTTGCAGCACACGCTGGCGACCTATGGCCCTGGCGGGGTGGCTTTGGACTATATGCCCGTGGTGGTGAATCAGTTTGAGCCGCAGGAACGCAAATATTAGGGCTGAAGCTGGAATTGAGGGCTGTGGGCCATGGGGACGATCGAGCTCGTGAGGGCGTTGGCGTCCCCCAAAAAATCAAATCTGAAGAAAACCTTAAGTAAGTCAAGGTTCCGTCAGATTTCTGCGATTCTAAATACAGATCAAATGGAGCCAACCAAATTTTTAAAGGCTCTAACTTATAAATCTCTACGAATAAATGCTTCTAGAGCGTCACTTCTTTCCTAGCCGAGGGGAGTGACGTTCTTTTTAGCGTTCTTTTTAGCTAGGTCATCCTAGCCATTCATTCTTTCCAGCAATCCACTCTAAGGTGGATGAAAATTTCTCCTGGGGTTCTTTTGTTCGTATTATAACTCATGCTTATATGTTGATAAATTAAGTTTATGTTTCGAGTTATGTTTTGAGTGTGTACAAAAATTGTGAAGAACTCTGGAATTCCGGCGGGCATTTAGACTGGCGTTTAGAAATGTTCCAGGAAAATACGGATCAGCCATCTCGGAGATTATGCTGGGTGTGAAGGCTCTGGAGTGCGGTCAGCGCTGGGTGGGGGTGATATACAGCCGGTGTCTGGGATGCTAGCGTGAGATCTGCGTGATATCAATGGTTTGATGGCTATGGAATCCGTTGCTGTTTTTTTCTCTTACTCCCACAAAGATGAAAAATTGCGCGATCGGTTGGAGCCTCACTTGGCGATGCTGAAGCGCGATCGGGTGATTGAGACTTGGCACGATCGCAAAATTAGCGCGGGGACGGAGTGGGCCCAGGCGATCGATGACAATCTAAATACAGCGGGGATTATTCTGCTGCTGATTAGTGCGGACTTTTTGGCGTCGGATTACTGCTACAGCATCGAGATGCAGCGGGCCATGGAGCGCCACGAGGCGGGGGAGGCGCGGGTGATTCCAGTCATTTTGAAGCCGGTGGATTGGGCCGGGGCACCCTTTGGCAAATTGCAGGCGTTCCCGACCAATGCTAAGCCGGTGACGACGTGGAGCAATCGCGATCAGGCTTGGACGAATATTGCCCAGGGCATTCGGCAGGCAGCGCTGGAGATGGTGGAGGTTTTGCAGGAGCGACGGTTACAGCTAGAGGAACCGACTGCGACCCCCGTAACGCCTTCAACATTGGGGAATCCGGCTAGCGGAGACACTCCAGCGATCGACGATCGGGAACAGTGGGAAACGCCAGAGGGCCAGGTGCCGATCGAGTCGCAGTTTTATATCCCATCGGCCTACGAGGGGCGCTGTGCGGTGGAACTGCAAAAGCCGGGGTCGTTGATTCGGATTAAGTCGCCGCACCATATGGGCAAGTCTTCGTTGATGGTACGGGTGTTGGCGGCGGGGCAAGCCTTGGGCTATCGCACGGTGAGTTTGAATCTGGAGCAGGCGAACCAACGGCTATTTGAGGATGTAGAGAAGTTTATGCAGTGGTTTTGTGCCTCGGTGGGCAAGCCGCTGGGCGTACGGGTCAAGCTGGAGGACTACTGGGATGATATTTTTGGGGCGAATGACAATTGCACGGATTATTTTGAACAGTATTTGCTGAAGGAAGGGGCGTCACCGTTGGTGGTGGCGATCGATAATTTCGATCGGATTTTTAGCTATCACGACATTGAGACGGATTTTTGTGGGTTGTTGCGGGGCTGGTATGAGCGATCGCGCAGTCAGCCGTTGTGGGGGCTGTTGCGGTTGGTGATTGTCTATTCCCAGGAACCCTATCTGCAAAAGGATATTAACCAGTCGCCGTTTAATGTGGGTTTGCCGATCGAGCTAGGGGAGTTTACGGCGGCGCAGGTGCAGCAGTTGGTGCAGTTGCATGGGTTGGCTTGGACGGCGGCGGAAGTGGCGCAGGTGATGGATCTGATTGGCGGCCATCCCTATCTGGTGCGATCGCTGTTGTATCACGTAGCGGTGGGGGATTTGACGTTGGCGGAGTGGGCGCGATCGGCGGCGACGGAGGCGGGAATTTATGGCGGGTATCTGTCGGGGCATTTGAAGGGATTGGAGGATCATCCGGCCTTGGCGGCGGCGATGCGATCGGTGGTGCAGGCGGAGGAGCCGGTGCGGTTGCGATCGGAGGATGCGTTTAAGCTGGATAGTATGGGATTGGTGGTGCGGGTGGATAATGAGGTGAAGCCGCGCTGTCACCTGTATCGTTTGTATTTCCGCGATCGCTTGGGAGGTTAGCTGATGATGCCCTCACCTGAGTTGCCCTCTGAGTTGCCGACACCTGAAAATTCCGCACCGTTTAATTATCATGTGGGCGGCAGTTTGCCGTTGGATGATTTGGGCTATGTGGAGCGGCAGGCCGATCGGGAATTGTACGATCGGCTGAAGGCGGGGGACTATTGTTTTGTGTTTAACTCGCGGCAGATGGGCAAGTCGAGCTTGCGGGTACGGGTGATGCAACGGTTGAAGCAAGATGGTATTGCCTGTGCGGTGATTGATCCGCAAACACGGGGGACAACGCTGCGGGAAGACCAGTGGTATGCGGGAACGATCAAGCGGTTGATTGGGGATTTGCAGTTAGAGGAACGGATTGATTTTGGGGCTTGGTGGCGGGAGCGGGAGGCGCAGTCGCTGTCGGCGGTGGAGCGGTTTTATGAGTTTATTGATCAGGTGTTGTTGCCTGCGTTTCCCCAGTCGATCGTGTTGTTTGTGGAGGAGGTGGATAATTTACTGAGTTTGAAGTTTGATACGGATGGTTTTTTTGTGTTGATTCGATCGCTGTATGAGCGGCGGGCGGAGAGGCCGGAGTATCAGCGGTTGACGTTTGCGTTTTTGGGGGTGGCGACGCCCTACGATTTGATTCGGGGTAAGCAGCATTCGTCGTTTAATATTGGCCATGCGGTGGAGATGAGTGGCTTTACGGAGGCGGAGGCGGCTCCGCTGTTGCGGGGGTTGGTGGGGCGGGTGCCGGAACCGCAGGCGGTGTTGCGATCGGTGTTGGCGTGGACGGGGGGCCAGCCGTTTTTGACGCAGAAGGTGTTGAGTTTGGTGGTGGCGGAGATCCCCCCTAGCCCCCTTCAAAAGGGGGGGATCAGATCCCT
>MUGG01000037.1 GCA_002148405.1 Alkalinema sp. CACIAM 70d | reverse complement strand
GAATCTGTAGCATTGAACAATCGGGTACTAAGCCAACAACTCCAGCAATTCCGTTTCCGATAGCGTCGCAACCCCCAACGATCGCGCCTTCTCCAGCTTCGAACCCGCATCCTCACCCACCACCAAATAATCCGTCTTCTTACTCACAGAGTCCGTCACCTTACCCCCCGCTTTACGGATTAAATCCTTTGCTTCATCCCGTTTTAAAGTTGGCAGCGTTCCCGTTACCACAAACGTTTTCCCAGTGATTGCCGTTTGCGCGATCGCCCCTTGCGCCTTCCCTTCCCCAACCAATTGCAAACCCGCCGATCGCAACTGTTCCACCAATTGTTGATTACTGGGAATTTGAAACCATTGATACACCGATCGGGCAATCTCATCCCCAATGCCATACACCGCAGCCATCTGCTCCGGTCGCGCAGCCGCCAACGCATCCACCGTCGTAAACTGCTCCGACAACGTTTGCGCATTCACACTCCCCACCAACCGAATCCCCAACCCATACAGCACCCGCGCCCAAGGCTGCCCCTTCGACCCCGCGATCGCCGTTACCACCTTTTCCGCCGACTTCTGCCCCAGGCGATCGAGCCCCATCAACTGCTCCACCGTCAGGTCATACAGATCCGCCACGGAATGCACCAACCCCGCCTCCAACAACTGCGCCACCAACTTTTCCCCCACACTGTTGATGTCCATCGCCCCCCGACTCACCCAGTGAATCAACGACCCCCGCACGATCGCCGGACAGGAAGAATTCACACAGCGTGTCACCGCTTCCCCCTCAGGTCGCACTAACGCAGAACCACACTCCGGGCAATAGGTCGGCATTTGCACCTTCCGCGCCGCCGCAGGCCGCAACTCCGGCAACACCCGCAACACCTCCGGAATAATTTCCCCCGCCTTCCGAATCACCACCGTATCGCCCTCATGCAAATCCAACTCCGCAAGGCGATCGGCATTGTGCAACGTCGCCCGAGAAACCGTCGTCCCCGCCAGCAACACCGGACGCAACTCAGCCACCGGCGTAATCGCCCCCGTCCGGCCCACCTGCACCGTCACCTTTTCCAGCACCGTTGGCGCTTCCTCCGCAGGATACTTGTAAGCGATCGCCCAGCGGGGAAACTTTTGCGTAAATCCTAAGCGATCTTGTAAATCAATTTCGTTAATCTTAATCACAACGCCATCGGTCATGTACGACAAATTGCGCCGTTCCTCATTCCAGCGATCGCAGTAAGCTTTCACCGCGTCTAAATCTGCACAATGTTGATGGTTCGGATCAACCCGGAAACCCATCTTTTGCAGCATTTCCAGCGATTCCCACTGGGTTTTCGGCTGCGAAAATCGCGGGGATTGGCTAGTAGAGGGGGACTGAGACGGAGCCGCCACCGGAGCACTGGCAGCGGATTCCGCAGGTAACCCCAAGCCAGATAGCAAATCGAGTTGTACTGTCTGATCTATAGTTGAGCTATTACCCTCAGTTTGTTCGATCGTACTTGCAGAATTATCGCTCGTAGCATTGTCGATCGCACCATCCACCAAGTGATCATCCACAATGTGCAACGTGTAAGCAAAGAAATCCAGCTTACGTTGAGCCACAATTTTGGGATCTAACTGCCGTAGCGTTCCCGCCGTCGCATTACGGGGATTTTTAAATAAATCTTCCCCCGCCTTTTCCCGTTCGCGATTAATTTCCTCAAACACCCGATCGGACAAAAACGCTTCCCCCCGCACTTCCACCCAGCGGGGCGGGTTATCCAAATTCAACCGCAGCGGAATCGATCGAATCGTTTTCACATTTTGCGTAATCTCCTCCCCCGTCACCCCATCGCCCCGCGTCGCCCCCCGCACTAGCACCCCATCCTGATAGGTCAACGCCATGGCATTCCCATCAATTTTTAACTCACACACATAGGAGTACTTCTGCGGTTCCTCAACCCGTTGCCAGCGCTGTTCCCACTCATCCAAATCCGCATTGCTAAAAGCATTATCTAAACTGAAGAGTTCCACATGGTGCTTCACCGATTGGAACTGACTCGCCGGTTTTTCACCAACCCGTTGCGTCGGGCTATCGGGCGTAATTAATTCCGGATGGGCTTGCTCCAACTCCACCAATTCGCGATACAGCCGATCGTACACCGCATCTTCCATCGTCGGCGCATCCAACACGTAATACTCATAGCTCGCCCGTTGCAGCAATTTACGAAGCTCATGAACACGCTGTTGGTTTGCCTGAGAAGCCATATCGATCGCTTACGTCCTAGAAAACTAGAGGAATCAATCAAGACACCATAAATACAGAGGCCAGTGTAGCGAATTTTGGCCCGATCGAACCCCATATCCTCCACAAACCTCGTAAGCCCATTGACACCGATCCACCAGACAGATCCACCCAATCGAACCAATTCCCTTAACTAGCTTCGGGATCATGGCGGGAAATTTAGCTTGGTAAATTTAGGTTGGGAAATTTAGCGAAATACTAAAAACAGCTCGGATCCAGAGAGTTATGGCAAAGAGACTAGAGGTCTCGGATCCAAGCCGCCAAAGATGTAAGGGACAGTCCAATGACAGAACTGAAAGTAGTATAGTACAAAAGAACCATTTAGGAAAGTGTTGAATTCCACCTTTAACTGCGATCGCTTTGCAGTCCTGGGGTAGGATGACTGGCAGGACACCCTGGAGCCCATCGATGATTGGAATCCGGTCAATTAGCGGCTCACGCCTACGTAGTCATCTGATCCATATCGTCTGATCCATCTATTTATTGGTGTAGATATTTCTATGAACTTACGGTTTGCCATCGCCTGTTTTTTAGTCGTATTCGGCATGGTAGAGGGGTTTCAGTGGTTGAAACACCTTACGATTCCCTTTCCGATTTTTATCCTGGGTGGAATTGTGCTAGCCGTCATTTCCAATTACGACAAGCTGCCGATGGATTGGTTCCAGATTTTGTTGCAACCACGATCGACCGACTCCACCCAGCCAAAAGACTCTGAATCCTAAAGTTGGGACGGTTCCCTGAAGACAATTCAAGAAAGAGGCCTGTGCGGGAAAGGGAAGCCCGTCAGGTAAAATCGTGAAGGCGCAAACCTTTCAAAACCTTCTTGGGAACCCGTTTTATGTCCGCTGCCTTCTCAAAAATGTCTAGTCCCCTCCAGCCTTTTAACACTCTAAGATCCTTCAGCGGCTATCTTCGGAAAATCGCGACGGTGGTCAGTCTCTGTGTGTTGGCTCTGTTGCTCTGTTTTCCGTCTTCGGCCCAGGCGGCCCTGGACGACGATCGCTTTGATGGGGACATTTTTGCGCTCTATGCCGGGAATGGATCACTGATTCCCCCTCGGATTACCTTGGCGGATTCCATTAAGAAAGAAAAACCCGCGATCGTGGTGTTCTATGCCGATGACAGCAGCGATTGTAAGGAATATTCTCTGACAGTCTCCCAACTGCAAGCCTTCTATGGCCGAGCCGCTAGCGTGATTGCCATCCGGGTCGATTCCTTACCCGTCAAAGAAGACTACGAACCCACGGAACCGGCCTATTACTACCAGGGCTACATTCCCCAAACGGTGATTTTTGACCAAAAGGGACAAGTTCGCTTAGACGAAGTGGGCAAGGTGCCCTTTGAAAAATCCGATGATGTCCTGCGGGAAGTGTTTGATCTCTTGCCCCGATCGGAATCTCAAACCCTGAAACGTCGCAAGGTCAACGAACTCAGCACCGAACTGGTTCCGCAATAACGGCTGGTTCTCAACCCTAAATTGCTCACCCAATCCCGTCGATCGGCCAGTGGACAACGCACCCTGGGCGACCCGATCCCTAGATGACATAAACCCCGCCCAGTTTGGGGTTAAGAAAGCTATTGACCCCGCAGGAGAACCAGTTGAGTCGGTTACAATCAAACCACTATGGTCGATGATCATATGCTGATGACCTTATATGGTCGATAATCATCATTGATGATCGATTATTTAATCCTGTGCTCTTGCCAGTTGGTTGCCATTTAGTAATATCTGCAAAACCAGCTGCAAACACGATCTGAAGAAGAAGGATCCCTCTTGCCCCAACGGTATCGAGAGTGAGGGATCCTTAAATGTTTCTAGTTGTATTTCTAGCCTCCCTAGTATTTCAGAAAGTTAACGAACAACGTTGTATTCGTTAACACGACACCCTAACGGGGCACCCCCTTTCCAGCTCGCTCCCAGGCCAGATGTGTGGGGATCTTTACACGAGCAGAGGCAAATGCTTAGGTACCGAAGAAATTTCCAGCACAATTTGCTAAAAGGAAAGTAGGAACCTCAGGAAGCCTTACTGCGCTCCTAGGATCCCTATTGTCGAGGTACCTGGCTCTGTTATTTTCGTGAGGGGTCTGAGATGTCCAAGATCTACAGTACGCAGGAATTAATCGAGGTCTTGGCGGCGGAACAGCGGGCTTGTATGAACGGAGAACGGCTGCACTTGGCAGCACTATCCGCAGGGCTGAGCCCGCTTTTGGATCAATTCGTTGAACCCGTTGGCTTGCAGAAGTTCACCGCCTACGATAATTTTCGGCGCACGATTCACGAGTACCAACGGGAACACCAAGTTTCTGGCCTGATCTGGCAGACGGTTTATTTGAGGGACTTTGAGCTTTCTCTCCCCCTGCTCCATGAACAACTGATCAGCCTAGGCTCCGATCGCCGCACCCTCAAATCCAACAAAAACAAAGTCATTCGCTTTTGGCAGCAGGTCACCCAAGGCATGGAATTATTTCTCAGCCTCCAAGGGGGCAAGTGTTTTAAACCTGCCACGCTGACCGATGTAGAACACATCGTCGATCGTACTGAATGGGCTGTTCTGACCCACCATGGTCGTGAAGAGCGCTTGGAAATCATCCTGCAACTGGGCTGGGGCAAGCCGGAAGAAGCAACCTATCGTCGAGGGTTTCCCGAATCAGGCAGCGAATTTATCCATGCCGTTTTTCCGGGGTATGAACCTTTAGGGTAGAGGGGTAGCAGGGTAAATGGATGGCAGGGTAGATGGGTAGAAATTTTAAATCCCTTACCCAGGACGGCTAAGGGATTGGAGGGTAGATGGAAGGGGAGGTTTTATAGACGAGTTATAGGCGCGATTTGACAAACGTGGCAATCCGCTCCATGCCCCGTTCGATCGTCGTCATATCCGTGGCGTAGGAGGCCCGCACATGGTCATCGGCCCCAAAGGCAATGCCCGGAATCAAGGCCACCTGCTGCTCACTCAGAAGCGCATCGCAAAATTCCAAAGACGACATCCCAAATTGCCTAATGTTAATGAACATGTAGAACGCCCCATTGGGTTTCACGCAGGACAGGCCCGGAATTGCGTTAATCATGTCGTAAATGGCCTGCCGCCGTTCCGTAAAGGCCGACAGCATATGCGCCACACAATCCTGGGAACCTTCCAGCGCCGCGATCGCGCCGAATTGGGCAAAGGTGCAAACGTTCGAGGTACTTTGGCTTTGGAGGGTAGTAATGGCTTTAATCAACTCCGGTGAGCCGGAGGCCGCATAGCCCAATCGCCAACCCGTCATCGCATAGGCTTTAGCAAACCCGTTGCTAATAATGGTTCGGGCAAAGGCTTCGGGACTAGCCGCTCCGATGCTGAGATGCTCCGCGCCATCGTAGAGCAGTTTTTCGTAGATTTCATCGGAGACGACCAGAATATCCTTTTCCACCACCACGTCCGCGATCGCCCGAATTTCCGCAGGGCTATAGACCATCCCCGTGGGGTTGGAGGGCGAATTCATCACCAGAATTTTGGTTTGAGGCGTGATGGCCGATCGCAGCTGTTCCGGCGTGATTTTATAACCCGATTCTGCGGTCGTGGGCAGAATGACTGGCGTTCCACCCGCCAGTTTAACCATTTCGGGATAGCTCACCCAAAAGGGCGCGGGAATGATCACCTCGTCCCCGGGATCGACTAAGGCCAGAAAAATGTTGAATAGGGAATGCTTGCCGCCATTGGTAACGACCACATTTTCGGCCTGGAGGGAAAGTTGATTATCAGTTTGCAACTTCTGGGCGATCGCTGCCCGCAACTGCGGTTCCCCAGCGGCGGGGCCGTAGCGCGTTTTTCCAGACTTGAGAGCCTCGATCGCGGCATTCTTAATATGCTCTGGGGTGTCAAAATCCGGTTCCCCCGCACTGAAGCTGCAAATATCAATGCCATCTCGCTTCATGGCTTTGGCCTTTGCATCGATCGCCAACGTCAATGAAGGTGTTACCTGCCCAATCCGTGCTGCCAGCTTCATAGTTTCAGACAAATCCTTTGAAATCATCCAGAACGCACTCAGTGTTTCAATTCCCTGGCGATCTCCAAGGACAGTTGGACAAGGGAGCAGTTACGCTGCCGGGAAATGGATGACTTACTGTACGTATTCCCTATTTATTATGAAGCGATTGTAGCCTTCATAACCAAGGGAAATCAGTAAAGGATGTAATGAGGTAATCACATTTCTCCAGAACCACTGGATGGCTCTAGACTAGGCTAAAGACCAAAATTACCGTTTAAATCTGAATTGACATCCCAAAATCTTGGGCTAGCAGTGATGACCTTTTCTCAACCTCGGCTCCACTCTATTAAAAGTGAAGAATCTATAGGAATTCGGTATGATTCCGCTTGGGTGACGATCGCGGTAACTGATTTATCTGGTGCCCAACAGTTCTATCAGGCGCTCTTTGCCTGCGAACCTAGTCGAGTTTTACCCGATCGCTATGTAGAGTTCCAGTTGGCTGGACTACGGTTAGGGATTTATCGACCCACAAAATTTCCTATCAGTGCTTCGGAAACGTCAGCGATCGCGGCGCTGCCCCAAGCATCCATGAGTTTGTGTTTTCAGGTGCAGGATTTGGATGTCACGCTCGCCCAACTCAACCAATTACAGGTTCCCCACGATGCAGTCGCGATCGCATCCCATGGCCGCGAAGTCTATGCCTACGATCCCAACGGCAATCGCCTGATTTTTTATCAACCCAATGCCCGTTAAGTCGGGTTAACCGGAAGTTGCGGTTGCTGGTGCGGCGCGGTTGTTCGATCGCAAAATTCCGCAAAGGTCACAAATTGCCCATAACGCCCAATCCACCGCAAATAGCGTTCCAATCGGGTGACCATCGCAGGGCCTCCATGGCGCGCAATATACTGCGGCAGTCCGTAGCCTTGGAGCGGCCCAAACTCCCAGGGATGGAAGTAAAGATTGAGTTGGCGATCGCTCACCAATGTCCACACCGACAGTAGCTTGTAGCACCAGAGCGGCAAGTTCTTGAAACTGAGCCAAAACAAGGGAAACCGAATGCCAGGGGTGACGGATACGGGAATATTTAACAGGCGATCGACCCCATAGGGCTGCCGGGGCTTCTGGAGATTGTTGTAGCGTCCGGGAATCCAGGTGGGATTCATGGAGGAGTTGTAGCGATAGCCCGCTGCTGCAATTTCCCGATCGGCCACCGGTTGCAGCCGCGCCATGCGATAACCCACGATCGCTTGCCCAGTGACATCCGCTAACACTTGCCGCGATTTGGCCAAATCCTGCACGGCAAAGGAGGCATGGTAAAACCCGTGGGACGCAACTTCATGGCGTTGGGCGATCGCTTGCATCACCTCCGGAAAGCGCAGGGCAAAGTTAGCCGTCGTAAAAAAAGTTGCCCGCACATTCAACCGATCGAGCACCCCTAAAACCGCTTGCAAACCCTGTAAGGACACTTGGAACTGGGTTTCTGGATCGACCGTTTGGCCATATTCCAGGGGAATATCAAATTCTTCGACATCAAAGCTGAGGAGAATGAAGCGATCGCGGCGTGGCATATTATGCGTAATTAAGGGCGGTGATCTAGGAGTTTGCTAATCC
>MUGG01000165.1 GCA_002148405.1 Alkalinema sp. CACIAM 70d | reverse complement strand
AGTCGGATTTGGCGCGGTCCGCCTGGGCCGCCGCATCGCGCTCGCGACGCAGTTCGACCTCGTGCCGTTCGATGCGGGCCAGCATGCGGTTCACGCTGCGTGCCACCACCGCCAGCTCGTCGCCGCCATCCTCTGCCAGCCGGCCTGATCCGGCCTGACCCGGCCGGATCGCTTCGAGCGTCTTCACCATGCGGCTGAGCGGGTGGATGACGAAGTGCGACAGCACCAGAAACAGCAGCAGCATGCTGGTGGCCAGCACCGCGACATCCACGCCGGTGGTAATCAGCAGCAGACTGTTGCGGGCAGAGTCGATCACTTCCTGGCGGAAACCGACCACCACGTCGGCCACCTTGCGTCCGGCCGGATCGATCACCGGGACCGAGACAGCGTGCGCCTTGCCCGCCGCATCCGGCATGGATGTGTGGCCGGCGGCCAGCGCGCTGCGCAGCGTTGGCGACAGCGCAGGTATCGGCTGTCCGGCGCGCTGGGCGCTGTGGAAAAGCACCTCGCCCTGCGGCGACAGCACGAAGGCGTAGGACAGATCCGGGTTGCGCTCCACCGCTTCTGCGCACTGGCGCTCGAAGCCCTGCAGCGCGTTCAGCGAAATGCCCAGGTAGAGGATGCGTTCCAGCTGCCCGCCGATCACCCGTCCGATCGCCTGCGCCCACATTTCGTGGGATTCGGTCTGCTTGCGGGTGAACACGTAGCTGGACGTGATCGCATTGACCACCATCGCCACCACCAGAACGGTGGAGGCGATGAACAGGATGCGGGTGCGCAGGCTCTGTTTCATCCGGACGCCTTGTTCCATTCGAATTCGGTCACGATCTCGGATGACAGCAGTTCGGTGGCCTTGACCGTGATGCCGAGCTGGCGGGCGCGTGCCAGGCTGATGGCCGGGTGTCCTTTCACGGTCGGCAGGATGGGCAGGTCAGCGGCCCGACGTCCATCGATCAGGATGGCCCGCGCCAGCCGGCCTGCCGCCAGCCCCTGTTCGTGCTCGGAGACCGTGACCGAGCACAGTACGCCGTGATGGATACGGTCTATCCAGAAACTGATGTCCGGCAGTGCGCTGTTTTCGGTCACCCAGCGCTGCACCGTCTTGTAGGGCACGTTGCGGCCGCTGGCGTCCTTCAGATTGAAAATGCCCAGATACACCACCGCGTCGGCATGGCCCTGCCCGTAATGCTTTACCCGCGACTGAAACTCGGCGTACCGGCTGGTCAGGTCTACCTGTGCCAGTTCGATGCCGGGCATCGCGGCCGCTCGCGTACGGATGCGCCGGATGACCGGTGCCCAGTGCGGCGCGGCGTCCGAAATGACCGCAAGCCGGCGCACCTGGCCGCTCAGCGTGCGCAGCAGCTGCACCGATTCGGCGAAGTGCTCCTCTTCCAGCACGCCGGTCAGATTGGGGGCTTGCTCCAGGCCATGGTCGGCCAGCGTGCGGTTGGCACCGCTGAATACCAGCGGTGGCGACGATGCGTCGCGCAGGCGGCCGATGTGGGCCAGTGCGTCGTCATCCGAGGTGTAGACCAGGTCAGGCTGCCAGATCTGAATGTCCCGCCAGGCGACCGCCGCCTGGTCTGCTTTGGCCTCCGGCGTGCTGAAACGCTTCACGTCCATCTGGAACACCCGGTACTCCGCCTGTGACGGGCCCAGACCTTCCTTGAAGCCGGCAAACTGGCCGTCGGTCCACCGCCACGGTGAATCGAAGCTCATCACGTGGTAAATGCGCAGCGGTCTGCGGGCGGCTGCGGTGCGCAAGGGCAGCATCGCAGCCAGCGGCAGGGCCCGGCATACCGCACGGCGAACCAGGGACGGAGCAGGCGGGGGCATGGCCTATATTCCTGAAGAAGGCTTCGCCGCACATCACGCGGCAATAGAGAGGGATATTTTCCCACCTTTTTGTGTCCCGGAGTTGTCGTTGTGGTGGGAGTACCACTTTCGCGGACCATGAAAAAAGCCAACCGTTGCCGGTTGGCTTTTTCGTTGGATGGTGGTGGAGGCGGCGGGAATCGAACCCGGGGTTCGAGAGCCGATCCACTTCAACGACTTAGCGAAAAATGATGATGTTTTTGGTGCACATGATTGGTGCACTTGAATGTTACGACATATCCCATGCACTGTGGCCGGGATATGGTTCGCTTGCGCTAGATGCGCATGGGGCGCCCGAATAATTGTTGTCCTGATAATTACAATGGCATGTTCAAAAAGAAGTGTGGCGAAAAGCTCACAATTAACCCATGCGTGCATGTCGTTGTATTAGAATAAATAGTTAGACCTCATTGAAGAGTCCGGCGTCAATTTACAAATAGAAAGGGAGATCAATATGAGCGTCCTCAAAGGGTTAGGCCTTGCGGCAATTATTTCGGTAGCAGTCGCGGCAGGCATTCTCATGTCTGACTACACCAAAGCAAAGTACGAGCGGCATCGGGAAGAAGCGTACAAGGACACCATGTACAAGAAGTGTAAATCGTCGAGCAGTCCGTTGAACAAACTGCTCGACGATGCGGGCGGCGATGTTCAGGCGTTCAAACTCCTCGTGGATCAGGCCGAGCGGGATAACACGACTTACCTTTTCGACAAGGACAGCGTGAAAATTCTTCAGGAAGCGCGAGACACGGTGGATCGAGGCATTTCGCGCGACTTCGCTTTCTGGACTCGTCTCAACTGCGAGATGCACGTCAAAAAAATATTCGACGACGTTCCGATTGCGCGAAATTAAAGTGTAGTTCTGACAGCGCGGGAAATCGTAACGGTGCCAAAGGGCGTTGTCTATCGTTTATATTGGTTTTCTGGTGTTGGTAGCACAATCTATATCTTCGACGCCTTGATAGACCGTTAAGACGGAGAAAAAGACCGGAGAAAGGGCCGGTAAGCGCACTGAGAGGCTCGTGGTGGCATCGGAGGGGTATGGGAGGTTAATTGCGCGGCAATGATCTTTAAAAGCGCTCCAGAGGGCTAATATCATGGTTTATTTTGTGTTTGGCTGCGGAAGCTCTAGCTTGTTATTTTCGCGTAGAAAATCGCCCTTGGCATATGCTGCGAGGCAGTGAGCGTTTTGTCCGCAAGAGAAGTTTCGCGCTATCAGCATAAATTCTCAAACGGCGAAAAAATTATTCCGCATGGGAGTCAGGGACAAGCGCCTATTCTAAGATAGCCGACCTGGTCATTTTTGCGACATTTTCGCGCCGCATAAATGCAGATCAATTTGCATCTACCATCAAGCCTTCGGTCATTCGTTTGACATCCTCGATTGTTAGCTCGGTGACCACCAGCTCGGGCAAGTGCTCACCCTCAGCCTGTCCTGATAGCCCCGCGTTTCTGATCAGATCCGACGTGTTCTTCAGCGCGGTGCTGTAGGCAGCTGCGGCGCGCATGACAAGAACCGCATCGGAAAGGGAGTTTGCGGTCATCGCCGCGCTGGCATCCACCATGATCTGCCGCAGATGTCTTGCGTGGGCAAGATCGTCCAAAATCATCGTTGTGATTTCTTGACGAACCGCTTCATCGTTGGCCGCCGCGCCGATCAACTCGTCTCGCGCTTCTCTGAGCATCGCGGCCGTTGCACATCCCTTCACTGTACCGTGACGAGCGAAATGGCGTTGCAATGTTCGAGGGCTGATGCCGAGTCGCTGACTGATCACCAACGTGGTGAAACCCGCCTCTCTCATTGCAAGAGCGCGGGAAACTTCGACGGGATTCTTCTCAACCTTTTTCGTCGATGTCACCAGAAAGACCCGACGAACACCAGCTCGATCAACATGGTTTCCTTAATGCATACGCTAAAAAATCTATTCACTTAATACATAACCAGCGTGTTCTTCCCCCATCGGTAGGCGAGGTGCAAAACTCCCCCTAACCCCACCGTATAGCGGACGAGGGTAGGAAGAGCGCCTCGCCTACCGATGAATCTCATCGTATAGGCCAACTGCCTCCGATCTGTAGCAGCAGCTTGTGTTGTAGTGAATCGACAAGATCGGGTCCGGCGCTATCGATTCATACTCACTGGCACGGCCTGCCGCAACCCTTGTGGGGCCAACTCCGCCGTTGGGATCTACCAGACCTTCTATCCCGTGCGAGGCGTTACCCCGCGTGCTCATGCCCGAACGTTTGGATGCCGATAAAGCATGAGCAACTCCTGTTATTTCTTCCCGAGTACCTCCTGTGCAATCTCGTGGGCGCGCTCTATCCCGACAAAGGTAGCTGCCTTTTCGCCGGCTTCTCGCGCTTGATCTTCGGAACCACCTCCGTCGAAAGTTGCCTTGATGGCGGTCATCGTGACCGTCAAACGAGATAGGGCGTCTTCCAGCAACCAAGCGACCACTTCGGAGCGCGTCTGGTTTCCGACGAAAGCGAGGGCGTCAATCGAATTGAGCGTAAGGCCCTTCGCTGTGACAACAAACTCCGCGTAGCCCTCGGCCTGTTTCGCGGCCCTACTGCGACGTTTCCGTTCGGTGGCCGTCATTGCTGTCGAGCCAATAGGCTTTGGGCCTGGGCGCTTGGCTGCAAGGACTTGTTCGTTTCGGCTATTCATACACAGAGTATAGCCAATAAATTCGTGAATGTCACGAATAAGTGACATTCACGAATTGTGTGATAATGTGACCACACATTAAACGAACGTTTTGTGGTGTAGTCACCTGGGGAGTTAAACATGGCAAGCGGCAAGTTCATCGCGTATCACCGTGTCAGCACGCAGAAGCAAGGCGCGTCCGGTCTTGGCGTAGAGGCTCAGAAGGAAGCCGTTACCCGTTTCCTAAATTGCGGCGATTGGGAGTTAGTCGGCGAGTACGTCGAGATTGAAACCGGCAAGGGCGCCGACGCTCTGACGAAGCGGCCACAGTTACGTGCAGCCCTTGCAGCCTGTCGTAAGGTGGGCGCCACGCTCATTATCGCTAAGCTCGACCGTCTCTCCCGATCTGTCCATTTCGTCTCGGGTCTGATGGAGTCGAAGGTTAAGTTCGTCGCTTGTGACATGCCAGAGGCTAACGAACTTACAATTCACATTATGGCCGCATTTGCCGAGCATGAGGCAAAACGCATTAGCCAACGCACGAAAGACGCCCTGGCGGTCGCCAAGTCTCGCGGCGTTGTGCTTGGCCGTGCAGGCCCCGGCAACCTTCGCCCAAACGTCGAAGAACGTCAAAGGGTTGCCAATGAGTTTACCGATAGGCTCCGCCCTCTGTTTGATGAAATGAAGGCGCGGGGGCTGTCTCAGCGCGGAATGGTTGCCGCGCTTAACAGTGTTGGTGTGCCAGCTCCGAAGGGAGGGCGCTGGTTACTATCTCAAGTCCAACGTGTTCTAAATCGCCAGGCGACCGTTAAATTGAGCTAAGCAATTTCTGGCGAACCTCGTTGGGAGTTCGCTGGGCTTGTAGTGGCGTTAGAAAATACTCAGTGATCGCAGAAGAGAATGCTTCCGAATCCGACGGAATCTGTGTTGCCAGAAAGGTTGAGAAGGTGGCTGTCTTAATAGTTATTGCTAAACCTTCGATTGTCACGCTGTCGGGAATTTCACCTATTACTTCATGGGCAACAAAAATTATTTCTGCGGACCAAGCTGAAATGTCCGCAATGGCCGTTAACTCGTCAATCCTGCGAAGAACTGACTTTTTAATTGTCGCAAGGTGCTCTTCGACATAAACGGCTGTCAACTTCCCGCCATGTGACTCATAGGCAACAAGGGATTTGGTGGCTGGGTTTAGAAACTCGCAGTCGCCGAGCTTGGTACGACTAAGGTTTGTGGTATTTACGGAGTCCCCTAGGCCTCGTGTGCGCCATTGTGGGTGCAAACAAACCGTTATCGCGTCAACTACTCTTTGCTCAAGAATTCCAAAAGTCTCTGTATTCCCCAAGCTGATACGTGCGATGAGCGAAGAAATCTGTTGGGGCGACAATGTGGTTGGTATTGCGGTTGCAGCACTTCCGGCGATCCGAATTGCTCTGTGAAGCCATAACCTCAACCACCGTGCAAGCTCTCGTCGAGCAAAGAATCCCATTGCCTGCAAACCCTGGAGAATTGAAAGCAATGCCATTGCTCCTGGGCGCTCTTTGCTTTTCTTTGAACGCACCCAGCCAATATCTGCAACCTCAACAGATTTGGCGTTATTCAGAAAGGGGTTGCCGGCCCCCGTTATCGAATCAGGGTATTGACTGTGAAGCCAGTTGCATGAGGCTCCACGTGGTGAAAATTCGTAGAGATCGGTAACTGCATGGTCAAAATACTCTGCGATAGAGCATTGATAATGGAGTATTTGGAGGTAAGGTGTGTATGGCGAACTCAGGCCGTTGCTGCCTGATATAGGCGAAAGAGTTTTCAATGCAGTAAGCAGGTCGCCCTGATAGCCGAGCCTTTCGCCTGCGAGAGTGACCAATTCGGCAGCGGTCGGTAGATCAGCGTCCGCAAACGCGGCCAACTCTTGACCCGCATCGCGAAAATACAAAATTCTAACCTGCTTTATGCTTAACTCTGGTTGAACTCGCAACGCTTCTAAAGCGCTTGCGATTGATTGACGGCTAAATCGTGCTCGCTGATCTCGCTGAGACAGCAAGTTGGCAATCTGTGCGGCTGACAGCTTCTCTGCGGAAGCAAGATGTGCGATAAGAAAAGCATGGCTCAAAAATGTCACACCCTCTTCATGTGACATCAGATGCTCTCTAATCAGCTTTTCATGAATCTCAAAATATCGATCGGCTAACTTTGCTCCGTAGATGATCACCTCAGAAGGTGCTCCAGTGCAGGCAGCCAAAATTGAGGATTTTACAATCTGACGCAACTCACTGCTTGGCGTTCCGAGTAGTCGCCACTGCTCTAGCTGTAATGAGACCCAATTTAAGAAGTCGTCTGGAAGTACTCCAAGAGCTACGAGTTCTTTCTTTAGCGACCTCCCGCATGACTTCTCTGTGCCATGCCTCGCTGGCAACAACAGCATACGCAACGGCTGTCGCACTCTCCCCGCGATCATGGATTCGCCTCAGTCTCATCCAATTTTGTTAGAAGTAAACTGGGCTTCACATTAAGAGCAATTGCGAACTTCACAATCGCTTCTAACGTCAGATTCCGACGCCCTCTCTCGCAACTACTGACGTAAGTGCGATCCACACCTGCTCGGTGAGCCAGCTCTTCTTGAGAAAACCCGGCCGCTAGCCTCAGCTCACGGAGCTTCTGTCCGAAAAGGCTTTTGGGGTCGAAGGAGGCGATGAGTAGGGGGGCGGCCATGATTGAATAATCATGGCAAGATGACTGTGAGGCCACGGACTATAAGTCACTAGGCCTCAATCACGCGCTACAGGGCGTCGAGTAGCGCCTCTCCCACAGCTTTACCCAGCAAGGGCGGCACTGCATTTCCAATTTGTCTATACTTCGCGCTTCTCTGCCCGATAAATTCAAATGAGTCGGGGAACGACTGAATGCGAGCCGATTCTCGAACCGTTAGTCGACGTACTCGTTGAACGAGGCCAGAGCGTGGAGGGCCACCCGAAATTAAGTGCGAATGGTATTCAACCAAAATACCATGCTTATCAATTATGTGAGTTCGGTTGCCGCCAGCTGATGCAGGAATAGTCTGCGATGGCTTGCTGAGATCTATCGGCCGGCCTCCGCCGTTCACCAACATTCCCGCCCATGGACTAGGGCGTAGGACGGGGTTTTTTGCATACGTCACGATAGCCTTGTTCGGCTCATCTTCTGGCGCGTCGATCAACACCTCTCCAGCACCCACAAACGGTTGATTGGCTACCCCGTGGGTCTTTCGTGGAAAATCTGGCTTTCCTTTAATCCTCCAAGCACAATAACTCTCAATCGATCCTGGGCGACCCCATAATCGGCCGCGTTGAGAACCTGAAAATGGAGGTCGTATCCCAGCTCTTCTAGTTCGCGCAATTTGGCTTCAAAATAGGAAAGGTGGCGAGTTGTTATTAAACCAGCAACGTTCTCCATCAGTAGTAGCTTGGGACGAATTTCGCGAATAGCGCGGACG
>MUGG01000010.1 GCA_002148405.1 Alkalinema sp. CACIAM 70d | reverse complement strand
GGAGAAGGGGTTGGGGGATGAGGGCAAATTTGCAAAATTAGGGAGGCATGCGTTTTTCTTTGCTTGCTTTTCTCTCCCGTTCTTTTCTGAGTGCTCGCCCATGCTGCCTTGTTCTGTCCGATCGGTGAAAGCCCCGCCCATTAAGTGCCAGGGCATCAAAACGAAGCTGGTGCCCTTTATTGCGGCTAATCTGGCTTGGCAACCGACGCCAGCGTCCCGTTGGATCGAACCCTTTCTGGGATCCGGCGTCGTGGCGTTTAATCTGGCTCCGACCCATGCGCTGCTCTGCGACACCAATCGCCATGTGATCCAGTTCTATCGATCGATCCAACAGGGGCAGATTACTCCTGGCCAAGTACGCGAATTTCTCACCCAGGCGGGGGAACAGTTGCGCAGTCACGGGGAAGCGTACTACTACGCGGTGCGCGATCGTTTCAACCAGCACCCTGATTCCTTAGATTTTCTGTTTTTGAATCGCTCCTGTTTCAACGGCCTGATGCGATTTAACGCCAAGGGAGGATTTAACGTGCCCTTTTGCCGCAAACCCCAGCGCTTTACCCCGGCCTACATCACCAAAATCGTCAACCAAGTGGCTTGGGTGGCCCAGCAAATGCAAGGGAAACAGTGGCAGTTCCAAGTAGCGGACTGGCGGGAAACGCTGGCTCAGGCGCGATTGACGGATTTTGTCTATCTCGATCCACCCTACATTGGCCGCCATACGGATTACTTCAACCAATGGTCGATCGCCGAAGCCGAAGCCCTGGCAGAGATCACGAAAAATTTGCCCTGTGGCTTTGCCCTCTCCATGTGGCTGTCCAACGCCCATCGCCACAACACCCATTTGGCGGACTGTTGGGATGGGTTAGACCTGCGATCGACCCAGCATTTCTACCACGTCGGCTCCTTTGAAACCCTGCGGGGGGCGATCGCCGAAGCCCTCGTGATTGCGCCGGAATTTGCCGCCCCGATCGCGCCCCCGATCTCGTCCTCGATCTCTGCCCCGGTTATGGGGGGTGTTCCTGAGACGGGCTGCGATGCCGCACACTCCAACCTCGTGGGATAATTCAAAACAGACCCTCATTGCAGACGCACTTTTAAGGAGAGAGCTTTGATCACGGGGACTTTCAAAACAACCAAATCAGAAGAAATCTTTGCGGCGGCCCAGAAGCTCATGCCCGGTGGTGTGAGTTCTCCCGTTCGAGCGTTTAAATCTGTGGGTGGCCAGCCGATCGTCTTCGATCGGGTGAAGGATGCCTACGCTTGGGACGTAGATGGCAACCAATATATTGACTACGTGGGTACCTGGGGGCCGGCCATCTGCGGTCACGCCCATCCCGACGTGATTAAGGCCATCCAAGCCGCAGCGGAAAAAGGCACGAGCTTCGGTGCCCCCTGTGCGCTGGAAAATATCTTGGCCGAAATGGTAATCGATGCCGTTCCCAGTGTGGAAATGGTGCGCTTTGTAAATTCCGGCACCGAGGCTTGTATGGCGGTGCTGCGCCTGATGCGGGCTTATACCCAACGGGAAAAAGTCATCAAATTTGAAGGCTGCTACCACGGACATGCCGATATGTTCCTGGTGAAGGCGGGATCCGGTGTGGCGACCCTCGGCTTGCCCGATTCTCCCGGTGTGCCCAAGTCCACGACGGCGAATACTTTGACTGCGCCCTACAACGATCTGGACGCGGTGCGTAAGCTGTTTGAGGAAAATCCTGGCGAAATTTGCGGGGTGATTCTGGAGCCGATCGTGGGGAACGCGGGATTCATCACGCCCGATGCAGGGTTCCTGGCGGGTCTGCGGGAACTGACCACGGAACATGGTGCTTTGCTGGTGTTCGACGAAGTGATGACCGGCTTCCGTATCTCCTACGGTGGGGCGCAGGCGAAGTTTGGCATTACGCCTGACCTTACCACGATGGGTAAGGTGATTGGCGGGGGGCTGCCCGTGGGAGCCTATGGCGGTAAGCGGGAGATCATGCAACTGGTGGCTCCCGCTGGCCCGATGTACCAAGCGGGTACGCTGTCCGGCAATCCCTTGGCGATGACTGCGGGGATCAAGACCCTGGAAATCCTGAGGCAACCCGGCAGCTATGAATATCTCGATAAGATCACCACAAAGCTGATCAATGGCCTACTGGCGATCGGGAAGGAAACGGGTCATGCCATGTGTGGTGGATCCATTAGTGCGATGTTTGGGTTCTTCTTCTGTGAAGGCCCCGTGCACAGCTACGAAGATGCCAAGAAGGCGGATACTGTCAAATTTGGCAAGTTCCACCGTGCGATGTTAGAGCAAGGGGTTTATCTGGCTCCGTCCCAGTTTGAGGCGGGCTTTACCTCCTTGGCGCATACGGATGCGGATATCGATCGCACTCTGGAAGCGGCTCGTACCGTGCTCTCCAAATTGGCTTAATGGAAATCCTCCCTACCTTCAGCGTCAGCGGGGGTGGGGGATTTCCAGCAGGGTGTCTGAGACGTGGGGGAGTCCCAGCGTGCAGCGATGGCTCCCCCCGCACAAGACGATGGGGTTTCTGGGTGAACTTATGAATCGTTCTAGTTGGCTACGGAAGATGAGCAGCCTGCCCTTGTGCCTTGTCGTCTTGCTGACGGCGATCGTTCCGCAGGCGGCCCTGGCTCAACCCGTTTCCCTGAAGCAATCGCAGAAAGCGCGATCGCCGAAAGTCAGACTCAAATTACCCAAGCTCCCACTGGGGGATCCTCCTGGTGGCAGACGGCGCGGTGGGGGTGGGCGCGATACTTGCCCGGAGGTGGGGGTGCCCCTGACGGCATTGGTCCCCGTGACGCCGCGATCGCGCAATGGCAAAGTCATCGAAGATGTTTGGGGCCTCACTGCATCAGAAAAGCCCAACTTTTGGTTTTATAGTCCCTATCCGCAGGGCGATCGCTTCAAGACCTACTTTGTGCTTCGTCAAAAGAATAAACATGGTGACACGATCGCGCGTTTGCCGATTCAATTACCGTCCCGTCCGGGTTTGTTGAAGGTTACGCTGCCGGAAAAAATGTCTGCCTTACAGATCGATCGGTCTTATTATTGGGCCTTGTCGATCGATTGCCGGGAAGCAGGCAAAGGCGTTCCCTTGACCGTGGAGGGCATGGTGCATCGGGTGAATTTACCAGACACCGTCAAGCAACAAGTTGCAGCGGAGGTCAGCCCAATCGGCAAAGCCCAACAATATGCGGAACAGGGGATTTGGTTTGAAGCGTTGGATTTGCTGAGTAGTTATGAACAGAATGATCCGAATTTAAAGGCCAATTGGGAAGCGTTGTTACGATCGGTGGATCTTGACCCGACTCAGTTTGGTTTGTAAATCATTCAAGGTTTAGATCATGGGATTTCCCAAAGATTGGCTCTGGAGTCTGCCTCTATCGTTAGTCAGTTTGCTGGGGCTGCTGACTCTACCCAGTTTGGCTCAGGTGAGTGCGGCGGGGGATGGCATTGGTACGATCGTCAATAACAGTCCAACGCCCAATCAGTTGGATATTACGAACGGGACGAGATCGGGAAATAACTTATTCCACAGTTTTCAGCAATTTAATCTTGGGACGGGGCAGACGGCGAATTTTGTCGTGTCGCCAGAGGTTCAGAACGTGTTGGCGCGGGTGAGTGGGGGCGGCGCTTCGATCGTCGATGGTCACATCCAACTGACGGGGGGCAATAGTAATCTTTACTTGATGAATCCCGCTGGGATTGTATTTGGCAATAATGCAACGTTGAATTTACCCGCAGCATTTGTGGGTACTACGGCCAATGGCATTGGTTTTGGGAATGGCCAATGGTTTAGTGCCAGGGGCCAAAATAATTTTGCGCAATTATCGGGCGTGCCAACTCAGTTTGCTTTTACAGAAAGTAACCCTGGTGTGATTGTCAATGCAGGCAAGTTGAGTACCCAGGATGATCAGCCCTTAGCGTTGATTGGGGGAACGATCGTGGCGATGCAATCTTGGGAAAATAAAGGGGCATTGGCGCTGGTGACCGTTGAAGGGGCGCAGGTGGTGGAGCTGACGTTGCCGGGGGGACTCTTGAGACTGGCGGTGAAGGTTATCCCTATGCAAGCGGGAGATGCGATTCCTAATCGGTGGACAACCCCGATCGCGACTTTGCCCGAATTATTGACGGGGGGCGATGTTCAAACTGCGACCCAAATTACGACGGATGGGACTGGTCGCATTATTTTATCTGCTACGAATCCCCAGCCCATCACGATTCGTTCGGGTGATATTGTTGTGAATGCAATTAAGATTTTGAACAAAAATAGGCAGGGTGATGTTTATGATATTTGGGTTGATGCACAGAATACTTTCCGAGCCGTGGGCACATTGCCCCAGCAATTTGTAAATACCAATAAAAGTAATGGAGAGAATGTCTCGCTTCCCATCAGTATCCGTACCATTGGAACATTAACCATTCGCCATAATGGTGCTGCTTTTGTTGAAGCGATCGGATATCAACGTGACACAAGCGGTGTGGTATTACGGGATCAGAGTGGGCGCAGGGTTTTATTGAATGGGCAGCGTAATGATGACTCTAATCAGCCGGAAACCCTATTCAAATATGAGGATACAGGGCTGCCGTTTGATCAGGATGTGAATGGGAGCTTAACGACATTCATTGACCCGACTTTCAAGTTAAGTCAGGATGATAGTCTGGCGAACTATGCCAATGGGCTGGTGATTGTGCAGGATTCAGAAGGCAATGGGGCTTTACTGGGAAGTCTGCAAGACAGTAGCCTTAGAGGGTCTCGTGATATCACAATTGTCACCACCCTGAGACCAAAAGGGACTGTGACATCAGGTAATCCGGCAACGCAGCCCAATCGACGCCCGCCAGAAATTAATTGTGCCGTTGGGCAGAACAGGATTGCGAATGCTCGATCGAATAACAATAGCGTCACTTGTACTTCGGATAAAGTTGCACTCCCAGCCCAATCAGGCCAGATTCTTCAGATTGTGCCATAGGCTATGCAATCTAACCGTGGCTGCTGGATTATAGTGATTAGTTTACTGGTTAGCTTCTGTTCTCTCCAGAGGGTGCCCGCAATCGCGGTAACGGCAAACCCTGAACCAGATATCGTGTTCCAGCAGGGGGTGAATGCCTATCAGAAGGGTCAGCTAGAACAAGCGGCCCAGCTTTGGCTGCAAGCATTTCAGTTATTTCAAGCCAATCACGATCGAGAATCCAGTGAGGCCGTTCGATCGAATCTTCGTGTTATCCAAGCTGACTTGGAAAACATGACGCTGAGAAAAACGGCGATCGGGGATTATCAATCCGCTTTGAGTGCAATTCAGATTGCTTTGACGATCGCGACAACCTTGCAAGATGCCCTAGGCCAGATGCGGGCGACGAATAGTTTGGGCAATATTTACACCTACCTGGGAGAGTATGAAGTCGCGATCGCGCAGTTTGAGAAAAGTTTGGCGATCGCGAAACAGCAATCTGATTGGGAACACCAAAGCAAAGTGATGGGGAACTTAGGGGTTGTCTATGCGGCTTTGGGGGATTATCAACAAGCCTTAATCCAGTATGAGCAAAGCCTCAAACTCCAACGGAATAATCCCTTAGGGCAAAGTTCCACGTTATTGAATTTGGGCAATATCAAGCAGGTGCAGGGGCAATTTGCTGCTGCGATGATTGATTATCAGCAAGCGCTTACCCTCGCTCAAACCCATCAAGATTTCGTCCGAATGCGGCAAGCGCTCAATAACATGGGGCTGGCCTTGGCCTATAAAGGCGATTACAAACCCGCGATCGACTACCTCCAGCAAAGTTTAAAAATTGCCCAAAATAGCCAAGATATTGTGACGCAGACGGCAGCGTTGAATAATTTAGGCCATGCCTATTTGGGCGATCGACAGTTCGATCGGGCAGAGGCTGCTTTGCGACAAGCGGTGCAATTACGCGACAAACTCCGCCAAGGCTTGAGCGATCGGCAACAGATTGCGCTATTCGATACCCAAGTGGCCACTTACAATTTGTTGCAGCAGGTTTTAATGGCTAAAAAACAGCCAGAACTGGCCTTGGAAGTTTCAGAACAAGGGCGGGCGCAAGCGTTTGCCAAACAATTGGCCCAGCAAAGAGCAACGACGGGCGCACGATCGCCTAATCCTGATCCCAGCAATCTTGCACCAAATTTAGCCCAAATCAAACGGATTGCCCAAGCCCAACAAGTCACGATCGTCGAATATGCCTTGGTTCCGGATGAGGCCTTTCAATTTCAGGGCAAACAGCGGGGGCGATCGGCGGGCTTATATATTTGGGTGGTGCAGCCGAATGGGACGGTGCGGGTTCGCACGGTCGATTTAACGTTTTTATGGCGGCAGCAGAGTGATTTTGCTGAGTTACTAGAGGTTGCCCGTTGTGGCATTATGCGATCGGCTAGCGATCCGGAGACCTGTGGTCAACTTTTGACGACCTTGCGCCAGGAATTTCCGCCGCCCGACAAGGGTGAAGTGCCGTACCATCCAGCCCTACAAAAGTTGCATGAGCTATTAATTACCCCGATCGCCGATCTGCTACCGCCCGATCCGAATCAAACCGTTGTCTTTGTGCCGCAGGAGCGTTTATTTGTCTTGCCCTTTGCAGCCTTGCAAGATCAACAAGGCCGTTTTTTGATTGAACGGCATACGATCGTCCATGCGCCTTCCATTCAAGTCCTAGATTTAGCGAGTTCGCTTCAAAAAACGTCTCCAACCGCCCCAGCAGCAGCCTTGATTGTGGGGAATCCAGTTATGCCAACCACCTGGAATTTAGCGACCAACGCAGCGGAGCAACTCGCCAACTTGCCCTTTGCTGAAAAAGAAGCGATCGCGATCGGAAAACGGTTACAGGTGCCTGTTCTGACCCAAGCCCGCGCGCTCAAATCGACGATCCTGTCCCAAATGCCCCAGGCTCCACTCATTCATTTTGCCACCCATGGCTTGTTGGATGATCTCCGGCGATCGGGGATTCCCGGTGCCCTTGCCCTTGCGCCGAGTGCTGGCAATGATGGGTTTCTATCCAGTGATGAAATTGCTCAACTGCGGTTGCAAGCGGATTTGGTGGTGTTGAGTGCCTGTGATACGGGGCAGGGAACGATTAGTGGGGATGGGGTAATTGGATTGTCGCGGGCCTTCATGATTGCGGGGGCGAGGCGGGTGGTGGTTTCGCTGTGGCAGGTGCCGGATGATTCAACGGCGGAACTGATGCAGCAGTTCTATGCAGAACGACAGAAGGCTCCTGATGCTCAGGCTCTACGATCGGCGATGCTGGAAACCATGAAGTCCTATCCAGAACCGCTGAATTGGGCACCGTTTTTGATGATGGGGCACGATCGGCGTTGAGTATCAAAAAATATTTTTCGGTTTTGCATAATCCTTGGGGAAAGGCCAGACAGGTATTTATCCAAATCATCGGAGCCTTAATCATGCCCCAACGAGTCATTCAGATCGACAATACCCAAATCATTAGTGGCACTGAAGCGATGACACCCGGTGAAGGGGGATCGCATACCCGTTTGCTGTGGGCGGCTGTTCCCGCGTTTGCTTCAAGACCGGATATTACAGTCACCATCTATGCTGCTGAAGGAATGCCTAGCCCCGGTGCAACCTATGCACCTTGGTCGGAAGATACGGTACGTAATTCTGGCAAAACATTTGTGCCTTGGTCGATCGAGTATGTCCCCCAAGGTGCAGCGAACGGTATGGATTTGATTGCCATCTCCGCAGCAAATACTGACAAGGACAATGACACAGACGTCGGCGATATTGTATGCAGTTATTTAGCGATCGGTGATGTCAGTCATTAACTTCACTGAATCCTAAGCGGTTGGAAGTTGGATGATTCACAGAGTGACAGGCTTGCTCTCAGAATCTCCCCTTTCATCCCAATGAATTAAATTTTAACTTGTACTAAGGAGTAAAAAATGGCTGAGCTTGTTATTCATGCAGTAAACTGTCAAGTTGTTTCGACTGGTGTTGACTCTGGTGTTATTAATGCATTGGTAAACACGGTAAAAAATGCTGCTGATGTAGGTGCGGCATCTGCCTCTTTTTTTGGCCCAACGGGCGTTGCAGTAGGTGCTGCTTTACAAGCAGCGAAGGGTCTGATTAGTGGAGTTCCAGGGTTAATTTCAGCAATTGATGAAGCCAGTGATTCTCCCGATCAACTCTATCTCAGTCGTTCCAACCAAGAGCGTGCCAATAAAATTTGGCCTCAAGGAAAGTACTATGAAATTAAAAGCGGGCAAATAGTTCGTCCTAATCTGAAAGTACCCTTTTCGGATGCTGTTGATGTGAACTTCTGGGAATATGATACTGGAAGCGACGACGATTTCTTAGGGCGGCTGACAGTAGACACTTCTCATGCTGGAGGCGTGCGCTACCAGGTTGTAACTCGGCCATCCGAAGGTAATGTCTATGTGGTTGTCTACTCGGTTGAAGGTGTAGCTATTCCCCATACGGGCATGGGTTGGGAATCGTTGGGCGGATTTTTGAGTTCGGGGCCTGACGTTTGCTCGGCCCGGCCCGGACATTTGGATGTCTTTGCTCGTGGCGGTGATAATGCGCTGTGGCACAGATATTTTGACGAACATGGCTGGTCTGAGTGGGGATCTCTAGGTGGATTGATTACCTCCGATCCCAGTGCTGTCTCTTGGAGCGATGGTCGAATTGACGTTTTTGCGAGAGGTGAGGACAACGCACTATGGCACAAGTGGTTTGATGGTGCTTGGTCTGATTGGGAATCTTGGGGTGACGTCATCTTTGGGCCTGATGTCTG
>MUGG01000007.1 GCA_002148405.1 Alkalinema sp. CACIAM 70d | reverse complement strand
AAGGATAAGGTATTCTAGATATAGATACGGATAAGCACACTGCCTTATGAAATCTCTCTCTGATAATTGGATTGACCTCGCTGCGGCTCATGGCTCAACGAAATGGGTTCAGAATTTTATTCGGTCTCACCTGCCCCAACTCAAAGCGCAACACATTGCACCTGATGACTTCGCTAGATCGTTGAATGAGGAGTTGCAAGCTCGAAAACTCAACACTCCAGCTCAACAAAAGAATTACAGATCAAATGTCGTGCAGGCGCTCAAATCGATCGACCCGTCCCATCCTGCGAACACATGGTGCAGCGAAGCGATCGCGCTCGTTTCTCCAACGGCTGAAGAGTACCGTGAACTCAATGATGCTCAACGCGGCAAACTGGCTGACCGGGAAACTCGCTATTTCACTTCTGACCAGGCTCAATCCCTCGTTGACCAGGCAACAGTATTACTTGAGAGTGCCGAATGGTCTGATGTAGGTGCAGGCTTAGCTGTATTGGTTGGAAGACGCATTAGTGAAATCCTGCTATCGAGCTTTTCTCTCAAATCTGATTGGAGCCTCTCTTTTAGTGAAATGGCTAAAAAAGCAGAAACTTCTGGGTTGACGATCGAGATCCCTACCCTCGCTCCTGCAGCAATGGTGTTGAGTGCGATCGAACGACTTCAGAAAGGGCTACGCACTGAGAATTTGAAGCTCAATAGCCTCTCTCCCAAAATGGCAAAGCAAACCGTCAATCAACGCTTTAGCGACCCGGTAGCTGCGAAATGTGTGGAGCATTTCAGCGATTTGGTTCCGGCTAGAAGCGATCGAGATAATCTCTATACTCATATTTTTCGGGCTTGCTATGCCACAATCGCTGCTCACTGGTTTTGTCCACCCAATGTGCCAGAACATAGCTTCAAAGCAGAAATTCAAGGGCATTTCACACTCACACAGGACGGCAAGAAGTTACCTAATTACAGCGCAAGAGCCAATTACGATGATTATACGATCGGTACGCCTGATGGCAATCGCGATGGCAGGTTGGGCATTAAGTTGGGGATGCTGCCAGGCCTACACATCATCGACGCTTTTAGAAAGGATATCTTTATAGTAGATAGAGTAGATGAAAATAAAGATAAGATTAAAGATAAGGTTAAAGATAAGGTTAAAGATAAGATTGAAGATAGGGAACAGGAAGAGATCCAGGCTCAATCTACTCCACCTGAAGAAATTGAAATCGCAGAACATAGCGCAAACGAGGAATCAATCATGGCGAAAACACTTGCTAAACCGAAATCTAAGCGCCCTGAAATTCATGCTGATGATTGGGAAGAATTGAACAGCTTGATGGCGCAACGAGGGATCTTTGGCTCCACTGCCGATCTGTTTCATGCGCTGATTGAAGCTTTCAAATTAGGCGAGTTTGAACAACAACAACAGCAAACCCGCACCGTCGGTGAACTCACTTCCAGCTTGAACTGGTTTACCGATCGTATCGATAAGTTGGAAAAAACTTGTGCAGAGTTGAAGCAAGAACGCGATCAACTGAAAGTAACAGGAACTGCAATCGATGAATTGGAGCAATTGCGGAATGAAAATGCTTTACTCAAGCAGGAATTACAGCAAACCCGATCTCAGCTTCAAGGCATTCAAAAACTACTTGGCATTCAGGCACATGAGGCGGTAATTCCAGCTATTTCAACGCCGACACCCACTCCCACACCTGCAGCGAAAATCGCTGCTGACAATCACACGGCTTCTACACCAGCAACGACCGCAGCACAACAGAAAGAGCCGAAATCGGAAATAGTCATGCGGCGCAATCGGGGCGAGACGATCGACAAGATTGGTCAAATTGTCGATGCACTGTTGAGTTGGAATACCAGCCAAGAAGACTCGGGGATGCAGTTGAGAATTTCCATTCCGACGATCAAAGGATTAGCTTCGGCTATGGGAGCGAACTATCAACCTGCGATTCAAGAGGTATTGAAGGAACGCTCAGAGGAGCTTGAGAAGCATCACAGCCGTTTGTTGATCGGCACTCGTCATAATGCTGGGGTGAGTAAAAAGGATGAGGTGTTGAGGGCGATCGCACGAAATTATTTGGGTCTGGAAAATTGGAGTGAGGTCAGATACTAGAGGTAATGCTACAGTAAGCGTTCTCTCAATCCATTCCAAGATCGACCTCACTGATCCTCTCAAGTTCGCAGTTTATGCAGCAACTTCCATCTGTAAGTCGTCAGACACTTAACCTCCCGGTGCTTGCGGAAAAGAATGATCTCAACCCGAAAATTCAGCCCATGCTATACCGTCTGAAATAGGAGTTGGCAACTCTCTATCAGGAGCGCCTTGCAGCTCTGGTGTTGTATGGTTCTTTTGCGCGTCGGGAAGAAACCGAGGCGTCCGACATTGATGTGTTGGTCGTGTTAGAAGGCGAGGTCTCTCAGGTCGATGAAATTTGGCGGATGGGAGAAGTGGGTACGAAACTATTGCTCGAATTTGATGAATTGGTCTCGATCGTTCCGACCTCCCAACAGGAGTTCTTCTACCCCAACTTCCCCGTCTTGCTTACGATTCGGCAGGAAGGCTTCCTCGTATGAGTTCAACCGATCCATTTCTCAGTCTGGCTGATGCAGTTTAGTCAGCATTTTGTGAAGTCGGGCGAGTTGCCGACACAGATGGTGACCGATTTGAAACGTGCCTACGATTTGCGCTACCTGAGTGATTATGAGGCTGCTGTTGTCCTCACACTCGAACAAACCAATATGGCGTTTGGCGCTGCTGCTGACTTTGTTCTCCAAGCTCAGTCTTATCTTGATGGACTGACTCCTTAAATCGGGTGGATTCCATCAAGTTGCTCTGATCAACTTGATGGAGTGCGATTCTCAATTTCTAATACCTATACGCCGCTCTCCGGCAGGGGCAATCGAAGGATTTGCTCATCCCAAAACTTTGCGATGACTTCCCCTCCATTCACAGTGACCAATCACGTCGATCGCCTGAATCCGATCGACGTGATTGAAACCATGATCGACTGCGTTGTGGTCGTAATTCGCTTGCAATACCCCATTCACTGTGACCTCATTCCTATAAATGACGATCGCTGTAGCAGGTAAGCTTTTTGTTGCACTTCCTGCTACAGCGATAGAACACGCTATGAAAAATAGATAGAAACGAAATTAAGGACTTAGATTGTTTGCTTAATTAAGTGACGGATGACGTTGTCCTTAATCATCAATTGGCGCATCACTTCCAACAGCACTTCTTGGGCCTGTTCCTGGGACAGTGATTTCACCTGATCCTGATAGACGGTTAGGTTGAATTGTTGTTCGAGACTTAGATCGAGAGGCAGATCCATTTCTATACTCCTCACACGCAATAGGTGGCGGGCAATATACGGATTTTGATACTCAGAAACCAAGCCGTTGGGAAACCGGGTAGCCCCGAAAGCAGAACATAGGTTTCAGCAGCAGACTTGATCAACCGGATTTTATGACGTTCATTCAATCAGCGAATCGTTGATTTGTAAATTATGGTAACACCTGATTGACAAAATGTCCAGTATATCCATTTTCCGTAGCTTTAGTTACCAAAAGGACTGAAAATCAGGGCGGCAAATTGAGTGCGAATAAGACTCGAAAGCTGAGGACAGACACCCCCGGGCTCTGGACTAGATTCAGGGATTGCCTAGGGTTGTGAACAGTGCATACCTCAGAAAACCCAAATTTGCCCTCCCCCATAACACTCTTTCAGGCAGATAGGCGGGGTCGTTCATCCTATGATTAATCTATGGGCACTTCCTGGACTAGACAGGATTGTAAGCCCTTCGATGTTTCTTAGACTTGTTTGAGGGCTTTGATGAACGCACTCGAGTTTTTTCAGAAAAGTGCTGGCCTCTGGAGATCGCAGCGCACTACCCACCATCTGGCCTTTAAACGCGCTGAGCGGGGCGGCTCCCAAATCCGGGTGGAAGCGTTAGAACCTTCCCATCCCCGCATTATTGAAGTCTGCAAAATGCATGACATTGACCCCACTTTGGCGATCGGCGGAGCCTATGTCAATTGGCAGGGCACCATGCAATGGGATCGCGAAGATGGCGAACAGCATGAAGGGGAAACCGTGTTTGCCCTCGTGCCTGATGATGACTCAGGTCGCCAAGGCCGACTCCTCCGCGAACGGGGCTATGCTGAAATTGTGCCCGTGGTCGGTCGCTATGAAATGGATGCGGAAAATGGCTTGACCCTCCTGACTGAGTATGAAACGATGAGTTCTTCCGAGCGTTTCTGGTTCGCAGATGACAATACCCGTGTCCGCACGAGTACGGTGAAGCGCTTCGGTGGCTTCAGTACGGCCACGTTCTGCACTGAAACGCGCATGGCCGATGGCGATCCTGACCCAACCTCGGAAACGGTTAAGCCTGAGATGGTTCCCTCCTGCTTCGGCTGGTAGGGATGTCGATGACGATCGCTTGAGTTCGATCTCAAGGGTAACCAGTTGAGACAATCCAGATCGATTGCTTGGGTCGCTGTTGCGATCGTGAGTCAGTCACTAGTTCGATCGCAACGGTCGGCAGCAAGATCGCGAGGGCGGGCTGTCGGTTTATCGGATTCAGGGCCTATGGTGACACTTCCCTATCTTCAAGAAATGCAGGCCTATGCGCTGGCTCCTGGAATGGTGAATTTGTTGGAGCTAGACCCCGATCGACCCCGCATCTTCGATTGGATACAGCACCACGTCCCCCAAATTAACCACTTACTACAGCAATACCTCCAAGACTGCCACGCTTGCTTTCCTCCCACCGAACAGCCACCCTTACAAATTTTTGCTGTCCCGTTAAGTCCCTACTTTGGGATAGATGCGTTTTGCAATTTCTCGAGTCAACCCATGACAATTTTGGTCGATGTCGGACGGGTGGAACCACACCATTGGCTCGGGTTGGTGGCCCATGAATATGCCCATGCTCAAGTGGGAAAACCAGGTCACGATCGCGCCTTTGCTGAGGTTCTGAATCACCTCTGTCTCGGCTTGGGATTGCCTAGTCCTGGCTACACTGAGGCTCAACTCAAGAGCTATCCCGGTGGCACCCCAGTCGTCGATGCCTTAGCATTTTGGCGAGGAACCCCTATATCTACCCCCCCAGACCCGTAAGGGCGATCGGAAACAACCACGCTACCGCAGCCCAACACCAGACAAAATGCCATCGATCGTTGACACGTTTGTTGACTAAATCAAAAATTGATCAAATTTGATGCTCTAGACCAGAAATACAAAAGTGCGCTTCGAGTCTCTTAAAGCAAGATTCTTGACCGACATTAACAAAGTCGTTAAGTTTCATGAATTGTCTCAAAGAATCTGCGATCGCCGTTTCCCTGTTCCCGTAAGATGTACCTTAAAGCTTGATGAACTTTGATTAAGATCACGGAGGCTCTAGCGTGGCTCTTCCCCTGCTGTCCTACACTCCTACTACTCAGAACCAGCGGGTCGCTGGCTATGAGGTCGGGAGTAGTGACCAACCCCGTCTGTTTTCCACTGACAATTTGCTCTCTCCCAGCGATATGGATACGCTGATTGAAGCGGCCTATCGTCAAATCTTTTTCCATGCTTTTGCGGTCGATCGCGAACGGTTCCTAGAATCCCAATTGCGCAATGGCCAAATTACTGTTCGCGAGTTCATTCGCGGGCTGTGTTTGTCCAATACTTTCACGAAAAGCTTCTACAACCTCAACAGCAATTATCGCTTCGTTGAACATTGCATTAACCGCGTCCTGGGTCGCGCTCCCTACAGTGAACAGGAAAAAATCGCTTGGTCGATCGTGGTCGCAACCAAGGGTCGGGCTGGCTTTATTAATGAGTTGCTCGATAGTGAAGAATACTTAACCAGTTTTGGTGACAATACGGTTCCCTATCAGCGGCGGCGCACGTTGCCTTCTGGCGCGTCGGAGGTGCCTTTCAATATTCAAAATCCTCGCTACAACGAGTACTATCGCGCTAAGCTGGGCTTCCCTCAAATTATTTGGCAGTCTACGGTCAAGCGTTTTACCCCCCAAGACCAAAAGTCCCAAGCTGGAAATCCGGCTGGCTTCTTAGAAATGGCCCGTAGTCTCTCTACTCCCCCGATCGGTCAACCGGTGGTTTCGCCGCTCAATGTTGATTTTATTAATGGGGTACCTCGTCGTTAATCCCTGCCCTCGCGGGTAATGGCGTTGGTCAATCTGGATCTGTCTTTTCGATCCACGCCTACGATCGGGGTTTGCGCTTTGGCTAAATCCCGAGTCGGGCTAGTCAATGATTTAAATGATTCAAATGATTTATAGGACGGTTGGCTGTGATGGCCAGCCGTTTTTTGTTTTCAACAGGCCCTAGCATACAGGGGTACCCAAATGTCATATCTCAAAAAATTTGTTACTATAAGATACAATTTCAGCCCTAAGAATGGTAGATCATAGGAAAAATGTGACGGGAGATAGATTGAAATGCTTGCTCTGCGATCGGGGCGGCTGATGGACTGACTGGAACGATGGACTGACTTGGGTATCTGTTTAACGGCATCGATTGTTTTTGGAAGGTCATCTATGGAAAACCAACAGCCCCCAGGGGAAATGATTTGGAGACTGCCAGGGTCTGATGAAATTGCCCTCCATTTGCGCACCCATCCTGCTGAACCTTGGCGGCATTACAAAGATTGTCCTGAATTTGCTCAGCCCGATTCTCCCAATTTCTCGGACGGCTATCCCACGTTCGTTTCTCTATTGAAAAAAAATTGGAAGGCGCTTTAAAGTCCTCGTCTGCACCTCTTAAGGCTGGCCGATTCTTTCTCTTGACTTCCTAGGACCCGCGAAACGCTCTGGGCCTTTTCAGGGCGTTTTTTGATGGCTATCCATACTTCCTCAATCGTCTCAGATGGGCCAACAAATTGACACTCCTCACCGCGTAGGCGGATGGGGATTCCGCGAGATTCGATAAAGCTTTCTCGATCTCGCGAAGACCTGAGCCGCGATCGGGGGAAACCAGAGATCGGGGCTAATGGGGAAATGCTAAGGCTTAACGCTTGCCGATCGTTGCAAAACTAGGGTCTCGATCGGAGGTGAGGGGAAAATGCAAGAAAGCTCGGCAATCCAGGGCAGCGGGGACGATCGTGGGGATGGTGGGGCTTAACATTTTGTAGTTTTTTTCGACCCCGCCTAACTTTACGATTAACCTTGGAGATTTCATCGGGTGATTCTTAACTTTAAGCAAGGTTTTCTCACTAATTTGAAGTTTTGTTAAGAAATGCCAAGTTCTGAGAACTTGTAACAAATGTTGCTCCAATGCCGGTGTATAAAGAGATCCTGAAGGGGATATGCAACAAGCAATTGTTGACTAGCTCATTCAACGAAGGCGGCTTCGGTCAGTTCTCTCATCTAAGGGTCGTTTTTTCTCATCTTGTTGAAAAAATCAACTCTCACCTAGAGACTGTTCTGCTTGCGGGTTCGATGTTTTTGTTCTCGCTTGATTCTACGCACTTCGCTGAGGCTTGACTCCTTCCAGGCTGCTCGAGCAGGCTGACATCTCATGGGCTCTCGCCCGTTGTGAAGCAAAAAAAACATTTACTCATCCAAGTAAATTTAGGAGATTTCAAAAATGCTAGACGCATTTGCAAAGGTTGTTTCCCAAGCCGATGCGCGGGGCGAGTACCTGAGCGCTGCTCAGATCGATGCTCTTAGCGCGATGGTTGCTGATGGTAGCAAGCGTATGGATGTGGTTAACCGCATCACCGGTAATGCTTCGACGATCGTTGCGGATGCTGCTCGCTCTCTGTTTGCTGAACAGCCTCAACTGATTGCTCCTGGTGGTAATGCTTATACCAGCCGTCGTATGGCTGCTTGCTTGCGCGATATGGAAATCGTTCTGCGCTATGTCACCTATGCGATCTTCGCAGGCGATGCTTCTGTCCTCGATGACCGTTGTCTCAATGGCCTCCGCGAAACTTACCTCGCTCTCGGTACTCCTGGTGCTTCCGTTGCGGTCGGTATCGGTAAAATGAAGGATGCCGCTCTCGCTATCGCTGGCGACCGCAGCAATATCACTCAAGGTGATTGCTCGGCGCTTATGGCTGAAGTGGCTGCTTATTTTGATAAGGCTGCTGCTGCGGTTGCTTAGTTCTGGTTGATCAAGGTCTCTTGGAAAGCGCGCTTCTGTTTTCCATTATCCTTCTTTCTCTTTCCTCCGTTTTCAATCATAGGCTTTTTGTATTCACTGGGAGATACTAATGAAGACCCCTATCACTGAAGCAGTCGCTGCTGCCGATTCTCAAGGTCGTTTTCTGAGCAGCACTGAACTCCAAGTTGCGTTCGGTCGCTACCGTCAGGCTGCTTCTGGTCTCGCTGCGGCTAAGGCCCTCAGCGAAAAGGCGTCCTCTCTCGCTGAAGGCGCTGCCAATGCCGTTTACCAGAAGTTCCCTTACACCACTACCATGTCCGGGAATAACTTCGCTTCTACTGCTACCGGTAAGGCTAAGTGTGTTCGCGACATCGGCTACTACCTCCGCATGGTCACCTATTGCTTGGTCGTCGGCGGCACTGGCCCCATGGATGATTACCTCGTTGCTGGAATCGCTGAAATTAATAAGACCTTTGACCTCGCTCCTAGCTGGTATGTTGAAGCTCTTAAACACATTAAGGCTAACCATGGCCTCTCTGGTGATGCCGCTGTCGAAGCTAACTCCTACATCGATTACGCAATCAATGCTCTCAGCTAGTTCAAAGCTGATGCCTTGATCATTCACCCGAAGGTTACAGACCTTCGGGTTTTTATGTATTT
>MUGG01000213.1 GCA_002148405.1 Alkalinema sp. CACIAM 70d | reverse complement strand
GATCGAAACTTCAGCGATCGTCGATGAATCAAGTCTGTGGTTTCAGTTGCTGGGGGATTGGGGGAGCCGATCGCTGTTCTAATTCATCAAGCAGTTGTTGCAGCAATTCGGGGTCGGAACGTAACCAGGCTATGTCCTGCTGACTTAAGCCCACCGGAGCAGGTGCGACTTTTTTCTGTCGCATCTTGCGGAAGCGGCGCATAAACACCAACCGCATCCCAATCAACGGCATCGAAGACTGCTGGAGCGTTGCCGCATACACCCCCCCAGTCCATTCCGTAGAGGCCAACGCAAAACTAATGACCAAGATGCAAAACAACGTTCGGAATGAAAATGTCGGAGCTTCCACCCCTTGCATCGTGACGAATCCATAGAATGCACCCAGCGTTCCACCGACAATAAACGCACCCATAAAGCCAAAGTTCGCGTAGGCTTCCGGCAAGAGTCCCCAGGCAATCACGGTTTTAAACGTTTGCTGATAGGTTTGCCGTTTAACGTGGACATTCAACATGTGTGTTCCCTCGTGACTCCGAATTTTATTAGGATTCAGAAATCGCGGTAGCATAAGCTGTGGAATGATGGCATAGGTTGCGCCGTTCATCGTCGGATAAAGCCGAGGAATTTTATCCTGCGCCATCATGAGCATGTGAATCACGCTCGATCGTTCGACGAAGGATTCCTTTTTCTCCTTAGGCGGATCCCAGCGTTGGGGCTTTTCAGAGAGGGTTTTTTGGGAATAACTAGCCCATTCTTGGAACCAGGCAGGATATTCCCACGGTTGCACCAATTTAGGCGGCCCTTCCCAGTATTTATGGCGCATGGGGTGTTTTCCGTAGTGCAATGGCAGTAGGCAGATCAACCCAATCACCAAGGGCAAAACGGGTAATTTACGACCTCCAATCACATAGGCAATCACTGACATCAAAAATAGCGTCAGTGCCGTTTTCAGAATCAGCGTTGCAGCACTAGTTAGAATGATGCCTGATAATAGGAAAAAGAGTAGCCGGGATTTGAACTTAGAAAGATATCCCCCTCCACAACGATAGGCTAGTACAAAAATCCCTAGTGTACTCAACCCAATTACGATACCTCGCACCAACGTAAAGAGACTTTCTGGCACCGAGAACCATCGCGCAAGGAAGTACATATTAAATAGTAATGCTGCCCCCAATGTCCAAAAAAAGAAGTTCTCAGCAGGCTTAGTTTTTAATGCTAGAAATGCACTTTGGACAGGTTTGGGAGATCTAACAAATTGCCACCAAATTAGCGTTCCAGATAATAGGAAAGCAACGGTTGTAATACTCGCATAGAGGTGAGCAGCGGGGGAATATTTCAATACGTTAGGATTTTCACTCAGCAGTGGCAAACAGAACGTCCATAAATACGTCAAGGCGAAGAATGGAAAGATCGGCATTCCCTTCACCCGGCCTGCACACCACAAATACATAGGAAACATGCAGGCCATCCCGATCATGATTGCCCCGATCGAAGTCATGGGAGCGGCATGGAGTAGGGCTTTGCGGTTGCTAAAAAATAAGGCGGCAATGCCAAACCAGAAGACGGTTTTCATCTGGTTTTTAGCGGGAGGGGGAGATGCGCTCATGGCGGGTAGGGGAGTGGGAGGGTGAGCGAATGGGAGAGTAGAAGAGTTATGGGGTAGGGGTTTGGGTGAGGCAGCGATCGAAGATTTGACACATTTGTTGGGTCATGGCTTTGCCGCTGTAGGGCTGGAAGGCATCCCAGTTGGTGTTGAGTTCGATTTGCTGCTGGGCGAAGCTGTTGAGAATGGATTGGATGGATTCTGCGGTGGGGTTGGGAGCGGGGTTAGTACGATCGCTGCTGAAAGTAATCGTTTTACCTGCACGGCAATTTTGCAGAATCTCCACGACGGAACTGTTTTCGTGGAATACCGCAAGAATGGGCTTTTGCGCGAGAATGCAGGGGTAGAGTTTGGAGGCGGTGTAGCTGGGGTCGTCGGAACCAATCATGAGAATGGCATCGCTATCGACTAAGAGTTGCTGCGCCTCGAAGTAGGGAATGCGGCCTGTGTGCTCAGTGACCAAATCTCCTAGCCCGTAGGATTGGGCAATGGTTTCGATCGTTTTAACTGCTAAATGGGCTGGAGCGTAACTGGTGCCGACGAAATGGAGATGAATATTTTGCCACAGTTCTGGATTGCGCCAACGGGCGGTTTGAATGCCTTCAAATAAAATACGGAGCGCCGTTGCCATATCTTCGCCCCCACGTCCTACGTAAACCCAATGGCGTTTGCCATCCTGGGGATCGAAAATAGTTTGTTTAATATTCAGATTGGGCAATGCTGCAAAGTCTGCTTCGGGAGCCCCAAAGGGAAGGACAGTGAATTGCTCCGGGTGTAGATGGGGATAGCGCTGCCGTAACGTATTGGGATAGCTGGGAGAAACGCTAATAATATGTCGTACGACTTCCATAGCTTGGGGTTCGGCCCAGCGAGCTAGAAATTGCGTCATGCCATACTTCAGCCAGCCACCGGGGGGACGGGAATGGCGTTTGCGACCGGAATTGGAATCAGTATGGTAATCACTGAGCCAGGGATCTTGAAAATCTAAAACGTAGGGCACACCGAACTTCTGCCACCAGCGTTTACCTAATAGCATTACCGGGAAAATTGTCGTGGAGAAGAAAACGAGATCAAATTGCTGAGTGGACAGCAAGCGATCGCCGATTTTTTGCATTTCCGGTAAACAACGCCAGCCAACATTGCCCAATCCCACCAGTTTGGTGTAGCGGGTGGAGAGGGCATCAGAATAGACGATCGGTAAATCCTGGGGCAGTGCCTCGGCCAGTTTGGCATCCTGGGGATGGGGCACATGGTGGGGTTTGACCGCTAAGATTTGCGCGTCCCAACCGAATTCCTGCAAGTAGGGCAATGCCACCCGAATGCGTTGGTGATCGGGGGCATTAATCGGCGGAAAGTGGGGGCTGACAATCAGAACGCGACGGCGCGATCGGGCGGAGGGTTGGGAGCGTGGGAGAGAGTTGGAGACTTGCATAGAACCTACGGAGAACGGGGAGTCATACCAAATCAACTTGTGATTGCAAGCCATCACGATCCCCCTAAATCCCCCTTAATAAGGGGGACTTTGAATTTTCCGGTTCCCCCTTTATTAAGGGGGGCTAGGGGGGATCAGATCTGTAGCATTGACCAATCAATTTGGTATGACTTGTTGGTATGACTTGGGGTGTATTGCTCTATTCAACGATAGGCCGCCGGACGTTTGCGATCGTGTATAGGCAGATGTCCAAGATGCAATTTCACCCCCCAAGCAAGACAAAATCCCCCAGAATCCATGGATTTGGGGGCATCCACTGAGTTAAGAGATGAGTTAGGAAAACTGTTATTAGAAGCAACGATCGGGGTTTAGCACAGGGCTGGAGTAGCCTCTCCCTTGGCGCACAGGCGACGATAAAGGGCTTCGTAGTGATCGACAATCACGTTGGCGGCAAAATGCGTTTCTGCTCGTTCTCGGCAGTTGTGACGATCGATTGTCTCCAGTTGCCGCACCGCTGCGATCGCTTCGTCGATCGATTTCACCAGGAACCCATCAACGCCCGGTCGAACAATTTCCGGCAAGGCCCCGCGTGGGCTGGAAATCACGGGGGTTCCACAGGCCAGCGCTTCTGCAAAGACAATGCCAAAGGGTTCATCCCACTCGATCGGGACAATCATCGCCGCTGCTTGACCCAGCAGTTCGTTTTTCTGGACATCGTTCACGGGGCCAACGTATTCAATGCCGTCTTTATCCAAATGGGGCGCAATTTCCGTTTGCCAGTAGGCTTCTCCTTCGGGACTGGAGACACGGTTGCCAGCGATTAATAACCGTCGTTCCGTTGCCTTGGCTACCGCGATCGCGTTGTGCACACCTTTAATTTGTTCCAAGCGGCTCAAAAAGACCAGCGGTGCATCGTTGCTGACGTGGGCTTGAAACTGGTAGCGTTCTAGTTCAATGCCATTGTGAACACTCGTCCAAGTACCTCCCGCTAGGCGACCTTGCCGGCAAATATGTTCGCTACAGCCCGTGAAGGAGAGGTTATTACCGCCTAATTTTGCCGCCATGCCAACGGTTTTAGCCGTGGGTTGCCGCTGGTAGGACATAACTTTGGGTAACGATTGCGGCAACAGGGGCAGAAGATATTGCAATCGCGAAAAGCTATGTAAAATATCCGGCTGGAATTGCTGCACCGATCGCCAAAGCGTTGTCGTATTCATCACCGTATCTGACAGCGATTGGGATTGCAATCCGGGCCAGGGGAACAGGCGATCGACGGGGCACATTGAATCGCGATGGGCCACCAAACCCACGGTATGGCCACGTTCCTTTAATCCCCGTGCCACGAAATCAATAATGCGCTCGATGCCGCCGTAGAGGGTCGGAGGAACGGGTAATTCAGGGTCAGCGGTGAGTAGAATTCGCATTGAATACAACCTCAATTAGGAGAATGAATTGAATACCAAATCAACGGGTGCTTGCAGAGATCTGATCCCCCTAAATCCCCTTAATAAGGGGACTTTGAAAAATATTTTCTAGTTTTCCTAAAAGACAAGAAGACTTTGAATATTTTTTCCGGTTCCCCCCTTTATTAAGGGGGGGAGGGGGGGATCAACTACACCAAGATTGAAGACGGTGTTGGCGTTAACTGAGTGTGAGTTGAGCGTAGAGCGAGTTCAGCCTGCTGCACTAATTTAGGAGCCTGCGTTTCCCAGTCGATCGCACGTCCTGCTTGGATAGCCGCCCGTTTCGCGATCGCGAGTTGCTCCGGTTGCTGGGCCCAGGTGTTGATGGCCTGCGCTAGGGCGATCGGGTCATCACTGGGAATCAACTGTCCCGCCTGGGGGTGGGCTTGGAGTACTTCCCGTTGCCCTGCGGTATCCGTGGCAATCACCGCTAATCCCGCCTGGAGATACTGAAATAGTTTGTTCGTTACAGTTAGGTTGCGGCTGGGAATCGTGGTGGTTTCCAACGCTAGTCCAATGTCGTGCTCGGCAATGCGCCACGGTAGAACGGAATTGGCAACGGTTTCGTGAATGAGCAAGCGATCGTGCCAACCCTCTGGAACCTGCGCCATTAACCAATCGCGATACACCGCTGGACAGTTACCCCGCAGGTGAATTTGGATTGGCGTTTGGACATGGGGCAGGGCTGCCAGCAAAGTTTCCAATCCACGACCTGGCCCGATCGTTTGGGAAAACCAATGCAGAGAGGGTGTTGTAAAATCCTGACGATCGTGGGGCGGCTGCTCTTGACGATTGATCGAGGCATCACTCGCTTCTAACTGGGTATCCACTGCCGAAAACAGACTGGGAAATGTATTGTAAATCGCTAACGGAGTCCGACTTTTATAGGTATGAGCCATCGCCATCGCCATTACCTGGGAAGGCGTTAAGCAATACTGGCAGGTTTGAGCCAGATGGGCTTCTAGGGACTGAATCCAGGCGATCGGGCGTTGCGCCTTAGCAGAAGGCAGTAAGTCCTCGGAAAACCAATCTTCAAAGTCCACCCCTACGGTGTAACCCTGGTCTTGCAACTGCTGCCCCACCCATAGCCCCGCTTCCGAATGGACGATCGTTAAATCCGCCCCATAGGTTTTGGCAAAGCGCAGCATCGCCGGAGCACCATAGCCTAACAGGGCAGGTAGGGTCATTTGGAACTTCTGGTAGAGCGATCGCGCAACTTTTGCTTGTAGCCGAACGCCCAATCGCTGTAGTTTTTGACCGATCGTCAGTCCCCGAAAATCCAAAATCGGTTGAAATTTCCAAGACTGGTTTGCCATCAAGTCCCGATCGCGATCGCACAATTTTGGATCAAACCAAATCCCAGCAACCAGAACCTCGTGACCTGCCGCCGCCAAAGCCGCTGCTTCCTTTTGGGGACGGGGAGCCGTGCAGAGATGGCCGCCAATTAAAATTAAGATTCTCGCCATGCCAAAGCCTCCGCTGCCGTTACATTCGTATTTGCTTTGGTACTAGCATTTGCGATCACGACTTGACTCTTCCGTTGAATTTGCCAACGACGGTAGCCCTGTTGATAAATCCATTGTTGAATCTGTTTAGCAACGCGCCATCCTAGGAATTTAGATAATTTCTGGAACAGAGGCCCACCAGTAGGTTTTAAATCCGATCCCCCCAGTTGCCGAACCCATTGCGCTGCCTGTTGCCGCAACTCCGGTACCGCAGGATAGGTTTCGTAGATAAACCGTTGGAATTGGGTGGCGCAGACTTTGCGGGTACGGGGGCTGGTTTCTGCGGCCAACAGCCAGGTGTTGCCAGCGGCGATCGACTGATAGGCCGATCGATAGGCGGCATCGGATTTCCGATCGCTTAAACTACCGGAAATCCCCGATCGATAGTAGCTTTTCGCCGTGGCGCAGAATTTGACTTCGGAACTGGCGAGAATGACGCGGGCAAAATATTCGCCATCATCATTTAACGACAATGCCTCATCCCAGGGGCCTGCTGCCTCCGCGATCGCCCTTGGCACCAACCACGCCGCCGGATGCATCATCCAGTGACCTTCCCAAGCGCAGACCAGCCAATCGATCGGCGCGAAATCCCGCCAGAGGGGTTGAGGAATGAATTCCGCTTCTTCCGCACTGAGATAAAACCGCGCCCAAGGCCCAGAAGCAATGCAGGTGGGAGCCTCGCCCGGTGCAACGGTGGACAGCAAAAGCTGCATTTGTTGCTCAATCTTATCGATCGCCAAGAGATCATCCGCATCCAAGAACTGAATAAAATCACCTTGGGCTTGCCGGAGGGCATAGTTTCGAGCTGCTGCTGCGCCTTGATTGGGTTGACTGTAAACTTTGACGATCGCGCTTTCAAATTGTTTTGCAATGTTGAAGGTATTGTCAGAGGAACCATCATCGACAACAATCACTTCAATATTGAGCCAAGTTTGCTTCAGTACGGACTGAAGGGTTTGGGCAATCCAATCCTCAGCATTGTAAGCAGGAATCAGGATCGAGACTAAAGGTTGCATAGGCTAGGGTGCTAAGGGTCTGAAAAGTCCCCTTTTTTAGGGGAATTTTGGGGAATCATCACAGATTGCAATCACAAATTGATCCAGCAATTGATCTAGCGTTAGAGATACTGTTGTTTCAGCTTTTCGTACAAACAGTTGTCATGGAATACGCCATTCTTATCCAACTGGTTGCGTCGCCACATTTCGCTCCACAGGTGCACCGCGTAGGAGTTGGGTCTGACCCGATCGCGCGTTACGTGGGGCTTGAGGATCGATCGGGCAAATTCCTTAACGCGAATCCCCGCACGCAAGGGCCAAGCACTGGGCTGAGCATAGGCAATGCGCTTTTGTACCGTGCGCCAGGAAATGGGGCAGAAAATCTCGTGGTCTACGATCGCGTTTTCCAGTTGCAATTTGCGTAATGCATCTTGGAGCAACAGTGGCCCAGTTTCTGCAAAACGGAGAGAGTTGGGATCGCGGGCATCGCTTTCTTCGCAGAGATAATTCGCCAGAACGCTGTTGGGCGGCATTTTCATGACGCAGTTAATGGCAGGATTGCCCCATTTGCCTTCATAGCTGGAGGCGATCACATACTCCTCAGCGAAATCAAAGGGTTTGAGGCAGATGACATCTAAATCCGCCCACCAGCCACCTTTTTTTGCCAACAAATGGCTGCGAAACAGGTCAGCAAAGCCAGAATAACTGCCCTTTTCCTCGCCATGTTGGTAGGTGAAAATGCGATCGGAGGGCAAAATTTCATTGGCATCCTGAATCGTTGTGCCCTTGGGTATACCTTCAATGGCATCGTAGGCGTACAAGTGGTATTCATGACCTTGGGCCAGAAACGATCGAATCGACAATTGCTCCATCAAAGACAACTTGGGGCCAATCCAGAAACCTTGAATGACTTTGTTAGAAGGGTGCATAGTTCAACAGTTAAGGGGTAAAAGGAGAATGCTGGGTTGAAATTGAGCGAATATTTTAGGTGATGTTAGCTACAATGCTAGCTAGCGCATGCTGCAACATGCTGCCAACCGTAGCGGAAATACCAAGGTTTAGAGTCAGCAACATAGTGGTGCATCACGGCTTGGGGGTTTTCCGCTTCCTGCCGATCGGGCATAAGCAGATAATCTTGGCGGGGCGCGACCCAACTGGTATCCCGCGCCATCAGCATGGCAGATAGGGCTTGTTCCTGGTAATAGTGGGTGCCTTCCCGATCGATCATTGTTTTGCACCAATATTCCAATTCATGCCAATCGATCGCATCGCTATTGAGGCCACAAATGCCAACGTTAATTCGATCGGGAATCGGTGCACCTGCTAATTCAGTCATTAATGCATCGGAATAACCGTAGGCATTATCCACATCTAACATGTAGCAGGAATGGTTAGGATGCTTCAGCCAATCGATGAGAAAATGGGGCGGACGGAAGAACAGCATGTCGGAATCCAACACGAGTTTCCAGCCGTGGGAATTGACATGAATATCGGTCAGTTTGCGGAGGTTGAAATACTCCAAACGCCGCGATCTCAGGGTCGGAAACGTGTTGGCAGGCAAATACTGATCTAACGTTTCTTCAATAGATTGCGCAGTTATCATCTCAGCATCGGGAAAAATGCGACGAATTTTATCGCTACAGGTTTGATCCAGGGTGCCATCGTCGTAAATCACGGGGCGATAGTAAACACCTGCCTGGGCAATCATGGAATAGGCACAGAAACAGGTTTGATACCAAAAGCGATCGCCACTCAGAAAGTAAATTTTGGCGGGATTGTCGCTGGGCGTTAAGCTGGGTAAGCGTTCCGCTGCGGTTTCCATCTGTCGTTGCGCTGTTCGATCGCCTAATTCATTTAACATACCCCGCTTTAAGGTTTTTTGCAAAATTCCCTTAGGGCGGTGGTAGGTTTGATAGAGCAATTGGCCCAAATGCAGCGACTTGGCGAAGGTGGAGAGGGGTTGAAGGACAGGCATAGGGAAGAGAGAGTGGGAGGGTAGGAGGGTGGAGTTATACAAAAGTCAATTTG
>MUGG01000138.1 GCA_002148405.1 Alkalinema sp. CACIAM 70d | reverse complement strand
TCGAAGACCTGAGATTGACGAAGCATAGTCTGATTTGCTCCCTCGATCGGAGGACTGGCCCCTATGAGCCGAGATGCCTTGATTGTTGGTATTAACACCTATCAACAGTTGCAACCCCTGCAAGCCCCTGCCGTTGATGCAGAAGCGATCGCCCAACGCTTGGAACAATTGGGAGGGTTCCGTGTCCTGCGCTTGCCGGAGTTCCTCGATCCCTTTGAAGACGATGCGCGGCGCGTTGCCCACAACGCAGAGGTGACCCTAGAGCAATTGGAATCGGCCCTCGTCCGCTTGTTTAAACCCACGGGTAAACATGTGCCGGAGACCGCGCTGCTCTTCTTTTCCGGCCATGGCTTGCGCAAGGATCGGGGCATTCAGGAGGGCTTTCTGGCCACGAGTGATGTCAATCCGGCGGCGGGTAACTGGGGCTTGTCGTTGCAATGGTTGCGGCGGCTGTTGCAGGAAAGTGAAGTGCGGCAGCAGGTGATCTGGTTGGATTGCTGCTACAGCGGGGAATTACTCAATTTTGATGAGGTGGATCCGGGCGATCGGGGTCGGGGCCGCGATCGCTGTTTTATTTCCGCCTCCCGCGAGTACGAGGTCGCCTTTGAATCGACAACGGGGCAGTACAGCTTGCTGACGGAGGCGCTGCTGACGGGCTTGGATCCCGCTAGTCGTGCCGATGGCGTCATTACCAATTTCAGTTTGACGGAATTTATCCAGCAATCCCCTGCCCTGCGATCGGCTCCCCAGCAACCGCTGTTTGCCAATTCCGGCGGCAAAATTCTGCTGATTGGCCGATCGCAGCGAACCCCCTCCCAGACAAGATTTGGGGTCTGTCCCTACCGGGGCTTGGCCTATTTCGATTGCAATGACGATGATCCCCAGTATTTCCATGGCCGCACGGCTCTAACGGATGCCCTGCTGGAAAAACTCCGGGAAGGTAACTTTCTGGCGGTGCTGGGGGCCTCGGGTAGCGGCAAGTCTTCGGTGTTGCGGGCGGGCTTGGTGCATCAACTGCAATTGGGCCAGCGGCTCTCGGGCAGTCAGGACTGGACGATTCACCTGGTGCGGCCAGGGGAGCATCCTTTGCAAAGTTTGGCCTTGGCCTTGGTACAACCCGATGCCCCAACGATCGATCGGGCGACCCAACTGGCGAAAATTGAGCAATTGCTGAGTACTGGCGCGATCGGTTTGGCCCAGTTAGCCCAGGCTACGCCCCACCGCTTAGTGTTGGTGATCGATCAGTTAGAAGAAGTCTTTACGGTGTGCCAGGATGACCTGGAACGCCAACAGTTTTTTGCCTGTTTGCTGGGGGCTTTGGCTCAGGCTAGTCAGAAGCTGTGTTTAGTAGTGGGAATGCGGGCCGACTTTTTTAGCAAATGCCTGGAGCAGGACTACAGCGGCTTGGCTCAGAAAATTCAGGCGAATTTGGTGACGGTCAGTCCCATGGTGGCGGAGGAATTACAACAGGCGATTGTTGAGCCTGCTCGCCAAGTGGGATTGGAAGTGGAACAAGAATTGGTAACGCAAATTCTAACGGATGTGAAACAGTCACCGGGAAGTTTGCCATTGCTGCAATATACGCTAACGGAATTGTGGAAACAGCGATCGGTGAATTGGTTGACGCTGGCTAGCTACAATCAGTTGGGGGGCGTCCAGGGGACTTTGCAACAACGGGCTGATGCGGTTTATACAGCCCTGTCAGCGGAGGAACAGGCGATCGCGAAACATATTTTCCTGGCCTTGACGCAACTGGGGGAGGGTACGGAAGATACTCGGCGGCAGGTGATTAAGCAGGATTTGCTGACTCCGACCTATGCAGCCGACGCGGTCGATCGGGTGATTGGCAAACTGGCGGGTGAACGATTGATTGTGACGGCGCAGTTGCTGGCCAAGAGTGGAGCGGGCGATCGGGTGGATGTGGTGGATGTGGCCCATGAAGCGTTAATTCGCCATTGGCCCCAGTTACAGCAGTGGATTGAGGACAATCGTCTGTTACTGAAACAACAGCGGGATCTGGAAGCGGCGGCGGCTCTCTGGCGCGATCGGGGTAAGCCGAAGGATGTGGCCTATCTGTTGCAGGGTCGTAAATTGCAGGAGGCGGAAAATTTTGTGGCAACGACTGGAACAACGGTTTCGTTATCGGTTTTGGCACAGGATTTACTGCGATCGAGCCAACGGGCAAGGCAATGGTCACGCATTCGCCTAGGTGGAAGTTTGGCGGCAGGGTTGTTGATTCTGTTAACTGCCGGGGGATTGACCTGGTATCAACAAAGCCAGCGTCGTTTTGCGGAAATTATTCGGGATACGTCGTTAAATCGCGTGCGTCCGGAGTTATTGCCGATCGCCGCTGAGTTGCAACAGGAAGCAGATCGTTTAGCGGCTGCTGGCAAGGTAGATGATGCCTTGACCAACTATCGGGTGATTCTCACGTTCACTCAGTTGCTGCAAGCTAAAGCGGCTCAGAGTGGCACTAAGATTGATCAAAAGCTGCTACAGAAAACGACTGCTGATGCTGAAATAGCTCTGCTGCGCTTGATTCGGGAACAACGCTTACCTCAGTTGGCCAAAGAGCTAAGCCAGAAGAAATTTGGTACCCGTAAATCAACCTATGATCTACGGGACTTTGAACAGCGCTATTCTCCCGGTGCCCTCAGAACGACCTATCTTCTTTTGAATCGAGAACTGGGGGCTAAGGCAGACTGGAATGATGATGGGCAGATTAATACGAAAGCGGAAGCCGATCGAATGCCTTGCGAACTGTTAAAGGACATTGAAGAACTATGGCGAAAGGCAACGAAAGGTTCCTGTGGCTGGTACGGTCAGGCGAAAGGAAAGTATAATCCTCCTGCTTGTCGTCTGCTCCAGGGTCAAACTCTAACCAAATTGGTCTTTGATTTTCCTTACGATTCAGCTGTGGAGCGGTTAAATAACTGCAAAATTTCGCCTCGGACATTAAAACCCTAAACTGTCAGGAAGTGCTGCTATGGTACAAGGAAGAATTAATAAAGTAAACGGAACGGTTAAATTGCAGAAGGGAACGAAACCGACTGATGATAAAGCAACCAGTAACATGATCCTCGATAATTCTAATCTAGGATTGAATATTTCGATACATTCCTCGGTGTCCGTCTACTTATTCGGCAAGAATAAGAAGAGTACCAAATGTCTAATTCAACCATCTGGAAAAAATGGTAGCGTTACCTATATCTGTCCCTGTCAGGTTAAAAGCGGAAATTCGATTATCAAGTGGACTGGTCAAGACGGCTGTGAGGCATTTGTAGTCCGAATTAATAACGATCGTACAGGCAAGCTCTTCGCCCCCGCAGACTTTCCCAGAGTAAGTGATCCACCTACTGCAGTCACGCTGGCAGCTCCCAGAACAGCCTGGACGCAGGATCTGGCAGTTCAAGATCTGGTTCAGCGCAGAATAATGAAAGGCTACCCCGATGGCGATCCCCGTCCCAACGAATTCGTCACCCGCGCCCAATTTGCCTCGCTGGTGTCTGTGGCGAATAATTTGTATTGGGAAAAACCCCTGAAAGCGCCCGATCGCCAATTTAGCGATGTAGGCGACAAGCACTTGGCTAAGGATGCTATTGCCCGCGCAGTGCGACTAGGCTTTCTATCGGGCTATCCCGACGGCAGCTTTCGACCGGAAGAACGCATTCCTCGCCAACAGGCGATCGCTGCTCTGGTCGGTGGATTGGGGTTACCCATTCCCAGTAAGAGTGATACGGACGCTGTCCTCAATAAGCGCTATCAAGATGCTAACCAAATTGATACTTGGGCCAGGGCTAACATTGCTGCTGCGGTTCAGGCGGGTCTGCTGAACGACATCGGCAGTGGTCTTGACAGTCCTCGACTCAATCCCAAAAAAGAAGCTACGCGGGGTGAAACCGCCAGCTTGATTGCCAAGTCCTTCAACCTTCCGGTTCTCACAGCGGACAGAGATGTGTTTGGGCAGCCCGATCCTGATCCGGACGAGCCAGCCTATCGGGGGCCTGAGGTGCGCATTTCTCCACAAACTACGCAGGTCACCCTGGTGCAGGTCGATGCTTCGGATACGTCGGGAACCATTGAGGTGAACTGTCTGCTTGGAATCGTCAAGATCACTGCCCAACCCACCACTAATGCTCCCCAAATCACGAACTATCTCTTTCCAGGTGAGTGTTTCCTCTATGAGATTCGAGATGAAATTCAACCTGACAAGAAGACAGTTAGCCGTTACGAAGGATTGAAAACGGTGATTGAGCAGAAAGATCGCCGATCGATCATTAACTCCTCAGAAATGCAATCCTTTCTGGATGATTGGGTGCCGGAGGCGGAAGCGCTCCCCAGAGCAGAGTATGAAAAACTATTTAACGATCGCCTCTTTCGGACGGCTCCGCTGACTCAGCCCAATTTGAATGCCGCGATCGTCCAAGCCATGAAAGATTTGGGCAAGTTTAGCACCCTGCCCTTCATCGCCCCCACAGAACCAGGAAAACCTCCCGCACAACCGGGTGAGAATTCCTGTGGTTGGGCGGTCAATCAGGTGCTGGCTCAGGCACGCATTGAGAGCCTCGATATATCCGTTCCCAGGGTAAGGAAGCTGCTCGATGGTGAGCCGGGAAAAACAGATCCACGGGGAACCAAGATTGACCCCAACAAAGCGCAAGCAGGCGATATTGTAATTGCTCCCCCAAATAAGTTGAAAGATGGGACGCTTGAGCCTGATAGTGAGCCACACATGGGAATTTGTATCTCACCCACCACTGTCCGTTCTGCCTCTAAATCTCAGCCCAATCGTCCATTCGGTTGGGATAGCAACCTTAACTTTGATGGTTATTTTGGAACCACACCCAGCACCATCTATCGCCTCAACTCATAAGGAACGGCACTATGGCATTTAAACCAGACGATGTGTTAGAGGGTGCGCGTTGCATTCGGCCCTACCTACCGGATTTATTAGGCGCAGCGGCAGTGGAGTGCGATCGTCAACTGGCTGATCTACTTGCCCAGGCCCAGCAGGGTCAGGCGGTGGATGGGCAAATTCTCACCCTATTGAAAAGTCACCCTAAAACGTTGCAATGGCTGAAGGAATTCCTGGCATCTAAGGCAAGTAGTAAAGGCTATGAACCGCTACCGGGCAGCAGTGGCGCGATCGCGGCCCAGAAATATGTCTGTCCCCAGGGCGATTATGTTTGGTATCAGCGATCGGCGGGTATTCCGGTGCCCACCTGTCCGACCCACGGTGAACTGCAACCGTTTGGAGAATCGCGATCGTAATGCCAACAAAATTTCTGGAAGGGATTGGTAATAAACTAGTTGAGCAATGGGTCGCAAACTTGCTCACCCCAGCATTTATTTTTTGGTTGGGGGGCTTTGTTGCTGCGATGCAGAGGTTTGGTTGGACGGGGTGGCAGCAGTGGTTTGCCCAACTGGTGGAGCCGCTCCAGTTGGCGGTTCTATTTGCCAGTTTGCTGCTGGTGGCGACCTCGGCCTTTGCCATTCAGCGTTTGGATTTGGTCGTCTTGCGCTGGTTTGAAGGGTACTGGCCCACCTGGATGAATCCCATTAAACAAGGGTTACTCAACCGACAAAAAGCTAGATTGCAACGCTTAGATCAACGCTGGCAGGAATTGGCTGCAAAACGGGATCAAACGGGGCAATTAACGGTTGGGGAAACGGACGAGTTTGTGCAGATCGATTGGCAGTTGCGTCAGGTGCCTGCCCAGCCCGATCGCCTCATGCCTACGAAACTGGGAAATCTTCTGCGATCGGCGGAAAGTCATCCCAGTGATAAGTATGGTTTGGATGCGATTATTTGCTGGCCTCGCTTGTGGTTGGTGCTGCCCGATGGCGTGAAAAAGGAACTTCAGGAGGCTCGATCGGATTTGAATACCGCCGCACGGGTTTGGCTCTGGGGGGTGTTGTTTGCGGTGTGGTCGATTTGGGCCTGGTGGGTCTTGCCGATCGCGCTGCTGGTGACGCTGTTTGCCCACCACTGGATGTTGAATGCGGCTGCGACCTATGGGGATTTGCTGGAGTCTGCCTTTGATCTCCATCGCTTTGAGCTGTATAAAGCCTTACATTGGCCCCTGCCGACGAATCCAGCGGAGGAGCAACAACTGGGTCGCCAACTCACGGAATATCTGTGGCGCGGCAGTCATCGGGATACGCCTCAATTTACCTGACCAACATGCATGAAAAAAAGCGTGACGTTTTGCGGAGGCGATTGCCTGAGGGGCTGTGCTAGCGTGGAACGGTCGGTCAAGCTGTGGTTGTTGGTAAGCCATGGATCAGCAGATTCTTACGCTTCAAAGGCAAAGTTCAAACGATGGGTTTACGCCAGACACGGGGACGGCTCCGGTGGGGGGAATGGCAGGGGGCTTGTTGATCCTGGGGGCGATCGGGGTGGCGTGTTTGTGGGCTAGTCGGCGATCGGCGGGGCGGGGTTCATCCCCAGCATCCCGTCAGGCGTTGCATTGGGTGGCGCAGGGCAAGGCATTGGAGCGATCGCAGCAGTACGAAGCGGCGATCGCGGCCTACGATGCGGGGTTGCAGGAACATCCCCAGGATTATCGGCTCTGGCATGAGCGGGGGTTGGCCTTGGCGAAGTTGCAACGGTTTGAGGCGGCGATCGAGAGCTACGATCGGGCCTATGAGATTTGTCCGCAACAGTCGAATTTGGCCCATGAGCGGGGCGATGCGTTGTTGGAGTTGGGGCGCTATGAGGAGGCGATCGCGTCGTTTGATATCTGTCTGCGCTATGGGGAGGACGGCCATATTTTGACCGATCGGGCCTATGCGTTGATGCAGTTGGGGCGGCCTGGAGAGGCGTTGCCGCTGTTGGAGCGGGTGTTGCAGCAGGCCAAGTCGCGGCGTCCGATCGATCCGGCGACGGTGAGTCGGGCGCATTACTATCAAATTGAGGTGCTGTGCGAGTTGCAGCGGTGGCAGTTGGCTTGGCAGTCGGCGTTGACGGCGGTGAGTCGGTATCCTGACCCGTATTTTAAGAGGCAGTTTGAGCGGATTGAGCAGCAGTTGGCGCAGGCATGAGGGCGGGGCGGTTAGAATGGAGGGAAGGTTGTAAAGTTTTGTGTTGATCATGACGACTTCCCAAACGGATCAAGGGCAAGGGCAAACGGTAAACGCTGCGACGGTGGCGGGTTCTGCGGGTTCGCAGGCGGATAAGGATTCGGGGGAGAAGGTGCTTTGTCCCCATTGTTTGCGGACGGCAACGAATGGCATTAAGTGTCAGGGGATTTGTGTGGCGGATAGTAATTACTAACGTGATTTGAGTGGATTTGTGGGGTTGCGCGATCGTCGGGGCTGCTACGCAGCGAAGATCGGGGAACTTCTCCCCGCGCCCCTGCTACGTCAGGGGACTCTACTCCCCCGACACCCCCCGAAAGGGTTTTCTTCGTTCATTGCACATTAGGTTTCGTGAAGGACATTCTTAGCTATCAAGGTTATGTGAATCACTAGCGATCGGTCTTGGGAATCGCTAGAGAGAACTAGTCCGTTAATTGTTCGGTTAAGAAGTTAAGATTGCTGTTGCAAGAAAAATGCAGTTATTCGGTTGTCTGTAAGGCAATCGCTGTGGGTAATGGGTTGGGATTGCAGTTGTGAATCTTTGCGTTGATGGCGGGGATTTGATCCCCCCTAACCCCCCTTAAAAAAGGGGGAACCGGAAAAGGAGAGAATCCAGCTAAATTCTGTCAAAGTCCCCCTTATTAAGGGGGATTTAGGGGGATCGGATTTAGCGCAATCGGCAGATGATTTGCGTTGACTGGATTATGACCAGCGGCGTTGTAGGACGCTGACCCATTCGCCTTCGATACCGGGGACGGGCATGGGTTTGCCCCAGTAGGTACGATCGACGAAGCCGAGGGCGTGGAGTTGGTTGATGATGGATTGGACGGTTTCTTGGGTGCCGAAGAGTTGTAGCCGGAAGTAGGGGCGAAACCGTTCGATCGAGCGATCGCGATCGTCGCTAGAACCTGTAAACATATTGAGCTTCTCCTAGGGTGTAGAGGGAAAAAGCCCAAAATTAGAGCCACCCCGGTTGACATCACAACGAAGGGTGGCTCGATCGAATGTTAAAATTCTCAACAAGCCTCCCAGCTGGTGGTTTCAGCTTGGGGGGATAGCTACCCGGAGTTGTTTGCAGCAACAACGGGTAGTGCTCTAATTTTTGGGTGTACCCAGCGCCTCCATGCTTCATGCCGTATCGTCATCAAGGTGAATTGTGAGAAGGATGTCTCATGGAGTCGCTATGACAGAATAGCCTACGAAGAAATCTAGGGTCTGTCAATCGTATTTTAAAAATTCATTTTAGGTATCATTTGATACCCGTCCGGCTAGGATTCCCTGAGGATGGGTTAGGGGATGATGTTGGGGATTTCTGCTAGGTTGAGTCGAATTCCCTGGCGTTGGAGGTACTGGTTTAGGTTGATTTGAATAAATAAATCCTTGAGTTCTTCGGCAATTTCTGGGGGTGGGTTGCCTGAGAGCGCAGTGGCAATTAAGCGTTCTGCGATGCGGAGTTCGCCACATTCGATCGCGAGGGAAGCGGCGCTACGGTGAAGTACAGAGCGGGTTGGTTCTGCATCTACGGCGCTGGCAATTAATGCGGCGGCTTGGGTTTCTTGTTCAAAGGCTTGGCGGATGAGTTGGGCAGCTTCTTCTGGGGCACCCCGCAGGCGCGCGACGGTGGCCGCTTCAGCGAAATCCATAGCCTGTTGATGCAGCGATCGAAGTTGGCTCATTCTGGTTGTTGATGTGGAAGAAGTTCGTTGCGATAGGATTCGAAGGCGGAAAATTCTGGATCGCCTGAATAGTTGAGAATGCTATCGGGCCATTGGCAAACTGGTTTGGTTTGCGTTTGAATAAATTGGCGGAGTGCTTGGAGTATTAAGGTTTGTAGTGAAATGTTAGATTGTTCGGCCTGTTGAATCAGATGTTGTTCGATATCTTTAGGAAGGTCGATCGTGATGTGCATAGTTGTGTTGCCTAAATTGAATACATAAGTTGCCACAGTGGGTTAAACGGCTGAATCGCTCACGATCGACCAAAGAACGTCGATCGCGGAACCTACGGGTTGTTCTGGGGCTTGCTGCTTGAGCCATTGAACTAAAGCTAGTAGAGCATCATCGCTCTTTTTGCCCAATTGACCTAAGGCATCA
>MUGG01000043.1 GCA_002148405.1 Alkalinema sp. CACIAM 70d | reverse complement strand
AGGGTTAGGGTGAGGCAAAGACTCACTACAAACAGGAGAAGCTCAATTATGGCGAAAGGTTCTAGCGATCGGAGCGATCGCTCGATCGAACAGTTGCATCCATACTATCGGTTACAACTTTTCGGCACTAAGGAAACGGTAGAGTCAATCATTAACCGATTACATTCGATCGGGTTTGTGGACAGGGTTTACTGGGGAAAACCCATGCCTGTGCCTGGGGTAGAAGGCGAATGGGTTAGCGTGTTGCAACGCCGTTGGTAAAGACTGAAGAGCAAGTGTTCCGCAGGTCTGCTGAGTCATCTGATAACCTGCGGATATCTTAGTAATCACGATCTTAATCACAATCTCGTTTATATACTTTCAAATTTGCGGAATTCGTTCCACCTAAAATCCCATTTTTAGGCAGCACCGAGGCAATCACAAACTTGCTTACTTGCCGCCCACAAGACAACTATGATTCGGGTGATGGTTTTTACGATCGGGGTCGTGCACAATTGAAAAGGAATTGTAAAGATAAGCTCGTTAATTGCTGGGATCGAGGAAAATAGCCATAAGACTTCCGTATCAATACGGAAGAGATGCCCTCCCTCAAATTACCCAGCAGACAACCAAACCGCCCTAACTTGCTTCCCATTTAGAGATCGACTCATCCCGGCATGGAACCCGTCAACCTGTTCTTTTCGTATTCCCATCGAGATGAAAAATTGCGCGATAAGTTAGCGCTCCACCTCTCCATGCTGCAACGGCAGGGCGTGATCAAGTCTTGGCACGATCGCAAAATTAGTGCAGGAACTGAATGGGCACAGGCGATCGATGATAATCTCAATGCGGCTGACATTATTCTATTGTTGATTAGTGACAGCTTTTTGGCCTCGGATTATTGCTACGACATTGAAATGAAGCGGGCCATGGCACGTCATGAAGCTGGGGAAGCCAGGGTGATTCCCATTATTCTTAAGCCGGTTGATTGGAGTGGGGCTGCTTTTGGTAAGCTGCAAGCCTTTCCCAAAAATGCGAAGCCCGTGACGACCTGGAACAACCGGGATCAGGCGTTTGTAGATATTGCCCAAGGGATTCGGCAGGCCGCAACGGAAATGGCGGAGGTGGTGCGCTCTAAGCAGGTTCCAGAGTTGTCAGAGACCCAAACTGCAATCGAGGGAACCGCGCAATCTCCAGAAGAATCGCCTGCGGGTTTATCTGGGGCGGGTTCGTCCGGGAGCATTGCCAGTTCTAGTGCGATTGTTTTAGAGGAGTTAGGGGGACAGGTGCCGCTGGATTCTCCCTTTTATGTGGAGCGTCCGCCGATCGAGCAACGGTGCTATGAGGCGATCGTTAAGCCAGGGGCGCTGATTCGGATCAAAGCCCCCCGGCAGATGGGGAAATCGTCTTTAATGCTTCGGATTTTAGACCATGCGACTCAGCAGGGATATCGGTCTACCTGGCTGAATCTGCAAGCAGCCGGAGAAAAATCATTGGAGAATCTGGACAGCTTGCTGAAGTGGCTATGTTCTCGGATTAGCCGGAAGTTGGGACTGAAAGATAAGGTCGAGGAGTATTGGCAAGGGGCATTGGGCTGTAATGATAAATGTACCGATTACTTTGAACTCTACCTGTTAGAGGAATTACAGGTTCCGTTTGCTTTGGGGCTAGATGAAGTCGATCAACTGTTCCAGCATGAAGCAGTTGCCAGTGACTTTTTTGGCTTACTGCGTTCTTGGCATGAGGAATCCAAGTTTAATCCGGTCTGGCGCAATCTACGATTGATTCTATCCCATTCTAAGGAAGTCTATATTCCGCTGAATATCAACCAGTCACCTTTTAACGTGGGTTTGCCCGTTGAGTTGCCACCGCTGAATGACGATCAAGTGACCGATCTGATTCAACGCCACGGGCTGAGCTTATCTCCCAGAGAAGCAGTGAGCATTATGGATTTGACGGGGGGACATCCCTATCTACTCCGAGTTGCCCTCTATTACCTGGTTCGTGGGGAAATTTCCTTTGCTCAATTGATGCAGAATGCACCTACTGCTGAATGGGCCTACGGGGAACACCTACGCCGCCATCTTTATAGTTTGCAAGAACATCCGGATCTACTAGCAGCCATGAAACGAGTCATTGCTGTGGATGAACCTATTCGGATCGATGCAACCGAGGGATTTAAGCTATCCAGCATGGGATTAGTGCGCTTCAGCGGCAATGATGTGGTACCGTTATGCGATCTGTATCGGCAGTATTTCAGAGAAATGCTGGGAGGGTAGCGGATGAGCGATTCTCTAGCGGAACCACCTCGTGAGCGCACTGACGTAGAGTATGACTACCAGGTTGGGGGTAGTTTGCCCGTTGATGCGCCTACCTATGTGCGGCGACAAGCTGATACTGAACTTTACGAGTCCCTGAAATCGGGGGAGTTTTGCTATGTGCTGAATTGTCGGCAGATGGGCAAATCTAGCCTACGGGTGCAGGTGATGCAGCGGTTGCAGGAGGAGGGATATATCTGTGCTGCGATCGACCTAACGGCGATTGGTACAGCAGATATAACCCCTGAGCAGTGGTATGTGGGTATGATCAACCGCATCGTGCGCCCCCTGCGGTTGCATCGCCAGTTTGACCTGAACCAGTGGTGGGCGGAGCGGAGTTTGCTGTCCTATGTGCAGCGGTTCTCAGTCTTTATTGAAGAGGTGTTGCTGGAGCTCATTCCCCAGAATATTGCCATCTTTGTGGATGAGATTGATAGTGTACTGAGTCTACCGTTTAGTTTGGATGACTTTTTTGCCCTGATCCGAGAGTGCTATAACCGCCGCGCTGAGAATCCGGACTACCGACGGTTGACGTTTACGCTGTTGGGGGTGACGACTCCGGCTGACTTAATGCGCGATCGCCAGCGTACCCCGTTCAATATTGGCAAACCGATCGACCTGACGGGGTTTAGCTTAGAGGAAGCTCAACCGCTGGCGGAGGGATTAGGGGCAAAATCCAGCGAACCACAAACCGTTCTTCAATCCGTGTTGGACTGGACGGGGGGACAACCGTTTTTAACCCAGAAGCTGTGTAAGGTGGTTTTGGCAGCAGACTCTGACCCAGACGCAGGGCAGGAGATCCCCTGGGTAGCTGACTTGGTACAGCAGAACATTATCCACAACTGGGAAACTCAGGATATTCCACAGCATTTACGCACTATTCGCGATCGCCTGATTCACAGTGGCGAAAAAACAGGACGCCTGTTAGGTCTCTACCAACAGATTCTACAAGCAGGTGAAATTCCTGGCGATGACAGTCCAGAGCAGGTGGATTTACGCCTGACGGGATTGGTGGTGAATCGGGATGGTAAATTGCAGGTTTATAACCCCATCTACGCCGCCGTATTTAATCAAGATTGGCTGGAGCGGGCACTGGCAACCCTGCGACCCTACGCAGAATCGCTGAATGCCTGGGTTACTTCTGATCGACAGGATGAGTCACGGCTATTGCGAGGACAGGCGTTGGAAGATGCTCAGATTTGGGCAGCCGATAAAAGTCTGAGTGATATTGACTATCGTTTTTTAGATGCCAGCCGCGAACTGGAGCAGAGGGAAGTTCAGCAAGAGCTAGAAGTTCAGCAACAAACTAACCAAGTTCTAGTCAGCGCAAATCGTAAAGCTCGAAAACGAATTCGTTTTGGCTTAGGAATATTGATTGTTAGCCTAATTCTGGCTGGAATTGCATCGGCCTGGGGCGGCATTTCTTTTTCACAAGCTCAAGATGCTATTTCACAAGCTCGAGATGCTACTGCACAAGTTCAATCAGCTAAGCAAGAACTGATTGACATTAACCAACAGAAGCAAAGACTAGAAGGTGACAAAGAAAAACTGCAAACTCAACTTAACACAAGTCAGGGGACATTAGATCAACAAACAAAAGCGCTAAAACAAGCTCAAACAGAAAAAGAAAGAGCAAAAAATGCTACTCAAATAGCTTTGCAAGCACAAAGAAATGCAGAGCAGAAGGTGCAAGAGGAATTACATCGTGCACAAGAAGCTATAGCCTTAGCTAAACAAGCAGAAGAATCAGCACAAAGAGCGAAAAGAGATTCTGACACAGCAACTCGAGAAGCTGCCGAAGCAAGGCAGTTAACTGAGGTAGCTCTTCAAGGAAATGCGATTAGTCAGTTAGGCAACGTTGCCTTGCAACAGTTTGATTCTGGTCAACTTGCTTCATTGTTAACTGCAATGAAAAGTGGCATGGATTTACAGAATGTCGTCAATACAAGAAAAAACATAACTTTAGAAAATTATCCAGCTTTTAGCCCTTTACTTGCATTGCAAAAAATTCTTGATGAGATTTCTGAAAAAAATATATTTAAGGATCAGCAACGCTCGGTCACATCTATTCAATTTAGTGCAGATGGACAAATAGTCTTTATTGCTAGCTCTGATGGTGCGGTTAGGGTATATAACTCATCTGGTGTGAAGCAAAGAGAGTTTTATCATTCTACCGACCGTAAAATCGGTATTTTAAGTATGGAAATTAGCTCTCGTACTCAATTTATTCTTACAGCCGGAACCGACGGGTTTATGAGACGATGGACTTTGTCTGGAGAAATGCAAACTGAATACAACTATCAAGATATTATTCATGATATTGGTATTAGCCAAGATGAAAAATATATTGTTACTGTAGGTACGTCTGGCAGTATTAAAGTATGGGATAGTTCAGGGGCTTTGAAGAATTCCTGGAATATCTCAAAAGATCCCATCTATAGTGTGATTTTTTTACCTAATAATCAAAGTTTTATTACTGGAAATCGAGAGGGGAAGGTTCAGCAATGGAACCTGTCTGGGCAAAAGCTATCAGAATTCTCGACCAATCAAAATGCTGTTTCAGGTGTTGCCATAACAAGTGATGGTCGTCGTCTAGCAACATCAGGAAGTGATGGCAAAATTAAAATTTGGGATCTATCATCAAATCAACAATTATATGAATTTGAAGCGCACAGGGGTTGGGTCAGAGATGTAACCTTCAACTCTGACGACTCCTATATTGCTACGACTGGAGATGATGGAACGGCAAAAATTTGGACTTTCTCAGGCGAACAGTTGGCTGATTTAAAAAGCCACTCAAGCAGAGTATTGAAAGCTCAATTTAGTCAAGATAATACTGTAGCTACAGCCAGTCTTGATCGGACTGCTAGACTATGGAAACCCAACTATCCAAGTTCCAATCTCAATTTTTTCAGAGATGGAGATTGTGGTTATTTATATGCACCTGGACTTTGGCCAGAACGAATTTTTTTAGAAGATCTTGATCCTCTAGGTATTCCCTATAAGGTTATAGTAATTAATCAGCTCGATAAACCAATAACAGTTAAACTTTATCATCCTGATCTACCATACAGTAGATTCACTTATAAACTGGCTCCAAACGAAAAGTGGATCTCTGATTATTATGTTGGTCGGGAATGGGGAGTCCAGATTGATAATTCTCAAATTTGTGCTCTTAGAGAAGTCGGCAACTTAACTCTATCGACGGAGAAAGAAAAAACCTTTCTGGTTTTTTCTAAAACGCTACCACCAGGAATTTCAGACCAAAATCAGATTATCGTTAATAGCCTTGACTTCAGTCCGCGTAATCATATGCTTGCTTTAGGTGGATTGAATGGAAATTTTTCTCTAGATCCACTCAGGGAATTTAGTGATATCACATCGAATCAAGAAATTATAGAAAAATTGAGATTCCCAGGAATAGAAAACGGAATTCAACGCCTTGCTTTTAGTCAGGATGGAAACAATTTGGTGACTGCTTCACTTCTACAGGTGAAGTTATGGGATGTAACTCAAAAGTCTCCAAAACTTAAATGGGCCAACGAAATCAGATCAAGAACGAGTTCTTCAGCTAGCTTTGCCTTGAGTAGAGACGGTTATTATTTGGCAATAGCATCTGAAACACAACCAAAGCCGGCAATTCAAATTCAAAGTCTTATTAACAGCTCAAATCGAAAATCTTGGGAGCTTGCTTTAAAGCCTACTTCTATCAATGTTTACAGTATGGAGTTTTCTCCTAACTCTCAGTATTTGCTAATTGCAGGAAGCGATAATGGAACCGTCTATGACAACATTATTCAGCTTCTGGATGTACAGACGGGAACCGTGAAAGATGAAAAAAGAGGGTTAGAAGGTCACACTGGAGGAGTCTTAAGTGCAACCTTTAGTCCGAATGGGCAATATATCCTTACATCAGGTATGGATGGGGCTGTGAAGCTTTGGGATCTTTCACAGCAGCTAAAATTGCACCTAAAATATCAATGGAAAGCCCACCAAAAATGGGTTAGAAGTGCAATTTTCCTAGATGATCAGCGTGTTGCGAGTGTTGGAGATGATGGCTTAGTGAAAGTCTGGACACTCTCTGGGCAGCAATTAGCTGAATTCAAAGGACATCAAGGCAAAATTACAAGTCTGGCTTACGATCCAACAACTTCCTCTCTCCTTACTTCAGGATATGACGGTACAGTAAGAATCTGGAAGCTTGAAGATTTAGATGATTTGCTGAAAAGGGGTTGTCATTGGTTAGACGACTATTTGAGGAACAACACTTCACTTAATGAAGACGAGCGTTCTTTAAAAGACTTTTGTCGTTCTGCGATGTAGATAGGAGGTTTAACCCTATGAAGCCTACTTTACCTATTCAAATTTCTAATGCGAAAATTGCCGAGTTTTGCCAGCAACATCACATCCGCCAGCTCTCTTTGTTTAGCTTCGTCTTGCGCACTGACTTCCCCCCATAGCAATATTGATGTTCTATTCAAGTTTGAGCCAGGAAAAACTTGTGGATTTGCCATTATCAACCTCCAGCAACAACTTGCCATCTAATAGACAGTTGAACCGTCGATCTCCCCCCATGAACTAAGCCGCTATATACTTACCTTGCTTATTGAACACCACAGCGACAACTCTAGGTTATGACCTCCGGGCTGCCCCCCCATCAGCTATCTTCACTAGAGAGGTGCTGGAGCAACTGCGAAAAGAGTAAGCTGAAGAGAGAGCACGTCATTGTTTAACTCCTGACCGCTTAGTGGATTGGTCAGCTTTGATATATCGGCCCACAAGGAAGTGTTTTGCCAAGGACTATAACATTCAACTGGCAACCAGAACTGACGTGGCTTAACTGGCTGATTCACTTAGCCCAACAGCAGGGGCGATCGCTCGCAGCGATCGTGACTCAGGCAGTAATTTCGTACTTGCAAACTCTTTTGGTTCTAGCTAAGCAGAGGGGCATCATTACTTCGGTTACCCCTAGAATTGCTGCACTGCAAGGAGCAGGACTTTATTTGAGTGAAAACTTAATCCAGCAAATCAAACCACGGCCAGAGAAAATTCTAGACTCCCCAAAGTCACCTGATGCACCAAATTTGTTAGGGAATCCAGACAACCCCCTCAGCCATCGGGCGGATTTCAGAAACCCTTCACAGATTCCTGTCAACCTGTCCCCCTTATTCCCTAAAATAGTTGCGACACTCATGAAGAAATATGACCATCTCTGTCATACTGAATCATAAGTATGAATACCTATTCGTCTCTCCGGGCGAAGAATATTAGGTATTTGGCTGGGGCCTGTCAGAAGTGTCACGACATCACCAACCTACGCCAAATCGGTTCCATTCTCGGACAGGATTTCGGTCGTAACTGTTCGGTATGCTACTTTTGATCGGAAAAAATCTGGTCACACCCTCTGTTTGACTCAAGTCCGACCCTAAAGTTCGACTCAAGTTCGACTTCGTGGATAGCCGTCGTTAAGCGTTAAGTACCCAAAACATCATGGTCGTTGCAACCCAATCTCTGGAAGAACTGTGTATTAATTCGATCCGCTTTTTGGCGATCGATGCGGTTGAAAAAGCAAAATCTGGTCACCCTGGATTGCCCATGGGTGCCGCTCCGATGGCTTTTACACTGTGGGATAAGTTCCTGAAGTTCAATCCCAAGAATCCTAGCTGGGTTAACCGCGATCGCTTCGTCCTGTCTGCTGGTCACGGTTCCATGCTGCAATATGCGTTGCTGCACCTGTTTGGTTACGACAGCGTCTCGATCGAAGACATCAAACAGTTCCGTCAGTGGGGATCCAAGACCCCCGGTCACCCCGAAAACTTTGAAACCGCTGGCATTGAAGTCACCACCGGCCCCCTGGGTCAAGGGATTTGTAACGGCGTCGGCTTGGCCATGGCCGAAGCGCACCTAGCCGCCACCTACAACAAGCCCGACTGCACCCTGATCGACCACTACACCTACGTCATCCTGGGCGACGGTTGCAACATGGAAGGCGTCTCCGGCGAAGCTTGCTCCTTGGCCGGTCACCTGGGTCTGGGTAAACTGATCGCCCTCTACGACGACAACCACATCTCCATCGACGGCGACACCTCCGTTTCCTTCACCGAAGACGTGGGCAAACGCTTTGAAGCTTACGGCTGGCAAGTTCTGGTTGTGCCCGATGGCGACACCAACCTCGACGCGATCGCCAAGGCCATCGAAGAAGCCAAAGCTTGCACCGACAAGCCGACGATGATCAAAGTCCGCACCACGATCGGCTTCGGCTCCCCCAACAAAGCCAACACCGCTGGCGTCCACGGGGCTGCCCTGGGTGGCGACGAAGTCAAACTGACCCGCGAAAACCTGGGTTGGAACTACGATCCCTTTGTCGTTCCCGAAGACGCTCGCGCCCACTTCAATAAGTCGATCGAGCGCGGAGCTGCCGCTGAAGCCGAATGGCAGAAAGTTTGGGAAAGCTACAAGAGCAGCTATCCCGAAGAAGCAGCACAGTTCGATCGTCAGATCAACTACCGCCTGCCCGACGGTTGGGAAAAATGCCTGCCCACCTACACCCCCGAAGACAAACCCCTGGCCACCCGCCAAACTTCGGAAAAAACCCTCAACGCCCTCGCCAATGCCATCCCCGAACTGATTGGCGGTTCCGCTGACCTGACCCACTCCAACCTGACCCAACTGAAGGGCTTTGCCGACTTCCAGAAGGGGTCCTACCACGGTCGTAACCTGCGCTTCGGCGTCCGGGAACACGGCATGGCTGCTATCTGTAACGGGATTTACCTGCACAAGACTGGCTTGATTCCCTACGGCGCAACCTTCCTGGTGTTCGTAGACTACATGCGCGGTGCGGTGCGTCTGTCCGCCCTGGCAGAAACCCAAGTCATCTACGTTCTGACCCACGACTCGATCGCCCTAGGTGAAGACGGCCCCACCCACCAGCCTGTGGAAACTCTGGCTTCCCTGCGGGCTATGCCCAACCTGCTGACCTTCCGTCCGGCAGATGGTAACGAAACCTCTGGAGCCTACAAGGTGGCTGTGGAGCGTCGGACGACCTCCTCAGTCATGGCCATGTCCCGTCAAGCCCTGCCCCAACTGGCTGGCTCCAGCATCGAAGGTGTGGCCCGTGGCGGTTACATCCTGTCCGATAGCGGCGACTTGCCTGATGTCATCCTGATTGCAACGGGTAGCGAAGTCAGCCTGTGTGTCGAAGCTGCTAACAAACTGCGCAGCGAAGGCCACAAAGTGCGTGTCATTTCCATGCCCTGTGTGGATCTGTTTGAAGAGCAAGATGAAGCGTATCGCAACGCGATTCTGCCTAAGGAAACCAAGAAGCGCCTCGTGGTGGAAGCTGCTTCCAGCTTCGGTTGGCACAAGTACGCTGGGGACGAGGGCGACATCATCAGCATCGATCGCTTCGGGGTTTCGGCTCCCGGTGGCATCGCCATGGAAAAATTCGGCTTCACCGTTGACAATGTCTACAATCGCGCGAAGGCACTGCTCGCTTAGTAGATAGAACAAACACGAGTGAGCGAAACCTTGGGGGAAGTTCGATCGCTAGCCGATCGCCCCTGAGAAACCTCTGGCCAACAATGCCAGGGATTTAACTAGCTGAAAATCATGGGCTTCCCGATCGGGAAGCCTTTTTATTGAAGTTTTGTGTTGATGGTGCGGCGCGATCGTCTTTTGGCATCAGGAT
>MUGG01000011.1 GCA_002148405.1 Alkalinema sp. CACIAM 70d | reverse complement strand
GTGATTTATATACTGTACTCAATTTTCACTGCTGAATTTGTATCCCAATAGCCAGAATACTCAGGCTTGATGAGGTGGGTTATGGCTGCGAAATGCTGCTAAATCAGGTTGGCCAGTGGCAATAAAAAATCGGGATCCTTTTATCCAGGGAATCCCGATCGGGCTAGCTACACAACTGTTATAGGGTTGACTCAGGTTGCTATCCAGCCATCTGCTGACGGAGCAACCTGTAACTCCCCATTATTGTTACTGACCATCATGTCACTGGCATGTCAGCGGTATGGCGGTTTGATGGGGCTGATGTCGCAACCGAATTTCTATCCCCGACCTGGGTTTCCAGCACAATGTCCGTTTCAGGGTTACAACTGGCTTCAATTAGACGAGCCGACAGAATCAATTCCGCTAACACCCGTTGAAACGCATAGAACCAACCCCGCCAACCATCGAAAATCCCTTGCCGCAGAATCAAACAGTAGATCAGCACGACCAGCGGCGCAAGGAATTTTTTCTGTCGCAGTCGATCGCCCAAGCTTAACTGATCCGGTGTTGCCGTGAGTAGTTTTTTCACTTCCAAAATGGCATAGCGATCCTGAGCCCAGAGCCAGCGCCCAAAAGCTTTACGATCGTCGTGGTAAATCACCGACTTTACCGCGCTGGATTCGCCATTCACCGCTAGCAACTGCGTATGACCATCGTTGATATAAGCGGCCTTGGACTTGCGGAAGAGGGCTTCCCGAGGCGGCAGTAAGGTTCCCCGCAGCGGTTTGCCAAAGACGCAATATTTGAACGGAATAAAGTAACTATCTACGGTTGATCGGGACGATAGCTCTTGCATTTCCGTAACCAATTCTTCGCTCAAGCGATAGTCCGCATCTAAGGACAGAACCCATTCCGTTTCCACTTGGGCTAAGCCATAGTTCCACTGTTGGGCATGGGTATCAAAGGTACGGGAAAACACGTCAACTTTAGGATACCGCGCCAAAATTTCCAGCGTTGCATCGGTACTGTGGCTATCCACCACGACAATGCGATCGGCCCAGGCCAAACTTTGCAGTGTCCGCTCAATATTGGGAGCCTCGTTGTAGGTCAGAATAACCGGCGTGATAGAGTTTAGCATCGTAGAAAAGAATGGATTGATAATATTGAACTAACTGTTTTGCAATTTGGGGCCAGGAAAACTGCGATCGCACTGCAAGTTCTGCTCGAATTCCCATGGCCTCCCGAGTAGCTGGATCTTGCAATGCCGATCGCAGACCAGCGGCCACCGCATCAGGGGTTTGCTCCGTCACCCAACCCAGGTCGTGATCCTGCACCAACGCCGCCAAGGCAACGCCTGGTGTGATCAGAACAGGCAATCTATTTGCCAATGCTTCCAGCACGGCAATGCCAAAATTTTCGGAATGGGAGGGCAAAACAAATAAATCCGCCCCTTGCAACAGCCACTGTTTGGTTGCACCCTTGGCAAAGCCCAACCAGTGGGTACGATCGGCCAAGCCCGCTGCCTCAATTTCCGTGACCAGTTGCGCTTCGTACTCCGCTGCCCCACTGCCTGCAATCACAAACTGGAAGGGCAGATCTCGCAATTGCTGCAAGGCGGGAATGAGCGCATCAAACCCTTTTTTGGGATGGAGCCGGGAGAGAAAGAGGACGATCGGTTGATCGGCGGGGAGATTCAACTGTTGGCGTAATTCCTGCTTGGCTTGGGCATTGACCGCTGGCATATCTAACCCGTGGGGCACCACAAAACTAGGCGTAGTTAACCCAACGGCTTGGGCTTCCTGCTGTTCTTGCAGCGCCGTGAAATGCAGAGATCGAGCCCCCTGCAGATTGGCCATTTCAATGATTTTTAGGTAGGCCCGTTTTTTGGCGGCTCCCTGTTGTAGCGACCAGGTGCAGAGTTGTCCCAGAGGTCGCACGATGTAGGGAACGTTTTTCGCCCGCGCGATCGCCATCGCGATCGTGGATGGATAGGAAAAGATGGCGTGGATGTGAACCAAGTCATAATCCGTAATGGAATTCCACAGCCAACGGGTAAGTGCCGAGGAAAAGGTGAATTCCCGAACGGCTGAAAGAGCGGGAGCAAACTTGGGGAATGCCTGCAGGGAAACCGTCTTGTGCGCGGCATCGGAAGAATCAGCGGTGGAACCTGGGTGAACGGGATAGTCAATCCATTGGTGTAAGGGAAGGGGCAGTAAATCGTCGCCGCTGTCATTGGTTGTGACGATCGTGGCATCAATTCCCTGTTGACGCAGGGCATACACCATTTCCAACACAGCTTGACTGGGGCCACCCCGCACAGGTGAAATGGAGGGAATGACGTGCAAAATTTTCATAGAAAAGGCATTAGATCATAGGGAAGGAAACAATGGAAACTTTGAAAATTTAAGAAAAGCTGTTACTGGGAATTAACCAAGATTGCAGCAGTGGCGAATCAGCCATGAGGTTCGATAGACGCTCTTGAAATCCTTGGCTACCAAAGGTTTGTACCACGGCTTCCCGCAGGGCATGGGGCTGATACAGAAGGGGATTGGGATATTGCTGTTGCAGAATTTGCCTCAGGGTTGTTGCAATTTCTGCCACGTCATCGGGATTCACGATCGCCCCTAGCCGTCCCCGATCCAACGCATCGATCGCGCCATCCTGTCCCCCCACAACGGGTTTTCCCGATGCCATGGCTTCTAGGTAGACAATGCCAAATCCCTCCAGCTTGCTGGGCATGGCAAACACATCACAGAGGTTGTAATAGGCGGGGAGTTCCTCATCGGGAATGAATCCTGCCAAGGTGACACAATCCTGGAGGTTTTGGGCGCGAATCAGTTTCTCTAACCGTTGACGATCGTTGCCACCACCAACAATCAGATAATGCACATCCGGAATCGCTGAGCGAATCTGGGGTAACGCGGCCAAAATCTGATCGTAACTGTGGAAGGATTCCCCGGCTGCCAAACGGTTGACCGTCAAAATCACCGGCTGTTCCCGCCGCAGGCCGTGGCGTTCTAGCAAAGCAGTCGGTTTTTCCGCCACTTGAAAGCGTTCTGCTCCGAAGGTATTGGGCAAAACATGAATGCGATCGGGGTCAATTTCCAATCCTGCCAACATACGATCGCGGGTGTAGTGGCTGACGGCAAGAATCCGATCGGCGTTCATCAACGCTTGACGTACCTGGGGGCGATCTACTTCCCAGGCTTCAAAGCCGTGGGCCATTGTCCAGTAAGGCACTCCAGCCAATTGTTTGAGGCGATGGGCAGCCACCGTGAAATTCAGATGGGTCGTCAGGACTAAATTAGGACGCTGCCACAGGCCCATGCTGACAATTTGGGCAGCAAAAGTGGGCGTTCTCAACCGAATTGGAATCTGTCCCTGGCCCCAGAACTTTGTCTGAGGTAAATAGCGATCGCCCTGGCTTGCAGGATTACGATCGTGCATGGAGAAAACATCGTACTGAATCTGAGGATAGAGCGCTTGCAGATTTTGTAGGAGAAATTGGGAGAAGACTTGGATACCCCCTTTGAAGTCGAAGAGACCGGGTGTCCAAAAGTGCAAGCAAGGGGTAACGGGAGTTTGGCCTATACCGACGGTTGATTGCATAGCGTTAATGGGATGAACAATTCACACAATGAGGGGAAAAGTAGGGCTGAGAATTAAGAAGCTTGAGCTAGCAAGGGCGTAGGGAGAGTGGGAGGGTAGAAGAGTAGGTGGGTAGAGGGGAGGGTTAGCCTTGGGGGAGTTGGGTAATTTGAGGTTTGATGGTGATTTGGGTGATCAGTAGGATAAACACGAGCAGGAATACATTGCTCCAGGCGACGTAATTGATATTGAGGAGAATACCGCTTAAGCCTGCCCAACCCATGAGGCCGTAAATACTCAACACTGCGCTGGTTTGGGATAGACCGGCTTGAAGTAAACGGTGGTGAATGTGGCGACGATCAGGGAAGAAGGGAGATTTACCTTCCCGCAGACGGCTGACAATCACAAAGGTCATGTCCAAAATAGGCACTGCGAGAATCACGTAGGGCAACATGGCAAGAGTGAAGTTGGCATGGTTTTGTACAGTCAGGATTGCAATACCGCCCAGCATGGAACCAAGGAAATAGGAACCACTGTCGCCCATGTAGAGTTGAGCAGGTTTGAAGTTATAGCGGAGAAAGCCGATCGTGGCTCCTGCAACTGCCATAGACACCAGAGCAATATCGGAATTTCCTAATTTCCAATTCACTAAGGCAAACATCATCGCGGCGATCGCGCTGACGCCCGAAGCTAAACCATCCAAGCCATCCAGCCAATTGATTGCATTGGTTACCCCCGCCAACCAAAGGAAGGTGATCGGTAAGCTAAACAGTCCCAGGTCGATCGTGCCAATGCCTGGAATAGGAAGGACATCCAGACGCAATCCGAAATACCAAGTAATGACAGTAATAATTCCTTGCAGCCCCAAGCGCAGAATTGGTGATAGACTCCATCGATCGTCGGCCAAGCCGATCGCAAAAAATCCCACACTGCCCAGGAGCATCGCCATAAATGCAGGGTTACTCGTAGGCAGGGCAACGCCTGCGACCATCATCCCCAATAATCCCAGAAATGTCGCAGCACAGATCGCTAATCCGCCCATGCGCACCATGGGTTGCTGGTGAATTTTGCGGGAATCGGGTTGATCCAGAAAGCCCCAGGAAGCCCCGAGGATTTTGGCAAGGGGTGTTAAACATAAGCCCCCCAACAGAGTGCTAGCAAAGGTTAACAGTAGGGTCATAAAAATAACTGGTGTAGGTCTGAGCTATATTCAGCATCGCAACCCCGGACTGTTGATGATATATATATTGCTGTTTGAGATGGATAACGATGTATAACTTGATGTTGTGGGTCGTATCTGTTTTGACATTGCTCCAATGCGAACCCCTTAAAACTGAGCCATTCCAGCACGGCTATGAAAAAAGCTTCTGCATCAACAGAAGCTTGCTTGCAGTATTTATTTAGGGCTGGGGGCGATCGAGATTCAATCCCACATCGCTCCCAGGATTATGCGTAAAGATCGACGGAGTAGTTAGTTGCACAGTTGGCGACGACCCCGAGGATGGGAATCCGGGCACCATTGAGGCGATCGATCGTCGTGGCTAGCGCATCGGCGGTTCCCCGCTTCCCTAACCGTGTGATTAAGACTAGACCACTAGTATTGGCCGCCAGCAATTTCACATCTGCCAGTCCCATCAACGGTGGCATGTCATAAATCACGAGATCAAAACTCTGGTGAAAACGCGGCATTAAATCCTGCATTTTTGCAGAGGCTAACAGTCGGGTGGGGTCAGGGGGTGGCTCGCCTGCACCAATGACAAATAAGCTGGATTCCCAAGATAGTCGCTGAATCACTTGAGTCACGGTGGCTTTACCCATGAGACAGTCACTTAGCCCTGGCCCGCTCGGTAAGCCCAGTAAGGACTGGATTTGGGTACTGCCCCGCCGAAAATGGGCATCCACTAACAAAACTCGCTTCCCTAACGCTGCTGCCGCTTGGGCTAAGTGCACCGCGATCGTGGTTCGTCCTTCGGTGGGTAGGGCGGAACTAATCACCAGCCCGTTCTCTAAGCGACCTTCGCCCAATTGCTGCATGGCGCAGTACAGGGTACGGAAGGCTTCCATAAATCCGTAAGCATCATATTCCCGTAGCCAGTAATTGTTATTGGGATCGGCCAACGCCAACTCGGATGCCGCCGTTTCTGCTTTGGTTGCTTCTTCCAGATCTAAATTAAGTTCCATGAGGGGCAGCACTTTGCTATCACTGGGTAAGGCACTGGGTGCTCCGGTTCCATTGAGGATTGTGGTGCTGTCTCGATCGCCATTCTGTCCAGCGAGGTCATCTTGAGCAGAACCTGCGTCTTGGCCATTCGCCTTGCGATTGAGCAAATCCCGCATCCGATTTTTCAAATTAGTGGAAGCTTCAGTCAAGGACTGACTATCAACGGTATCCGGCATCCGCAAATCCACAATATGCATCCCTGGAATGCCATCTTTGAGATCCGGGTGCAGGGGAATAATGCCTAAAATGGGCAACTTCACCTTGCGCTTCATCGCATCCACGGTGTAGTAGGTATTTTCCAGTTTTTCGATCAAAAAGGCGACCCCAATGCCTAGGAAAATACCAATAACTGCTCCACTGGTCATGCCTTTAATTGGATTGGCTCCTGGCTTGAGCTTCAGACCTTTAGGTTCAGAAATAAGTTGCCAAGGCACATCATTTTTGGCGGCTTGCACCTGAAGGCTTTCCTGGGTTTGGAGAAATCGCGTTAAGCTGTCCGTGGCGATCGTCAAGTCCCGTTGAGTTTCGCTAAACTGACGCGACAAAATGGGTAACTGGCTATATTTGGCATTGAGGAAGTTGAGAACTTGATTGATCGTTTGCTGTTTAACGATCGCAATTTGTAGATCATTTTCTGCCACTGCCAACTGTTCCCCAACGGATTGTTCGGCTTCCTTGAGCATAACGGGCACAAGGTTTTCTGCCTGTCGTTGGAGGAGCTGAATATTGGGAGAGTTGGGGCCAAACCGTGCCGATTCAATGGCAATTTGTTGTTCGAGGAGTTGATATTTTTGCAACAGCGCTTGATAACGACCGGACTGGCTAAGGGCGATCGTTTGACCTAGTTTTTCCTGAAGAATCTTGCGTCGTGTTTCTAGGCCCATAATTTCAACTTGTTTTTCTTGCCGCTGCTGCGTCCAAGTTGCAATTTGACCACTTAAGGTGCTGGAGTAATCTTTGATTTCAACAAAGTTATGGGTTTGTCGTAGGACTTCCAATTGCTTTTGTAAGTCATTAACCCGGTTTTGAATTTTAGGCAATTGTTCATTAACAAACTTCAACCCTTGTTTGAGTTGAGCCTGTTGATCTTCACGACTATATTCCAAATACCCCCGTGCTAACCGTTGCAGTAACAAAAGTGCTTTGTCAGGGTTGGAATCACTATAGCTGACTTCGATAATTTTTGTTTCGCCCAGCCGTACGATCGCGACTTTCTGAGAAACTACATCATAGGTTGTTCCGGGATAGCGATCGTTGACATCCTTCAAAATTTCCCCCATCAGTTTGGGGCTGTAGAGGACTTCAATTTGGGTAGAGTAGTCAAACTCCTTATTGGAAGGAGCTGATTTACTCTCGGTTAGCTGATCGTTGATATCTGGGCGTTGGCTCACGGGTTCCACTAACAGCCGAAAACTCCCCTGGAACTCCGGGACACTGCGAGCATTTTTTAAACCCGATAGCCCCGCCATGGCGATCGCACAAATGCCAATGACGATCGCTTTACGGCGTAGCATTCCCACAATTTGAGGCAGGCTCCAAGTGGCTTCTCCAGCCTGATCGGTGTCGCTACTAGGCGCAGCAGGCCCGATCGGATTACTCTGTTGGTTTAGTTTCTGCAACAGATCGTTAACGGTGGGTTTGGTAGAAGGCTGACGGGACATAGTCATAAGATGCGGCTTACGTTACAGCGGTTTTTAAGTAGCAGGTTTGAGTAGCAGGTTTGAGTAGCAGGTTCGAGTGGAAGAGAGGGACTCTATTTCCCAGGGAATTGTCTAAAGACGCCAAAGAGGGAGAAGATGCTATTGATAGGTGTGAGAATATTCCCGATCGTGTCCGTAATCTTGGCACCCAAGGAGCGATCGACCAGAATCACATCACGACTTTGCAATATAGGATTGGAATCGGAATTAATGGGTTTATCCAAATTGATTGCGATCTTGCGGCGGGCAACGGTGCCATTGGGATTCAGCCGAATCAGTTCCACCGTCTTCTTCTTGGCCCGTGGCCCAAAGCCCCCTGCCAACATAATCGCTTCATTCAGTGAAGTCCCTGTGGGAATCGTTTGAACCCCTGGAGCCAACACTTCACCCAACAAATTCACCTTGATTTCTCCCGGAGAAACGTTGGCGCGACCGACTTGGAGAGCCACTTCTGGCGGAATTTCGGTAGCGGTATGCAAAATCACGGTATCGCCATCCCGAATAGCAATATCTTGGCTGAGATCGCCATTCGTTAGGAGATCCCACAGACTGCTGTTAATAATTTCCGCCGTGCCATCCCGCAGGGGTCGCCGGATCTCGATTTGTTGTAAATTCGTTTGTTGTGTAATGCCGCCTGCCTCTTCAATAATTTGCGTCAGTTTGGGCAGTTCTCCATTTTTCGGTGTGACGACATAGGCTCCAGGCCGATTGACTTCGCCCAGAATCGCTACATGGACATTACTCATTTCCGAGAGCAACACCATAATCACAGGCTTGACTAATACCTGGGCATCCGCGTACAGTTTGCTAATGGTGGTAGCAGCTTCGGATTCAGTCATGCCCTCCACATCCACCGCCCCAATCACAGGCAGCATAATTGTGCCATCCACCATCAGTTGATAGGCTCCTGTAAATTCCGGCACGTTGTAAATGACAACATTAATGCGATCGCCGGGAGCCAATGTATACCGCACAGGCCGATTGGGTTGTGGGATCCCTCGATCGGGTACAGCCCAGTTGCGATCAGGCCTGGGGATACCTGTCTCTGGAATAGCGTTAGGGTTAGCGTTAAGGTTGGCGTTAGGATTGGTGTTAGGAATTACGTTGGGAGTTATGAATGGAGTCGGATTAGATGGAGTCGGATTAGGAATTGCATTTGGAATTGTGTTAGGAGTATTCGGTGAAGATGAATTAAATACTGGATTCGTTGGTTGAGGATTTAAAGAATTGGGATTGAGGTTGTTAAAAGTTGAATTTGAATTCGGAATGCTGGCTCCATTGCGAGCGTTAGGGGTAGAACGACCTGGAAGGATGGTAGGGGGCAATGGTGTGGTAATCGGCTTCAGGGGGTTGGGCGTGACTGGGGAAATGGTGGGGGGTAAGGGCGTTGCGATCGAGGCCGTTGTTGAAGTTGTTGAATTAGTCGTTTGAGCCAAGACAACCGCAGACAGACCACCGTGAGCGATCCAGAGGAGGGAGAGTAAGCTTGCAGAGGAGATCTGGGTTAGTCGGGACATGGGTGTGGGAGGAGTGGGGAGTGGGGAATGGAGGGGTGGGCGTGGGCGTAAAGATAGATGATTAGATTTAGGGTGTGAGATTTAGGGTGTGAGATTTAAGGGGAGTGTGGAACGATCGTGGTTCCTAGGGTTACTATTCCCGCCTCCTGCGCCAACTCCGCACAACTTGGGGAAGTTATACGTGGCCTGAAACGCATACAAAATCTTGAACAAAATCGTGGACTCGATCGGGAGCAAGTGCCTTTCTAGAGTGGGATTAGCCAACAACAACTCTATGGTTGAATCGACTCATGACGTATCCCAAGGAACTGGTGATTGAATCAGGCCGTGCCCAACGCCAATACTGGCGTGACCTCTGGCGCTACCGTGAACTTTTTTACTTCCTCGCTTGGCGGGATTTGCTGGTGCGCTATAAACAAACCGCGATCGGGATTGCCTGGGCTTTGCTGCGTCCCTTCCTGACGATGGTGGTTTTCACTGTGGTTTTCGGCAGCTTGGCAAAACTTCCAGATAATGGTGTGCCCTATCCCATTCTCGTATTTTCCGCGATGCTGCCCTGGCAGTTTTTTGCTAACTCCCTGTCGGAATGTAGTAATAGTCTTATTACAAATGCCAATCTAATTTCCAAAGTCTATTTTCCCCGTCTAATTGTGCCGACCTCGGCAATTATTGTGAGTTTTGTAGATTTCATGATTTCGGCCATTATTTTGCTGGGACTGATGGCTTGGTATAACTTTGTGCCCAGTTGGCGAATCTTGTTATTACCGGGATTTATCGCGATCGCCTTTGCTGCATCGATGGGAGCAGGGCTATGGTTAGCAGCTCTGAATGTGAAATATCGTGATTTCCGCTATGTGGTTCCCTTTATTATTCAATTTGGTCTGTACATTTCGCCTGTTGGTTTTAGCAGCACGATCGTCCCGGAAGCTTGGCGCTGGTTGTATTCCCTCAATCCAATGGTCGGGGTGATCGATGGGTTTCGCTGGGCGATTTTGGGCGGTCAGTCGGAACTGTCTGTCCCAGGATTGCTTTCTTCGATCGGCCTCGTGACGTTCCTGTTGATTGGTGGAATCCGTTATTTCCGTGCCTATGAGCGCTCCTTTGCGGATGTGATTTAAGAGATCCCCCCCTAACCCCCTATCTCCTACGGAGAGGCTACGCCAAGAAAAAAGGGGGAACCGGAAAAAAGCAATTCAAAGTCCCCCTTAATAAGGGGGATTTAGGGGGATCGAATCTCCGCGATCGACGATAGTTTCAAGAGAT
>MUGG01000032.1 GCA_002148405.1 Alkalinema sp. CACIAM 70d | reverse complement strand
CTTCGATTGCTGTGCTGTGTTGGCCGACTTGGGGGCGTGTAGACACTGAGCAATAGATAGCGTTTCCGATCGCGCCGACTCAGCGGTTCCTCATTAGCGACAAAATTAATGGTTTGCTGCTGGAGAATTTGCGCGACGTTGGGTTGCTCTAAAAAGGATTTCAGACTGGCTTCGTAGTTGCCCCAGAGTCCCGTGGCCAAGATGAAGGACAGGGCTAACCAAGGGGCTAAAAGAAGGCTGGCTAACCAATGTTTGACCAAGGTGGCTTGCTGGGTGATCGATCGGCGCTGCCAGACGAGCCAGGGAAATAGCCACCCTAGCCCCAGGATGGCGGTAGCCATAGCGATCGTTTTAATATGGTCAACTTCCAGACTAATCCCTCCTGCTAAAACCGTTACGCTGAGCAGCAGCAGAATAAGGCCCAATCCCCAAAAGACACGACTGAGGTAGCCGAGAAGTTGCGATCGGCGATCGTGTAAATAGTGGGCGACAAAGTGATTGAGGCCGATCGCGGCAAATATCGCAATCCAAGGAAAGAGTTGTAGGGGATAGTATTGAGTTTTCGTCCCAAAGAGATTGAGTTCGACAAATAGCGTTGCAGGAAATCCCACGAGTAACAACCAACGATGGTTTAGCAATGCTTTATAAGTACTATTTACAACACTTAACGCAATTCCAATTAGCCCTACGAACACCCAAGGGAAGCCATTAGCAGGAATATTCCAAAAATAATAAAGAGGGCCTGCACCTTGGTAGGTTTGCTGCTTCAGATGAAAAAGCTTGCCAAACAGTTGTTCAAAAATCCAACCACCATAATTCGCATAGGTTATGCCCAGCCAACTAACAACGGGGATTAACCCTAGAATAAAGCCGCCATAGAGCCAGGGATTAAATAAATGACGATGTTTGCGGTTGGCTCCGATCAGGTAAGGTAACAGCGCGATCGCGGCGGGAATAATCATAAAGCCCTTAATCAGAAAGCCCCACCCAAACGCAGCTCCGGTCAGTAACAACCAGGGTGAGTTTCCCGATTTTTGGGCAGAGGAGGCTTGGAACGGTTCTGTAACGGTTGAGATATTTGTAGAGATATTTGTGGAGGAGAGGTTTTTGGAGATTTCTGCCGATCGATCAACGGATAGCGTAGTCTCGCTGGTTGGCGTAGTTGCAGGCTCAGCTTCCAACATAGCCCAAATTGCAAGCACTTCAATAAAAACTAAAACGCTATCTTGAGTACCCAATTTGGCATATTGCAATGCAAGCGGTGTCACAACGAAAATGGCTGCCCCTAAACTGGCCATCAACGGTGTCAGCAATCGAGTGCCAATGCGGTAGAGGAGTAAGGTGGTTCCAACAAAGGCGATCGTGCTGGGCAATCGAACCGCCGTTTCCGTAATCCCCAAGAGGCGATAACAGCCCGCGATGAGCCATTGAATCCCGATCGTACGATCGAAGGTCATGTTATTCCTCCATTGGGGCAGCAACCAATTACCAGTTTCTAAAATATGCTTGGCTTGGGCGGCGTAAATGCCTTCATCGTGGGCCATAAGGCTCTGTTGGCTACTTTGGAGCAGCAGGAGGGGCAGAGCCCAGAGTAGCAACAGGAGATAGGGTTGAATAGCAATAAACCCAGGCCGCTGGGTCAATGGGTACACCAATTGCTTAAGGGTGATCTGAGCCATGGAAATCCTACCTCAACCGAGAGCCGTGTTCCCTAGAGATTTGGGACTATCTTACCTTCAAGAACGGCAAAATATACGATGGGCTTTCAGGATAGGAACTTGGGGAATTGCTACAGGCTGCAAGAAATTTTGCAGGGATTGACTCAATCAAAAATTTACACGCGTGTCTTTAGAGTTTGTGATTGCAACCTAGGACGATCTAATTCCTATGTTAAGCACCCCCTAAATCGGTTGTCCTTGCATGACCATTTCCCCCGCAGGAAGCACATTATTCTGTTCGGCCTCTAATGTTACCCCGACTTGCGTTGCCTGCCGCCAGCGATCGACTGGAACCTCCATAACGACTTTGCCATTCGCTTCTGGTACAAACTGCACACAGGAAACCTTTTGCCCCTGCACAACGGCCCAGAGATGATAAATTTTGCCTGCTGGGGGAGGTGGCAAATGTTCAATGACCAAGAGTGCCTGTTTTTTCTGCGGCACCACGAATATTTTGCCCGCCGCTCCTGCCACTGGCCCACTGCCTTGCATGGTCAATGTGCGTCCTTGGGTGGCTGCTAAGGTCGCCATTTGTTCTTGTCCATTCACGGCTTGTTGTAAGTTGGCAATCTGCTGCTGGGTTGTGGTGAGTTGTTCTTGGAGTTGATAGGTTCGTAGGCCCAAAGCAGCCACCAGTACGGCGGCAATCCCCCCCGAGATCGGTACCCAATGACCTCGCAAGGCAGGTGATCGGCGCGATCGGGATTGGGCTAAATCTACAACTTGATCGAGTTCTTTGCCGACTACATTTTTGCCGACTACATTTTTGCCGACATTCTGTGCCGCTACTGACACCTGTGCTTCTACCCACTCCGGAATCGTAGCTACAGGCGCTGCTTCTGCTGTAGCTGTGGCTAAAATTTGGCCCTTTAACCCTTCAGGCGGTTCGACATCTGGTAAACCTAAGGGCAACAATGCCAGCGTATTTTGCAGTTCTTCAAGCTGGGTCACCGCATCGGGATGATCTGCCAAATAACGCTGTACCTGGATCATTTCCTCGGAGGAAAGATCACCGAGAACGTAGCCTGCCAGCATTTCTGACCAGTCTTGTGAGTGTTTCATGGTCTTACTCCGCTAAGTCGTGTAACAGTTCGCGCAACTTTAAAAGTCCCTGACGCGATCGGGATTTGACTGTTCCGAGGGGAATTCCAGTACGTTTGGTAATGTCTGACTGGGATAGACCTTCATAATAGGCCATTTCTAAAACCGTTCGCTGGGCTTCTGGTAGGGCTTGCAACGCTTGACGCACGCGATCGGATAATTCCATCAATGAGGCTTGCGCTAATACTGGACTATCCCCAGACTCGAACGTTGCAATCCGACTAAACCGTTCGACCATATTTTGCTGCGATTTTGCTGAACGTAGGCGATTCAACGCCCGCGATCGGGTCATGACTGACAGAAAGACTGTCATTGTACCGCGTTCCGGATTGTAGCGTTCTGGCTTTTGCCAAACTGCCAAAAACACCTCTTGGGTTAAATCCGCCGCTGCCTCCTCAGTTTTGAGCATTTGCAAGGCGAGTTTATAAACTAGGTGGCTATAACGATCGTACAGGATTGCTAAGGCTGTTGGCTGCCGCTGACACAGCGCTGACAGCACTGTCCGATCGTCTTGGGTGGTAGAATCTACCTGTTCGGGCCATTGCGTCATGAGAGAAACCATAGGACACCGTCAACGACATAATAAGCACCCGCTGTCAGCAATACAAGGCTGCCAACGCGCATTACCCAATCCGATCGCTGCAATAGCCAACGACTTTGCTTCACCAGTCCTGTAAATAAACTGGCTAAAAAAATCACCATCGTATAGCCGATCGCGTAACTGACCATCGTCAGCCAACTGATCCACTGGGAACCCGTTGCCGCTGCTGCCGCTAAGACGGCAAATAAGACCGGACTGGCACAGGGTGAACTCACCAGGGCAAAGGTAAATCCGACGCCGTAAGCTCCAGGAATCGGCAATTCTACTTGCTTTTGGGGTAGAGGGAGATGGAACCAGCCGGCAAAGCTGGCTCCCATCAAGAGAACGATCGCGCCCACCAGTAGATTGATATACCCTCGGAAATCCACAAACACCGCCGCTGCTAAAGACGCAAATAATCCTAGGAGGCTAAATGCGGTAATCGCTCCAGACACAAACCACAGGGCTTTGGTCAAAGCATCCCAGCGGGATTTCATTTCCAGCGTACCTATGTAGCTGAGATTAATCGGTAATAAACCCAGAATACAAGGAGAAACGCTAGCAATTAATCCCCCGATAAAGGCCGCAGGCAACAGCCAGTGCTGCCCAACTTCTTGGGTGTCAAACCACTGCTGATACTGAGTCGATAGGTTTAAAATGGCCTGTTCTAAGGGTTGCCAAAGGTGCCCCAATTGCTTGGTCAGGAGGACAATCAACGCAGTCCCGAAGGCTAGACCTAGGAATTTCACGACGGGTAATCGTAAAGGGTTCGATCGCTTGACTGCCATGATTAACGCACCTGTTTAATCGCCTGTTGCAAAGCCGTTTGATAATCTTTTAAATTACCGTTGCCCCGGAATTGCTGAAGCACCTGTCCGGTTGCTGGATCAACGATCGCGACTAGCCCAGTTTGGGATTTATTCGACTGAAAGAAGCTATTTAAGCCCAATTGCTTGGCTTGATTTTGGGCCGACTGGGTCGAACCCCGATCGGTCACATCAAAGGACACAAAATTGGCTTTACCCCGGTATTGCTGCTGAAGTTTGGACAATACGGGGGCAACGGTTTTACAAGCGGGGCACCAATCAGCGTGGACATTGACCACCACAGGTTTTCCCTGTAATTGCCTTGCTAAACCGCTATTCTGAGCAATTAGTACAGGGGTTTGCGGCAACATCGCCAAGCTGGGTTGGGTAGCCGAGATTGCAACCCAACCCGCACCCAGAACAGCTGTACCTAACACAGTTGCAGCCACGATCGAAAAATCACGATTCATGAAGTCACGGTTCATTGTCTCACTCTCACTTTCAGAGATTATCAGACCAGCATTTCGGTAGCACTGGTATGAGAGTTACACCGTATCCCAACAATTGGATTAACGTGATTTCGATAAATTTATGACAACACGATCGTTAGAGCCGCTATGTAATCACGATCGAACGATCGTAGAACTGCTCGCTTTCCCTGATGATCAATCTGTAGGGTGTTCCATAAACGCTTGAATGGTTTGTAGTAGCTGAGTATTGCCATGCTCAACACATAAGTTTTCGGCAGTTTTTAAATCTTTGAGGGTACTAGTCCGATCGCCCAGCCGCAGGAGCGCAATGCCTCGGAGATAAAATCCATGCTCATCGTTGCGATCGATTTCAGTAGGCGTGCTGCCGCTAGAACCGCTATGAACAGAGCTACTAAGGTGTTTAGCTTGTTTAAAGTCTGCAAATGCGCCGCTGATATCTTGGAGATCATATTTTGCATTGCCCCGCCCGTAGTAGGCAGATAAGTTTGCCTGATCAAGCTGAATAGCCTGATCAAAGTCGGCGAGGGCAGCAGAATACTTTCGCAATTGATACTGCACAGCCCCTCGATTGTAATAGGCATTGGTACTCGGGTTGAGGCAAATCACCTGGGTAAAGTCGTCGATCGCTTGGGTAAGGCTGCCTGCGTAGCTATTGGTTGCAGCCCGCATAAAGTAGAAAGCATCTAAGTTCGGGTTGAGGTGAATCGCTTGGGTGAAATCGTTGAGAGCATGATCTAAATACTGGGGTTCAGTTCTTCGCCAGAAAGTATAGGTCACGCCTCGGATAAAATAAGAAAAAGCATTGTGAGAGTCAAGCTCGATCGCTTGATTGCAGTATTGAATGGCCTTGGAATAAGCGCCCAACGTTTGATAGACCGTTCCTAAACTTTGGTAAGCCACAACGCATTGGGGATCTTGGTTTGTAGCTTGGATAAAGTATTCGATCGCTTGTTCCTGATTCCCTCGGCGGTCCCATTCCTGTCCTTCTGCTACATAGGCTAAAGCAACTCGCTTGATAATTTCTGTCTGGGATAGCAATGGAATGGTTAGGAGTTGTAAGCCATCTGTCGGAATTTTTGCGCCATCAACCCTAGCATAGGTTGGGAATAAGTTACCGATCACAATAACAACATTCGCAATATAAAATACAGCACCTGGAAAGAGCAATGTGTCAGCAATAGGATTTAATACCCATCCTGGCGACAATTGCATTAAGCTAAAAATCATTAAAGCATTTGCTAATGGCCCTGCTAAAATGACTAAAAATAAGCGCGATCGATACCATGAAGTAGATTGACTAGATAGAAGCGTAATCCCCCCCGTCAGAATCGTTTTGACTTCCCAAAGAAAGCCTAGGAACCGGAATGTCCAACGGGTTTTACCTGATCCCAAGACAATTTTACTGACCTGCATTCCCACTAAGCGAGCGGTGATGGCATGACCTAGCTCATGGGGAATCGTCATGATAACCATCATGGCCTGCCATAGCAAAAAATTGCCAAGCACCCAGACCAGACTAGGCCAATGTTTAAATTGAAAGAGTAAAAGAACACATCCCACGATCGCGGGTAACCACAACCAATTCTCTACCTGAGATGCAGTTGCCAAACGACAGGGTTTTATAGAGTTTTCAGTTTTACTCATAATCATTATTGGCGTAATTATTGGCCCATGATGATGATTTGTTGGATGATCCCGAATCATCATGATTTGATTAATATTGAAAATCCTAACAACTCCATTGGTTTTTAACTAGATTTTTCCAACGAGGAGTGATGCATTGTCTAATCAATTTTAAGTCATGGCAAATTTACAGCTTGGTCTAGTGATGGTTCCCTAAACCCGCTAGAATTGATCAGCAATTTCGAAGCTAGAGTTTGTTCAGCCTTTGTGTCCTATGCCTGATCCCAAATCTGAGTCCACGGCGGATCAACAGTTCAGTTTATTTGATTGGGGCAATGCGGAAGCGTCAGGGGAGTCTGATTCTACAGCCTCTTCTGCCCAGTCTCCAGTCTCCCAGCCTCCAGCCCCCCAGCCTGCCCCGTCAGTTCCGGCATCCTTTGATCCGAGCCAAATTCCAACCAGTGCACGCATCCCCATTCCGGCAGGTACCTATGCCTCCATGGCGGAAATTAAAGCCCATTGTTCGGAGTGTCAGCGCTGTGAGTTGGGCGCAACGCGGACGAATGCGGTGATTAGCCGAGGCAACCCCAATGCCCGCATTATGATTATTGGGGAGGGGCCGGGGGAAAATGAGGATCTCACGGGGCAACCCTTTGTTGGCAAAGCAGGGCAGTTGCTGGACAAGATTTTGGAGTCGGTACGGCTAACGGAAGACGACGTTTTCATCTGCAATATCGTTAAATGCCGTCCACCGGGAAATCGCAAGCCTGCACGGGATGAGATGAATGCCTGTCGTCCCTACTTGCTGGAACAAATTCGACTTGTGGATCCGAAAATTATTATCATGGCGGGGGCATCGGCGATCGAAGGACTGCTGAACGAGAAAAACGTCAAAATTACGCAGATTCGTGGAACTTGGCGGGACTGGGAAGGGCGATCCTGCATGCCCGTGTTCCACCCATCCTACCTGCTACGCAATCCCTCCCGCACCCAGGGTAGTCCGAAATGGCTGATGTGGCAGGACATTCAGGAAGTGCGCCGGAAATTTGATGAATTGCAGTCAGTCCTGTAAGGTCTGCACCAACGGTCTGCACCAACGGTCTGCTTGCTCAATCGCGATCGCATCTGAGGAGGGCTTATTCCGGTAACTTGATGGGGAGTTGTAGGATTTGGGCGATCGCTTGGGTGAGTTGGGTGAACTGATCGGATTGGGGCAAATGTTTGAGAATGGGAACAACGGTATTCAGAATTGCCAGGAAGTAGGCTTTAAGACGATCGTTCCGTCGTTTGTCCGGCTGATTGACTTCGATCTCAAGGTCTTCCAAGTAAACGTTGACCATTTCCCGACGATTGGGCGGCAATGTTTCCAAAACCTGGGCAAGGGCCGTAATGTGCTGCGCCAGGGTACTGTAATCTAAACCACTATTGAAACCGTAGTCCAAACCGTAGTCCAAACCACTGAAATTAGCCGTGGAATTACTATCAGATGGGGCACCTTCCGCGATCTCATCTACGATCGCGGAAGGTGCTGTGGTGGCCTGAACAGTCTCTGTAGATAGGGCTGTGCCCGAAGCAGCGGCAATCCTTTCATCCGCTTGGACTAGAGCCTGTTTCCCTTCCGAGGTGAGATAGGCCCGAACAATTTGAAATTCGCGGGTAAAGTTGTCGTAGACTTTTGCAATTTTGAGATAACCGTCGTCGGAAAGGGTGTTGAGGTAATAGCTCAGTAACTGCATAGACGACCCAACGGCAGTGGCAATATCTTCGCCCGTCATGTTGCCTGCATCAATGACCCGCAGGATTTTCAGTTGTCGATCGTTGAGTACAGCCATAGGGTTACAGAAATCGGTAGATTATCGAAGCGTTGAGCTTGCAGCTTTTCAATGGTACTCAATTTTTAACCGAGATCAGGATTCTTTACAGTTGGTGCGGATTTTGCGGGCAGTAGCAGGACGATTTCGCGATCGCAGACCCCTCAAAATACATAAAAAGCGGCCAGTGGAGTCTGGCCGCCAAAGTTGAGTATTGATGGTTACTCGTACCAAGAAGATTCTCTCAAAGTCCCCCTTATTAAGGAGGATTTAGGGGGATCGTCATGGGTGGCAATGACAAATTGAAATTTGTATTGCCCACCAGGATTACTTGCTCCACTTGGGAACCATGTTGGTGGTACCTGCATAAACCGCCAGATCCCCCAGTTCGTCTTCGATACGCAACAGACGGTTGTATTTCGCAACCCGTTCACTGCGGCTGAGGGAACCAGTTTTGATTTGTCCGGCACGGGTGGCAACGGCCAAATCTGCGATCGTGGTATCTTCGGTTTCACCGGAACGGTGGCTGATGATCGATCGGAAGCCATTGCGTGCCCCGAGATCGATCGCTTGCAGGGTTTCCGTGAGCGAACCAATTTGGTTGAGCTTAATCAGAATGGAATTGCCTGCTTTCTGGTCGATGCCTTTTTGCAAACGCTCGACATTGGTAACAAACAAGTCATCCCCCACCAGTTGCACCCGACTGCCAATCTTTTCGGTCAGGGCTTGCCAGTTTTCCCAGTCTTCTTCTTGCAAGCCATCTTCGATCGAGACGATGGGATATTCGCTCGTCAGCTTGGCCAGGTAATCAATGGTTTCCCCAGGGGTGTGAGCCTTGCCATCGAAGTGGTATTGGCCGTCTTTGTAGAATTCACTGGAGGCCACATCCAGGGCGATCGCCACTTGCTCACCGGGCTTGTAACCGGCCTTTTCGATCGCAGTCATCAACAGGTCTAGGGCTGCTTGGTTAGAGGCGAGGTTGGGTGCAAATCCCCCTTCATCGCCAACCCCGGTCAGCGAACCTTGATCTTTTAGCACTTTGCTGAGGGCATGGAAGACTTCCGCACCCCAACGCAGAGCTTCCCGGAAACTGTCAGCACCCACGGGGACAATCATAAACTCTTGGAAGTCCACGTTGTTATCGGCATGGGCACCGCCGTTGATCACGTTCATCAAGGGGACAGGCAGCAGATTAGCCAAGGGGCCGCCGAGGTAGCGGTAGAGGGGCAACCCTAAGCCCTCAGCCGCCGCTTTAGCCGTTGCTAGGGAAACAGCAAGAATGGCGTTGGCTCCCACATTCTTTTTGTTAGAGTCTGAGTCCAGGCCGATCATAAGGCGATCGACCAATTCTTGATTCAGAGCATCAACACCAATTAATTCGGGAGTAATGATGGTTTTAACGTTTTCGACGGCTTTGAGAACCCCCTTGCCGCCGTAACGAGTGGGGTCTTCATCACGAAGCTCGTGGGCTTCAAATGTGCCGGTGGAAGCGCCGCTGGGTACCTGCGCTAGACCTTTTGCTCCATTGATCAATTGGACTTCGGCTTCAATGGTGGGACGGCCTCGGGAGTCAAGGATCTCACGCGCAGAAATCATCTCGATCGCGGTATCTGACGCATCAAACATGTCTGGTAAACCTCTGAACTCAGCTTTTCGGTGGGTTAGGGAATTCTCAATGAACCATCGCTTAGAATACGACCTAATGGCCAGTTGGGAAAGAGTGCTGTTCACGAGGGGACGTTGCGGGAATCAAGACTGGCTTCGATCGGGTATGGCTTTGCTAGTTTACAAGCGTTGAAAGCATATTGTCTGTTCGTGGCTGACAGTGGCAGTCCGGAGGAGATAACGGAGAGCCCGTAAGGGAAAAGGTCAGGAGAGGACAGGGACAGGGGGATGGGGTTGACGCGAGCTAGAGGGTTTTAGAATGTAGGCGTACGTGATTGGAATGGTAGGAGAGCACTATGCGTTTGTTACATACGATGCTGCGCGTGGGTAACCTGGAGCGATCGCTGAAGTTCTACTGCGAGGTGCTGGGAATGCAGTTGCTGCGGCAGAAGGACTATCCCGGCGGGGAGTTTACCCTAGCATTTATCGGCTATGGGGACGAGGCTGACCATACCGTCATTGAGTTGACCTACAATTGGGGGCGGGAGCAGTATGAGTTGGGCGACGCCTACGGTCACATTGCGATCGGGGTGGATGATATCTACAAAACCTGTGAAGATATTCGATCGCGGGGTGGCAAAGTAACGCGGGAACCGGGGCCGATGAAGCATGGTTCAACAGTGATTGCCTTTGTGGAGGATCCAGATGGGTATAAGGTCGAGTTGATTCAACTGCGTAGCCAGAGTGCCAGCAAGGAAGAGGTTGCAGCAACTGTATAACTTTCACCTGTAGATAACTCTCGTCTGTATAGCTGTAGTTTGTCGCCGAGAGTTGATAAACAGGTGATAGATAGGCTTATAAACGTTTCTTTAGATAGGAGAAATCTCTCAAGGGATCTCTCCTATCTGGAT
>MUGG01000175.1 GCA_002148405.1 Alkalinema sp. CACIAM 70d | reverse complement strand
AAATCTGGAAAGTTTAGTACTGCGATCGCGGCTCTAGCTTGATCGCCGACAAACCCCACATCGATTCCTGCTACCCAACGCACTTTCCCAAAATCATCCTGCCGAATTACTTGGGATCGCAATTGATCTTGTAGCGCGATCGCGGCTTCGATCGTCGTGGGAGGTTCATAGTACAAACGTTGTAACATCATGATCCAGCAAATGAATAATTAAAGAGTTGTGCGAGCATTGAGTGAATACAATATTTTGTTGGCACAATATTTTGTTGGCATGGTTGCAAGAAGTCGTTTCCCACGGAAATTATAAAAACAACGGCTGCACAGCTAGATCTTTCAACGTCAGTGTAAAGTTTCGTTGTTCTCCAGTCGTCACATAGGACATCACGCTTTCACAGGCGATCGCCACAGTTAGCATCACCAAATTACGGGCCAAAGGATAATCGCATCGATCTTCCTGGTTAGCAGAGGGGACGCGATAGTGGGAATTCCAAATGACCTCTGCGTAATCTGCCGCTAAACCCGTGTGCAGGCAAGGCCAATTTTGCTGGGTACAAACTTCTGTTACCGTTTGTCGTGAGGAACTATTATCAAAGGCATCAATAACTAGTTGACTGCCTTTGAGCAGTTTGGCTGCATTGTCTGGTGTCAATTTCTGGGTGTTTGCCTGAATTTCGACTCCTAATGCACGATACATTGCGTTCGATAATACCTTTGCTTTCAATCCACCAACCTCCGATCGATAGTAGGGTTGTGTTGAGAGATTATGTTCTTCGATACGATCATAATCAATCACCCGGAGTGCTTTAAATCCTGATCTCGCTAAGTTTTCTGTGATGTTGGCACCCAAGGCTCCTGCGCCACAAATGGTGATGGGAAATTCCTTCAGTTTGGCCATCACAGTTGCTGTGCGATACATTTGCTCATGCAGAAAGATCGACATTATCCGTTCCTCCCATCGGTGGATACTACTGCCATTGATTGCAGTCAGTCGGTTCGAGTAGGTTGAGACTCATTTCACCTTGCTATCCCAGTTCAGTCCTATTCGTCCCGTTGCTCAACGACCCCCACCAAGGATTGCAGATCGAAATCTTGATCGAGATCGCTTAAACAAATGCCAGCACTCAAAACTGTGAGATCTGCCTTGGCGATCGCGCTGACATGATGCTGTCCGTCCCGAGTGTGCCATTCCACAGTCCAATAGTCTCCTTGATCCTGGAAGCTATGCAGAGTACCGCCCCCCATTGCTAAGGCGGCTTGCAAGCGCTGCTCAGGCTGGGGCGTAGGAAAGGTGGTGGCAAAGGCCAGTTGATAGGCCGTGCGCATTTCTGGCGTTAATCCTGAAAACTGTAACTCGGCGGGGGCTGTTCCTTGGTGGAGTGCTTGTCTTAGGGATTCTGCCTGTCGAGGATCGGCTAAGCGGTCAAGTTCATGAAACCACCAAATTTTCCCCTGCCGTCTGGCAAGAATTTGGTCAAAAGGCTGACCTTCGGCGACTAGATGCACCACGATCGGTTGCACAGAATTTTTGAATTCTTGAGACAATAAATCTTCTGTTCGGCTGAGGCGTTGTTGCATATCTCCTTCAAAGGACGGATAAGCCAACCAAATCAAATCCCTCAACTGAAAGATTAACCGGAGATGAAATTTGGGTAACCTTTTCAAATATTCGTCAACCACTAAAGGAGATGCAATTTCAATGACTTGAGCAGTTTGGGCATTGAGCGGTTGGAACCAGCCCCAGCCCGTAAAAGAAGCTGGAGTAGGCCGAAAGCTATACATAAGTCCTGAAATACGGGTGCAAACCTGTCCTCCGGTTGTACAGGGTGCAAGAAATAGGGTCGATCGTAGCTGGATTTCTTGGGCAGAGAGTGTTGCCAGCAACTGAGAAATCGGTTTCATGAATCAAACATCCATTCAAGAGGATTTGCTAAGGTTGTATAAACTTGATGTAAATAAGCCAAATTGTTGTAGTTTTAATGTTACGTATTTTATTTGGAATGTTAGATACTCAGAACGCACTAGACTCAGAACTAATCAGACTCATCGGAGTGTTATTGAGAGAGTGTTATCGAGTTATTGAAGTTGCACTGATTACCGCTAGATGAACTTGAGTGTGATAGGTTACAGCCATCACTGCTAAAATCAACCACTCTGAATTTAGATCAAACCTTGCTTTTCCCTTTCCACTCTCTGCCACTTAACGCTGCTATCGATTTGCTACACTACTCTTCCAACTAGCTCCGTCCAACGTTTAGTCCCAAAGATGATCCCCCTAGCCCTTAATTTGTTGGGCTGGGTGTTTCACTTTCCCAAAAGAGGCTGAATTGTAACCGATCGAATCAAGCTGGATCTGAACCAATAGTGTGATCAACACGATTGGTTGGAAGCCGAATAAGCAGTTGAACTATGAGGTTCAGCTGACAGTTCAACGACAGTCTAGATGAAAGTTCAACGAAAGTTTAACCGATAGGTTTAGACGATAAAATAGTCCGCTGGACTGTCCAACGAACAGTTCAACCAGGGTGTTACGCATACTACAATGTATTATAGCTTGCGGCAAAATTCCTGCAACTTTTTTGTGTGGATGAGCCATCGATGTCACTTCTTCCTCATCAGATTGGCATATTAATTAGACTGGCATATTAAACAGTAAATGCTGCCCCTGAATTAGTTATGCGGCTTCCCCCTTTCTTCAAACATGACATCAGTTCTTATCAGATTCCGCTGAGGCTCATCTTAGTGTTGCCGTTTGTGCTACAGATTGTTGCTTCTGTTGGGGGGTTGGGTTGGCTGTCCTACATCAATGGGCAACAGGCGGTTAATGAAACGGCTAGCTATTTACTATCGGAATCCGCTAATCATATCGATCGACAATTGCGCAATTACTTAGCGATTCCAGAACAGGCGATGGCAAATAGTGAATTAATTATTCGTAATAATAAGTTTTCTTCTAATCAGCTCAATCAGGTCAATCAGTTGAAGCCACTGGAGTCCATTTTTCGTCGTCAGCTTGAAATTGATCCAGCACTCGCCTCGATTGGTTTAGGGGTAGATAATCGAGAGGCGATCGGGGCGGAACGGTTGCCTGATAATTCCCTCATGGTTTGGAAGTCGGGGCAATCCACCAACTATGAATTGCAATCCTTTTACATGATGGCTTCCGGACATCCATCAAAACTGTTTAAACCCAAAGTCAGTTTTGACCCCCAAAAAAAATCCTGGTACCAGGCGGCCATCAATGCAAAGGGGCTGACTTGGAGTCCCATCACCCCCCATTCCAGTGGGGTGACAGCCTATTTGTATGCCTCTCAGCCCTTAGCCCTCAATTCCCAACGGCAAAGTATTTTGTTCAGCAGTTTAAATCTGTCACAGATTAGTAACTTTCTGCGGGAAGTAAAACTCAGTCAACGGGGGCAAAGCTTTATCATTGAGCGATCGGGATTGTTAGTTGCAACTTCTACTAGCGAAAAGCCCTTCCGTCCTGTGAATCAATCCTTTGGGGCACAGCGGACTTCCGCGATCGAAAGTATCCACCCTGTGACTCAAGCGGCTGCCAAATATATCATGGCAGAATGGCCTGAAGCGGTAACCCTGAAGCGCTCCTATCGGCGGGAATTTTCAGTGTCCGGTAATCCTTACTTCCTGCAAATCCAACCGCTGCGGGACAGCCGAGGACTAGACTGGCTAATTGTTGTGGTGATTCCCAAAGCAGATTTCGCAGGACAGGTGAATCAAAATACCCAAACCACGATTATTCTTTCCTTAAGTGCACTGGCGCTCGCCATTTTTGCTAGTACGATCGTCAGCCGCATCATCACTGAGCCATTATTAAATTTATTAAACGTGAGTCAACGCATTGCCCTCAGCGATTTTAGTCAAAAAGCCAAGGTAGGCCCGATTGCAGAATTTTCCGTTGTGGCCCGATCGTTTAACCAAATGCTCCAAGAAATCCAACAATCCCGGCGACAATTGGAAGAATATTCCCGCCTGCTAGAAGATAAAGTCAGTGAGCGAACGGCCAAGCTTCAGCAGGAAATTAGTGAACGCATGGTGGTTGAATCGGCCTTGCAATCCGCGAATCAAGAACTCCAGCGCATTGCCTACATTGATGGGCTGACCCAAGTCGCCAATCGTCGTCACTTTGATGAATGCTTGCAAGCGGAATGGCGACGACTGGAACGTGCGGGGTTGCCCCTATCCCTGATTCTCTGCGATGTTGATTATTTCAAAGCCTTTAATGATACCTACGGCCATCAGATGGGTGATGAATGTCTGCGGCAGGTGGCAACTGTCTTGCAACGGGCAGTGAAGCGGCCTGGAGATATCGTAGCTCGCTATGGTGGAGAGGAGTTCAGCATTATCCTACCGAATACGACGGCCCGAGGGGCAGCTCAAATTGTAGACCGCATTCAAAAAAAATTGAGCGACTTAAAAATTCAGCATGAACAGTCTCAGGTGAGTTCCTGGGTGACCCTCAGTTTTGGTGTTGCAACCATGGTGCCGCTCCATGATATTGATGCCTCAAAAATTGTGACGATCGCGGATCATGCCCTCTACCAAGCTAAACTCAGCGGCAGAAACCAAGCCGTTACCCAAGAGGTCGCGCTCTAAGCTAGCTGTCTTATGATGATTAACTCGGGTTAGCTCAACCATTGTCCCAGGGTAGATTCTGGCAAGGCCGATCGAGGCATGCGATAGGTTGGTGTCGAACGATAGCTACGACTAGGCGTCCGGCTGGATGACCCTGCCATGCGGGAAAACAGGAAGAACCCTCCCACCAACACCACAATGCCAGCCGTGACCGCGATCGCAATTTTCACTGCACTGTAGGGTCGATCGCCCATGACTTGGCCCGTTTGGGCATTGACAATCACTTGAAAGACTTTGTTGTTGTAGCGATAGGCCGATAGCCACACGGGCAACAGAATGTGTTTAAACGTAATTTCATGATGTTGCGTGGATACAGAATCCACATGTTGCTCATCGCCGCCAATGTCGTGACGGACATCTTGATGAATGGTGTCTTGCATCTTTTGTTTGGCGCGATCGAGTCCTGCTTCCAAAGAAACTTGATAGCGCTGAGCCTTGAAACCCGCTAAGAAGGCTGGACTATAGGGGACTAACTGATTTAAATTCCAGTTGATTAAACGGTTCAGTTGTTTCTCGGGAAGCTGCGTGGTGGCGGGAATCAACACATCGTCAAAGAAACGGGAGACATAACCCGAAGTCGGATACCAACGGGTATGGCGCACTTCTTCCGTCGTGGTTTCGATTTTCCCCTCGGAATTGGTGTACGTGCGGGTTTCGGTGACATAGTAGTATTCTCCCCGCTGCCCTGTATAGGAACTGTGGGTCTGTGAATCGTAGGTCCAAAACGGGAGGTATACCCCTTGTAAACCCTGCTGCTGGGCCATTTCCTGCAATCCATTGGGCACAAACCAGTTGTTCCCCAACCATTTGCGAATTTTATCCCGCGCTTGATTAGAGGTGATTTTGCAGGGTAGGACACCCCCCGGTTCCACAACGGGATGGGCTTTTTCACCTTTGCCCACAATGCCAGTACCGCAGAAGGGGCATTTACCGGCCACATCCGGAGGCTGAAAGGTAATGCGAGCCCGACACCCTGGACAGGCCACCTCCAGCGCACTGTCTGACAAAAGCACCGTTTTGACTTTCCGTTCTGCCAAAAAGGATTCGAACGGAATTTCCTGCAAGCCATCAGGTAACTCGGGCAAGGCTTCTTCGTGGCCGCAGTAGGGACATTTCAACTGCCCCGCCTTGGGATTAAATTCGAGCTTGGCACCACAACTTGAGCAGGGAAATTCTTGCAGGTTAGTCAATGGTGTGGTCGTCATGACAGGAAATTAGGAGTACAGTCTAAACACAAGGACAGGGCTAGGCTCACGGAGCCAGAATTACAGGGCAGGGGGGGTGGGGGAGCACTGTTGAGGATTGCGGCCAGTTCTGGAATATCCTGGGCCCGTTGCCAGCCAGCCATGCCCGATCGCCATGCGTAGGTTTCAACAGTCAAGCCATTTTGCAGCAATTGTTCCGGGACAAAGGGGCCAAAGTTTTGTCCACCACGGGAGATAAACCACTGGACAGTAGGGACGGGGGCGGGGGGGCGACGGGTTGCTGTGGAGCAGTTTGAGGGGCTTGCATTGGGGGATTTTGCATGGCCTGCATGGTTTGCAGATTTTGCTGGGCAAAGGCTCCCATGAGTTGCTGGCCCATGGCGATGCCGACGCCAAAATCGAGGGCGGGGGTGCCGCCGCCGTTAGGATTGTTGGCAGAGGCTTCGATCGCGTTGGCGGCTTGGAATTGAGCGTACTGCTGCATATTGCCCAAGATACCCATGGAAGCACGTTTGTCCAGGGCTTCTTCTACTTCCGGCGGTAGGGAAATATTTTCGATCAACAGTTGCGTTAGATCCAGGCCGAAGCGCTGCACTTCAGGCAACATATTTTGACGAATTCGATCGCCCAGTTCACCATAGCGGGAGGCTAGATCAAGCAAGGGAATTTGACTGCCACCGACGGAATGGGCAAAGGCGGTCATGATCATATTGCGAATTTGATCACTGACTTCTTCCACTTGAAAGAGACCGTCAGTGCTGACGAGTTCTTGCAGCAGTTGGGTGGGATCGGCAACGCGAATGTTATATGACCCAAAGGCCCGCAGCCGCACGGGGCCGAGTTCTGCGTCGCGCACAATAATCGGATTAGCGGTGCCCCATTTTAGGTTGGTAAAGATGCGGGTACTAAAGAAGTAAACTTCAGCTTTGAAGGGAGAGTTGAAGCCATACTTCCAGCCTTGCAGGGTGCTGAGGATGGGTAGGTTGCGGGTGGTGAGTTCGTAGGTGCCGGGTTCGAAGGCGTCGGCAACTTGACCTTCGTTGACAAAGACTGCTTTTTGGCCGGGTCGTACAATGAGTTTTGCGCCCATTTTGATTTCGTTTTGGAAACGCTCAAATCGATAGGCGATCGTGTCGTTGGTATTGTCCAACCACTCGATAATGTCGATAAACTCAGCCCGAATTTTGTCAAAAAGTCCCACGGGAGCCTGCCTCGCGATGGATTGAAATGCAATAGATATCTACAGCGTACCCATGGGCGATTCCGGGGAATCATTATTCAAGAAGGATTGTTGTCTACTGGGTTGCGCGCTGGTGGTGTTGGATTTCAGTCTGTAGGTTGCGGCGGGCGGGTTGTTCGAGTTGGGCAAAGAGCCGATCGGTGTGGTAAATCCGATCGCGCTGGAGAAAGGATTGTAAAACTGCAATGCGACCCTGTTGATATTCAGCTAAAGGCACCCAATGATATTCCTGGCGGATGGCGGCGGCGTAGCGATCGTAGTCTTGGGGTGCACTGCCTAGGATGGCGAGGTCGGCATCTAGGAGTAAGGCTGCATCGGGTAAATCGTCCGGAATGCGATGGTCTTGGGTGGCTAGAATTAATCGCTGAATTGGGTGGATGCGATCGCGATCGACATGCCAAGCTTCTAGATAGCGTTGGGCAACGGTAGCACTTTGGGCTTCGTTGTTGTGCTGGGTGGGATCGTAGACGATATCATGGAACCAGGCTGCACACTGTAAGGCGATCCAGTCTTGGGCTTGGGGACGTAGGGTTTCTAGGATCTCTAAGACGTGGGTAATGTGTGGGAGGGTGTGGTAGTGGCGATGGTTTTCTGAGTAGGCTTTTACAATTTCTCGATAGGTATTTTCAATTTCGTTTTCATTGACTGCCCAGGATTTTAGTAGGGTATACCATCGAATATTCATTTTGGTTTTCTCACGCACCTTGTCCGATCGATCTCTTCGCTAACGTCCCCAATCACCCGTTGCTAGTCACTTGACGAATTCAACCGACCCACTTAACACAGTCAATGTGCATTAGTACGGTCGGTGTGCAAACGGTCGATGTGCAAGTGGATTGTTCGATCGCTGGCTACCATGGCAAGCAGGGGGAATCACTAACTTCCCTAGTAGCAATTTGACCCCCTGCAATTCTGGCGTTGCTGAATGGCGGTATGATTTCGCAAAATTCTAAACGAGCTGTCAGGGCTTTTGGTCATTGGTTCATACCTTGAATCAGTAACGCCGAAATTCTTCAGTACGATTGCTGATTGCATAGGATGTATGAGAATCCCCTGTTCATACAAGATCCAAAAAATATGTGCTAAAAACTCGATCGCGCATTCAAAAAACACGCGATCGAGAATTACTAAGTATTAAAATTTAAAATCAGAGAAACTAAAAACCTGAAACCTTTAGTCCAACGCGATCGGAAACACCCAATCTTGATACTTCGAATCACGATTTTCAGTAATCGCTGTAATCTTCTCCCGTAGCGCGTCCGTAATCGGGCGTTCCTTCGGTAAATGGTAGGTTTCCACTTGCTTCACAGGCGTGACCTTCGCTGCCGTCCCACTTAAGAACACCTCATCGGCAATAAACAACTCCGACTTATCCACCGGACGCTCCACCACCGGAATCCCCAAATCCCGCGCGATCGTCAATACACTATCCCGCGTAATCCCTTCCAGGATGTCCTGCTCAAAACCCGGTGTAATAATTGCACCATTCCGCACAATGAAGACATTCATCCCCGAAGCTTCACTCACCTTGCCGCTCGAGTTCAGCAGAATCGCCTCATCAAAGCCCGACTCTACCGCCTCAGTCTTCGCCAGCGACGAGGTAATATACGCCCCACTAATCTTGCCCCGCAGCGGCAAACTCCGGTCTTCCTGACGGCACCAGGAGCTAATCCGGCAGCTCACACCCTCGGGAGAGAGGTAATCACCCAACTCAATCCCGTAGACAAAAAAGTCCTTCTCAATCTTGTGCAGCCGGGGCGCAATCCCCAACCCAGAGGTGTAGACAAAAGGCCGTAGATAAAACGACACCTTTGGCTTATTTTGCTTGACAAAATCCGTAATAACTGCCTGAATCTTGTCCGCAGGCAGATCAAAATTCAACAACTTCGCACTGTTGCTCAGCCGTTTAGCATGACGATCGAGGCGAAACAGCAACACTTGATTCGGATTAGCCGGATCCGGAATTCCCCGTAGACCGCCAAAGGCACCGGTTCCATAGTGGAGTGCATGGGTCGCGATCGAAAGGTTCGCCTGCTCGAAGGGGATGAATTGATTTTTGAAGTAGGCGATCGGCAGAAAATTATCCATAGGAGTTAGCACTCAGATGCGATGGTCGGGTAGGTAAGTGGGAATGGCTGTTAGCGGGGAATCGCTGTTTGAATAGCCGTCTAGCAATGATTTCACGGCTTTGCCACCCAATTCGCCACCATTCAGGATCGAGTGGTTGACACCCGTTCCGTTTACTGATGATAATGGGAGATTGTTGAAAACTCTACCATTGTTTTGAAATCCCTTGGCTAACGTAGTAGTAATTGGTGCCCAGTGGGGCGATGAAGGGAAGGGAAAGATCACCGATCTGCTGAGCAAGTCGGCGGATGTCGTCGTCCGGTATCAAGGTGGCGTGAACGCTGGGCACACAGTTGTGGTCAAGGATCAGACCTTCAAGTTACATCTCATTCCGTCTGGCATCCTGTATCCAGACACGGATTGCATTATCGGGAGTGGTACCGTAATCGATCCGAAAGTGCTGATCGAAGAGTTGGATCAGCTCGTCACCTTGGGCATTTCCGCTGAGAATCTCATGATCTCGGAAACGGCCCATGTCACCATGCCCTACCACCGCATCCTCGATCGGGCGGCGGAGGAGCGGCGGGGTAGCCACAAAATTGGCACCACCGGACGGGGCATTGGCCCAACCTATGCCGACAAGTCCGAACGGAGCGGTGTGCGCGTTGTAGACCTGATGGATGCCGAATCCTTCAAGGAGCAAGTGCGGTGGGCCGTCGCCAGCAAGAATGTCCTGCTGGAAAAGCTCTATGACCTGCCCCCCTTGGATCCCGAAGAAGTCATCCAGGAATATCTTGCCTACGCCGATCGCCTGCGCCCCCACGTAGTCGATAGCTCCCTCACGATCGCGGAAGCCGTCCAGCAGAAGCGCAATATTCTGTTTGAAGGCGCACAGGGCACCCTGCTGGACTTGGACCACGGCACTTACCCCTACGTCACCTCCTCCAACCCGGTGGCCGGTGGCGCTTGCGTGGGTGCGGGTGTGGGGCCAACCATCATCGATCGCGTCATCGGGGTCGCCAAAGCCTACACCACCCGCGTCGGTGAAGGCCCCTTCCCTACGGAATTGGATGGCGAAATGGGTGAACTGCTCTGTGATCGCGGGGCAGAATTTGGCACCACTACGGGTCGCCGTCGCCGCTGCGGCTGGTTTGATGCGGTCATTGGTCGCTATGCCGTGCGGATTAATGGCTTGGATTGTCTAGCGATTACCAAGCTAGATGTCCTGGATACGTTGGATGAAATCAAAGTCTGCGTGGCCTACGAAATTGACGGCCAACGCTGCGACCATTTCCCCACCAACGCCAAGCAGTTTGCCCAGTGCAAACCGATCTATGAGACTGTTCCCGGTTGGAAACAGTCCACGGAAGAATGCCGTAGCCTTGAGGATTTGCCCCAGCAGGCGCTCGATTACCTCAAGTTTCTGGCAGAATTGATGGCTGTGCCGATCGCGATCGTTTCCCTGGGCGCAAGTCGAGATCAAACCATTATCGTGGAAGATCCGATTCACGGGCCGAAGCGGGCACTGCTCTATGAAAATGGCGCACCTCAGTTGGAGGTTAGCGCAAGCAGCTAAGGGACTGAATGCGCAGGGCTGAATTTTTTGTGTTCATGCCCGATCTATCCCTAAACAACATCCCTGAGAACAATACGAGAACCGAGTCATGGCACTGAAATTTTCGATCGAAGCAAGCAAGCGTCCTGAAGGCAGCAAACCCAATGCCCTACGTCGCGGTGGTCAAATTCCTGCAACGGTTTACGGCCACAATGGTACGGAATCCGTGCAATTG
>MUGG01000057.1 GCA_002148405.1 Alkalinema sp. CACIAM 70d | reverse complement strand
CAGGCTCCGTTGCCCCAAAACCACGATCGCCACGCTCTAGCCAAGATCCCATCATCAGTGTGTGTATCCCCACGCCTAGAGCGCTGCAACCTGCTCTAGGCGCTTTTCTTGGAAAAACCTTAGCTATGTAGATCAACATGCCACGAAACTCGAATAACAGCCATCCTCCCCAGGGCAACATACTTGACCACCTCGACAAGTTGACGCCCAGTAAAGGGGGGAAGTATTTCTGCCCAGTTTGCGGCGGCAATGATTTGGGCATCGCCACCAAGGGGAAGGATGCAGGGGCCGCAACTTGTTACACGGGGCGCTGTAGCTGGAAATCAATCATGGACGTGATAGCTCCCCTCCCCCCCCGCAACGGCAGCGGCGCTGGAGGAACCCGCCCCCGCCGCAAGCCTAACGCCTTTAAATCTCAGTCCCAGAAGGACAAAGACGCTATTGAGGCTGAAATCAAGATCGACGGGAAAGTAACGGAACTGCTCTATCAGGTAGAGAGTGAGGCCACTACGCCAGCCGCCGCCCAAGTCTCCCTAGCCGCATGGTGTAAAGAGCATGGATACAACGGCTTCACCGCTAGCCAGCTCCTAAAAGAGAAGCTGAATGCACTGAAGGCGGCTACAGGCTACGACGATGATGAAATGGCCCCCCACATGATGAGGGACTACAAGAAAATCGTTAGCCAGTTTGGGGACAGGTTCCGATACAACCAACTCTTTAAGCAGGTAGAACTGGACGGCGAATACTTCGACCCCGCCACATCAAAGATCGAACTGATCGTTAGCCACAAAATGAAGCTGAAGGGGGGCCGGGACGATATTGGGGACTGTGTTATGAAAATCGCACGGGAGAACCAATTCCACCCCGTCCAGGAGTACCTACACGACTGCTACAGGCGGTATGGTCACACCTCAGACCACCTGAAAGGATTTGCCGATCGTGCACTGGGAACCCGTGACCCCATCCATCAAACCTGTGTCGTCAAGTTCCTCATTGCCGCCGTTGCCCGCGCGTTTGAACCAGGATGCCAAGTCGATACCGCGCTGATTCTCCAGGGCAAGCAAGGGGCGGGCAAGTCTAGCTTCTTTCGGGTGCTGGCATCCCCAGAGTGGTTTGATGACTCGTTCGGGAACGCCTCGGATAAGGACGAACGGCTAAAAGTCCATAGCGCATGGATTTTGGAGTGGGCAGAACTGGAAACAATCTTCAAACGCAAGGACATGAGCGCGGTCAAGGCATTCATGACTACCAAAATCGATAGAATCCGCCCCCCCTATGGCCGTTCTGTTGAGTTCATGCCCCGATCGTCAGTCTTTTGTGGCACTACTAACCAGACCGAGTTTCTATCCGACACAACCGGGAACCGCCGATTCTGGGTTGTGCCCGTGGCCAAGGCAATCGACTGGAAGGCACTGGAGGCAGAACGCGATCAAGTCTGGGCGGCGGCGGTAACCCTTTACAAATCAGGGGTTCAGTGGTGGCTGACCCCAGAGGAAGAACAGGCCATGAGCGAACACCGGAGAACCTATGAATCTACCGATGTCTGGGAAGACGAGATCGCCGATTGGTTGGAGGGGAGAGAGCGGTGTAGTGTGCAGGAAATCCTCACTAACGTTCTGCGTATCGAATTACACCAGCAAAACAAGAAAGAACAGCTAAGAGTGAGGGACATCCTAACCCGCCTAAACTGGCTCCAGGTGCCCCATCCAGTGCTCTATCAAGGCAAGAGAATCAGGATATGGTACCCCGAAAAATAGTTTTACCCCCAAAATCACTGTGTCAGTGTGCTGAAACGCTTGAAAGCTTCTCTACACAAAGGTTTCAGCGCGGCACAGTGAAAGCACAGTGGCATTTTTTCACTGTGCCACTGTGTCAGTATGAGGCCCAATTTTTCAGCACAGTGACACACTAAAGCACAGTGAATTTTTGCTCACTGTGCCGCTCGAATCGCTTACCCCGTAAGGCTTACAGCCGTTTCAGCACAGTGACACACGAAAAATCGCCCAAAAGTGGTTTTTAGGGGGGGGGTGAATACTGATTTCGCCGAATCGCTTACACCGCAAGGCTTACAGCCGTTTTTGAGTCGAAAAAAGTTGAGAAAATGACCTATGCCAATGGACAGAACCCTTTATCCACGGGACTGGGACACGATCGCGCGTGCCATCAAAGACGCCGCTAACTGGACTTGCCAAGGTTGTGGCCGCCCATGCCGCCGCCCTGGTGAGTCTGATATGGAGCTGTGCGATCGCATCATTGACCACTTTCCCCAGTGGGAAGATGACTTGGCCGTGACGATCGACGATCCGGAACAGGGACCGATCGATGTTCTGAAGTTGGGACGGTTTACGCTCACGGTGGCTCACCTAAACCACATCCCCCAGGATTGCCGCCCAGAGAACTTGAAGGCATTATGTGCCCCGTGCCATTGCCGAATGGATTTGAAGGCCATGGCAACCAAGCGACGGCTTAAAGCTGAGAGGTTAGGGCAGATGAAACTATTCTGATAGAAATCAGAAATTATATTTCTATCAGTAACTACGGGTATAAAGGGGTTTTTACTAATAGAAATCAGAAATTATATTTCTATCAGTAACTACGGGTATAAAGGGGGGTTTACTAATAGAAATAAGATAGCCGTCCTCCCCCTTGGCCTAAAAATGGACTATATTGCTTTTCGGTGATGGTCTAAACCGCTGATTCTTCGTTACCCGATTGTCCCGATCGCCCCCTCAAAAGGGCGATTTTTCGTGGGAATTCTGCGTGATGGGCAGTTTTCTATAGTCTCCAGTCCAGACTAAGGAAAGCTGTTAGTGAAGCCATCATGAGAAAAAATCCAGACATCATCCCTATCCTTCTAGGACTAGTCGCAATTTCAGCTATCTTCGCGATCGCAACCAATGCTCCCTCTAGAACTGCTCAAAATTTCCAGAAGCCATTGACCGGAAACCAAACTCCACCGCCTGTGAAATTTCCACCAGTGCGAGAGGTGGGAACGAACCCAGACGGCTCGACGACTATCGAATTCTCCAATGCGGTACCCCATGAGATGACCGTAACTATGACCGGAGATAAAACCTATTCAGGAAAGATTCCAGCGTGTAGAGATTGCCAAGTCTATCCCGATAAGAACTCTGTTCCGGAAAGGATTTGTGAAACAGGTACTAAGGACACCTATTTAGTCCCGCCTGGGGAACATAAGGTTTTAGGAGAATGGAAGACAACTTTCGCTAACCCTATGCAGGCGACTTGGAACTTAAAACCAGGAACAAAGTATAAAACCTGCGTCGTATTGCTATCGACCCCATCTAGTACAAACTGGAACTACGACGGCAACAAAACCCGCTAGATATGGCATTAACGGGAATAGCGGGGCACAATGGACGGTGGATGGATCCCTGTGCCCATGTGTAATTTATAACCTATTCCCATGGTCGCACTTGCAAAAAGCCAAATCCCGAACGATGTCGCCTCACTGGAAGAACTTCTAGCATGGGCTGCATCAGCATTATTTGAGGCTCACGGAGCCGATCGCGTACTGGAAATCGAAGGAATCGCAGCGGTTCCCGCCGTCGAATACACCCTCATTAATGCCCCTGGTGGTGAACTGAGGCTGGTGACCCGTGTATCTCTTCCCGTGGCCAAGGCGATTCTTACCGATACCAGTAAAAAGCCCTGGAAGCACACAATCCCATTCTCTGGGAACCTTGCTCTCCCCACTGGCTACGCTCAAGCTTAATATCCCCTTCGTGTTACCCCAGGGTTGAACGCCCTGGGATTTTGGTGTCTTATCATGCCCTTCTCCACAAATAGAGCACCCGCTAGTAGTTCCTATCGCCCATCATCCCCAGGGGGATTAAATACGCCCCCAGGCTATAAAGTCCCAGGAAGCGGGATGAATCCTTATGGGACGTGGAGTTGGCAGACAACACCGGATCGTATTACCACAGACCCAGCGATAGAGCGGATACAAAACCAGCTTAAAAACTGGCCTAAGCCATCAAATCAAAGCGTTCCACCCACGGCTCAATCAGCCTACCCTTATCAGCAAAATATCCAGACCTACAGAAAGGATGCTTATCCTCAATCTGGAGGGTATGTGAGGCCGATCGACCAAATCCAGCGCAAACTACCCCCCCTCAACATTGCAGACGACTCGATTAACCAGTTTTCAAAATACCGGCCAACTCGTCCTCAAGCTCCAACCATCCCAAACCCAACCCGATTGCCTGACCCTAGACTTTATACGGGGGCCGACTTGACGATCGACTTAGCGAGGGATGCCTATATCGCAGGCTCAAACCGCGACTACTGGACACGGACGGCTAAACGGTTTGGGCTGACCTATGAGCAGTTTATGGCCCTTCCTGGGGAGGTACAGGAAGCGCTACTGAGGGGAGATCGCCCGATCGTCCGTCCCGACCTCTCCGACAAGGAATATCAGGACATCATTGACAAGGCGAGCGCTGAAAAGGCCAAACAAGAGAAAGCCTATAAGGACTGGCTAGAACAACAGAAAAAAGCTCGGGGGATTCAACCCTATGAGGAAGATCCCTATAACCAGGATTCTCAGAAATCTCCTTTCCATGGCAACAGCCCGGTCAACCCGAGCAAAATTCCCCCTGGGGACTCCTTAAATCCCAGTGACCCAGCAAGCTGGACAAATCCCAATAATCCCAATAGCCCATTCAACCCCAACAATCCCAACAGCCCATGGGCACAGGATGACCCCGCCGCCCCATGGAAACCGGATAGTCCCCTCAATCCCAACAATCCCAGCAGTCCATTCAACCCAGACAACCCAGACAGCCCATACTATCCAATCAAAAATCCACCATTTGAGAACGGAACACCTGGAGGACTTCCAGGCGGGGGTAGCGATCCGAATGTCTTGGGGATGTGGACAGTAACGGCCCGTGCTACCTACGTTTACGGGCCAGATTCCCCTACCCTTACTTATTCAGTCCCAGGTGTGGCCAGTGATACCTTCGGCAGTAGGTCTAGCGGGGATTGCATCGACTTAGTAAAGAATGGGTCAAGCGTTATCGAAGGATGCTTTACGAAATTTTCAAACGGCGGGACAGGATTAATCATTGGGGCAACTTTCACCCCCCCGCCGCAAACGCAACCCAAACCCGCCCCGCAAACATCACCCCCCCTTTCCCTCCACCGGCACAAGATCCAGACGGAAACCCAAACCCAGAAGCGCCGCCCATTCCCGCCCCTGCCAATCCCCCTGCCGGTAATCCCGCGCCGCCGCCTACACCGGCAGGGAAACCCGCCCTAGATCCGCGCCAAACTCCTACACCAGCACCCTCACCGGCTCCAGCTCCAGAGTTGCCCCGATTGCCCAATAACCAGCCCTTTCCCCTTCCGCCGATAGCCCCACCGCGACGGCAACCGGGCACATCTCCCGGCAGCGGCTCAGGGTCGGGTATTAGCTCAAGTGGTGGCCCACAGTCACAAAATCGCAGGCCCCCGACTGAAATAATCGATAACCAGCGGAACCCAGGCGCGGGATTACTACCCGGTCTAGACCCGGTTTCTAGGGCCCCGATCGACCCAATAACCCGAACCCGCCTACCTCCGAGTAACTTCCTATTCCCCTTCAACACCCCCTTTGACCCACCATTGCCCAATCCCAACCCAGGCATAGGCAGCGGCGGGGGAAGTGGTACAGGTTCCCCTGAGAATCCGTTCCCATGCCGATATAAAGAAGACGAGTTAGCACTAGTGAAAGTGCAAAAAGTACAGGTTGCGATAAACGGGAGACAACGTGTAGAACAAGATTTATCACTACACGAAAAAATGACTGATTTCGCAGCGTTGCACTTCTCACAAATTGCAGACATCAAAGCAGGTGTAGACAGATTAGAAAAATCTGCAAGGATACGGGGAATACTACAAACGGTAGAATTAATCACGACTTTGCATAATGCTGCAATGCTATCTAGAAATTTAGCATCAACCTTAGGCGATGCTACTAGCACCGTTTTAACAGCGGTTGGACGATTAACGGGGTTTGTTGATGCGGAACAGGCTATAGATGTTAATCAGATTCTTCAGGAAACAACTGATGAATTCATGAAGAGAGCACTAGGGGACGATGTTTGGAACGGAACCAAACAAAATTGGATTAAGGCAAATCGAATCATTTCGACAGCATCCAATATCGTTTGGTCAGTTAGATCCATGGCGGATTCCGCCCAACAAATCGCAGAATGGACGGCTGAAAACACTGGACGCATTGGAAACGCATTAAAACGATTTGGAGTTGTGGGAGAACGTGCTTACCCATGGATGGCTGAACGGGTCAACGCTCAAACAGTCTGGCAGCAAAAGTTCCAACGTGTTAGAGATAACCTTGAGAATTTAGATGATGCTGCATCCAGTTTGACGAGCGTAGCTGGAGAAGTTATCAATATCCAAGACGAGTTTCAACAACTCAACCAACAGAAAGCAGACTTCCAGAAAGCCCTGGAAGATGCACAGCCTAAGCCTCCAACGGAAAACAAGCCGAATAAGGATGCAGCAGATGCAACCAAGGCCGCGAGTGCTGGGAAAGATATAACAGATACTGACCTGGGGAGAAACGACAATGCCACTACCTGAGGGATTTAGTGAGTGGGAACACTTGCAAGACCAAATCATTAGAATCCACAACAGACAAGTTAGGGATTATTTCTCCGACATCGTTGAGGATAATGATCTGACAACGCCTAGGGGTAGCCTAAGACATGCCTGTCTGATGAAGGATGAGGACACGTCTGTTATGACTCAATTGAGGTTGTGGTTGTTTGAGGTCACAGCCGGTCACGCAAAATCATTGCAACCCGATATCTACGGCTTGCCCGTCACAACGTTCCAAGAGCGCTACACCTTCGCTCCCCAGGTGCAACTTTACTTCCTTGAGCCTGCGACCCAAACCGAAAACGGTTACCCACAGGTAGAGGGTGAAATTTCATTCCGGTTGACAGAGCCAGAATATGAGAACGTCACACCCACTGAAGCGCGTAACCTTGCACGTCGGATTAAATCAGTTCTAGCGACACCTCCATTTGTATGGAAGAAAGGGCGAATTCTCTGCACTTACAAGGATGAAAAAAAGGGTTATAACTTCCAGATTTATGTGACATCTGAAACAGAAGCAAGACGAGTTATAGAGCAGGTTTTAGATATTCGCACACACACACCGGAGTGGGACTATTTAACAGTTCACGAGTCACGTCGAAATTTTCCGATCGTTCCGCCCACTAAAACGATTTACGGAAAATCTCGCCGACTTCCAAGGCAACGGCCACGCGCAGACGTGCGCTTTCGGTATGCGGCATTGCATTTACATGGAGTCCCCAACGCAATAACTTTGGTCAGTACCGGAAACAGTCGGAGAAATGCCCTAGAGACTGCGTAAGACTACGGATAATTGCAAAAATTGTCGGGAACCCTTAAGGGTTCCGGTTGCAAAAAACAGACAAAAACCTTTGCTAGAACAGGTTACAGAGAACTGAGTAGGAACAATCCTCATGAGTCGTCGTAAATCTGTCCGTGATTTGGAGAAGCAGCTAGAGTACGCCCGTCGTCGTGCCGCCTTTGTCCCCCCAGCCGATACAGCCGGAGTTAGCCAGCGTCGCCCTAAGCGAGCTGTCCAGTACAACAGCATTTTGGTGTCTCGAGCCTACACCGTCCAGGCGTCCGAGGCGGGTCTGACCTTCTTTGGTGGACTGGCTGCACTAGGATTAGCTGATGATGAAGATGACGGCCCCGCACCGCGCGGGTTTAAGCCTGCACAGATTCACGCGATGCAGGCAGACGCAACCCCGCAGCCCCTCACCGCACGGGCATCAGGCCGCCGCTACATCCGCTACGCCCGTGGAACTCGTGGTAGCAGCGTTCAGAGTACGTTTAGCGCTCCCATTTCCGGGACGGGCACCTCTGCAACCGTTGGAGACGTGAGAACCAAGTACGAAACCATCTCTAACGCCAAAGCTGCAACAGTCGGAGCTTATGGCCGAATCTGGCTGACCTGGGAGCAACTACCCCTAGCATCTTCTGGGACGGGTGGTGGTGGAGTCTAATGGAACTGCCTAGTCTGGAATCAGCGGTTTCAGCTATTTGGGTTCCTGGGATGGATGAAGCCGAATGGGAAGACGAGTTCCAAGGCATGTGCGATCGCGCGTTCATTGTGAATGAGTTCATGCAAGGGCGAGTCCAAACAGACTCCTTCCTGGACTGGATTGCACAGGAATACGCTGATCCGCTAGAAGTTTTTGGTTTGTGGGTACCGGGATGAGCTTACAGGTACGGCTAAGTGATGCGGGAAACTGGCGGCTCGTGTACCTCAGTACCCTAACGGGTGATATTGAGGGGTGGCGTCGATATCGCATCCCAGCGATCGACCCGATCGAACTGCCGATCACCATTCCAGGGCGAATCCTCACGGTAGGAGCAACCTATTACGATGCTCGACCTAACTGGAAGTCAGCGGGAACCCTGTTTCAGGCCGTTCCCGCAGCTTTGGACGATACCCTAGTCTTTCCTGGATTGACGGGGGGAACTCCAGAGATTGACACAGCACGGCGAGCTATTCCCCTCAATACAACCGCTCTCCAGGTCTTTCCCCGTTACGCATCGGAACACAGATACCGATTCGAGGCTCAAGGCTGGATTCCAAGGATTACCTTGGGAATCTGGGAATACATTGGGCCAGAAGAAGACGAAATTATCGAAAAACTGGAAACCATCAAAGTCGATTTGACCCGAATAGAAATCAAAGTGGACGGATTAAACCCATGATGAATTTTGCTGAACTGGCTCAAAAACTGCCTGAAAACGCTACCAGTTGGGGCGGGTTTGGAGAACCGCTGATTATCAACACCAACAATCTAACAGGGGACACTGTAACCCCTGAATCGAACGTACTAGAAACCTACGCCAAATTACTCGAGGCTGCGATCGTCTTTCAGACCGAGCTGAACGAACAGCGAACTCTAGCGGGATTGCCGCCCGTGGCTATTGTTTCAAAGACGATCGGGCAAGAAGGTGGTAACCCGACCTTTACCTACACCTTTAAGGTGACGATCGCATCTGGAACGGCTCTAAATAATCTGCTGATTCCCGATACCAGTCCCGCCTTATAGAGTTGATGCCAGGGTGTTCTACCACAGCTAACCCTACCCACGGACAACACCCTATGTCCCCCACTCTGCGCAGACAAGCGGCTTTATTTTTCAAGGATTTAGCTCAAGGGCATATCCAATCGATTGAGATTTTGATCGCTTCCTTGGATGTGATCAAGGAACTTGCTGAGAGTGAGCTCAGCTTAATCAAGGCAATGGAGGTTTTAGGCAATGGATCTGAATAATTTGATAACCTTGCTAACCTTCCTTGGTGGGGGTGCTGCTGGAGTGATCGGGGGAATTGCCACGGCGGCAAGGTGGTACGCAGATTCTGAGAAAAAGAAGTATGCGGCTGAGCGCGATTTCGCTCACCTGAAAAACAATCAGGAACAGCAAGCCAAAAACATGCAACTGATAATGGATGAAGTGGAATTTCTGAATAAAGCCGTTATCAGGCTAGAAGCCTTGATTACCAGCTTTTTTGAGCGCAAGAATGCCCCCTCATAAGCCCAAGGTCGCAGGTTCAAATCCCGCCTGAGCCATAAAAAACAAATAGATAGTATAAATAGGCTGTTGGTCAATGCTTGTGGTTTATCAGATTGACTGACTAACGTAAGTGCAGAGATGTAATGTTAGGCATGACCAATTAAGAATGCGGTTAGGCAGTTTTAACGCTGTGAGCCTATAATTCTAGGCGAAATTGGCGCTGCTAGTCCTACTGAAGCTGAGTTTCTTTGTAGAACCTGGTAGTAACGGCTCCGTTATTGGAACTGTTAAGGTTTGTTGATCCACCTTTTCGTCTGAAATCACCCTATGCTATTGCCCTAAAACTGGCAGATTTGGAAAAACCGATTCGTGGGTTTATCGATGTGCTGGTTTTGCAAGGGCGTCTCTGGATTTTGACGGTTTAATCTAAGCGTACCAGTATTTCAGTACCAGTTTGCCGCAACTACTGGCTCACATGGCTGCCAATCCAGAAGGGCTATCCCCTCAATATGGCATGGCGATAAATGGGAATGAATTTGTGTTTTTGAAGCTTGGCACAAGTAGTGAATATGATGTGTCTTGCTCGTTTTCGCTGTTTCCGCGACGGCATGAGCTTGGGCAAGTGGCGCAGATTCTCAAGGCGCTGGGTCAGTGGGTTTTGGGGCAGGGCTAATGGCGTTGAATCCCAGTGTCGAGTAATCGTAAACCCGTATATCGATGATGTTGGCGATCTCAATGGCCTCTAGCGATTGCTATCGAATGGCTAACACGTAAGGAGAGTTGATATCAATTAACCAGTTTTCGTCAATCACGTCTAGTTTGTCATTTAAGATTAGGCTTAGTTCACCAATGGTTTTCCCCGATGATGGGTGACGGCTTGATCCATCAGCCGCTAGGGGAATGGTGAGGGAGTATTTTAATTGCAACCAGTTCACGTTACCCGCTTCTTGGGAGGTTAAACCGATCGATCTGCTCATCAATTTTGGCGTGGGGCGCTGGGTGAAGCGGATGGTTTTGTAAAATTGGTCGTCCTCATCCCAGTATCCCTGAATTGCATCATGACAGGCTTGAAGATGCTCGTTGGCAATTTGGTCAGGATCAATTTGCTCTAATGTTTCAGTGACATTGTGCCAAATTGGATGCTCTTTAAGCGTGCTCATTAGCGATCGCACTTGGGAAAGTGGACAGATAGAATGGCGCGCTCCCAGTATGACTGTTGAGTAGGGTTGCAATATTGAGAGTAACGCACATTACGAGAGGGACGATCGTACTAAAAACCTGCTACAGAACTTTGTCACATCGTTCTTGTCGCCTCGAACCTCCAACAAGTTTCTCATACTCAGTTATGTATGTCAGCCGATCTCTTAAAGCGATCCGAGGACTTAGGATATCCTCCTGAGCGATCTTCTCAATGTCTTTGATATGTTCATTGCCAACCTTGTAAATCATCGCACGATTCGTTAGGTTCGCTATGCGTTCCGCACCTTTTAACATGCGAACACTGCGTGCACCCGAAATCTCCTTAGGGCAGGAGCCTACCTCATCGTTTTCAGACATAAAGTGAATGTCATAAAGTTGTTCTTCAATCGCTTTAAAAGTCTTATCTGTGAATTCAACCTTAGCAGTTGTGATTTCAGAATTCAACTGTTGGTTTATCTTTGAATCCAACAGTTTGACCCAATCCTTTGTACTAGCTAATAAGTCTAGCCGCTCCCGCCAATTTATTTTTGCTTCCTCCTCTTTTTCCCTAGATTCCCACTGTTTCTTTAAGTCCTCCATTGCTGGGATCATTGTCCCCATGAAATAATCTAGGGTCGTTTTATCCCATCCAACCTGCCATAAGAACGGGCTGAAAGATTGCCAGGAAAACCACATCCGTAGTTCTGGTGGATCAGGGGTGACAACTACTGGTTTTCCTCCTTCGTCAGTTAATTCAAACGATGCAGCCTCATATTTTAGGTCAATTCCCTCATCACCCCATACCTTTTGCTCTTCTTCTAGTGGTATCTCGTAGTGACATTCCCCGACCAATCCAAGTGTCTTCTCACCTTTAAGTTCTTCTTTTAAACTTGCACGTTGTAGTCTGCTACTTTTGAAGTCTGGTTTCATTACCTGCTCTTTTTTTTGCTGCATGACGTGGGTCAACTCATGGGCAATCAACTCCTGCCCACCCCGACTCCCTGGCTGATAGGCTCCTTGACGAAAGAAGATATTGTGTCCCGTGGTGAACGCCTTAGCCTGGATCGATCGATTCAACTGATCCGCCTGAGCATCGGTATGCAATTTAACACCGCTAAAATCGGCTCCAAACGCCTGTTCCATCGGGTGCCGTACCTCGGTTGCT
>MUGG01000017.1 GCA_002148405.1 Alkalinema sp. CACIAM 70d | reverse complement strand
CTAAACCATTAGTTCGCGTCAATCCAGCAATGCTTTTACCCTCAGCATTGCTGGATTGACATCTTATCTATATCTATCCGTTAGTAAAGACTAACCCTATATTTACCGCGACCTGTGGGATAGAGTGATGTAACAACTATAAAATAAGTCTCATCACTGGGGAGTTCGGCCCGTTCAATTTGCACGCGGTACAGTTTGTCTTTGTCGGAGTAGGTGTTAATGAGTTCACCTTTAGCGTTAACAAGATAGACCAATGGAATGAAGTCAGCGCTGGGACTATCTACCCTAATATTAACAATCTGACCTTTTTTTCCTGCGAATTCATAGGCGTTAAAGGGCCGTTTACTCTCTGTAAAGCGAGGACTCTTATCATCGAGTAATCCTTCTTTATCTAAAAGATAGTTGGTTCGATCGTCTCTAACTGCGAGACTATATCGACCAATCGCTTTTTCAGTACGGCTAGTGACCACGATCGCGTAGGTTCCATCCTTCGGCAGACGATTAAACATAAAGGCACTTTTGGAGTTGTTACCTTCACCAAATCGTTTACCAATTACTCCCCCATCGGGATCAAAGAGGAATAGGGAAGGGGTGAGTCCTAACCGTTTATCGTTGCTACCTACCAAACGAATTTGAATGGGTTCTTTGGCCTTACCGTCATAGAAATAAACATGGTAATAGCGGTTATTGGTAACCCGATCGAACTGGGACAATACACCCGGTTTAGCCAGAGATTTGTCAATGAATTCAGGAGGTTTGGGAGTTGGGACAGGACGGGGTTCTGGACGTGGCTCTGGACGTGGCTCTGGGCGTGGAGAGGATCCTGAATCAACTGGGGGCGGTGAATTATCCCGTGGTGGTGCGGGGGGAAGTTCTTCACGGGGAGGGGGGGCGATCGGGGGTTGGGGCTGGGGTTCTGTGGGAACTGGAGTGGACTGACTTTGGTTATTTTTAATCGTGTTGTTGATTAAATCATCCGTGGAAGTCGCAATAATAGCTCCTGCTAAAGTTAATACACTCACCAAAGTCATTCCCGCCAAGTTGTACTTCAGGGAGTGCATCTTGGTGTTGAGTAATTTTGGTTTGAATAATAATTTTGTTTTTAAAAGAGTCTTAGATACATTCATTGTCAAGCCTCAGTAAATTCAAAGGAGAAACGCAGAAATCAATGGATAATAGAACTTCAGGCAATATAAAGGTCAAGAAACAATCAGGGCAAAGACCATTTTTATTGTCCTTCAATCTTAACTTTAGCCAAAACTGCATTAGGCTCATAGGTAGGATCTCGAACGGACTGATCCCACGATTTAGCATCTAACAAAGCTCTCATTTCACCTGCCTTCATCCGAATAACTAGTTCCTGAAACTCCGCATATTTAGGTGGGAAAGACTGAACAGGGTTCCCCCTAAGAATCTCCATAAAGCCTAGTGCATAAACACGCAACAAAGTTTCTCTCTGCACGGGATCATCCGTATTCACTTCACAAGTAATGATTACTTTTTGATCACTTACTTGAGTGACTATAGGTTTTGCAGTATTAATCAAGTTGGATTTCTTGGGATGTTTCTCTGGAATCACTTTATTGATGTAATCATCCAAAACTTGAGCTTGCCATTTCAGTTTTTGTTCCTGGGCTTTTGCATATAAATCAGAACTTGCTGGAATATCCTGGATGATTTTCATCGCTTGTTCTAAACTATCACTTTTTTCGTCTTTGGAAGTAGCCAAAGCTTTGTCTAGGGTGATCTGGTCTTGAGCTGTTGTGTTGGCAGGGCCGCTAGGTGAAGTTGATGGTAATTGTGTAGTCTGTGGCGATTGTGTTGGAGTTGTAGATGATGATTGCCAGAGTTGGTTAAGCCCGATCGCGCTAACAACTAATAACCCCACCGCTGCGCCCCCTAAGCCTAACCAAAGGACTTGAGGCGAGACGTTCAAACGAACCCGACTTGGAGTTTCCTGGGGGCGAGAACTCGATGATGGGTGCGGCGGAGTGGGGGATGATGGGGTATCTACCCAAGTTGGAATGGGCGAGGTTGACTGAGGCGAGTTCAAGTTAGAATTCGCAGATGTAGATTGCGACGATTGCGATGAAGCGGCCTGTGGAGTAGGTTGGGGATCAACCCAAGTTGGCATCGGTGGACGATCGATCTGGGAAGCACTCGCGCTTGCAGCAGCATTACTCGTGGAATCAGCTTGTTCGATCGCCTCAATGGCCGCCGGAGGATTAGCGTGATCATCAGTCGGTGGCAGGGAAACCAGCGTTTCATGGGGCGGATTCACCAACGGTTCAAAATTTGAGTCTTTAGCATTAATATTTGAGTCTTTAGCACTAATAACAGTTGGCTGCGGTGGCAGCGGCTCTGGGCTGGGACTGGAATCCTGGGAAATTGCACCTGGTAAATTTTCTAGATCCCGCAAAACTTCCTCAACGGATTGATAGCGATCGCGAAAATAGTACCGCACCATTTGGGTCAAGATTTCTGCAAACTGGTCACTAGTATTGGCCCAAGGTTTCCAGATAATTTCGCCCGTTGCCGAATCTTCCTGAAATTGGTCGGGATACAATCCTGTCACTGCTTGAATCCCAATGACCCCCAATGCGTAGATGTCACTATTAGGGCGGGGTCTCCCATTGGATTGTTCGTTCGGCATATAGCCTGGAGTTCCCACCCCCACCGTCAGTGCTGAACCTCCACTGCTGGTTCGCCGAGTAAAGCCTGGTTGCCGAATTTCCTTGACCGTCCCAAAGTCCACTAAAACCAGCTTATTATCTTGATGCCGACGAATCAAGTTATCTGGTTTAATATCACGGTGAATCACGCCTTCACGGTGAATGAATTGGAGCACATTTAACACATCTGCTAACAAGTACTGCACATCCTGTTCAGCCCAGCGATCGCCCGGTTTCATTTCATCACTCAGGGGATGACCTTCCACTAATTCTTGGACGAGATAGAACTCCTTATTTTCTTCAAAATAGGCCATTAATTGCGGAATTTGATTATGTTTACCGAGCCGCATTAAGGTTTCGGCCTCAGACTGAAATAATCGCCTTGCATGATCTAAAAAGAACGTATCCCGACTGGCCGGTGCTAGGTGCTTTAAAACACAGCGAGGATGGCCCGGTAAATCGGTATCCTCAACTACATAGGTTTCTCCGAAGCCGCCCCGTGCCAAGGCAGAAACCACTTGATAGCGGCCTCTAAGTACTTTACCGATCAGTCCGGGAGATTGCATAGCACTAAGATTGCATGGCTCTAAATGAACAGAGAGACGTTTCGCCAGTGAAAGCTATCTTGCATTGGAGGGAGAAGGATGGGCACTGGGATGAAAGTAGGTAATCGTGACCTGGGACTGAGGATTAAAGCCCACCACAAGGTTGATGCCATCACTCAATAGGCGACCTTCAGTGGGAATGGGTTGACCATTTTCCATCAATTTATTGGCACTATGCTCATCATAAATTCGATAATCGTCCCCAACTTTTTCTAGCGTGGCATGTTGCCTAGAAATGACTTCCCATCCATCATCGGGTAGCACTAAATCCGCCCAAGCCCGATCGCGCCCCAGACGGTGCCGTGCCTTTTGCAGATAAAAGCGCTTCTCTTGTCCATTTTGGTTTTTCAATGTGAGAAAGGGCTGATTACTCATGACGGTCGATCGCCGCAAGAAGTTGGTCATGCGATTAACCTGAGTCATTTTGGGAGAGCGCTCAAAGGACTCATTGGGGGAATTACCTGGCATATCGCCTGCTTCACCACCATTATTAACATTGACCTGAGCAAGCAACGATCGACGCAATAAGAAGTACCCAATCAACAAGACCCCCAGTACGCCTGCAATGCCACCAAAAGCCAACCAGGGGGCAATTTTCCGCCATCCAATCACTTGATCGTTCCGCTTTTCCCTAGCTTTGGCTAACCATGCTTTTGCCTGGGAGTGGGACGGGAATAGTTGAGTGACTTCTTCAAACCGGAGCTTGGCAGTTTCGTAATCACCTTGTTGATAAAAATCAAGTCCTTCTCGAAAGAGGCGATCGGTTGTACTTTCTTGGTTAATCGTTGCCCCTGCTGGAATAAATTCTTTAACAGTATTGCTCGTCACTGCGAAGGGAAAGGATGTCCCCATTTCTCGATCAGAACCTGCAAACGCAATAATGCCGACGACATCGCCCGTTGCATTGAGCACGGGACTCCCTGAATTTCCTCGTCCCACTCGCACATCTACTTGCAGTGCGGGTGAATCATCACTCAGGGGTTTAGATGCAGCAACTTTTCCAGTAGTGACTGATGGCTCCTGCAAGCCTTTAAAACTAATATCAGCAGCACCTGGATAACCAATCACCGTAATCTCATCGCCTACATTAACATTTCCGGAGGTATCTAGCCGCAAAGTTGGAGCATCTTTAATTCCATTAATCTTGATAACAGCCACATCTTTACCGATTTTGACTCCTTTACCATCCTCAAAAGACTTACCTTCAGATTTGACTTCGTAATTTTTAAAGTTATCTCCTCCTAAACCCAAAAAAACCTGCTGACTCTCTGTAAAATTTTCTAGATTTTTGTTTAAGGACTCCTTGTCCTCTTTAGATAGAGTTTCTTTACCAGCAAAATCTTTCGCAATCTTCTTCAATAGGCTATCTTTACAGCTATCTTTGTGAACAACATGAGCATTGGTTACGATATAACCATCGTGACTAATAAAAAAACCAGTTCCAGTAGTCCAAGTATCAACTAGAATACTGTCCTTCTTCTTAGAGTTAGAATCAGAGTATTTCCCTTTACAAGTGTTAATAATCCTAACGACTGCAGGACTTGCCTTCACTTCAAGACCTGATATGGAAGATTGGGCTACAACAGGGCTAGGGAAAAAGTATAGAGTTGAAGTAAGTAATGGGATTGTTGCAGCCTTCATAATGATATGCTCCTTATCATCATCTTAAGTTTTTTAGACAATCACTTTGAGAATAGTCGAAATTGTTATAGAAACAATTCTCTACGAGCCTCTTTGGAAAAAGCTAGCACCACGAACTCATTAAAAATGAAAAGCTCCAGGAAGTTAAAAATATTAAATCTCAGATAACTTTAGGACAACGATCGGTCAAGACAAAAATGCCATGAACCAACTGAAGACAACAAACTATCAGCCATCCTCAAACTACAAAAATAGAAGAAAGGCTATCAAAATCGCTAAAAGCATTAGCCTTGATAGATGGCTTAGGCCGATTTGCAAATGTTCCTTGGTGTTAAGAATTAATAGCTTTTGTAGGCTTTGATTCTTACCCTAGAATAGTAAGACATCTTTTCTTTACAGGAAAGCTTATTTCATAAAATTTTTAAAAATATGCTACAAGCTCGATAAACCAACGATGGACTTGATTTTTCTTCTCTGAGATAGTTCTAGAAATCAAAATTCTGTAATTTAGGTTAACTATGAGTCCTTCTAGTCGCTACCGAGTCAAGCTATTCATTGCCTACTCTCACCAAGATGAGAATTGGAAAAACGAGTTGACCAAACACCTTGCTGCCTTAGAACGACAGGGGATCATAGCGCCTTGGCATGATCAGTGTATTAGTCCAGGGGATGAACGGCAGGAAGCTATTGATCACAATCTTAGAACCGCGCAAATTATTTTATTGTTAATTAGTCCTGACTTTATTGCCTCCGATCGGCTTTGGCAGCGCGAACTTCAACAGGCCATGGTGCAGCATAGGGCTGGTCTTGCGCGGGTGATTCCCATCATTCTGCGTCCCACCCTTTGGAGTGATACCCCCTTTGGAAACCTAGCACCTTTACCCCAAAATGGTAAACCGATTCTTAGTTGGGACAATCGCGATGAAGCCTTCCTCCAGGTTGTGGAAGGAATCCAGCAAAATATTAATCGTTTACTACTGCCTTCTACACAATCTACTTCTCGAACACCACCACCTTTCCCACCCCGAGACGTGCCTCCAAAACTCGATCCCTCAATGAGATCGGTCTGGAAAACAAGTTCTCAAATTGCCCTGCCTTGCCTTGCAATTATTGTATTGTGGACGATCGTCGGATGGCTCAGTCAGGCACAGGATGCAGATATCAGTGGCTGGATGCCTATTCTCCTGCTGGGAGGCACGATCGGTGGGTTGGGGAGTCGATTATTAATCGTCTGGGCTGAACGACAATTGGGGCGAACTATTCTGTGGGATGCCGTGATTCTGCGTTGTATGATTTGGGCGATGGGTGGGTTATTGGGTTGGGGCCTGTTGGGGAAACTGATGGGCTACCCGTTCTTTCGGGCTGGCCATGGAATCTCCCTAGGAATTGTTGTAGGAGTCAGTATTGGAATTTGGTTAATCCTTCAAAAGGGAAACAATAGCAATGGCAGAAACACCTATCGCCATAATCTTCCAAACAGCACAAACAACACAACAAAAATAAACCGAAGATAAAACAAGGTCATTTGAAAATTCAAATTAAAACATTTGTTTATTCACGTTAGATTCCTAGGATCTGTAATGAAACCTATCTCACCATTACTTCGCGATCGATAACCGATGGAGCCAGATGTAATCCGCGCCTTCTGGAGAACATTTACTTTGAATTAAACCGTTGGAATAGTGCAAATTATTGCCATAGGGGCCTTGGTGATACCCTCGCGAAGTCCATTCGCCAAAGGGATCATTGACGCGAAAGCCATAGCGATCGTAGCCGCGAACCACAATAATGTGACCAAAGCTAGTGAAATAACCATGGATAATGCAGGGTTTACCCTCCGCGATCGCCTTGCGAATATCCGCCAAACTCCCTCGCAGCGTTAATTCATCTTTGACTCCGTAGGCGGCTGCCATTTCAGCTAAATCGCCCGGTTCATGGCGGCTGAGTCCCTTGGCATCCATGTAGCGATACAGTTCATCTTCCAATTGCATCGCAGGCGTCTTTTGACGAATTTGAAAATACTGCATCACCATGGCAAAACAGGTGACATTACAGGCCCCCTTAGGATTGAGCGCATTATCTAACTGCGTTTTGTGGGGAATGTTTAACTGCTTTGTAGCGGGTAATCTGAGTGGGGAGGTCGTTGTACTGGTAGGAGATTGGGTCAGTGGCAAAGGCTGACCCCGTTGGCTTAGCAGTTCCACATGGGGGGCAAACACATACCAAGTATTGCGCGGGGGATTGCCCAGAAATCGGTTAATGAGTGCAACTTTCCAATGAAACTTCCCCACCGGTTTCCAGGAATGGACTTCAAAGCTGCGTCCCGCTGGAACAGCCACTTTGTCGCTCGGGGAAAGCCGGGAAGAATCCGTTGTATATTGCTTAAAAACCGTATCCTGTCTAACTTTGAGTTGCATAGGTCTTGCAAGTTCAATCCGTAAATTATCTAGAGGCAGTCCATTGAGTCAAGGATAATGGCCCTTACCCTACAATTGGGCATCAAACTGGGCATTAAGTGACCACGATCGCTCCAACTCAATCACAATTCCATTTTCCAATAGCGATAGGCCGCCGTAGCCATTGTAACGACACCCGTCAAAATGGATTTTTCATCGGCTTCAAATTCTGGATGATGCAGAGGATGGTTCACCCGATCGGAAAAGCCAACGCCCAAGCGAAACATACTGCCCGGTGCATGGCGTAGGTAAACAGCAAAATCCTCTGCCCCCAGGGAAGGTTCATGAATAATCTGCAACGCCTCCCGCCCCCAAGCTTCGATCGTGGCAGCTTCCAGCAACTGCGTCAGAGGAGGGTCATTTTGTACCGATGGCACACCCCGCCGATAGTTTAGATGATACTTACCGCCATAGGCCGAACAAACATTGGCAACAATTTGCTCAATCCAACCTGGGAGAGATGCATGGGTCTCAGGATGGAGCGATCGCACCGTGCCCGTCAGTTTGACCTGATCGGCAATCACATTAGGGGCACGACCGCCTTGGATTTGACCGATCGTGAGTACGACAGGTCGTAGGGGATTTTGGGTGCGACTGATGGCCTGTTGCAGAGAGGCGATCACTTGGGCCGCAATCCAAATCGCATCGATCGCTTCGTGGGGACGGGCACCATGGCCGGATTCCCCCAGGATCGTAATGTCCAAATCATCCGCCGCTGCCGTAAGCGCCCCATAGCGAATACCAATCTTGCCCGCAACGATCGAGGGAAAAACATGCAACGAGAGAATATGACTCACCGTCTCCATCGCCCCATCCTGCACCATCCACTCTGCCCCCTGGGCGATTTCCTCAGCGGATTGAAACAGAAAGCGCACATTTCCCGGCAGCCCCCCCAGTTCGGCCAACACCATGGCTGTACCTAACCCAACCGTGGTGTGAATATCGTGGCCACAGGCATGCATGACGCCAGGAGTACGGGAAGTGAAATCGATCGCGGCCCGTTCTTGAATCGGTAATGCATCCATATCGGCACGAATGGCCAGCAGTCGGCCATCCTGTCCCGTGCCTTTGAGAGTGCCTAACAAACCTACCCGCCCCACACCTTCCTGCACATGTAATCCCGCCGATGACAAAACCCCAGCAACATATGCAGCAGTTTGATACTCCTGTCCGCTCAGTTCGGGGTGGCTGTGCAGGTGCCGCCGAATTTCAATCAGTCGTGGGGCAAGCTTTTGGGCAATGGCGTGAATTCGATCGCGAACGGAAGTTGGCAGGTCTTGAGTTTGCATTCCAGCATCAGGATAGAGTCTTACTTTACTCATCATAGCGATCGTTCCCGGCTCGATCGTGGAGGCAAGCTTGCTACATAAGATTAGATAGATAGGACTGGTAAGTACAAGGAGCCATCCTTTTGTGTGATGGATACTTAGAGAAATGGATAAATGGTTGAGTAATTGGCGTTTGAGGCGTGGGAGAGGACAAAAGTTCTCAACTTTTCCTCAGGTTCTAAGGCAAGCTAAAGAATAGACTGCTGGGTTCAATTTGCTGATCTCTGGGCTAAAAACTAGGCTAAAAACATAATGTTCATTCACACCACAGCGCTTTCCGCTTCCGAATTGAAGTCTGCGATCGTCCGTGATCCCCTCGTGGTTACGCCTGATATGACCGTGATGGCCGCGATCGGCGAGATGAGTGGAGTGCGGGCTAGGTGTGCTACTGCTAGAGACTACGATCACACCCTAGATGAGTTGCACTTAGAAGCTCGCTCCAGTTGTGTGTTAGTGGTTGAGGACAAACAACTACTCGGCATCCTGACTGAACGCGACGTGGTAAAGCTCACAGCCCAACAGCAACCGATCGACACGTTAACCCTGCGAGAGGTGATGACCAGGGATGTCATTACATTACAAGAATCTGCCTTTACTGATCTCTTCCTTGCGATCAACTTGCTCCACACTCACCACATCCGCCATTTGCCCGTTTTGGATGACCAGAAGCATTTGATAGGACTCTTGACCCATGAGAGCTTGCGGCAAACCTCCCGCCCGATTGATTTGTTGCGGTTGCGGCTAGTTTCAGAGGTCATGACCACGGAAGTCATCTGTGCTGCACCGGATACGACCATATTAGAGATTGCTTGTCTAATGACCCGGCACCATATCAGTTCGGTTGTCATTACGCAAACTCAGGTTACTTTGAATCAACATCCCTTTCAACAGGCGATCGGAATTGTCACTGAACGGGATCTGGTGCAATTTCAGGCTGTGGGATTAGATTTAGAACGTTGCACCGCTGGGATGGTGATGAGTACACCCATGTTTTCGGTACATCGAGAAGACTCCCTTTGGGTCGTGCAGCAACTGATGGAAAAGCACTTGATTCGCCGTTTAGCGGTCACAGGTGATCAAGGGCAACTTTTAGGTATTGTGACTCAAAGTAGTTTATTGCAAGCCCTCAACCCGTTGGAACTCTATAAATTGGCAGAGGTTTTAGAACAAAAAGTTCTCCAATTAGAAGCCGAGAAAGTAGAACTGCTGGAACATCGCACACTAGAACTAGAAGCGCAAGTAGCCCAACGAACCGCTGCCCTACGCACCAAGGTGGAACAAGAACACCTAATTGCAACGATTTCTAGTCAGATTCGATCGTCCTTCAACTTACCCGATATTCTCCAGACAACAGTAGATAAGGTGCGATCGTTATTTCAATGTGATCATGTTGCAGTGTGGAAATTTCAGCCGGACTGGAGTACTGCCATTGTTTCTGAATCCTCAGCACAGGCAACCATCACATTATTGGGCCATCAAGTTCAAGATCATTGCTTTGCTACCCATTGGGTAGACACCTACCGTCAGGGTCGGGTTCGAGTGGTTGAGGATATTCACACAACTGACATGACGGACTGCCATCGGGAATTGTTAGCAGAATTAAATATTCGCTCTAAAGTGTTAGTGCCCATTACCCATGGAGATTTGTTATGGGGACTATTAACGGCAATTGAGACCCAAATTCCTCGTCAATGGCATTCTGACGAAGTCAATTTTCTACAACAATTAGCAACTCAACTCGCAATTGCAATTCAACAGGCAACTACCTATGAACAAATGCAGACAGAACTGGTAGAGCGCAAACAGGTAGAAATTCAACTGCGAGAAAGTGAACAACGCTATGCAACCTTAGCAGCAGCTGTTCCAGTGGGAATTTTTAGGACAGATACCCAAGGTAAAAGCATTTATATCAATCAACGCTGTTGTGAAATGATTGGATTGCAGTTGCAGGAAACAACAGGAGACAACTGGCAGCGCAATTTACACCCAGATGATGCTCCAAAGGTGTTGCAGGAAGCGATGAAATCCCGCCAGGAAGGCAGACCATTTCGATTGGAATATCGCTTTCTCCATCCCGACGGAAAAACGATTTGGGTATTTTGTCAAGCAGTAGCGGAATATGACACCCAGGGAAACATCATTGGTTATGCGGGGACGTTAACAGATATCACCGATCGTAAACAGGCAGAGTTGGCATTACAGCAATTGAACCAAAATCTCGAGGTGATTGTTGAACAGCGAACGAACGAACTACGCCAAAGTAATATTCAGCTCTCAACGGTGAATGCAGAACTGGCAAGGGCCACTCGCCTCAAGGATGAATTTCTCGCCAATATGAGCCATGAATTACGGACACCGCTAAACGCCATTCTTGGCCTCTCAGAAGCATTACAGGATCAGATTTTGGGAGAATTAACAGATCGCCAGCAACGATCGATCGCAACCATTGCTAAAAGTGGTCGTCATTTATTGGAGTTAATTAACGATATTCTTGATCTTTCCAAAATTTCCGCTGGCAAATTAGACCTAGATTTAACCTCAATTTCCATTCGGCAGCTCTGTGAAGGGAGTTTGGTATTTGTCAAACAACAGGCTCACCAAAAACAAATCCGCTTGACAAGTGAGATTCCTGAAGACTTGGGGCACATCATGGCCGATGAACGGCGGATACGACAGGTTTTAATTAATTTACTCACCAATGCAGTGAAGTTTACGCCGGAAGGTGGCCAGGTTTGTTTCAAAGTAGCCGTTAGCCAAGCTCAACAGTGGGTGGGTAAGGTCAAAATTCCCCAACCTATTGCCCAACTACAAGGCTCTCAAGCACAAGACTCTCAAGCACTACAATCATTTATTCTCTTTCAAGTGCAAGACTCCGGAATCGGCATTTCACCAGAAGATATAGCCCGATTGTTTCAACCATTTGTTCAAGTGGATACCAGTCTCAATCGCCAGCAGACGGGCACGGGCTTGGGACTTGCACTCGTCAAACAAATTGCAGAGTTGCATGGCGGAGCCGTTTATGTAGAAAGCCAACCCGGTCAGGGAAGCTACTTTACCGTGATGTTACCCTATCAAATGCCGACGATCGAAGCGCTACCGTCCCCTGAGTCCTTGCCAACTTCCCCCACGGGATCAAAACATCTTTCCGTAGAAGAGAGCCCGTCGATCTCAGCTTGCTCCTTAATTTTACTCGCTGAAGACAACGAGGATAACATTGAAACCTTCAGCGCTTATTTGCAATCCCGAGGTTATCACCTTGTCATAGCAGGCAATGGCGCAGAAGCCGTAACCTCACAAAAGAGCATCAACCAGACCTGA
>MUGG01000134.1 GCA_002148405.1 Alkalinema sp. CACIAM 70d | reverse complement strand
TTAGGAGAAATCCCATGTTTATTGGTTTTGACGGCAACGATCGCCCGATCGACGATTCCCGCAGACCCTTCCAAATCTACCTACTCGGTACCCGCGAAGAAATTCAATCCACGATTAACCAACTGCAAGTGGTGCGGTTTTGCGAACGCATTCGTTGGAGTCCCCCGATTCCAGTGCTCGGCTCCGATTGGAAATACATCAGCATGATGGAACGCGATCGGGCGGCGGAGTAAGTCGATTTAAAAACCGGGATTTTCAAAAAATCCCGGTTTTTGGAAGGTATGAGGCGTTAAGCGATCGCATATCCGGTGTGTGGACGCACGTTGGCTGGGTGAAACCCGAGGACAATTTGGTCTTTAGGAATGCCTGCATCGACGAGTTCGTAGGTAATGCCGTCTTCGGTTTCGTCCCGTTGTACCCAAATTTTACCGTTGATGATATCCAGGTGAACAAGGCACCCATGAACGCGAATTTTACCATCCCATCCCAGAGTCATGAGGAGATAGCTATCGTTAATTTCGTCGAAGATGGGTTTGCAGATGAGGTCTCCATGGGAATAGGGGATTTGGGTGTAGGGGATAAGAATGTCTTTAATAATCTGACGATATTGTGTTATTTTTTCCATTGAAAATTGTAGGAAGGGCGAGTGCACTATGATTCAAAGAGCCTGATTGGTAGATGGGTTTGGAAGTTCCTAAAGTCTTGGTCGGTTGTGAAAATGGCGTAATTTCGGCGATAGGCAACTGCACAAATTAGAAAATCTGTATTGGAGCCTTGAATGCCGTTACGGCGACAGGTATTGAAGAATTCAGCAGCAGTTTCATAATCATCGGGCATCAAGGTTATGTCTGGAAAGGCTCGAAGGTAGTCGCGTAATCTGATAAATTGCTCGGGTAAACGAATTCCAGAGAGGATTTCTTGGCGGATTGCTCCTAGAATACTAACGTTATCATCAGCGATTAACACTCGAAATTGGTTGACGATCGCAGAATCAGGAGTATTGCGGCGAAGAGCCAACGACCAAACACAGGTATCTACAATTACACTCATGGGATCTGGCGCTGAGTTTTGTAATCGTAGGTATCGTCGTAGTCAATTGTGCCAAATAGCGTAAGAATTTTCCGGCGTTGGTGACGTTGAAGGTATTCACGCAGAGCAGTATCAATCACAGCTTCAAGCGAGGTTTGATTATCGATTTCTAAAACTTCTTGGATCAAAGCTTCATCAAGGTTGAGGGAGCGCTGCATAGGCATTAGTCAAGCAATCGTTGGTTGCTTACATTCTGCCATATTTACTCTGCTCTAGCTGGGAATGGTAGCGCTATTTGGAAGTCGAGATGGATGCCTTTATCCTCGCGAAGCCTTCGTAATCCTGGGTTGAGTCTTAATGCGTGGCTTCCCGATCGAACATACCCCGAGCCCAACAGATTGCAGGAAGGGCGATCGGGGTGGGGTTTATGGTGTGTTGGGAGCGTTGAGTTTTTGCTGAATGCGATCGCGAATCTCTCGTAGTCCCGGTAGGTTAGGTTTGAGTTGTAAGGCGCGACCCCAACTTAAGCTCTTGAATTTCTTAGACTACATTACCCATATTTCTCAGGGCGAATAATAGCTGTGGCTAGCTCTAGAATTCATAACTACTGCTGCTTCTCAGGCCGTGATTCTATGTTGATTAACACTAATTCCATAGTGGAGATTTACCAATCACTGCACTTAGTGCAAACGGAATACCATCTTTTTGATGGTATTGATCTGCCCAAGAACTAATGGCTTGATCAAGATCATCAAGAGCTTTTTGTATGTTTTCTGGTGAAATATCTAGCCACTCTGAAATTCTCATTGTGTTTGCTTCTCTCTGTTGCCATTCTTGAATTAACTGGAAGTAAGTAGCTGCTTCTTCCACCATTACATATAACCTTTCTAAATCATCATTTGGTGAATAAGAACTGCGAAGCAGTATGTAATAACTGTCGTCATGAAAGTCTAATTTTTCAACAGTTCCTGCCAACAACAAGCGCTGACTAACATATTCAACCATTGTTTCGGTTAGAACCTGATGGTTTTCCGGTGCAATATTTTCTTGTGCAAGAGCATGTAAAGATTCTACTAGAGCAAAGAATTCTAGAGAATTAATAGTGCGTGCATCGGGTAAGGCTAATGGCATTTGACTCTCTAGATACTGTTTTTCATCATTAGTAAGCTTTTTATCTATAACTCTTGGCTCAGGATACTGCCACGGAAAATTTTCAAGCCAAAGATGGGGGATTTGATTAAGATAATATGGATCTTGAGAGTTAATTTTTTTTAGATTTCTTCCTTCTTGTAGAGCTCTCCCAATCTCTTCCATAAGAATTTTCATTCTGTGATCTGGTTGTAGTCGTACTAATTCTCTATTAACCCAGCGAAGATTAAAAATTTTTTCGTAAATTAAGTTATATACTTTCAGCTTGCCGTAACACTCTACAATGAGTCCAGTTAACTTAAGATCTATTTGATGGATGATAGAGTCAAAAGTAACCTCCCCCTGGTTTAAAATTCTTTCATAAGATTTCAAAATGTGTAAAGTCTTGGTATTGTCATGTAGCAGTAAATCACGAATTGTTCGCAAATGCTCCGGCTCATCCTGTGCTTCCCAGTTTGTCACAATTCGACTGTGCACCAATGCCTCTACCCAACTTGCTTCCTTTCCTTCAGGAATAATTTCATCCGTTTTGAGAACCAACTGACAAACCTTCTGTGTCAAAAACGGCTGCCCTCCCGTCCAATCCAAAATTGCCTGCAATACCTGCTCTGGATGCACTGCCTTCCCCGCTAATCCCTGCACTAAGGGCTTAGCTTCCTCTACCTGGAAACCTTGTAACTCGATAGCGCGGCCAATATTAAATGGTGTACTCCGGGGATCTCGAATCAAATCTGACGGTGTTGCTACCCCAATCAACACAAACGTCAACCGCCGATACTCCAAATTATCTGATCGGCGGTTATAACACTCCCTAATTACCGAAAAAAAACCATCTACATTGAAATTCAGACTCAAAATCCGATCGATCTCATCCAAAAAAATCACGATCGGCCCCGGTACCAACCTCAACAACACCTCCTCAATAAACTTACTAAACCGCTGCACCCCCGATAGTCGCGCCAACTCATCCCACCAACTCGCATCATCAAAGCGATCGTACAACTCCAACCCCATGACAATGCTATTGATCACCCCGGCATACCACTGCTCCGGCGTCATCTCCTCTTCCAAAATATCCGTCACCTGAATATCCACACAGGCCACCCCCTCCGCCTGCAACCGCGCCATCGTCCGCACCCGCAAACTCGACTTCCCCATCTGCCGCGAGTTCAACACATAACAAAACTCCCCCAACCTCAGCCCCTCATACAAATCCCGATCGGCCTGCCGTTGCACGTAGGTGGCCGCATCCAGCTTCAGACTGCCCCCCACCTGATATTCATAGCGATTCGACTCTGGAAAAGCACTCATAGCGATTTAAAACAAATTAATTCAAATGATTCCGAAAATACTGACAATACAAATCACAGAGCGGCACCACCGCATTGCCTTGAAACTTGACCAACCCCATACTGCGCAACTGAAACGCCTCATCGGAGCCAATCTGCACCGGACTGCGGGTTGCAATCACCTGCCGCATTGCCTGCACCAAATTCGGACTCCCCTGCAAATTTAATAAATGCCGTCGCAGATGATCGTAATACGGCCCCTCCTGGGTGGGAGCCACTTGTAACCACTGCGCCAGCGATCGCCGTTGCCGTGCCAAATCGTACAACGCCACCCGCACCAAATAGGGATGTCCCCCCACCATTGCCACCAGTTCCGTCACCTGCTCCGGCGACAACCGCAACCCATGGCACTGGGCCAACCCTTCCACCTGCTCCAGCGTGAACTCCGGCAACTCGATCGGCACCCCCACATTAAACGGCGACTGATGCATATCCAACGGAATATAGACCTCCTTGGAATGCACAATCACCAACCGCAACTTCTGCCACACCGGATCATTCTTGCCCCGCTCATGCCATGCCCGCAGCAACGCAAAAAACTCCTGGGCAATCTTGAGATGCTGAAACACCAAATCCACCTCATCCAGCCCCAGCACCAACGGACTACTCGCCGCCGCCAAAATCACCTGCTGCATGTAATTCGTACATTTCCGCTTACTGCCCAGCGATCCCCGTCGCCAAAACAGTTCCACGTCAGCATCCAGTCCCAACTCCTCCGCGATCGTGGCGCAAAACCACTGCAAAAACTGATCCAAACTGGCAAAAATCTCGCCCTCTGCCTCTTGGCAGTAGACAGGGACCGATCGACAACCCTGTGCCTGGGCATGGGCCAAAATCCGCATCATCAGCGACGTTTTGCCCATCTGCCGCGCCGCCTTCACCCGAATCAGCGCCCCTGGTTTGACGATCGTGTCATAGCACTCCGCTTCGATCGGCGGTCGATCCACATAAAACGGCGATCCCAACGGTACCTGGCCCTCCGGCGTTTCCAAGCGAATGGGTTCCGGCTCGATCGGGCTAGGTGGAACTGGCACCGGACTGGGCTTTGGGGCCGCACTGGTTCGTTTTTTGAGCACTGGCGTCAAGCGCTCCAGCACACTCTCAAAATCGATTGCACTACAACCAAAAGCGTAGGCCTCTTCCACCGATCGACCAGCCCCCAACGCATCATAAAACCCCACCGCAAAGGCCAGCGCCGCCTGATCCCCCACCGCCTGATTCATGCCAATCACATAATCCACATAGGGGAAAATTGCCTCCGCCTGCGCTTCGGAATAGCAGGCATTCAGCAACACACATTCCACCTTGCCCACGAATAACTTAAATAATCCCGCCAGCGCCTCACCACTGGCGAACTTGACATTGCCGCTCTTATCCTCCAAGGCCAACCCCTCAGTCCGCATCCCATGGCCCGAGAAATGCACAATATCCGGCTCACAGTCCAGCAACGCCCGCCGCAAATCCTCCGATCGTACTGCCCAACGGGAAATTATCTCAAACTGTTCCCGCCGCTTGGCCCGTTCCAACCCAGCTTGAATTTCCCGCACTTCCTCATCCAACCGCAACCTTGCCGCATCCTTCGGCGCAGCAGCCAGGATGAGAATTTTCTTCGGACGCTCACCACTCATGATTTCTTCTGACGGAGGCTTGATCACTCAGTAGTATAGCCTCACCACCAAAGTCCCCACAGCCCGATTCATGAGCAGTAATATTTACGATCGAAAAAATACCTCAGTCGGGTGATTTCTAAATCGCCAACGTTAAATTATTCGATCGATCGACCGTCCAATCTCCCACAGCTTTGATAATACACACCGTTAATACGAGAAATAATGAGAGAATTATAGATTCTAATTAAAATCCCCCGTATTCACTCAAAGTCCCCCTTAATAAGGGGGATTTAGGGGGATCATCACGTATCGCAATCAAAAATTAATTGGGTACTATTGATCGGGTATTAATTCGGCTACTAATGTCGCGTTTGATCAGCCCAAGGTGTAAGCTTCTGCGAGAGAGCCTTCAACCCGTAGTCAATCACCAAACCAATCAAACCAATCAAAATAATGCAAAACAACACCTTATCCGTTTGCAGAAACCGTTGTGCCTGAATAATTTTGAACCCTAGGCCACTCTGCGCCGCCACCAACTCCGCAATCACCAGGAAGTTCCAAGCCCCCGAAATATTCACCCGCAAAGTATCCAACACACTGGGAAACGCCGCCGGAATAATCACCTGCAATAAAACATCTCGACGACTGCCGCCTAACGTATAGGCCACATTGATCATGTCATTGGGAATAAACTTAACCGCATCCGCAATCATGATGGCGTTGTACAACACCACCCCCAACATAATAATCAATACCTTAGAAGCCTCCCCCAGCCCCAGCCAGATAATGATTAACGGAACAAACGCCGTCACTGGCATGTAACGCACCGTCCCCACGATCGGAGCAAACAAGCTGTCCATGCTGTAGAACGTTCCCATGGCAATGCCCATCGGCACCCCAATCAGCGCCGCCACCAGAAACCCCGCCAAAACCCGACCACTACTCGCCAACACATCCACGAGTAAATTATTTTCCGCAAACATGGTCATCCCCGCTTGCAGCACTGCCGTTGGGGTGGGCAGAAACATTGGCGGCACCAATCCGGCATAGCTGACAATCGCCCAAGCCAGCAATGGCACAGCCAGCGCCAGCGTCACAATTAGCAGCGACAACCGCTTGGAAAAACCCTGACGAATGCTCCAGAACACAGAAGGTTGTAAATAGGTATGTTCTCGGGGCGTACTATTTTGCGCGATCGGGGTGAGGGTAACCATGGTGAGAGTCTCCAGTTAGAAAAACTTTAAATAGCGTTGCCGTTCCCAATCAGAAATGTGATTGTGATACTCTTGCCACTCCTGGGTTTTGTAGTCCACATAGGATTGGTACATCAAATCCCCCATAACTTTTTGGCTGAGGGGATCCTGAGCAAAAGCCGCGATCGCCTCTCCCAAGGTGCGCGGTAGGCAATGAATTCCCATCTCCGCCAGGGTTTCCAACGAATGGGTGTACATGTTTTCCGTATGGGGTTCACCGGGATCAAGCTGCTCCCGAATCCCCTCCAAGCCCGCCGCCAACAGCATGGCCGCCCCTAGGTAAAGATTGCTGGAAATATCTGCCGCTCGGCATTCCACCCGCCCACCTGCTAGGGGAATGCGCAGCATATTGGTGCGGTTGTTATTGCCATAGCACATGTAGACCGGAGCCCAGGTAAAGCCCGACATACTGCCCCGCGCCACCAGTCGTTTGTAACTATTGACCGTCGGTGCAATCACCGCACAGATGGCAGGGGCGTGGCGTAGAATTCCCCCAATGAATTGATAGCCCAATGGCGATAGCTGACAACCCCGTGGATCGTCTGCGTTGTAAAAAAGATTCTCCCCCGTGTTGATGTCTGCGAGGGACATATTGTAGTGGGCACCGCTGCCAGAACGATTACCAAAGGGTTTGGGCATAAACGTGGCAAAGTAGCCATGCTTGCGGGCAATCTCCTTAACCATCAAGCGAAAAAACGTAATGCGATCGCTCATTTGTAACGCATCGCAGTAGGCAAAATCCGTTTCAAACTGACCGTTGGCATCCTCATGGTCAAAGGAATAGACATCCCAGCCCAGTTGATTCATCGCCTCCACGATTTCCGTCACCCAGGTGTAGTTATCCAGCAAGCCTTGCAGGTCATAACAGGGTTTGGCCAAGGTATCGCGATCGCTGACGGGAATCGCCTCACCCTCAGGGGTTTCCTTGAGAATAAAAAACTCCGTTTCAATTCCCAGATTAAACGTAAATCCCATGCGAGCCGCATCGGCCAGCACCGACTTGAGAATACCTCGACAGCAGGCGGAAAAAGGTTTTCCCTCTAGGTAGAGATCGCTCGCGAACCAAGCGACCTCTGGATTCCACGGCAGAATGGTCGCAGATTTGGGATCGGGGCGAGCAGAAACTTCCTCATCACTTACATCCTGAGGCACTCCATCCAAGGCTGCGCCCGTGAATAGTTCTGACCCCGCCATCATCTGCCCCAAGTGGGACAGGGGCACTGCTTTGGCCTTACACATGCCATGGAGATCGACAAAACTGGCTAAGGCATACTTGACCCCTTGGTCTTCCAAGGAGGACTTGAGCGCTTGCAATTCCGGTGTTAATGATTCAGCCATAGTGATGATTTTCCGATTCCCTGTAGAGAGCAATTTGATAACTTACAGCGATTTCATAATTGAATCATCGTAGAGTTGATCCGCTTGCAACGGACTGGGAATCATTTTGAAATCGTAGGCCGCCTTGGCATTGAGTTCTAAATTACCTTTAATGTTTTGCGGATTGGTTGGATTGAATCCTACAGTCTTGTTGCCCTCAACATCAAATAACTTGAGCAGTTTCAATTGCTCCTTCACTTCATCCCCAGAAATTCCCAGCTTTTCCCCCGTGATTTTCATGGCTTCAGGATCCGCTGCTACCGCGAGTTTCACGGCTTGGTCAACGGCCTTGAAATAGGCTTGTAGATCGGCTTTACGCTCCTGCAAAATATTGCCATGCACCATCACCACATCGGCAATCAAGTTCGTGTTCTCCGTTGAGAAAATCACTTCACCCCCACCCTGTTGGGCCGCCTTGCGCAGGTAGGGTTCGTAGCTCACAGCAATATCCACCTGTTTCCCGGCAAAGGCTGTGGCAGCATCGGCAGCGGGCATACTTTTGATGCTGACATCATTTTCCGTTAAACCGCCTTTGTTTAAGTAGGCTCGTAGCAGCACCTTTTCAAACAGGATATCTTCCCGCGCGATCGTTTTGCCTTTGGCATCCTGGGGCGATTTAATGCCGCGACCAATAATGCCATCGCCCCCATTGGAATAATCAATCAGATAGACGATCTTTGCACTGGGATCCTTAGCGGCAACTTGAACAGCCGTCCCGGACGTAAACCAAGCAATGTCGAGCTTTTTAGCGAGAAAAGCCGTCTGCTGATCACTTTCACTGGTGAAGAAAACGTCTTGGACATTGACCTTTTGCTCTTTAAAAAAGCCTTTGCCCACGGCAATGTGGTGCCCGGTATAGCCGACCCAGTTGTTGGTGCCGGAAACCAAGGGAGCGGGTTGGTTGGCGTTTTGCCCTGCACAGGCAACGGTGAGAAAGAGAGAAGCCAACGCTAGGCCCACCATTGACCAAGCTTTGGAAAATTGAGATGGTAAAAATTTAATCATGGCTACTGATCAACAGGTGCTCAATCAAGGGACAAGAATTACAAATGGCAGACTGAGTAATGGATGGATAGGAGAACGACCATCGATCGAATCCATATCTCTCTCTCCCTAGGTATCGTCACGCAATGCGTGGAGGACTTGCCGTTTAATGCGAACAAAATCGCTGGAAAGTTTGATGTCTAATTCACGATGTTCCGGAAAAGGCACTGGAATTTCAGCATGAATTCTGCCGGGGCGGGCCCGCATGACGTAGACCCGTTGCGCTAGGTAAATCGCTTCCTCCACATCATGGGTAATCATCAAAATCGTCACATGGGTTTTCTCCCACAGCTCTAACAAAAACTGCTGCATTTGTTCCTTGGTTTGGGCATCCAACGCACCAAAGGGTTCATCCATTAACAGCAAGGCCGGTTCATTGGCGAGGGCACGGGCGATCGCGACGCGCTGTTTCATCCCACCCGACAGTTGCTTGGGATAGGCATGGGTGTAATCGCTCAGTCCGACAACCTCTAGAAAATACTGCACCCGTTCCCGCTGCTCAGCCTTGGGGATTTTGCGCAGTTTCAACCCAAAGGCCACATTCTGCGCCACGGTTAACCAAGGATAGAGGGTGTACCCTTGAAACACCATACCCCGATCGGACCCCGGTCGTCCCGTCACCGCTTGGCCATCGACATACACTTCGCCGGAGGAAGGCGGGGTCAGCCCTGCAATGATATTCAGGAGCGTGGATTTTCCACAACCGGAGGAACCTACCAGGCAAATTAATTCACGGGGTTGAATGGAGAAGGTAATATCATCCAAAACGGTGACGGCATTATCCGCCGCTTTGCCCCGGCTCTTGTAGTGTTTGCAGACCTGTTGCACGGAGAGTTTCGCGATCGTGTCATTGCGGGAAATCGGCGGAGCATATTCTGTCATCATGGAGGAGACCCAAAACAGTTGTTAGCGATACCGGACTGAATGCGACTGAACGATTGCTAGTAATGATTGCCTCGATCCTGCGTAACCTGCCTGCGCCCGAAACTACACCTGCTCCAAAATGGCTGGATGGGTATGGGTGTGAGTGTGAGTGTGGGTATGCGGCAGTTGCAACGATAACGATTGGGATTGCGATCGCTGGCATTGGCGCACCCAATCAAACCACTGATCTAGCCCTTCCCCCGTTTTCGCAGAGACAGGAATAATCGTCACCGTGGGATTCATTTGCCGGACATTGGCAATGATTTGGTCAATATTGACATCAACATAGGGGGCGAGATCCAATTTGGTAATCAGTAAGCAATCCGCTTCCTGGAACATCACTGGATATTTCAATGGCTTATCCTCGCCTTCGGTGACGCTGAGCAGAGCAACCTTGCCATGTTCTCCCACTTCAAACTCAGCGGGACAGACCAAGTTGCCGACATTTTCCACCAGCACCAAATCAAATTCTTCAGGATTGTAATTATGGACGAATTGGTGCAGGCCGCCAGCAACCATTTTGGAATCCAGATGGCAGGAACGCCCAGTGTTAATCGCAATCACGGGAACGTTGTACTGCCGCAGGCGATCGGCGTCTAACTCCGTCGTCATATCGCCTTCAATCACCGCGATTTTGAGTTCATCCGACAGCGTAGCCAGGGTTTTTTCAAGTAACGCGGTTTTGCCTGCACCGGGACTGCTCATGATGTTGAGGCAAGTAATGCCCCATTCATCAAAATGTTCGCGGTTGTGGTTGGCTCCCGCTTGGTTAGCATGGAGTAGGTTAATTCCCAGGGCGGCGTCAAAGGTTTGGTGCATGGTAGGTTAGTCAACTCAACGTGTTGCGGGTTGGGGGCTGTATTCAATCCGATCGATCTTCAGTTCCCGGCCAGAACGGATGTCTTCCATGGGGGCGTGGCAGGTGGGGCAGGCGTACTGAAGGCCGTACTCCGGACGATATTCCTGCTGGCAGGCGTGGCAGTAGGCAATCAGGGGCGTCTCTTGAATCACCAGTTCGGCTCCTTGCAGAAAGGTATCGCGGGTTTGCACTTCAAAGGCAAACTGCAAACTGACGGGTTCGACGCAGGTAAACTGCCCCACGATGAGGTGGACTTTTTCAATCACCGGGCGATCGGGTTGGGCGTCCCACCAGTCGCTGATGGTATTGAGCAGTGCCCGCGTCATGTCAGTTTCGTGCATGGTTTAACTCCCAGTTTTAGCTCCCAGTTTTAGCTCCCAGTTTTAGCTCCAAGCTTGATCAACCGCCATGTTGGCTTCGGGGTGGATGTAGGCGGGTTTTTCCTTGCGGGGCAGTTGGCCAGAGAGCACTAAGTGAGCCATAGCATCACAGATCACGCGAGTCGCCATTAACGAAGTCATGTCGCTGATGTCGTAGGGGGGAGACACTTCCACCACTTCCAACCCGCAAACGGGAGCCCGCTGGATGATTTTACCCAGCAGTGCCAGGGCTTCGCGGGGGAGCAGACCACCGGGTTCCGGCCAGCCTGTTCCGGGGACAAATCCAGCATCAATGCAGTCAATGTCAAAGCTGATGTAGACACAATCGGTTCCATCTAAGGCACGCTCTAGGGCAAATTCTGCCGCCGCATCGATCCCGATTTCGGTAATGTCCGTTACCGTTAGGATGTTGGTCGATCGCTCACGGCACACCTTCACACCCTGACGGGGAACCTGCCAACCACCAATGCCCAGTTGCACTAGATTTTTCGCCGGAGCATTGGCCATGTTTGTGGCGTGGAACCAGGGACAGGTGTGCATCCGTTCATCCAAATCAGTCTCCTGGGTGTCTACGTGGCGATCGAAGTGGATGATGCCGACTTTCTTATCGCCGAGGTGACGGCACACCCCACGCACGGTCGGAAACCCGATCGAGTGATCACCGCCGAGAATGATCGGAAAAGCACCGGAACTAAAGATATGGGCAATGCCTTTGGAAATTTGATCGAAGGATTTTTCGTTGTTGGCGGGAATGGTAAAAATGTCGCCCACGTCACAAAGGGTGATCTGTTCCCGTAAATCAACCCCGAATTCAAAGTTATAGGGGGTGTAGAGGGCGGAAATGCGGCGAATCCCTTGGGGGCCGAAGCGGGTACCAGGACGGTAGGTGGTACCGGAGTCGTGGGGAACGCCAACGATCGCCACATCGTACTCGCCCACCTTGCGCACATCTTCTAAATAGGGCGCTTTGAGGAAGGTGTTAATTCCCGCGAAGTGGGGCAGTTCTCCGCGCGAAAAGGTGGAAATGGTGCGATCGCGAATGCTATCGGCGGCTTCGAGGCCGTATTCCAGCCCTTGGGAGACTTCCTGCTGCCAACCCGTTAATGGCAGTTGGGCTTCTCGTTCTAACCCGTGACTGGCTTCTCGACCATTCTGTCTAGGGGGCTGACCAGGGGTTTGAAAGAGTGGATTGTCGCTCATATTGGTACCCAAACGAGAATTGGACTGGAAAGCCCGGAAGATTAGGCTCTAGATCCCACAGACCTTAGAACCTTCTTCTCCCGGGCTTTTTTCCCGCCGTGTGACCAGTTTGGGCTGCATCCAGTCCCGATGCTGGCTTGCCTCTCTTGGACCAGTCACAGGTGACAGTAAACGATCGCTGCCGGAACCCTAGAGGCGATGATTTTTCTTCCGCGCTAGTTTAGATCATCCTTTACCCAGCAAATTGCAGCTAGTGATATTGAGCAGAACTAAACCGACAAAGCGCAACGAGCCTGAAGTAGAAAGCAACTGCTGTTCAACCGTGGAAAGACTTTGGACAGAAAAATTTCAGACAGAAACTTTCTGACACAAGATTTCCAGCACTTTAACGAGTTGATTTCCGTATAAACTCGCAGCAACCCAATCATCGATCAAATTTTGGGCAAGAACTGTATTGAAATTAACCAAATGCTCGAATGGCATAGTGAGCCCTATCTGCTGAATAGAGAGGAGATTATTACCAATTCGCCAATCGCTCATTCATCGAACACTAACTCGCCCATCACTAATTCGCCGATCGCTGTACCAGTTTCCAGCCTTCATAGGTGGCTAGCACTTGGGTGCCGTTAGGCAGGGGTTGGTTGGGGTCGAGCCATGCAAATTCCG
>MUGG01000143.1 GCA_002148405.1 Alkalinema sp. CACIAM 70d | reverse complement strand
TACTCCTCAACGCCATAGCGATCGTAAAATTCCTGCTTTTTCGTCATCTCCTTCAAGGTATTGCTAGGGGACAGCACTTCAAACACCACCTGCGGCGCAATGTTCTCCTCCTGCCACTGCCGATAGGAACCCCGATCGCAAAGCGTCGCCTCTGGCGAATCGCCCTTCGGTCTACCAAACACTACCATCGCATCTGGAGCCGATCGAATCTCAGGATGACCCTCCACCGGATACCACAACAAATCCCCTGCCACAAAGACCTGGGCATTGTCAGCGAATAAACACTCTAGATTCTCCTTGAGCAGGACGATCCAGCGAAATTGCTTCGTATTATCCGACATCGGCTGTCCATCACGCTCAGGGTAAACGATTTCGCGATCTACAGAAATGGTCATCCTGCTACCTCAGCGATCGATTCCTTCATTGTATCCTCCTCATTCAAGGTGCAATACACAATATTCTATTTGCGTAAAATATCAAGTATTCCTGATCGCTCTCCATTGTTCGATCTGTTATGCTGTTCCTTCATAAAAATTCTATGTATTTATACGAAGTATCCCGAAAATTATCTTTCTCTTTGTAAATTGGGTCAGTGTTATGGGCCACCTAGCCCTTGATGCATCCTCTGCAACGAGACCCGCATGGAGTTTACTATGCCTCAAGTCAGCATTCTAATGTGCGTTTACAACGGAGAAACCCATCTCAGAGAAGCGATCGAAAGCATTCTCAATCAAACGTTGCAGGATTTTGAGTTTATTATTGTCAACGATGGTTCGACGGATTCAACGCTATCGATTATTCAACACTATCAAGGCATTGACTCCCGAATTAAATTAATTGAGAATGAAATTAACTTAGGCTTAGAAAAATCATTAAACAAAGGATTACAAGCCGTTACAGGCGAATATTTTGCCCGCCAGGACGCCGATGACGTTTCTCTACCAACTCGCCTAGAACAACAGGTTCACTATTTGACCAAGTATCCTGAAGTCGGCGCGATCGGCACAGCAGTTGAAAGTATTAATCAGCAGGGCGATCGTATTGGGCAAGATGTTCCACCCACGGATCATGATGCCTTAGAAGCATTGTTTCTTTTCAATAACTTCATGCATCACTCCACCCTCATGGCTCGCTTTAGCCTCATCCAAGCCATTGGCGGCTATGACGCAACCCAACGGCGAGCGGAGGATTACGATTTATGGTGGAGACTCAGCCAGCAGGCCAAGGTTGCTAATTTGCCTGAAATTCTCCTCAAACGCCGCCTGGATGATGCACCGAGGATTAGTACGATTTATCGGAAAGATCAACTCCATTGCTCCTATGCGATCGCCGTTCGATCGATCCAAACAGTCATGCCCAAACCGCTAGCAGAAGCCAGTTATCAAAAACTTTGGTGGGCTTTGCTAGAACCGATCGATCGCACTTCCTACGAGCAATATTGGCACAAAGATCAAGGTTTATCTGGAGACATTTCCCAAGCAGATATCCAAGCCCTGAGAAATTTTTGGGATTTTCTGATTCAGCATCCCGGTGGTCAACCCAGTTGGGGCCCCATGCTAGAGAAGCTAGTTTGGCGGTTATTGATTCGTCAGAAAACGATCGCAGCCCTGTCATTGCTCAAAATTTGTTTGCAGTTACACCATCCAATCAATTGGTTCAAAATGGGCCAATATTTCCTCAAACCCTACTTACCAGTAGCTGCATTAGGACTGTGGAAAGAAGCTCGCCTATCGATGAGTTCTGTGAGTAAGTAACGCAGTGTTCTGTGAGTCAGTAACGCAGTGTTCTGTGAGTCAGTAACGCAGTGTCTGTAATCTCCATCGGCAGTAGATCACGAATTATCCAATTGAAGACTGGAAAAACAACCCATGAAAGTTTTACACATTAATCAATCCGATACGGCTGGAGGCGCAGCCTTGGCTGGCTATCGTCTCCACCAAGGTTTGCTCAACCAAAAGATTGATTCCCGACAGTTGGTAGGCGTTAAACAGACCAGTAGCGATCGCGTCGCTAAAGTACCTCGATCGCCCTATCTCGAACAAAATATTGGGCGACTCACCTATCGTCTTGGATTGAATTATTTAAATTACCAAACATTCTCAAATATTTCCAAACATGACTTTTATCGTAATGCTGATATCTTAAATTTCCATAATCTCCACAGTAATTATTTTAACTACTTAGATATTGCGAAGCTGACCCGAACTAAGCCCGCCGTTTTCACCCTACATGATATGTGGAGCTTTACCGGACATTGTTCCTATAGCTATGATTGCGGCAAATGGCAGACTGGATGTGGTCAATGTCCTTACCTGAATACCTACCCCGCTACCCACCGAGACATTACCGCCTGGGAATGGAAACTGAAGCAACGGGTTTACAGCCAGTCCAATTTAGCGATCGTAGCCCCAAGTCGTTGGCTGTATGAGCAGGCGCAACAAAGTTTGCTGAACCGCTTCTCAATTCATCATATTCCCTACGGAATTGATACTACGGTTTATCAGCCCCTTGACCCCGATCAATGTCGCGCAGTTCTGAATATTCCCCAAGGCAAGCAAGTCCTCTTATTTGCCGCTGCATCCCTGGCGGACGATCGCAAAGGTGGCGATCTCCTGTTCAAAGCCCTGCTTGACCTGCCCCAATCCCTCAAAGCAGAAACGGTTCTTTTGGTCATGGGTTCAGGGGGGGATGAGATCGAGGCGAACTTAGGGATTTCCACCATCAACCTGGGCTATATCAGCAGCGATCGGATCAAAGCGATTGCCTATTCGGCTGCGGATCTATTTATTTTCCCGACCCGTGCGGATAACTTGCCCCTTGTTCTCCAGGAAAGTATGGCCTGCGGCACCCCCATGGTTTCCTTTAAAATTGGGGGCGTGCCCGATCTGGTTCGTCTCGGTGAAACTGGTTACCTAGCGGCTCCAGAAGATATCAAAGATTTCCGCCAAGGTATTATCCAACTTTTAGAGAATGCAGAGCATCGCAACCAAATGCGCCAAACGTGCCGTGCGATCGCCTTGCAGGAGTATACGCTGGAACTGCAAGCCCAACGCTATATGCAGCTATACCAACAGCGACTTGCCGCCTAACAAAATCGGGTCGTGGATAACTCACGAAGCCTTTTCCTGACACTGCAATCTAGCCTAAACGCTGTCAGGATCAACCCCCAACGCTCTGAGCTGCTCTGCCAACCGTGCCGATCGCGATCGCTCCTCTTCTAGCTGCAAATTAGTTGCCTCTAGCTGCAAATTAGTTGCCTCTAGTTCTAACTTGGCCTGGGTAGCCTGCAATTCTGCCTCTGCTCGCCTAGCCGCCAACTCCACCGTCGTCAAAAATCGCTGTCCATCAGGGTAGTAAATCTCCAGCGTTTCCTCCGTCAGCACAAACCGTATCCCCAACCGAGGACTCTGCCAATCGGTAATCTCATCAATCACCACAAACTCATCAGCCGACCGCAGCCAGCCATTCAAATCATTCTTATCTGGGTCATACAGATAATATTCCTCAACGCCATAGCGATCGTAGAACTGCTGCTTTTTCGCCATCTCCTTCAGCGTATTGCCGGGAGACAGCACCTCAAGCACCACCTGCGGCGCAATGTTTTCCTCCTGCCATTGCCGATAGGAACCCCGATCGCCCTTGGGTCTACCAAACACTACCATCGCATCCGGAGCCGATCGAATCTCAGGATGGCCCTCCACCGGATACCACAACAAATCCCCCGCTACAAACACTAGGGGATCATCCGCAAATACGCATTCCAAATTTTCTTTGAGCAGCACAATCCAACGAAACTGCTTCGTATTATCCGCCATGGGCTGCCCATCACGCTCAGGGTAAACGATTTCGCGATCTACAGAAATGGTCATCCTGCTACCTCGTCGATCGGTACCTTTATTTTAACGTCTTAGGGTGGTACAAATGGATTCTATTCCCGGTGCCCTCACCTCTGCCACGGTCTAGAAACTTTCTGTAAGCCTTGTTGGAGGCTGCTTTGTAATTAAGAAGTTACTGTAAATTCCCGATCGTAACGTTGAATTCTTCATGATCCATTCGTATTTCCCCGGATAGGGTGGCGCTCTTACTGAAAAGTAACCCAGTACTAGCCCATCTCCATTGCCCCAATTGCAAACAGCATGATGATTCAACCTACAGTCTCGAATCAGCCAGGGACTCTATTGAGCATAATTACACCCGTTTACAACGGGGAGAAGTATATTGAAAAATGTATTCAGGCTGTTCTGAATCAGCAATGCGATCGTGTTGAACATTTAATTGTTGACGGTGGCTCCACCGATCGAACGATCGAGATTGTCAAGCATTACGCAGAGCAATATCCCCACATTCGCTGGATTTCCGAAAAAGATCGAGGACAATCCGATGCGATGAATAAAGGAATTGCTTTAGCTAACAGTGAAATCATTACATTCCTGAACGTTGACGATTTCTATGAACCCAATGTCTTAAATCGGATTCTCGAAATTTTTCCAACACTTCCCAATCCTAGTTTTATTGCAGGGAATTGTAAGGTGTGGAATGATGACGGCAAAGTGACTGGGATTAACAAGCCCAAAAAGCTGGGATTCAAAGATTTGCTCATGGGGTTCCATGTCAATCCCTTTCCTATGAACCCCTCGGCTTATTTCTACCATCGATCGTTACACGACCAAGCTGGACTCTATGATGTGGATGATCACTACACCATGGATCTGGATTTCATTATCCGCGCTGTGCGGGTAGCCCATACTCAATACTTCGATGAAGATTGGGGCAATTACCAAATGCTGCAAGGCACAAAAACTATGAGCGATACTGCCCGCAATACCGATCGCGATCGAGTTGAAGAAGTACTGAAGAAGTATCGTAAATCCATCCTCGGTCTTGAGAAAATTGCTGTAGAGCTAGTATTTCATATCTATAAAATTCGGCGAGCTATTAAGTGGTTTCTAATTCGTAGACGAGACCAACTTAAATTGGCAACTACCAGTTTGCTCAGTTCATAATTTTTGATGATTGCGAGCATGTTGTACCGTGATCGTCCTCTCCTAACAGCGCATCCTTGAACAAGTACCAAGTAGTTTGTCCTACTGACACATCCTATGAAACTGTATTACTGGAAAACCAAACGTGGCAACGTGGGTGACGATTTAAATCCCTGGCTCTTCCATCACCTGCTGCCGGGTCTATTGCAACCCCAAAGTAAAACCAGTCTAGTAGGCATTGGCACCCTAATTAATGATGTACTCGTTGAACGAGTCCAGGCAGAAAAGATTGCTATTTTCAGCACGGGTGTGGGCTACGGAAAACAGCACTTTGCCCATTTACCCACGATCGACGATCGCTGGAAAATTTATTGCTTGCGAGGGCCGCTCTCAGCTCAAGCATTGGGCGTTTCCCCGACCTTTGCCGTTACAGATGGGGCATTGCTAGTAAGACGCTTATACAGCAGCGATAGTCATGCTAAAAAATATAAGTTTGCGTTCATGCCGCACCTTTGGCAAGCCATGAATGGTGGAGATGAATGGAAAGCCGTTTGTGAGCAATTGGGATTTCTCTATATCGATCCCATGGGCAGCGTGGAACAGGTGCTCGCAGAAATCAGTCAAACCGAAGTCGTTATTACGGAAGCGATGCATGGTGCAATTCTCGCGGATTCCATCCGAGTTCCCTGGATCGCGGTGCATACGACCTCAGACGTTTTAGGGTTCAAATGGCTGGACTGGTGCCTCTCCGTTGGTGTGAAATATCAACCGCAGTCCTTACCCAGATTAGCCAATCCCAAGGGCAAAAAACACACGGTGCAAGAGTGGCTGCATCGCCAAAAGGTAGCTTCGCAACTGGCAAAACTGAGCCAAACAGTGCAGCCAATCTTAAGTGATGAACATCACCTGGAAAATCTCACCATTGAATTAGAAACCCGACTGGATGAGCTAAAGCGCGATATTCAATCAGGCTATTTTGATTAATTGACAACTGGATTCCCCTCTGCAAAAGCCCTTGCTCACCCGCCCTTACCCTGCGCGCCTTCTATGAATAGTCCCCAACCCCTGATCAGCGTTGTCATCCCCACCTACAACCGCATTCACTACTTAGAATCAGCATTACGGAGTGTCCTACAACAGACCTACCCGAACGTTGAAGTGATTGTCGCGGATGACCATAGCCCCGAAGATCCAACGGCATTAATTGCCAGCTTCCAAGATCCCAGAATTCGCTTACGCCGGAATTCACAAAATCTGGGCAACGGGCCGAATATCGCTCTCGCGTTTCAAGAGGCACAGGGTGACTATGTGGCCAGCCTAAACGACGATGACACCTGGGATCCCCACTTTCTAGAACGGCTGGTGCAACCCCTGGAAGCCCATCCCAACTTAGTTGCAGCGTTTTGCGATCATTACATTATGGATGGCACAGGGCGGGTGGATGAGGCATTAAGTGCAGAAAATTCCCAACGCTGGAAACGCGATCGCTTACCGGAAGGCATTCACCAACCTTTTTGGTCGATCGGATTAGTGGATCAATCCGTTTCCCCAGCCTCCTCTGCCCTATTGCGCCGCAGCATGATTGATTGGCCGGAGTTAATCAACGTAGGTGTGTATTGGGATTACTATCTCACCTATTTAGCCTGCTGCAAGGGCTACGGAGCCTATTACTGCCCGGAAAAGCTGACCTACTACCGAATTCACGAAAACTCCGAAACCACCCAAAGCGGAGGCAAAAACGCCGCCGCCAAAATTCGCAAAGGTCGATCGGGCACTTTTTGCTATAGCCAATTTCTCCAAGATCCCAACCTTCAGGAACATTATTCCTACTTTCTACGGAAGTGGGTGGAAGCCAAAACAACTTGGGGAATTGGTTTACTCCGCGCAGGGGAACTTAAAGAAGCCCGCACCCATTTAACGGAAGCCCTTGGGAAACAATTTAACTTGAGAACATTTTACGCCTTGATTCTCAGTTTCATTGCTCGATCGAATAGCTTGAACCAAGCCAATTCAGCTTCCAGCTATTCCGGGGAGGTTTCATAAACAGCATGAACATTGCTTATGTAATTACTTCCCACACCAATCATCAACAGGTTTTACGATTGGTTCATGCATTACAAACTGGACGCAATACGGTACAAATTGTCATTCACCACGATGCCGCCCAGACAGCCTTTGACCCGGCATTACTCGCCGATTTACCCGCTGTTCACCTGCTGGAAAATCCCGTGGCTGTTGGTTGGGGTGAATTCTCAGTGGTGGAAGCGGAGTTGCGATGTCTGGATTGGTTGCAGCAGAACGCGATCGACTTCGACTGGTTAGTATTGCTGTCGGGACAGGATTATCCCATTCAACCGCTTTCCCGCTTCGAGCAATTGCTCAATAGCGCAACTAGTGATGGTTTTCTGGAATATTTCCCGATCGACCAAGTGCCACCTACCCAATGGAACTGGCATGACCAAACAGGTATCGATCGCTATTACTACCACTATCACACCGTTCCAGCGCAGTTAAGACCGCTATTTTACAAGCTCTATCGCGTCGTCAACTGGCAGCCTTACTTGCGGGTCAAAGCTGGACGGTTTGGAGCCAAAATTGCCACCCGTGCCGCTCAATCTCCCTTTAGTCCAAACTTTCCATGCTATGCCGGATCGCAATGGCACACGCTCTCCCGCTGTGCTGTCAGCTATCTCATGCAGTTCATTCAAGAGCATCCGGAAGTGGTGGAACACTATCGCCACACAATGATTCCCGATGAATCCTTCGTGCAAACGATTTTGTTGAACGCACCCGATCTCCAGTTTGTTAATGATCATCTGCGCCATATCTCTTGGACGCCGCCCTATCCCGCTGTCTTTGGCACAGCCGATTTTCAGACCTTAATTCAATCAGAGAAGTTTTTTGCCCGCAAGTTTGACCTGCGGCAAGATGCCCAGATTTTCGACCAGTTGGATGCCCACCTCGGTATAACCCCGTACACCGCAGCCCTTTCCTAGGGGAGATCCTCCGAAATCTTCCTGATTTACCTGCCCTTTCCCTGAACTGAAGGATAGGCTGACTGCTGTTTTAGCGAAATTTTTGCCATGAAAGCGAGCATTATTGTCCCAACCTATCGACGGTGCCAAGATCTCGAGCGCTGTCTTGCGGCCTTGCAACAGCAACTACGTCAGCCCGATGAAGTGCTGGTGATTGTGCGAGACATTGATACGGAAACCCAAGACTTTCTACGCCAGCGATCGACGCCCCTCCCCTTGCATATCGTAATCGTCACTATTCCCGGCCAAGTTGCCGCCTTGAACGCAGGATTGGCCGCTGCCCAGGGCGACATTCTCGCCATTACCGACGACGATGCCGCACCCCATCCCCACTGGTTACAAACGATCGAGCAGCATTTCACACGCGATCCCCAGGTGGGCGGAGTCGGTGGGCGGGATTGGCTGTATCTCAACGGGCAACTTCAGGATGCAGCAGTTCATCCTGGTGCGTCCGATACGGTGGGCAAAGTGACCTGGTTTGGGCGGGCGATCGGCAACCACCACATCGGCACCGGAGAACCCCGCGAGGTGGACATTCTCAAAGGTGCAAACATGAGCTACCGCAGAGCCGCGATCGAGAACCTACGGTTTAGCGAAGCTCTCTTAGGCTCCGGAGCACAGGTGCATAACGATTTGGAATTTAGCTTTGCCGTCAAGCAACGGGGCTGGAAACTGATTTACGATCCTACCGTGTCTGTAGATCACTTTCTGGCGCAACGCTTTGATGAGGATCAGCGCTTGCAGTTCAACTACACGGCTCAGTACAACGCTGCCTTCAATGAAGCCATTTCTCTCCTGCCCCATCTGCCCACCCGCAATCGTCTAGCCTATGTGCTGTGGTCACTTTTGATTGGCAGCCGTAAAACTTTGGGATTAGTACAGACAATTCGCTTTCTGCCCCAGGAAGGCTGGACAGCCATTCAAAAATTTCAAGCTTCTAGCCAAGGTCGCATTGCTGGAATGGTTGCTTGGTTATCCTCTGGCACCCGATCGGTTCATTCTTAGTCGGCACATTAAGAGTAAAGCATTATGGTTGATATTAACGTAAATGATCTAAAAGAGAATCATACGGAGAAATCTTTACTCACTAAAATTCTCCAACAAGTACAACGTCAATATAAGCTTATTTGGATACATTTAATTAATTTAATATCTAACTTTCTAGGGAATGACTTTATTGGCAGTCAATTACGGATCGGATTATTAAAAACGTTGGGAATTCAAATCGCTAAACGCTGTACAGTACGCGGTGGCAGTTACTTCTATGGTGCAGATTTGGTTCTCGGTGAGAAATGTTTTATTAACCGAAATTGTTATTTTGATTTAAGTGCGCCCGTGATTTTAGAAGACAACGTAGTCATTGGCCACGGGGTTACTTTTATCACCGCAGACCATGAAATTGCAGGGGCCGATCGCCGCGCTGGAAAAGCGATCGGGAGATCAATCAAAATTGAGCGGGGAGCTTGGATTGGTGCGAATGTAACGCTGCTGCCGGGAATTACGGTCGGTGCAGGCAGTGTGGTAGCTGCGGGAGCCGTAGTTACTAAATCGATCGTGCCCAATACCGTCGTTGCCGGAGTTCCCGCCAAGCACCTGCGAGAATTACCCGATGCCTGTTGTGCAGAATCCCATCCTGAGGAGTAAATCATCATGGTTGCTATTTCCGTCGTCATCCTCGCGAAAAACGAAGAAGCCGTGATCGAACGCTGTATCCGCAGTGTGGAATGGGCGGACGAAGTACTGGTGGTGGATTCTGGCAGTACTGACAAAACCCGCGACATCGCCCAATCCCTCGGTGCTCGCGTCCATGAACAACCGTGGCTCGGCTGGTCAGGACAGCGAAATAAAGGCATTGAACTAGCGAAATATGACTGGATTTTTATGCTGGACTGTGATGAAATTGTCACGCCAGAGTTGGCAAAGTCCTTGCAAACCGTGATGGCTGGTGAGCCCAATTCCCAGGATGTCTATTCGGTCAATCGTCGGGGCGATTTCTATGGCGAACTGCTGCCCAATTATTTACCCAAACATCGCCAGCTTAATTTTGTGCGTCTCTTCCATCGGCAACACAGCGCCTATGATCCGGCCATGAAAGTGCATGAGGAAATTCGCTATCCCGGTAAAGCCCATTTATTGGACGGTGTACTTATTCATTGGCGAGCCTATGCCATGGACGAATACATTAACTCTGTGAATCGCTACGCCACGATCGAAGCGGAAGTCCTCAATGATAAAGGCGTTCGATCGAGCGGTATCAAAATCATTCTACGTCCATTATTGCGATTCTTCTGGTGCTATATCATTCACCGCGAATTCCTGTTAGGCACCCGAGGACTGACCCATGCATTGCTCGCCGCGATCGGAGACTATATCCGCTATGTCAAATTGTGGGAACTGCAAAATGCCCCGAAGGTTCTCGACCCACCGGATTCGGTTTATTTAGAACTTAGCCGCCATCAATCCTAAATCACTATCATCGCTTCTGCCCTGCTAGCACAGGCTGCATCCCACCCCTATGAACCCACAACTCAAAAAAATCTACCAGATTCTCACTCCCTTTCCAGCTTGGGTAGCTATTATCACCTTTTGCCTAATTTCTGCCTTAATGGGAATCGTAGGTGTTGGTAAAGTTGCGAATATTTTATTTCCCGCCGGGGCAGTTAGCGTTGGCTTATTTCTTTACTCCCGCTATCCCGTAATGTATGTTGGGTTCACTTGGTGGATTTGGTTCCTGGCACCATTTATGCGACGATTAGTTGATTTTCGCAGTGGTTTTAGTGATCCCAGTTTGATTCTTTTGACACCCTATCTTGTGACACTGCTATCGGTACTCACATTTTTTAAACTCATTCCTCAGGCTGTTCAAATTGGGGCTGAGCCCTTTGTTCTATCTGCTGCTGCAACAATTTATGCCTACCTGGTTGCCTTGAATAAATCATCCTACGTCGCAGCGTCGATCGGGATGCTGGATTGGTTTACCCCAATTATCTTTGGATTCTATGTCTTTTCCCAGTGGCGTCACTATCCCGAATATCGCAAGAATACCGAAAGTGTATTTTTCTGGTGCGTACTGATTACAGGAGCCTACGGCGTTTATCAATACTTTGTTGCTCCTGGCTGGGATACCTTCTGGTTGACCAATACCGAATTGGTGAGTGCAGGTAAGCCTGCTCCCTTTGAACTGCGGGTCTGGAGCACCATGCATGGCCCCGGTGTCTTCGCCAATGTCATGGCGGCTGGCCTCATTGTCATTATGAGTACTACTTCGCCCTTATCCTTACCTGCCAATGCCGTTGGATTTTTATCCCTACTGGTGTCTCTGGTACGATCGGCCTGGTTAGGCTGGTTTGTCGGCTGCCTCAGCTTGGTCAGTTTCCTCAAACCTAGGCTCCAGATGCGGTTGGTTGCTTTAGGATTAGTAACAGCACTGCTAGTCATTCCGTTAACGGCATTGGATTCATTTTCCGGTGTGATTAGTAGCCGTTTAGAGTCCCTCACCAACCTTAAGCAAGATGCTAGTGCCTCCGATCGCCAAAATGCCTACCAAGATTTCTTGGAAAATGGGTTAACCAATGTTGTGGGTAATGGTATCGCCGCTGGTGGAATCTTTGATAGTGCCATTATTGATTCACTGAATTCCTTAGGCTGGATTGGTACTCTGAGTTACTGGGCAGGCGTTGTGGGGCTTTATGCCCGAATGCTATTTGGTAGTAATAAGGGCCATGATTCCTTCACGGCCACGACTCGAGCTGTGTGCCTAGGAGCGGCGATTCAATTGATTGGTGGATCGGTCATGCTGGGGTTGCCAGGAGTCGTGATGTGGGGCTTTTTAGGTCTTGCTGCGGCAGCTCACAAGTTTTATCAAACCGCTAACCGTTCTCTGCCAACTTCATCCGCCATGATCCCCCGTCGCTTAACCAGCTAAATCCTTTCAAAGAATCTTATTGCAATAGTCTCACTTAAAGCAATCCCCTCACATCAATGACACTAGGAGAAATGCTATGAAAACATTACAAATCGGCATGGGTTGGTTCCCAGAGCAAGCTGGGGGACTGAATCGGTTCTACTATGACTGCACCCACTATCTGCCGCAAGCGGGTGTGGAAATTGATGGTCTAGTAGCAGGGTCAGCTCAAGTTGCGGAAATGACCCAGGGCAAAATTCGTGGTTTTGCCGATCGCACAACATCTCTGCTGAATCGCTGGCAAGGGGTACGGCGGCAAACCCAGACCCTGTTGCAACAAACAACCTATGCCCCGGTGGTGTCCCACTTTGCGCTGTATACCTTACCGATTTTGGATTTACTGGGCGATCGACCATTAGTCATGCATTTCCAAGGCCCTTGGGCTTTGGAAGGGCAAGTGGAAGGAGGAAAATCGATCGTCACCCAGTGCAAAAAATGGGTCGAACAACGGGCCTACAATCGAGTTTCTCAGTTCATTGTGTTGTCTAAAGCTTTCCAAGAAGTGTTACATCGGGAATACGGTATCGATCGCGATCGCATCCATGTGATTCCGGCGGGCGTGGATATGGAGCGCTTCAACTTGGCCATTTCCCAAACTGCAGCCCGTGAGAAATTGGGGTGGCCCAGCGATCGACCGGTTATGTTTGCTGCACGACGACTGGCAAAACGGATGGGACTCGAGAATTTAATTGCAGCGATGGCGATTGTTAAGCAACAACATCCTGATGCGATGCTGATGATTGCAGGCAAAGGAGCCATGGCAGAAACCCTACAAACCCAAATTGATGAATTAGGGCTATCGGAACAAGTTAAGCTCTTGGGCTACGTGCCTGACGAAGATCTATTACTGGCCTATCGCGCTGCCAATTTCTCGATCGTGCCGACGGTGGCCTATGAGGGGTTTGGCCTGATTGTGATTGAATCCCTAGCGGCGGGAACTCCGGTGTTGGGGACTCCCGTAGATGCGATTCCCGAAATTTTGGCTCCTTTTTCGGAAGATTTACTCTTTGCCAGTTCCGCCAGTGCAGATTTAGCACAGGGCATTTTGGAAGTGCTGGACGGTACACGATCGCTGCCCTCTGCGGAAGCTTGTCGCGCCTATGTGCAAGAGAATTATGCTTGGCCGGTAATCGCCCAACGCATTCGCGGGGTGTACGAATTAGCAGTGTCCCACGCAAACTCTTCCCATACCAAATCCATTTAAACCCTCTACCATTACTGAATATGATGTTAAGCTTCTCGTTTTCGAGCCAGATGAGGAGAAAATTGCAATATGGTACAAATAAAATTGCTCACATTGCTCACATATACCCAATCAACTTGTGATTGCAACACATAACGATCCCCCTAAATCCCCCTTAA
>MUGG01000223.1 GCA_002148405.1 Alkalinema sp. CACIAM 70d | reverse complement strand
CTGGGAGCTGTCTCGGAGAGAGGCTCGGCGAAATAGGATTGTCTGTGAAGATACGGACTACCTGCACCTGGACAGAAAGACCCTATGAAGCTTTACTGTAGCTTGGTATTGGGTTCGGGCTTTGCTTGCGCAGAATAGGTGGGAGGCTATGAGACATTCCTTGTGGGGAATGTGGAGCCATCGGTGAGATACCACTCTGGTGAAGCTAGAATTCTAACCCTTGCCCGTTATCCGGGAAGGGAACAGTATCAGGTGGGCAGTTTGACTGGGGCGGTCGCCTCCTAAATGGTAACGGAGGCGCGCAAAGGTTCTCTCAGGCTGGTTGGAAATCAGCCGTTGAGTGTAAAGGCATAAGAGAGCTTGACTGTGAGACGTACATGTCAAACAGGGACGAAAGTCGGCCTTAGTGATCCGACGGCACTGAGTGGAAGGGCCGTCGCTAAACGGATAAAAGTTACTCTAGGGATAACAGGCTGATCTCCCCCAAGAGTTCACATCGACGGGGAGGTTTGGCACCTCGATGTCGGCTCATCGCAACCTGGGGCGGTAGTACGTCCCAAGGGTTGGGCTGTTCGCCCATTAAAGCGGTACGTGAGCTGGGTTCAGAACGTCGTGAGACAGTTCGGTCCATATCCGGTGCAGGCGTAGGAGTATTGAGAGGAGCCTTCCTTAGTACGAGAGGACCGGGAAGGACGCACCGCTGGTGTACCTGTTATCGTGCCAACGGTAAACGCAGGGTAGCCATGTGCGGAGCGGATAACCGCTGAAAGCATCTAAGTGGGAAGCCCACCTCAAGATGAGTACTCCCATGGGGTTAACCCAGTAAGGTCTCGGGTAGACCACCCGTTGATAGGCTGTAGATGGAAGTCCAGTAATGGATGCAGTCGAGCAGTACTAATAGACCGAGGGCTTGACCTCTACTAATTATGTGTCAATACTTAACTCTTCATTTTCTCTATGCAGCCTTCTGGGCTCTGTGAAAATACACACAGACCCAAAAAGTTTCCTGGTGTCTATGGCGGTGTGGACCCACGCTCATCCCATCCCGAACTGAGTGGTGAAACGCACCTGCGGTGACGATAGTTGGTTGGTAGCAACCTGCCAAAATAACTCGACGCCAGGGTTCTATTTCAAGTAAAGCCTCAAGTCTAGATGACTTGAGGCTTTGTTGTTGGAACGATCGCTGCTACTAGTTCTGTGTAGGAGTTTTTCTTGGTATTTTTTGTGATGTAGTGCGGCGGGTTGTTTTTTAACGTGCCTGATAACGATGCCTATTATTGCTTTTGTGAACCAAAAGGGAGGGTGTGCTAAGTCCACTACGAGTGTTCACTTGGCTTATTGGTTGACGTATAAAAAAAAGAAGAATGTTTTGGTGATCGATGCGGATGCTCAACGATCGTCGTCGGTGTGGCTGGCCAGTTTGGATGCCGATATCCCATTTGAGGTTTTGCAGACTCCGGATGATCTCTTGGAACAGATTCCGCTGTTGGCAGAGCGATATGAATATTTGGTGGTGGATGCTCCGGCGGGGTTAGCGGAGGCTTGTCGGGCTATTTTGTTTCGGGCGGATTTGGCGATCGTGCCTTGTCAACCGACGGGGATTGATTTGAAGTCGGCCAGTGATGCTGTGAGAATTATTCGGCAGGCGCAATCTGTGCGAGGGGGCGCACCAGCTGCGGCTATTTTTCTGAGTCGGGCTGTGCGGGGAACACGCCTCCTGGATGAGGCGATCGCGCTGCTGACGAAGACCAACATCCCAGTTCTGAAGACAGTTATTCATCAAAAGCAGGTGATTGCAGACACTTTCGGCCAAAGTAAAGTAGTGTGGAACTTACTAGGAAAATCGGCTACGGAGTCTGCAAACGAGTTCGATCGACTGTTCAAAGAGATTATGAGGATGCTGAAATGACGGGAAAAACTCGACGGACATTGAATGATTCTTTGGCGAAAGAGTTCGTTTTTGAGGCGAAAGAATCAACTAAAACAGCAACGCAGAAGACAAAAGCAACAACAACACGAACAGCTAAGGCTAAGCGCACTACCTCAACAAAAAGTGCAAATACTGAGAGCTTTGATTTGCTTGATACACAACTGACAAAACGTAAGGAAGGAACCGTTCGCATCACCGTTGATTTGACTGAGTCTATGCATCGAAAGCTGTCGATTTTTGCTGCCAAGACAGGGCAGAAAAAGGCAGAAATTATTAGAGATTTATTAGGTAAAGTAATTCATCAAGTGGAGTAGATTATTTTAACTGCTTTACTGGAATACTGCAAAACTGCATTTATACTGATCTAAGTATTGCAGTACTTTAGTACAGGTGTGTTGGCATTACCTAGATGGAACTTTTTGGGTTTCTAAAGCTAGTGTTGTGTAGAGTGAGTCGCTAGCTTTAGGGCGTAGACGATCGCGGGTTTTCTCGGCATGAGTTTTTGAGTATTCAATTTGCGGCTGACTGGCCCTTAATTTTTTTGACCAGCATAGACTTCGTAGCCCCTTCAGCTTTACTATCTAAGGTTGGAATGAGATTTTAGTGTACAAAGTTCTTTTGCTCACTTTGTTTTCTGTCAGAACCCCTGAAGTGCCCCTTTGGAAGACTCCTTGAGGATCCTCAAGGTGCTCCAACTGGGTTAAGTCGTCTCCATGGATATATCGGTGAACCACGGCGCGCAATCGTTTCAGCTTGCGTTTGGTTATCGAGGTTCTGCCTGATGATGCCGAGGACTTTGCAACAGCCTCAGCCTGCCTTTCTGAATTGCCTACCCATGCTGTAGCAGGAGAAGCCTAGACGAAACACCCTAACAAATCAAAAACCTCGCAGATAGCCATCAACGAGGTTTCCACACTATTTAATTGTAGTTCTGAAGACGAGCTTGCCACTCAACTTCAGGAAATAAGACTTAGCGGTCTTAACAAAAACCAGATAAGAATTGACTGCCAATCAGTTCTTATCGAATCAAAAAACAAAGGAAACAAAAGGAGGTAACTAACGAAACAAAAAACGAAAGGTCTTCTGCTTACTTAATACCCACAAAAAAAGGAGGTAATTAACGAAACAAAAAACAAAGAGTCTTTTGCTTAATACCTAAAACCCCAAAAAGGAAAGGAAAGGAGGTAAACAACAAAACAAAAAAACGAAATTTTGCTTTAGTCGAACCTACTAATCTCTTCTGCTGCAATCTAAATCCATTCCAAACAAAAGGAAGGTTTTAGTTAATTGCTCAACCTATCTAAAAGGAAGCAAAGAAAGAGACCCACTTATTGAGTTGTTTTTGTCTACTTCAACAGTTTTAGTTTGATTGCTTAACCCCTTCAAAAGGAAGCAAAGAAAAAGAACTATCTGTTGACTTCTTGAAAACAAAAAATGAGATTTTTGCTTTCTACTCAGATGGAACTCAGTGCGTGACATTTAACCACTTACCTCTGCTCCCAAAAACAACCTACGTAAAAGGAGATTTTTCTATGACCTGGCCCGTAAAGCAACTAACCCTACTAGACAGTTCCAGAGCCCCTGGTATGCAAGCGTTTTTTCTGAGTGCCAGAGAAGAAAACAACGTAAATAGTCAATGCAAGTTAATGCAAGCTAATACAGTTGAGTCAACGCTGGAAGAACAAAACTATCAATGCATTCAATCATTAATTAAAAATCTGACAAAACAGATGAAAGATTTAGCGAACAATTGCAGGTCAATTAGAAAATTGAGTCCTGTTTTTGTAAGCCAAAAGCTAACACCTAAGAGCCAGAAATTAGCGATCGGCACGATCGAGTCGTTCAACCCATATTATGAGGCATTTTCGGCCACTGACAACCCCTTCCCAGCCGCTTTTTTGCCGTCCAACCTGTCCCGAGGCGATCCATCCAGCTACTTTTTGCCGCCCAGCCGCCCGACCTCTCCTCAATGGGCGCTATTTCCTACAAGCCTTATTCCTCAAGGATTTTCGAGCATCTCACCCACAGTCTAGGAAATCTACTACCATGCTCCAACCATCGGTTAAAGTCCCCTTTCTTGAACTCAAAATTCACCCAGAAAACCAATTCCGCCAGGAATTTATTGAGGGTTCAGCGATCGATCCAAAACTGTTTGAATCGACCATTGAAATCGTTAATGATTTAGTTACAAACCTCGCGGGAGATGTGGCAACTCCCATTCACGATGCCCTCAACTGGCGCTACACCCGATTCGGTCTGAATGCCACCCCCAATCAATGGGCCGCTTTGTTTCTCAATGAGGATGGTTCCTGTTGGCAAGCCAAACTTTATACACCGAGAAAAAATTTAAAAAAGGGAACTTTTCAGAAGTATGAAACCCCTGTAGGACAAGGGGCACAGGCATTTTTTCCGAAGATTCCAAAGGCCCTTTGGCAACCGATTTCCGATCGTTATCAAGTCCCCTTACCCGCAGAAAATCAGTCATTCTGGGACTGGATCCGACAAAATTCAGAAATCCCGATCGTCATAACCGAGGGGGGCAAAAAAGCCCTCTCTCTGCTGAGCCAGGGCTACGTGGGGATCGCGCTCTACGGCGTTAATGGCGGCTATCGCACCACAGAGACGATCGGCGGCGAAAAACTGCCGCTGCTGCATCCCATCCTGATTCCAGACCTCATTCCCTTCATGGAATCCGATCGGCCTGTTATTCTAGCTTTTGACCAAGACGCGAACGGATCCACAAGAAGCAAAGTCCAAAAAGCCCTGAGCAAGTTTGGTCTTCTCTTGGAAAAACAGGGCTGTCGGGTCAAGGTTGCACAGTGGGATAGCCAAGCAGGGCTTTGCAAGGGCGTGGACGACTTACTGGTTCAGGCTGGAACTGCTGCCTGGGAAATAGCCTACGATCAGGCGATCTCGCTACAATACTGGCTGCTGCAAAACCGCCTAGAGCACGAATTTACCCGCCAGCCCAATCAGATCGTTCAAACCGCTCAACTCTCCACGCTATTCAACCAAGCAACACCCGGATCTATCGGATCCGTCAATAACTGTCTGCCGCAGGAAGGGATTGTGGTTTTGCGCAGCCCTAAAGGCACCGAAAAAACGAAGCTGCTGGCACTGGCCACCCGTCACACTAACCAAGTCATTACACTCACCCATCTGATTTCCCTCGGTCGCAACCTCGCCGATCGCCTGGACGGAACCTTCCGGAACGACCTAGACTTTGGCGGTGGCTACGTTTTCGACAAAAGCACAGCCCAGGTCGCTAATATCAACCGGCTAACAGCTTGTGTCGCAGGCTTGGGCTGGTTTGCCCAACGGATTGACAACTATATCGGTTGCGACCTCGTTCTAGATGAAGCTGTCCAGGTCGCTCGTACCTTATTAACGAGTTCAACGTGCAATACAGACGGTGGGCGGCCCGCACTTTTGGCCATTTTTGAGCAACTGGTTCGCAACGCTAACCGGGTACTCTGCGCCGATGCTGACTTTGACGATGCAACCATTGAATGGATCGAGTCGATTCGTAACGAAAAAGCTTGGATCCTCGTTAATCACTATCGTCCGACCCCCTACCCCACGAAAATCATCGACAGCCGCGATCGCAGTGCCGCGATCGCTGACATCGTTGCCACAGGAAAAACCCTAGAGAAAGGAACCGCCCTTTGGGTCGCCACGGACTCCAAAGGCTTAGCCAAAACGTTGAAAGAACTCTTGGAAGCGAATTTAGGTTCTGGAGCCGTCATTGCTATTCACTCTGAATCCGTCGGTGGTAGCGTCGAACGCGCGCTTCTGCGTGACCCTAACGGTCAAATCCCAGCCCTAGTCGCCCAGGGAGTCAAAGTGTTCATCGGCTCTCCTAGCATCAGTACTGGCGTGTCGATCGAAGTCCAAGACATCTTTAAGATCGTCTATGGTCTCTTCACAGGCGTCAGCCTGCTCGACACCGACATGCTGCAACAACTCAGCCGGATTCGGCAGCCAGTGGAGCGACGCATCTGGTGCGTTGAAAAAGGCTTACGTTACGCTAAAGCCTCCAAAGCCCTGACCGCCAGTCAGTTCAAGCGGGACTTAAAACAACGAACCTCTACCACGGTCTTGATTGCCCGATCGAGCCTGTCCTCGGCTGCCCTGGAACAAATGGAAGCCTACAACTGGGAGAGTAATCCTCATCTCACCTTATATGCAAACTTTGGTGCGACCCAAAACCGCGCTATGGTGAACTTGAGATCTCAACTAGTCACTCGACTGAAGATGGCAGGGCATTCGATCGAAATTATCCAGCCTCCCCCTAACTCGGAAATGCGCAACCTCATGACTGAGCTGCGCGCCGCTGTCAAACAGCGTGATGCCGAAGCAATTTGGAAAGCGGCATCCCTTACCTATGCCGAAAAATTAGCTCTGGACGAAAAACAAAAAACTGGAGAAGCCCTCTCTCCAGAAGAACGTTTGGCCATTCAACGCTTCCAAATCTGCGAGTTCTACGTTATCCCTCCAGAAGAGCTAACCCTGGAAGACGTACTGAACGATCGCAATGGACGAGCCCAGATCGAACTTCGTCGCCTGGAAGAATTCCTGCACCCCGAACTTGCGACCAGCACTACGACCCACAGCATCGAAACCCAAGTCCAGCAGGGAGCCCCATTTACCCCCTGGGATTTCTCTAATGCTGAAACCCGAAACCTCGTGTTCCACAACCTTGGACTCTCAGATTTCATCCATAATGCGATCGCCGGTGGCAAATGGTACATGTCCGACCTAGAACAGATCGCCCAAAAACTCCTGCAATACCGCAAAGACCTAGAAATCTACCTAGGCTACCGCGTCAGCACCAAAATCTCGATCACGCAGCTGGTGCATCAGCTCTGTACCCAAATTGGCATTACCTTTACCCGGCATCGCCAGCGGAAAGACAAAAAGGTTCTCTCCTTCTACACACTGAATCAAGCTGACTTCGATCGGAAAATGGCTATCCTTTCACGCCGACAAGCCGATCGTGAAAAGTACTCCCAGCTAAATTCAGCAACGGAACAGTTTCCGATCCATCAAGGGGGTATACAGGAATTTTTACCCCCTCCTGGATCAGCATCCAACCTCGATGAAAAGCCCATAGACTCTAGGGAAGTACCAGCAACAGATTTAGAACAAAACAGTATTGAGACATTAGCCAGTACATCTGAATTCTCCGAAGAGGCTGACCTAGATAGTACAAGTACTAGTATCTCAACCTAGTCATTAAAATTTGAGGTTTTCATCTCACAGCTACAAAAAAATCTCTCATCTTTGACAGAGAGAGCACCTGACAGTCTCGCCGTTTTGAGAACTGTCTAAATTTTGCTGCGCGCAATTAGGTGGAGGTACCAGTAGTTCCCTCTCTAATGGGTTCGGCTTAGCTCAGTTCTCATCAGGTTCTCTCATTGGCTCTTCGATCTGCTTTAACTAGCCTCTCCCACTCAGCCCCAATACCTGACAACATAATTTCTAACCTATTGGCTATCCCCAATAAGCTTGCAGGGCAAGTATTTCAGCCACACTTGCAACTTCCGGAATATTTAGAAATAAAAATGCTTGACAGAATTTGAAAAATCGAGCTATCTTAATAAAGCGCAGTGAGGCGGAGCGCTGAAGCGAGCTGACCGAGCTGTGTTCAGAACCAGGACAGAAGAATAAGTTTGGAAGCCAGTATAGCACTATAAACCTGTCAAGGAAATAGTGAATCTTCGTAGGATCAGTAGTCTTTGTGAGACTCTCTCTACGATAGATTTCAACCGGATGAAGAATCCAGGTTATGGTTCGAATTACTTCTGAGTTGACCTCGTGTTAACTCATTAATATGGAGAGTTTGATCCTGGCTCAGGATGAACGCTGGCGGTATGCTTAACACATGCAAGTCGAACGGACTCTTCGGAGTTAGTGGCGGACGGGTGAGTAACGCGTGAGAATCTGCCTTTTGGTCGGGGATAACAGTTGGAAACGACTGCTAATACCGGATGTGCCCACGGGTGAAAGATTTATTGCCAAAAGATGAGCTCGCGTCTGATTAGCTAGTAGGTGAGGTAATGGCTCACCTAGGCGACGATCAGTAACTGGTCTGAGAGGATGACCAGTCACACTGGGACTGAGACACGGCCCAGACTCCTACGGGAGGCAGCAGTGGGGAATTTTCCGCAATGGGCGAAAGCCTGACGGAGCAATACCGCGTGAGGGAGGAAGGCTTTTGGGTTGTAAACCTCTTTTATTAGGGAAGAAGATCTGACGGTACCTAATGAATCAGCATCGGCTAACTTCGTGCCAGCAGCCGCGGTAATACGAGGGATGCAAGCGTTATCCGGAATTATTGGGCGTAAAGCGTCCGCAGGTGGTTTTACAAGTCTGCTGTCAAAGCGTGGAGCTTAACTCCATAACGGCGGTGGAAACTGTAAGACTAGAGGTCAGTAGGGGTCACGGGAATTCCCAGTGTAGCGGTGAAATGCGTAGATATTGGGAAGAACACCAGCGGCGAAAGCGCGTGACTGGGCTGATTCTGACACTCATGGACGAAAGCTAGGGGAGCGAAAGGGATTAGATACCCCTGTAGTCCTAGCCGTAAACGATGACAACTAGGTGTTGCGCGTATCGACCCGCGCGGTGCCGTAGCTAACGCGTTAAGTTGTCCGCCTGGGGAGTACGCACGCAAGTGTGAAACTCAAAGGAATTGACGGGGGCCCGCACAAGCGGTGGAGTATGTGGTTTAATTCGATGCAACGCGAAGAACCTTACCAGGGCTTGACATGTCGCGAACCCCGCTGAAAGGTGGGGGTGCCTTCGGGAGCGCGAACACAGGTGGTGCATGGCTGTCGTCAGCTCGTGTCGTGAGATGTTGGGTTAAGTCCCGCAACGAGCGCAACCCACGTTCTTAGTTGCCAGCATTCAGTTGGGCACTCTGGGAAGACTGCCGGTGACAAACCGGAGGAAGGTGTGGATGACGTCAAGTCAGCATGCCCCTTACGCCCTGGGCTACACACGTACTACAATGCTACGGACAAAGAGCAGCCAACCAGCGATGGTGCGCTAATCTCATAAACCGTGGCTCAGTTCAGATTGCAGGCTGCAACTCGCCTGCATGAAGGCGGAATCGCTAGTAATCGCAGGTCAGCATACTGCGGTGAATACGTTCCCGGGCCTTGTACACACCGCCCGTCACACCATGGGAGTTGGCCACGCCCGAAGTCGTTACTCTAACCGTTCGCGGAGGAGGGCGCCTAAGGCAGGGCTGATGACTGGGGTGAAGTCGTAACAAGGTAGCCGTACCGGAAGGTGTGGCTGGATCACCTCCTTTTAGGGAGACCTTACCCCTTCTTTTTGAAAGTCTTAGGACAATAAAGTAAAAAAGAAGCAGGTCATCTCAAGGTCGGTCAGGAATATAGTGTTGGTTTCCAAACTGTCTGGTCTGGTTTTTCAACCAGCATGGGCTATTAGCTCAGGTGGTTAGAGCGCACCCCTGATAAGGGTGAGGTCCCTGGTTCGAGTCCAGGATGGCCCACCTTACAATCTTTGCTTACGTAGAGATTGTTTGTAAGGGGGTTTAGCTCAGTTGGTAGAGCGCCTGCTTTGCAAGCAGGATGTCAGCGGTTCGAGTCCGCTAACCTCCACTGAGTGATTAAGTCACTCTAAAAGTGTTAACAATTTAGCAACTGCATTGTTGACAGATTTAATCTGTTTAGCAATTAGCCTGCTGGATTTGTTATCCAGTCAGAACCTAGAAAACTGCATAGAGAAAGAGTCAGGTAGAAAGAATTACTTTATGTGATCAGCACGAGTAATTCCTTCATAGACACCAATGATTAGTAATTGTGGTCAAGCTACAAAGGGCTAATGGTGGATACCTAGGCACACAGCGGCGATGAAGGACGCGGTTACCGGCGATATGCCACGGGGAGTTGGAAGCAAGCTTTGATCCGTGGATTTCCGAATGGGGCAACCCTTAATACTACTGCCTGAATCCATAGGGCAGAAAGAGCTAACCCAGCGAATTGAAACATCTTAGTAGCTGGAGGAAAAGAAAACAAACGTGATTCCCTTAGTAGCGGCGAGCGAAGGGGGAACAGCCTAAACCAGAGAGCATGCTCTCTGGGGTCGTGGGACAGCGACATGGACTCTAGCGGCTAGACGAAGCACTTGAAAGGTGCACCAGAGAAGGTGAAAGTCCTGTAGTCGAAAGCTTAAAGATACTAGCTGCATCCCGAGTAGCCTGGAGCACGTGGAATTCCGGGTGAATCAGCGAGGACCACCTCGTAAGGCTAAATACGTCTGTGTGACCGATAGTGAACCAGTACCGCGAGGGAAAGGTGAAAAGAACCCCGGGAGGGGAGTGAAATAGAACATGAAACCATTAGCTTACAAGCAATCGGAGCCCGATTAGAACGGGTGACGGTGTGCCTGTTGAAGAATGAGCCGGCGACTTATAGGCACTGGCAGATTAAGACGGAAATGTCGAAGTCAAAGCGAAAGCGAGTCTGAATAGGGCGTTAGTCAGTGTTTATAGACCCGAACCCCGGTGATCTAACCATGGCCAGGATGAAGCTTGGGTAACACCACGTGGAGGTCCGAACCGACCGATGTTGAAAAATCGGCGGATGAGCTGTGGTTAGGGGTGAAATGCCAATCGAACCGGGAGCTAGCTGGTTCTCCCCGAAATGTGTTTAGGCGCAGCGGTAATGATTATAGCGAGGGGGTAAAGCACTGATTCGGTGCGGGCTGGGAGACCGGTACCAAATCGAGTCAAACTCTGAATACCTCGTGCACACATTGCCAGTGAGACGGTGGGGGATAAGCTTCATCGTCAAGAGGGAAACAGCCCAGACCACCAGCTAAGGTCCCTAAATCACAGTTCAGTGATAAAGGAGGTGGGAATGCAGAGACAACCAGGAGGTTTGCCTAGAAGCAGCCATCCTTAAAAGAGTGCGTAATAGCTCACTGGTCAAGCGTTCCTGCGCCGAAAATGAACGGGGCTAAACTGTGTACCGAAGCTGTGGGATTTGTCTATCGATAAATCGGTAGGGGAGCGTTCTGTTGTAGTGTGAAGCCGTAGCGGCAAGCAGCGGTGGACGAAGCAGAAGTGAGAATGTCGGCTTGAGTAGCGCAAACATTGGTGAGAATCCAATGCCCTGAAATCCTAAGGGTTCCTCCGGAAGGCTCGTCCGCGGAGGGTTAGTCGGGTCCTAAGGCGAGGCGGAAACGCGTAGTCGATGGATAACTGGTTAATATTCCAGTACTCGATTTTGGATTGTGCAGAGGGACGGAGTAGGCTAACGCATCCGGATGTTGGTTACCGGTTCAAGCGTTCGAGGCTTTGAGGAACGGTGAAAACGTTCCGAGCTGAGACGTGAGTACGAGGCACTACGGTGCCGAAGTGTGTGATGTCAGGCTTCCAAGAAAAGCTCTAAACACGTTAATCCAAAGTCACCCGTACCCTAAACCGACACAGGTGGGATGGTTGAGAATACTAAAGGGCGCGAGATAACTCTCTCTAAGGAACTCGGCAAAATGGCCCCGTAACTTCGGGAGAAGGGGTGCCCACGCAAGTGGGTCGCAGTGAAGAGTCCCAGGCGACTGTTTACCAAAAACACAGGTCTCCGCTAAGTCGCAAGACGATGTATGGGGGCTGACGCCTGCCCAGTGCCGGAAGGTTAAGGAAGTCGGTCAGGCGCAAGCTGAAGCTGGCGACCGAAGCCCCGGTGAACGGCGGCCGTAACTATAACGGTCCTAAGGTAGCGAAATTCCTTGTCGGGTAAGTTCCGACCCGCACGAAAGGCGTAACGAT
>MUGG01000203.1 GCA_002148405.1 Alkalinema sp. CACIAM 70d | reverse complement strand
CTTAACACTGCATGAGTCGGTTGTCACCCTAGCTTCGATCGGATTCCCCTATATTCCCGGTTTGCTGGCCTTCCGGGAATTGCCTGCGATTCTCCAGGCTTTTGAGCAACTGAACACCCAACCCGATTTACTACTGTGTGACGGCAATGGCTATTTGCATCCACGCCGCTGTGGTTCAGCCTGCCAAATTGGGTTACTGACGGGAATTCCCGCGATCGGAGTCGCCAAAACCTACCACCTAGGCCACCACGAATCCGTGGGCAACCAGCGGGGAGACTGGCAACCCATTTGGGATCAGGATGAAGTCATTGGTGCAGTGGTGCGATCGCAGCCCAACGTCAAACCCATTTACGTTTCTGTGGGTCATCGCATTGGTTTAGACACTGCAATTCAACTCACATTACAATGTACTCAGCAATACCGTTTACCAGAGACAACCCGCTGGGCCGATCATCTTGCGAATGGTCATACCAATGCGCTTGTGTGACTCGAATGCTCTTGTGGCATTCTAAAGCTATCCCATTCTTTGCAATCAGATTCGTTGATGGGTTGATTATAGGAACGGTTGGATCTGTGCCAGAAGTTGTTTTGCCTGCACAAGCCCTTCAATGCGATGGACAGGTCTACCTTGTTTGAAGAGGACTAAGGTGGGTAGGGCAGTCACCTGATGCTGGGAGGCTAGTTGAGGATAGGTTTCCGTGTTAATTTTGACAACTTTGAGCCGATCGGTCGTCTGGGCATTCACCTGTTCCAACACCTGCGCCATGACCTGACAAGGGCCACACCATTCCGCATAAAAGTCTACTAATACGGGAATATCTGAGTCTGAGAGGAGTTCTTCTAGATTACGAAATTGCTTTTTGACGGCCATGGATGTGACCTCACAGTGGAATGACAACTCGATGAATTATGACTCTATGGATCATGACTCTATGCTAATCACTTTTTTGATATTTGGGAGAAAGCCATGAATCGCGATCGCCGTACCAAGTTGAGTAAGTACCTCAGTTGTCACCTACGCCACAAACCCGAGGAAATCGGACTGCAATTGGAACCCGGCGGCTGGGTGAGTGTGGCACACTTATTACAAGCCTGTGCTCAGCATGGGTTCGCTATCAGCCGTGCGGACTTGGAAGAAGTGGTGACGACCAATGACAAACAGCGTTTTTCGTTTAATCCCACAGGGGACAAAATCCGCGCCAACCAAGGCCATACCGTTGAAATCGATTTGCGTCTAGAACCACAGGTTCCCCCGGAGGTGCTGTACCACGGCACAGGTGCACGATCGGTGGAGGCGATTTTGCAAACTGGGTTGCTAAAAATGACGCGGCACCATGTGCATCTGTCCTACGACATCATAACGGCGAAAAAAGTGGGAATGCGCCACGGTAAACCTGTGGTGTTGGTGGTAGATACGGCTGCTATGCACCAAGCTGGATTTACGTTTTACCGATCGGAAAACGGCGTCTGGCTGACTGACCATGTTCCGCCTCAATATATTCATGTTCTAGAGAATTCCTAATGCAACTGCATCTCATTCCTGATCCCGCTGCAATGTCCGCAGCCCTGACTCACTTTTTATTGCAATATCCTGCGGAAAATAATCTACTGTTAGGCGTCTGGCAAACGCTGACAGCCCTAGACGAAATTCGCTTACAGCAATGCTTTATTGCTTATTTAGACCATGCAGGCGAGATTGCTGGAGTCGTGCTACAAATGCCACCCTATCCATTGTTACTGTCCTTTGGATTGGATCAGATGGGTTTAGCGTTAGTCATTCAAGCATTACAAGCCCAAGGTCGATCGATTCCTGGTGTTTCTGCAATGGTGACTGAAGCCCAGCAGTTTGCTTCCCTTTGGACAGCCACTACGGGACAGTCCCATGAACTGGAAATGGCGATGCGATTACATCAACTCACGGCCTGTCAACCGATTGTGCCCACATCAGGATACCTACGATTAGCCACCGAAGCCGATCGAACTTGGTTAATCGAAGCCTATCGGATGTTTAATCAAGAGGTTTTTCCAGAACGATCGACTGCTAATACCACTGGCGGTGTAGAAGATTCGATCGATTTGTTTATCCAACAACAGCGGGCCTATCTTTGGCTGGATGCCATTAGTGATTCTGGGAATGACAGCGAACCTGTTTCCTTTGTTTGTGCTCAGCGTTTTAGCCCACAGTTTGCAAGGGTTGGCCCAGTCTTTACGCCCCTACACCATCGACGTAAAGGGTATGCTACTGTCTGCGTGCATACCATTAGCCAAATGCAACTTGATCAGGGTTGCCAAGCCTGTTTTATTTTTACCGATCTAAAAAACCCAACCTCCAATCACATCTATGCCAAGATTGGCTATTGCGCGATCGGAGATTGGGCGATTTATAACTTTCTAGAAGCTAAGAGTTAGATTTGGCAAGATTCAATCAATTTAGTAGGGTTAAATCTGCCGGGTTAAATACCCAGCTTGAGTTGCCACCAGTTCAGCGTGCCAGAATCCGTGGGTACCGAATCAATCACTTGAACTTGCCAACGACCTTGGCTTGCCTCGCCTAGGAGCAAACGTAACGCAGGGGTATTCTGTAAGTTATAAAGCGTTTGCAACTTGGTTTTAATCCCTAACGTCCGGCCTTGCAGCAAGACCGATTGCCCACTGGGTGCCACAAGCCGAATTTCCAAATCGCCCAGATAGCCGTGATCAATATCGATCGTCACGCTAATATCCTGAACCGCACCCGCATCATTGATTTGTACTGCGCTTAATAATCCCTGCGCATCCCCATCGGGAATGTTTTGTGCAGTATTGTTTTGGGCTTGTACCGATCGCGGCGCAGTCAACGGTACCGCCCGTTTCTTCACTGCCATTTGCACGGCTTTTGCAGCATTGACTTTTCCGTAACCAAACCAATCCGATCGGCCACTGGCTTCATAGGTGCCTTTACGAAATCCTAATTGTGGATCGGGATCGGGATCGACAATTTTATCTGCCGTTTGTTCCAGAATTTGTCGCACTTCCCGCGCGGTCAAATCGGGATTCGCAGACAGTACCAGAGCCGCGACTCCAGCTACTAACGGACAAGCGCTGGAGGTGCCACCAAAATCGGGGGTATAGCTAGACGGATCATAGCCCGCAGCCCCCACACGATCGGTCGTGACAATCCCCAAACCGGGTAGATAAATATTCACCTCCGGCGGCGTCGCCACATAGCCCAAATCGGGTAATCCCACACCGGGAGGCGCGTTATTACTTGGGGCACAAACGGAAACCTGCGGCCCCCAGTTACTATAGGCTGCTTTTTTGCCCATACTGGTGGAGGCTGCCACGGTAATTACATCGGGATGCACGGTGAAGCCCCCTAACCAGCGGGTCGGGCCTTTAATGGCATCGCGGGGCCAGCCGCTTTCATTGACAACGCCATCGGTGGGTCGGTTGGCATTGCCTGCTGCAAAGATGATCACACAGCCTTTTCCCCGTCGCCCTTGGGTCGCCGCCCGAGTCAACACCGCTTTTTGTCGCAGGGAAAGGGGATAGTAAACCGCACTCGGCCCCCAACTACAGGAAATGACGGAAGCGCCTTTGTTAATCGCCCAAAGAAATAACTCTTCGATCGACTCATCGTCTAAAAATCCCGTCGTCCGAATGGGCATCAATGCACAACCCGGAGCCGCTCCCACAGCACCAATTCCGTTTTCCTCGGCTATGGCCACTCCCGCACAGGATGTGCCATGGTTATCTTCCGCATCTTCAGGCAGAGGAATAAAATCTTTGCCCCGGAAGTCCCGAGGCGCAACAATTTTGCCCAAGCCTTGAAAGTCTGGATGATTGATATCTACCGAATCATCCATCACCGCAACAACAACCGATCGATTGCCTCGGGTGACATCCCACGCCTGTTCCGCAAAAATATGGGAGCCGGAAGCTAGCTCATTACCACCATTATGATTTAAATGCCATTGTTTAGTGTATTGCGGATCTCGGGGACGGTAATGTTGCTGACTTTCGACAATAATATTGGGCTCCGCCGTTAGCACGTCCGATCGTTGCATGAGTTGATTAGCAACCTTAATTGGATTTTCTGAAGATCCATCAGTCACCTCAAAGACAAAGGCATTCGTAATTCCCTCGATCGATTTGACTCGTTTCAAGCCAAATTCATTGGTAATTTGAGTGACACTGTGATCACCCAAATGGGGGGCAAACTGAACCGTTAATTGATTGGTTAAATAAACCCGTGAAGCAGGGTCATCTTTAAAGTAATAAACATGGCTGGCATATTTCACGACATCGGAATTGCGAATGCTTTCCATTGCCTGATCTCGCTGATTGGCAGGCACGACAAATTCTGACATTTTAGGTGGAGAGTTCCGATTCACTTGTGCCGAGACCTGGGCCGCTAACCCTGGCACCTCTTCCTTTGAAGTAGCCTTGACCGTAAACCGATCTTCCGATTTTTCCAGGACAATTTCTTCACCTCCCCGCTGTAGAATTAACCCCCGACTATCATCGGGCATGGCTGCGTTTCCCTTGGGGGCGGTGGCTGGATTAGAGCCTTGGGGATTCGTCATGGCGATCGCCTCATCAAAGTCAATTTCAGTGTAGGGGCTGGGCTAAGAAGTGGCAGATAAAGTTTACAGATAATTACTGTCTGGGTCTTTTCGCTTGCATTCTTATCAAAGTCCTATCTTGCTCTACGGGCTGGAATCCTCGCTTTTCGGAAAGTAACCGAGTTCCCCCGTGCCACGGATTAGGAAGTTCGACCCTTTCCCGTAAGATAAGGGAGACGTTTAGGTGTGGCGATCGTGAAAGCACTAACTCTTCTCGGTTCAACAGGTTCGATCGGAACGCAAACCCTGGATATTGTGGCCCAGTACCCTGAGCAATTCCGGATTGTCGGGATGGCTGCGGGGCGTAATGTCGAGTTGTTTGCCCAGCAGGTGCGGCAGTTCCAACCAGAAATCATTGCGCTGCAAGATGAAAGCAAACTGGAGGAGTTGAAAGCAGCGATCGCGGATCTGAAACCCCAACCCATCATCTTGGCTGGCGAAGCCGGGGTCGTGGAAGTGGCCCGCTATGGGGATGCGGAAGTGGTCGTCACGGGTATCGTTGGCTGTGCAGGACTGTTGCCGACGATCGCGGCGATCGAAGCCAAAAAAGACATTGCCCTCGCCAACAAAGAAACCTTAATTGCGGGTGGCCCCGTCGTGCTGCCGCTAATCCAGCAACATGGCGTCAAATTACTCCCAGCGGATTCCGAACATTCGGCCATTTTCCAATGTCTTCAAGGTGTGCCTGATAAAGGACTGCGGCGGGTGATTTTAACAGCATCCGGGGGGGCATTCCGCGATCGCCCGGTGGAGGATTTAGCCCATGTCACAGTGGCCGACGCCCTGAAGCATCCCAACTGGGCCATGGGTCGCAAAATCACGATCGACTCCGCCACGTTGATGAATAAAGGCTTGGAGGTCATCGAAGCCCACTTCCTGTTTGGCATGGACTACAACGCGATCGACATTGTGATCCATCCACAAAGTATTATCCACTCGATGATCGAGCTCCAGGACACCTCCGTGCTGGCTCAACTGGGCTGGGCCGATATGCGCCTGCCGCTGCTCTATGCCCTGTCCTACCCCGATCGCATCTACACCGACTGGGAAACCCTGGATCTCGTGAAAGTGGGCAGCCTCACCTTCCGAGAGCCCGATCACGCAAAATATCCCTGCATGAACTTGGCCTACGCAGCGGGTCGGGCCGGGGGCTGTATGCCTGCGGTGCTGAATGCAGCCAATGAACAAGCCGTAGCTCTTTTCTTAGATGAAAAAATTAAATTCCTAGACATTCCTAAACTGATTGAGAAGACCTGCGATCGCTACCAGGCTCAGAACACCCAACAACCCAGCTTAGAGGACATTCTAGAGGCCGATCGCTGGGCCAGACAGGCGGTTCTGGAAGCGGCTGGAGCAAGGGATTTGGTGATGCGTTAACCCCTGGCAATGTCTCGCAATTGTTAAGAATTCTAAGAACTGCAAACCAGGCTTCATCATTTCGCAGTAGATTCACAGGTGGAATCATTCGATCGATAGGAAAACGTTTATGTACGCAGCATCCTACTTAACCTGGTTTCTCATCCCCGCAGTGTGCTGGCTCCTGCCCCTAGTTGGCATGGGTTTGCTGTTCCTGTACGTCGAAAAAGACGCTTAAAAGTTACAGACTCAGGTACTTAAAGCTCAGGTACTTAAAGCTAAAGTACTTAGACCTTAGGGGGCATCGAAACTTCGATCGCCCTTTTTTCATGCTTTTCAGAGACCTACAACGGCTACAATCCTCTGAGAAAGCAGATCCGCAAAACCCGTTCGACAAAATTCCAGTTCGACAAAACAAAAGCCGCCTAACTTGAGGCGGCTTTTGCATTGATAAAAATCCTGAATACAGCCCGAAGACTCCATTCAAGACTACATTGAAGAACCCAGACCCGCGTAGGCACCGTAGAAAAACAGACCTACAACGACTAAAACGCCGGTTCCGGCGACCGTAGCAACGATCCACAGAGGGATGCGACCATTCTGCAACATTGATTTCTTCTCCTAACCAGCAAGCTTCGTAAAGTCGAAATTGTAAAAAAACGAACCAACTCCAAACTAGCTGAGACTCAAGCTGAGACTCAACTAGTTGAAGAAGTAGCTGGAGAACAAAATGCCCAGCGTAAAAATTAGAAGCAAACCTAGGTAGAGGGATGTCCGGTTCAGTTCCACCGGCTGCTTGTTGGGGTTAGGACTTCTCTCCATTGCCATATCACTATCCTCGCTTTAATTATCTAGCGTTGAATGAACTGCATCGCAGCGATTGCGCCCAGGAAAAAGACAGAGGGCACAGCTAGACCGTGAATGGCCAGCCAACGAAACGTAAAAATCGGATAAACAGTGGGTTGATTAGCCATAGCAACTCTAACCTTGGATAAAAAAGTGGACGACTATTTCTTCTTCGACTTTTGGATGTCTTTCACGAATTGATCCATCTGCTCACGCGCATCTTGACGATCGCTCAGGATGGGCAATTCTTGACGTGCTGCGGGGAAATACTCGTTAGGACGGGGCGTACCGAACACGTCGTAAGCCAAGCCCGTTGCCACAAACAACCAACCTGCAATAAACAGCATTGGAATGGTAATGCTGTGAATCACCCAGTAACGAATACTTGTCACGATGTCGCCAAATGGGCGCTCACCAGTAGTACCAGCCATCGAAGCCCCTCCACAAACAACAAGTTAATTTTCGATACAAATCATCATAGGACACGACTGAAACGGCCACAAGGGACACCAACAGGGATTTACAACGGAAGCTGGGATCTCCAATGAGAGATACAGGATGAAATGAGATGATGCAAGGATGATAGGAAATATTAAGTTCTATTAACCTGTCTCATCCAAGCGATCGATGAATTGCCTCAGAATCCTGCAAAACTGTCCCAGCGACCGACCTGCTCACGTATCCACATGACTATGCTGCCTCACCGCGATAGCGTAGGAAGGTGCCCCGCTGCCCTAAGATGTAACCCTCGTTCTCGTTCAAGAACTCGATCTTATATAAGTTGGCAGGTACAGCCTGATCCATCTTGGCGTCGTGGTACCAGGTTTGGCCGTTGTCAAAGCTGGCTAAGAGAGAGCCACTGCCCCCCACCATCCAGACTTCATCATTCGTACGGTAGGCCATATCCAAGAAACCCCAACTGTTGAAAGATTCTGGAGCCTGGGCCTTTTGCCAATCTTCAGGGTCAGGAGAATTGGTGAATTGAATGCTGCCACCCCGCGCAATAATCCACAGGCGATCGTCGGGGGTAAAGCCCATATTTTGCAGACGGCGGGAACTATTGCGGTTAAACGGCTCCCACAGACGGGAACCCGGTTTCCAGATGGAGAAGAAATTTCCCCGTGAGGACACGGCAACATACTGACCATCCGCCGATCGATGCAAACTCCGCACCACCCCGAAGGCATCATCCACCATAGCTTTCCAGTTCAGCGCCCCATCGGTGGTGCGGTAAATTGCACCCACATCAGTCACCATTTCTAGGTCACCCTGGCCCAAGGCTTCCAAAAACTCCGGCGAACCAGGTAATTTTTCGCTCAGCGGCATCCGTTCCCAGGATTGGCCACCATCGGGCGTATGCAACAAAATCGAGGGCTGTCCAGCGATCCAGCCTTCATCTCCCGCAAAACTGACCGCACTGAAACGATATTTTTGGGTACCCAAATCCAAGGGTCGTTCCTTCCAGGTTTGGCCACCATCAAAGGTTTCCAGCAATGTCGAATTAGTGCCCACCATCCAGCCATGGTTTGGATTACTGGTAAATGCCAGATCCAACATGCTTTCTTGGGTCGGTAATCCCACCACTTCCCATGACTCGTTGGGAAGATCCTGAAGACGGGCTGCGTTGGCAGGTGCCATTAGGGAAACGATACTGAGCAGGACGATCGCGCCCACAGCCAACAGTCGTTTCCAACCTAGCAGGCGTGTCCAGCCCTTCAAAATCCAATGCATAACTCGTAGCCTCTTGTCTAAACGTCAAACTATTGCAGCCCGTACAGGCTCAGAAAGAAGATGAAAAATAGCAACAAACTACCAAAAATAAGCAGGTTTTTCTGGCCTGGTGTCAGGGTATTAACTCCCAGTCCGTAGCGCAAATTTTCCTTAAACCCGGAAGCTTTGCCCGCTCGACCAATGTTTTGGAACCGACTTTTGGGTGCGCCACAAACGGGACAGCGCCACTTGGTCGGTAGGTCCTTGAACTCTGTTTCCGGCGGAATTTCACTACGGTTATCGCCTTTGAGCGGTTCATAAACGTAACCACAGGCCGCACATTCATAGCAATCGAAATCTTCAGGGGCAGCAGTTGACGCAGCAGTTGACTCTGTTGCTTCTGGGCTGACGAGTTGAATTACTTGTTCCTCGGGGGGAGTCTCCGCAGATTGTGCATTTGGATTGTCCGGTGTTTCGGTACTCATGGCTGAATAGGGCTAGACGAATAGTCGAGCAAATCTGAAACCTTTGTTACAGAACTTATTATTACATGGCTGATTGCATGACTACTGACCTCTGCCTTGCTTCCTATACAGGAATAAGGCGTCTTGGGCAGTAAGTTCCTGCAAGCGATTGACCGCAACCCGTCCAAGACGTATCCATAGAGTTAGATCAGGACATCGTCCCCCGATCGATAGGGTAGAGTGAATTCTTCTGATTGGAACTTTGTAGGGCTGAACGGTGAAATCGGCAAAATGCAAAGGCCTGGGCTGACTATAATGAAAGTTAACTAAGTTATTTTGCTTACTCCACGAAGAGGCAGCACGGTCAATAGAGAGGCAGAATCGTGTTCGTACTAAGCGGTTATGAGTATCTCCTCGGGTTCTTGCTGGTTTGCAGCTTGGTACCCGTTCTGGCGTTGCTGGCTGCAAAGCTAGTCCGCCCAAGCCGACGTGGCCCTGAACGTCGCACAACCTATGAATCGGGGATGGAACCCGTTGGCGGTGCTTGGATCCAATTCAACATTCGCTATTATATGTTCGCCCTCGTATTCGTCATTTTTGATGTGGAAACAGTCTTTCTGTACCCCTGGGCAGTCGCGTTCCACAAACTGGGATTACTTGCCTTCGTGGAGGCATTGATTTTCATCGCAATTCTGGTAGTCGGTCTGGTATACGCTTGGCGGAAAGGAGCGTTGGAATGGTCATGAATCCCGATCTGAAAGCAGGTACTCAAAACCTGATCATGAACCCCGTTGAGCGTCCTACAGTGACGGAAGAACTGTCAGAGAACGTGATCTTGACAACGGTGGATGACCTGTATAACTGGGCTAGGTTATCCAGTCTCTGGCCGTTACTCTATGGAACTGCCTGCTGTTTTATTGAGTTTGCAGCATTGATTGGTTCTCGGTTTGATTTCGATCGCTTTGGCCTAGTGCCCCGATCGACCCCCCGGCAAGCCGATCTGATTATCACTGCGGGGACCGTGACCATGAAGATGGCTCCGGCCCTGGTGCGCCTGTACGAGCAGATGCCCGATCCGAAGTACGTCATTGCCATGGGCGCTTGCACGATTACCGGGGGGATGTTCAGTGTGGATTCGCCCACGGCGGTGCGGGGGGTGGACAAGCTGATTCCCGTGGATGTGTATTTGCCCGGTTGCCCACCGCGCCCAGAGGCCATCATTGACGCGATCGTCAAACTGCGGAAAAAAGTGGCCAACGAATCCATCCAAGAACGGGGTATGCTGCGACAAACCCACCGCTACTACAGCACCACCCACAACCTGAAGCCCGTGGAGCCGATCGTGGACGGCAAGTACCTGATGGCCGAAACCCGCCAAGCTCCGCCGAAGGAACTGATGGAAGCCTTTGGAATTCCCGTCGCAGGCGAGTTAGAAGCGGCAAAGGAGAAAGCATAGTATGCCAGAAGACAAGAAAGCAGCCGGTGCAGCGGGCGCGATCGCAGAAGCTGGAACGGTTTCCAAGTGGTTGACAGCCCAAGGGTTTGACCATGAATTCCTAGGCGTCGATGCTTCTGGGGTCGAAATGATCCAGGTGGAAGCGGATTTCCTGATTCCCTTTGCCAGTGCCCTCTATGCTTACGGGTTTAACTGTTTGCAGTGCCAAGGTGCCTATGATGAAGGCCCCGGTGCTGCTCTGGTGAGTTTCTATCACTTAATTAAAGTGGTCGATAATGCCACCCAGGCCGAAGAAGTGCGCTTAAAGGTGTCGCTGCCTCGGGACAATCCCAAAGTTCCGTCGGTCTATTGGATCTGGAAAGGGGCTGACTGGCAGGAGCGCGAGTCCTATGACATGTACGGCATTGTCTACGAAGGACACCCGCAATTAAAACGCATCCTCATGCCGGAAGATTGGGTGGGTTGGCCTCTGCGCAAGGACTATGTCTCCCCCGACTTCTACGAGCTACAGGATGCTTATTAGATAGGCTGCTGACTAGACAGGACGCCGCTTAGATAAAGCCATAGATGCAGCCTAGAAAGTCGGCTTCGTATAGGCAAAAGGTGGGAATTCCCACCTTTTTTGATGGAAATTTTTAATGGAAATTTTGCTGAGTAGCACGTTTGCTGAATAGCGTAGTTGCAGTGTTACTCAAAGTGTTACTCAAATTACCGATCGGCCAGTGTGATCTCCCCAGAAAGAATCGTTTAGAATGCCTTATAAAGTGAGCGGCTAAAGAAGAGCAATAACTCCGCAGTAACTGGTTTGAGCGAATCAAGAGACCGATCGACGAACCTTACATCAGACGCCGATCCCCTGATCCATGGGGCGATCGAAGTCACCTCTTGACTCAGTTAAATCAGTGTTAGGATTGCGTCAGAATAGATAAAAGAGAAAAAGCAAAGGACAAAGGAATACATGGAAGAAGTGACCAAGTCGATATCTTTCGATGGACGAGAGATTCGACTGAAGATGGGACTGCTGGCTCCCCAGGCTGGTGGTTCTGTACTAATTGAATCAGGGGATACCGCCGTGTTTGTGGCGGTTACACGCTCCACAGCCAGAGAAGGCATTGATTTTCTTCCCCTGACGGTAGATTACGAAGAGCGGATGTATGCGGCAGGGCGGATCCCAGGGGGATTCCTACGCCGGGAAGGTCGGCCACCGGAAAAGGCTATTTTGATTGGACGGCTCATCGATCGCCCCATGCGGCCTCTGTTTCCAGGCTGGTTGCGGGATGATATCCAAATTGTGGCCACAACGGTTTCGCTAGATGAAAAAGTGCCGCCGGACGTCCTAGCCGTAACCGGAGCCTCCATGGCAACACTGCTAGCTGGCATTCCCTTCAATGGCCCCATGGCAGCCGTGCGCGTCGGCTTAGTCGGCGATGACTTTATTCTTAATCCTACCTACGAAGAAATTGAGCAGGGGGATTTGGACCTCGTGGTTGCGGGGTCTCCCGATGGCGTCATCATGGTGGAAGCTGGGGCAAACCAGTTGCCTGAAGCAGACATGGTCGAAGCGATCGACTTTGGCTATGAAGCCGTCCGAGAATTGATCGGCACCCAGTTGGAAATTTGTAAGCAACTGGGCATCGAACTGGTGAAAGAAGAAGCACCGGAAGTCGATCAAACCCTGGAAAACTTCATTGCAGAACGGGCGACTGCGCCAGTGAAGGAAATTCTAGGTCGCTTTGAAAAGGATAAAAACATTCGGGATGCGGCTTTGGATGAAGTCAAAGACGCCATCAAAGCAGAAATTGAATTGCTGCCAGACGAGGATCCCGTCAAAGTCGCCGCAACCGCGAACGCCAAAGCATTGCCGGAAACCTTTAAGTCCATCACCAAAAAGCTCATGCGTAAACAGGTGGTGGAAGATGGCGTGCGGGTCGATGGTCGGAAACTGGATGAAGTCCGTCCCATTTCCTGCCGCGTGGGAATTCTGCCCAAGCGGGTACATGGCTCTGGCTTGTTCAATCGCGGCTTGACGCAAGTCATGTCCGTGGCAACCCTGGGCTCCCCTGGGGATGCGCAGGAATTGGACGACCTCCACCCGGATAGCGAAAAGCGCTACATCCACCACTACAACATGCCGCCCTACTCCGTTGGGGAAACCAAGCCGATGCGATCGCCGGGACGGCGGGAAATTGGTCACGGGGCGTTGGCCGAGCGGGCCTTGATTCCGGTGTTACCGAAGAAGTCCGATTTCCCCTACGTGATTCGGGTCGTGTCAGAAGTCTTATCTTCTAACGGATCCACCTCCATGGGTTCCGTCTCAGGATCCACCTTGGCATTGATGGATGCGGGTGTCCCCATTATCAAGCCCGTGAGCGGGGCCGCCATGGGGCTGATCAAAGAGGGGAGCGAAATCCGAATTTTGACCGATATCCAGGGCATTGAAGACTTCCTGGGCGATATGGACTTTAAGGTCGCAGGAACCGATAGCGGAATTACAGCCCTCCAGCTCGATATGAAAATTACCGGGCTACCGATGGACGTGATTCGTAAAGCGGTGATGCAGGCCCAACCGGCTCGATTGCACATCTTAAGCAAGATGCTAGAGGCGATCGACACGCCCCGATCTGAACTGTCGCCCTATGCCCCCCGCTTGATGACGATCAAGATCGATCCAGAACAAATTGGTATGGTGATTGGGCCTGGTGGGAAGACCATCAAGGGCATCACCGAAGAAACGGGAACGAAGATTGACATTGCTGACGATGGAACCGTTACCATTTCTGGTTTGGATGGGGCGAAAGCCACCCGTGCCAAGTCCATTATCGAAGGCATGACCAAACGGGTCAAAGAAGGCGATGTCTATGCCGGTCGGGTGACCCGCACAATTCCGATCGGAGCCTTTGTGGAATTCCTGCCGGGTAAGGAAGGCATGATTCACATTTCCCAACTCGCCGACCACCGCGTCAAGACCGTGGAAGATGAAGTCTCCGTGGGGGATGAAGTGATTGTCAAGATTCGGGAAATCGACAACCGAGGCCGCATTAACCTGACCCGCTTGGGCATTCATCCCGATGAAGCAGCTTCTGCAAAAGCCGGGGCAAAGCGTTAGGGAAACTGCGAAACGTTAGCTGAAACAATGGCTTCTGCAAGAACTGAGTAATGCCTCTACTGCCAGAAGCCACCTCAACAAAATTAACGAGTGGGCAATTCCGCTTCACTCGTTTTTTTTGTGCACGTGCTGCACGAGGAGGGTTTGTGTGCGTTGCTGCACAAGGAGTTTTTTTGTGCGTGCTGCACAAAGAGAGGCAGGATGATTTTCCCCCTCCCCTT
>MUGG01000045.1 GCA_002148405.1 Alkalinema sp. CACIAM 70d | reverse complement strand
CGTCAACAACGAAGGGTAGTGCTCTAAATTGTTGGGAACCCAGCGACCCCATGCTTCATACCGACCCGTCAAAGAAGGATGTCCATGGCGATCGCTCTGAAAAACCACACTACGGACAAACTCACTGTCTGTCAATCCGTATTGCAAAAAAATAGACGAGTATTATTCATCACTCGCCCTACGGAGTTCCTTCGTGTTACAGACCACCCCAAAAATCATAAAGATCCTTAACGGCTCAGCGCCAAAACTTAAAAATCCCCCACCTCAGAATTAAGAATTGTGGGAATTCCCACCGTCATCCAATCTCCTCAGTTACCAAGAAAGAAACCACGATCGCACCGATCGATCGTACCTAGGCGTTTGGGGAGTTGAACCATGCCACTTCGTCGCATGCTGCGCGCAGGGAAATATCTTGTCTTAGCCCTCTTAATGGTGAGCCTCACCCTCCTCATCGGGCCATCCCAACATGGCATCCAGCCCCCCCTCAGCCAAGCCCAAGCCGCCGCATGGCCGATCGTCGCCCCCCTTCCCACCCCCACCTTGCCCAACTGGATCAGCCAAATCAGCCCCACCGGGCAAGTCGATCCCCTCGCGCAAATTCGCATTCAATTCAAAGATCCCCTGATTCCCCTCGAAGCCCTCGGTAGCCCAGAACAACAAGCAATCCTCCAAAAATTTGAAATCACCCCCAACCTACCGGGCCGCTTCCGCTTCTTAACCCCGCGCATGGTTGGCTTCCAAGCCGATCGTGCCCTCCCCAAAGCCACCCGCATCAAAGTGACCCTCAAAGCTGGTCTAGCCGACTTAAAACAACACCAATTAAATCAAGATATTGCTTGGACATTCAACACCGAAGCGATTCGTTTAACCGAATTACCCACATTGCCCTCCGATCCCGAAGTTAGCCCAGATCCCATTGGACTAGAACCCGAAATCGAAATCATTTCAAACGTTGAACTTGACATCCCATCTATCAACGCTAAATTAATCGCTGCAAATGCCACTTCCACCATTCCCCTCACCATCAAACTGAAATCCGATCCAGAAACATCCCGACGATTCGATCGCTTCAGTGACCCCCAAGACACCTTCAACCCCGCCAATAAAGCCTGGATTTATCTGCTCAAACCCCAAAGCCGCTTAAACAAAGCCACCCGCTATCGGCTGGAAGTTGCCCCCGGTATACGACCCAAGGACGGTAACCTGCTGAGCGAAACCCCCTTTGTAGGTGGCATCATGACCTACGGCCCCCTACAATTCCAGGGTTTAGAGCGGATCAATTCTCCCGATGCAGGCGGAGCCTATGGCCGCTTCGTCAAAGGCAACGCACAACTCAAATTTAACAACGGCCTCTTGGCTGAATCTGCTAAAAACGCGATCGCGATCGACCCCGCCCCCAAACCCAACACCCGCTGGCTCCAAGTCTACGATGATGATCGGGTGATTAACCTCAACCCTTGGGCCTTAGAACCCCGCAAAAAATACCGCATTACGATCGCCCCAACCCTCAAAGATCAGTTTGGGCAGACCTTGGACAAACCCGTTACAGTGGAATACGAAACCGGAGAAGTTGCCGCCGACTTTTGGGCACCATCGGGCTTAAACATCTTCCCCACCACCAAAAATTTGCAACTCAATCTCTCCGCCATCAACCTGCCCAAACCGGAATACAAAGCTGCCTACCGCGTTGTGCAGCCTACGGATTTGGTCTATTACGACTCCGCTGAAGCTCAGGAAAACCAGCCCGGCCTACTCACCGATAGCAAAACTTGGCAACCGATCGCGCTACCTGCTGCCCAAGCTAACACCAGCCAAACTATTCCCATCCCCATTCAGGAGAAGCTGGGTGGCCCCACGGGAATGCTGGCCTACGGTGTCCAAGCCCGCACCTATCAATACGAGGAAGAAGGGCGCACCCAATGGCGCGATCCGACCTACTCTGGCTTAGTGCAATTGACCAATTTGGGCGTCTTTTCCCAGTGGTTCCCGGATTCTGGCTTGGTTCGGGTGCATCATTTGTCCGATGGTTCAGCGGTGAAAAACGCCAAGGTGGAAGTATATCGATCGCGCCTCGCTGCTAAATCCCGCCCCGCCCCCACGCCCTGCGCCAGTGGCACCACCGATCAAACTGGTCTGGTACAATTCAACGCCACCGATCTGCAAGCCTGTATGTCCGCTGGAGCCAGCGTTTTCGCCGATGCCCCGGAATTACTGACGATCGTGCGAGAAGACAAAGACTGGGCCTTTTCCCGTAGCCAAGAATGGAGCGGCAGTTACGGCTATGGCATCTACGCCGGATGGAACGGCAGCCAACCGGAATCGCGCGGTACCATTTTCTCCGATCGGCAACTCTACCAACCCGGCGAAACTGCCTGGTTAACCGGAGCCGCCTATTACCTGAAAGCAGGGCAACTCAAGCAGGATAAAAATACAAGCTACACCCTGACCCTCAAGGATCCCAACGATAAGGCAACGGATCTGGGAACGCAAACGACTAATGAGTTTGGCACATTCTCGATCGAAGTACCGATCGCAAAAACCCAACCCTTAGGCATCTACACGATCGAAGCCAAAAATCGCAACGGAGTGGAAATTTTAGGAACGTTCCGAGTGGCAGAATTTAAACCGCCGAATTTCAAAGTCGATCTCGCCCTCGATCATGAATTCGCCCGCGCCGGAGACCAGATCAGCGCCCAAGTCCAAAGCAGCTACCTCTTTGGTGCGCCCGTCGAAGGCGGCCAAGTGGACTATTACGCCACACGGGAGAAAGTAGACTTTACGCCCAAGGGCTGGGAGGACTGGGACTTTGGACGACGGTGGTTCTGGCCGGAGGAAGAACCCAGCGTTGAATCGGATGTCTTGCAAACCCAAGCCGCCTTAGATGCCAAAGGTCAGGGTCAGCAAAGTTTTACGATCGCCGCTGATCTGCCCTATCCCATGGCCTATCGCCTCGATGCCCAAGTGAAGGACGTGTCGAATTTATCCGTCGCAGATTCCAAAACCGTCATTGCCCTACCCAGCGATCGCTTAATTGGTCTGAAAAGTTCTTTCGTGGCCGATGCGGGCAAACCCTTCGCCGTGCAAGTTGTTGTGACCGATGCCCAAGGGAAAGCGGTTTCTGGGCAATCCGTTAAACTGGAACTCCAACAGATTATTTACAGTAGTATCACCCAGGTGATTGAAGGGAGCCAACGGGGACGCAATCAGGTGGAATATAAAACCGTCGGTCAAACGGAAGTTCGATCGGGAGATCAAGCCCAAACGGTTAACCTCACGCCCCCGGAGTCCGGTTCCTATCGTATCCGAGCCAACTTCACCAACGCTAAGGATGAAATCACTGCAACGGATCTACAAATCTGGGCCACGGGGGAACGATCGGTCTTTTGGGGCAGTCGTTACCGCAATAATCGACTGGAACTGAAGCTGGATAAGAAGACCTATCAACCGGGCGAAACGGCCAATGTGGTGATTCAGTCGCCCTATCCTGAAGCGGATCTGTATTTTGCCGTGATTCGCCATAAGACGCTGTACAAAACCATCACCAAAGTCAAAGGCGGCGCACCCCAGATTCAATTTAAAGTCACGCCGGAGATGCTACCCAACGCCGCGATCGAGGCGGTTTTGGTACGGCAGGGCGAACCGCTGGAGAAATTGCAACCGGGCAGTCTGGATAACCTCGTCCACATTGGCTTTGCGCCCTTTAAAACAACGCTAGATCAGCAGTACCTCAAACTGCAAATTCAACCGGAACAACCCACGATCGCCCCCGGTGGCGAAGCCAAGGTGCAATTCACCCTGCAAAATGCCCAGGGCAAACCCACCCAGGGTCAACTGACGGTCATGGTCGTCAATGAAGCGGTGTTGCAACTGACAGGCTACCGTCCGCCGGATTTGGTCAAAACCGTCTACGCAGAGCAGGCTATTTCCACCCGCTTTGCCGATAACCGTCCCGATGTGGTGCTGGAACCCTTGGCCTCCCCGATCGATAAAGGGTGGGGCTTTGGGGGTGGCTTATCTAACGGGTCGGGGGATACGCGCATTCGGAAGGAATTCAAACCGATCGCTTACTACAACGGTTCGCTCATCACCGATAGCAATGGGAAAGCCAGCATTCGCTTTAAAGTGCCGGATGACTTAACGACTTGGCGTGTTTTAGCCGTCGCCACCGATGGAGCTATGCATTTTGGCAATCAAGATGCAACGCTAATGGCAACCCAGCCCTTAGTGACTAATCCACTCTTGCCGCAATTTGCCCGCGTCGGCGATCGCTTTGCCGCAGGTATTTCCGTGACCAATAACACGGGTAAACTAGGTAGCTTCAGTAGTCAGGGCAGCTTTGCCGGAGCATTGCAACCGCTGAATAATCAGGCGGCGACAGTGCAGGACAACTTGGATTCGGCAACGAAAGCCTATCGCTTCCCGATTGTCGCCACCCGTCCCGGCAATGGCACGATGCAGTTCCAAAGCACACTGAATGGTAAAACTGATGCCTTTGAGTTGCCGTTGGTGGTGAAGCCGTTGGAGATTACGGAACAGGTGGTGGAAACGGGAGCCACGGAGCAACGGGCGGCCATTCCCCTGCAAATCGACGGCAATGTCGCGCCGAATGTGGGAGGACTGGAGATTTCCCTCGCCAGTACGCTGATTCCGGAACTTCAGGAACCCGCCCGCCAAGCCCTAGAAGATCTGGAGTTTCCCCTCTTGGAACCCGCCGCTAGCCAACTGTCGATCGCGGCTAGTTTGCAGGTGCTCAGCAAAACCTACGGTCAAAGTTTTGAGGCGTTCAATCTGCCCAATCATGCGGCCCAAGCCTTGGAACGCTTGACTAAACTCCAGCGGCCCGATGGTGGATTTGCCACCTTCCCTGGGGATGCCACGTCCGATCCCTTTGTCTCGCCCTATGTGGCGGAAGCGCTGGGTCAGGCGATCGGGGCGAAATTACCCGTCAAGGCTGAGATGATTAGCCGACTGCAAGGCTATTTACAAAAAACCTTAACCAATCCAGGACAGTATCAGTTCTGTTCCGGACAACGCTGTAAGGATCAAGTTAGATTACGCTCCCTAATTGGGTTGGCAGCGCTGGGTGAGAAACGCAAGGATTTCCTAGGTGATTTGTACGATCGTCGGGAGCAATTCGATGGCGTCGATCGCATCAAACTAGCCCGATATTTATCCCAGTTCCCAGATTGGCAAACGGAATCGAAAACGCTAGCAACAAAGATTCAGGAAACGGTCTACGAAACGGGTCGATCGGCGGCGGTCAATCTGCCTCGGCGCTGGTGGTGGTTCAGTTCACCCACGACGGCGCAGGCGGAAGCCACACGCCTATTCATCGCCCGCAAAGCTTCGCCGGAACTGTTGAATAAGCTGGTGTCTAGTTTACTGGCACTACGGCGGCAGGGAAGCTGGGGCTGCACTTACTACAATGCCCAGGCGTTAACGGCCCTCGTGGACTACAGCCAACTGTTACCCACCCCGCCCAACTTTACGGCCACGGCAGCGCTGAATAACCAAACGCTCCTGTCGCAAACCTTCCAAGGTTACGAAAAACCCAGCGTCGATCGCACCATTGCCATGGCAGAGTTACCGCGCGGACGACAAACGCTGCAATTGGAAAAATCGGGAATCGGAACCCTGCATTATCTTGCGGCCTATCGCTATCGGCCCCAGGGCAATCCCCCCGGTCGTTTCAATGGCTTGAGTGTTGTTCGATCGATTCATCCCGCTAAGCAAGCGACTACGCTATGGACGATGGGTTTGGGGGCGACGGAGCAACCGCTGGTGGTCAAGCCCGGTCAGGTGTTTGATATCGAGTTGGCCATCACCACCGATCACCCGATCGATCATGTTGTCATTACCGATCCTCTACCCGCAGGCTTTGAAGCGGTGGATGCCGAGTTCCGCACCTCAACGCCCTACTTTGCTGCCCAATCCGATAGCTGGCAGATTGACTATCAAACGATTTACCACGATCGGGTGATGGCCTATGGTCGCCATTTTGAGGCGGGGGTGTATACGCTGCATTACCTCGTGCGATCGGTGACGCCGGGAACCTTCAGCTATCCCGGTGCGGAAGTGCGTTTACAGTATGCACCGGAGGAATTCGGACGATCGGCCTCGGCTACGGTGCAAGTGCAGGGGTCTTAAGTCAGAAGCGGTAACGGGGCGACCCCCGTCCGTTTAGCGCTTTTTCCATGCTTGATAGGCCGCTAAACTCGGGCCAATGGGAATGCCTTCCTGTTCGAGTCTTTTATTGACCTGCTGGCTCAAGCGTTGGAGTTCACTGATCCAACGCGGTGTTTCATAGCCGGACAGCATTCTAAATTCCAATAACCCATCGCGCCAAGTCAGCTTTTCCAAACGATCGCAGAGACTTTCAACGGATTGATTGCAGTTAGCAGCAATATTGCGGACTGCTTTCAGTTCTTCTTTTGTGAGTTGCAGTTCCATAGTTAGAGTTCTATTTGGCAATGGACGACGGTAGAGATGCGATCGGAATTAAAAACAACATTGCCCCAATCTTCTACAAGATTAATGGCTCCAGTTTTGCCTGCACTTCCGCGACCAATCTTTCGGGAACTGTTTCCACAAACTGAACATTCCGAACCGTCCAATCCAGACACTTAATCTGATCAACCAGAATGACCCCTTGAATCTGAAGTTCAGGCAATAGGAGAACTTCAAAGGGATAGCCTTTTTGTTGTTTCGTAATTGGCAAAACCAGAGCCAGGGAGCTTTTAGCATTATAACTCCGAGGTGAAAGGACAAAGGCCGGTCGGTGGCCCCGCTGTTCATGACCTTTTGTGGGATCAAAATTCAGGTAAATGATGTGGCCTCGATCGGGAATATAACGGTCTGTGGGAGTCACCAAGCTTCATTCCCCACAGCAACGCCACTATCCACCTCAGAATGCAAGTTCTCTGGCGTCATGGCAGCCACGAGCTCGTCCAGGGAATAGCGCTTGCGAGGTCTAGGTTTAATCACCAAATTACCGTCAATCACCATGAGATCCACTTCAGCACCTTCAATGAGTTGGATCTCTTTGACAATATGCTGGGGAATCCGCACGGCCAAACTATTGCCCCACCTTGCGACTGTCGCAGCCATAGGTTTTTCCTACCAAAGTGATGTTGAACCACTGTAGCTCTAGTCCCTATGAAGACAGTATATACAGTGTATATACATTATAGAGGTTGGGTAGAAGTATTTGTCCAGGCTGAAAAATCAAAGTTTCAATCAAGCCTCATCAGCATGGCGTACTTGTTAGGATGACCGGGAGTCTCAAGCCAATTGCAGTGTTCTGGGTTCAGGAATGACTTCGCCTTCTGTCTGCCAAGCTTCCAAGTACATTTCAATGACTTCTTCACCGTTACGAATTGCTTCTTCACGAGTTTTTCCATGAGTGCAGGGCATCACGACCAACTCAGAAAACTCCGGGATTGTAACCAAGAAAAGTTGATCTTCATCAGACCATTGAACAATCATGCTATATCGATTCATGAATTCCCTTCCTCCCTCAGATCTTCTAGTTCAGCCAGAAGTTTTTCGAGTTGTTTTTCTAAGTAAAGTGGCACGTCATCGCCATCCTTGCCTGGGATCGTCAGCGTTTTTCCAATCAACGGATGTCGCCAACGCCCATGGCTGCCCTTACCGCGTTTGGGCAAATAAACAAAGCCTTCACGCGCAATTTGGGCTTTCAACTCTCGAATCTTCCTAGGCATGGATATTATTTAGCCTTCTACTTCATTTTCTCACTTTCAACCTTTTCAAGCTATACGCAGCATTCCACCGCAGCGAGTTACATGATCCTTCGGGTTCTACAAGAAATCTAACAGTTTCTAAGTTTGCCAGTCTAATGGCTGACGCTTTACTGGAGGAGAATACCTGTGTCCAATCGATCGCGGAGCATAACCAGACTTGTACAATCACGATCGCGCTTCGATCTCGCTTACCTTAGCCCTGGCGTGCTGCTTCGATCGCGGCGATGTCAATTTTTCCCATCGTCATCATGGCATCGAAGGCCCGTTTGGCAGCAGCCGGATCGGCATCGGTAATAGCCTCCGTCAATGCCAGCGGCGTAATCTGCCACGACAATCCCCACTTATCCTTGCACCAGCCACAGGCACTCTCTTGTCCACCATTACGCACGATCGCGTTCCAGTAGCGATCGGTTTCGGCTTGGTCAGTGGTTGCGACTTGAAATGAAAAAGCTTCGTTGTGTTGGAACGTAGGGCCGCCATTGAGACCAAGGCAGGGAATGCCCATGACGGTGAATTGGACGGTCAAGACATCGCCTTCCTTGCCAGAGGGAAAGTCCCCTGGTGCGCGGTACACGGCCTCGATCGCGGAGTCTGGGAAGGTCGCAGCGTAAAACTGTGCAGCTTCCTCGGCGCTTCCGTCATACCACAGGCAAATTCTGTTTTTCGCGATCGGTGTCATGGTGCTACTCCCTATAAACTTAGGATGAAGGATTCGAAATGGGTTGCATGGTTCTGGTTGATAGCTGTGCCCATCAAGTCTGCGATGATGGTTTTGAATGAGTGCTTTAAGCTATTTCATTGAGTGCAAGCCAAACAAGTTGCCTTCGGAATCTACAGCTAGAGAAATGAAGCCATGTTCGCCAATGGACATTTTAGGTTTGTGGATGTGTCCACCTGCGGCTTCGACTTTCGATTCTTCAACGGCGCAATCTTCGCAGGCAAAATAAACCAAAGTGCCATTCCCACCCGCTTTGCAGCCTTCCATTTTGACTAGAGCACCACTAGTCCCATAGGTTTCCGTGGTGGAGGGAAAGGACAACATTTCGATGCTGGTGTCATTGGGGTCATTCAGGACAGCCAACTGCACAGTCAGCACGGATTCGTAAAACTGCTTAGCCCTGGCTAAATCGTCTACGTAGATTTCAAACCAAACGACAGGATTATTTGCCATGAGATTTTTCCTCAATCATGATGAAGCCGATATCAGATATAGAACAAAAGTACTACACAATTGAGGTTCTGTCTACCTAAGCATCTGCAAAGATTTGCAACAAAGCTCTATCAAATGGTAAAAGAGCAAAACTCTTGTAATAAAAGTATTTCAGCAGAAGTGCTAATCAGTGGCTGTGAGCCGTGTATTGCTGTTTTGGACATAGATGCAATATTCACCAGTTCGCTGTGACGAAAAGGGAAATTTTACCATCAGTTATTTTTGCAAGGGGAATATATCGATCGGTCAATAGGAATGATAATTATTGACAGGCTAATTAAAAAATCGAGATGTTTTAGAACCACATGTCCGAAACGCGACGGCTGTCGCGGGGAAAATCTTCGAAGCTGTTAAGACCATCAAAGTGATCAATAGGTAAATCAGCAATGAGTTCTGGCTCGGTCAATCGCAGATTAACGGCTGTCCAGTGTCGTCCGTCTTCTTCTGGAGCAGTCGCGACATAGTGCGTCACGCAACCGCAAGTTTTGCAGAAGTGGAAGTCAATTATTCCACCCTTGGATCGACGATAACTGGTCGTTTCGCCAGATGTGTGAATGTCATGATCAATGTAGCCGTAGGCCCAGAGGACGCCATAACGACGGCAGATCGTGCAGTTGCACGCCGTAACGGATTTGGGGGGTGTATTGAGATTCCAAGTGACGCGCCCGCAGTGACAGATCCCTTGCATCTTGAGGACTCCTTTCGTTAATTTTGCCAGCATTCAACTGGATACAGCTAGAAGATTAGCAACTCTATGCAACAGCCTTTAGCTCAAGAGCAGTATGTGGGTGCTGTGCCGTTCAGCGCAAAGTTCACCTGCTGCGAGTTGATTTTGTTGAAAATAGCATAGCATTACCAGCCCGGTGCAACGATCGGTTGAGCTGAGCCAATGAGGAAGATTTTCCGAAGATTTGCCTCAGAACGACTGCCCACAGATAGTCTAAAAAGTCGATCGCTATTGCATCACAAACAACGTAGGAAGGGACACGATCGCTCTCAACTACCGTTATTGCTGCTTTCGCGGACAGGTTCCTGGGTCAATGAGCCAGTTACTTTTGCTAAAACCTCGATCGATCGAATGCTGGGAAAACGAACGGATCAATGTCGCAAAAGTCTCGATCGATCAGTCCGCGCTGAGTCTCGAATAGCATTAATGCTGCGATCATGGAAGCGATCGTAATTACCACAATTCTAAAACATAAGCTAAAATACTGAAAACACAGAGAATAGAAGAACCGTTTTGTCTTTGAGCAGTCAGTATATTTGTCTTTGAGCAGTCAGTATAAAGGTCGCGTTCAGCGGATACTAGCAGATTGCACTAAATATTAAAAGCTTTCTTCATGCTGCGGCAACGCACTTGTTAGCCTGCCATTAATGCTTGGTATTTAACTAAAATTTATTTGACGCAGCATATTTTCAAACGCTTTTGAATTATGAACCTGCTTAAATCCTATTTCCTTTGTTTGTATATCTCCGTCATAGTCTTTTGACTGATGAATATAAACAATAACATCACCACTTCCATCTTTATTTTCACGACGTGAGATGACTCTGAGTTCAGAAGATATGAAAGATATAACCGTTGTAGAACATCCAACTGTAAGAATAAAGGCTCGTTTACTGGTGATCACGTAAACGGTTTGAATTGCTTCTAACCAGCTAAGAAAAGGAATCAAAAAGACAAGTATGAGTTGAACAAAAGCCCCAACTAAGGGAATAAATATACCTGCTGCCTCAGGGAATTCATATACAGACCTTCCTAAATTTCTAGTCTGCTCGTACATCCCAAATCCAATAAATGAGAAAAAACTGAAAGAAACCAGCAAAGTCAGGCAAATACACAAAGTAGAGCGAGTAAAAAAGCGAGGAGTAGGCTGCTCAATCCACTGAACGACCTCAGACGATTCAATCTCTTTTTCTACACATCTACGTAGCTTTCTTGGAAGTTTGTAGCTTTCTATCATCTGTTTTCTAAACATTCAAAAATCTATGCTTTTCTTCTCATCGAGATTGAAAGCAGGCTAGCAAGCGCAATCACCCGGCTGCGGCGAGTGACGTTGCAAAGTGTGAAAAACGCACCACCGCAGATCGGCGCGCATTGCTTTGTTATCCGTCGTTTTCATTTGTGAACTGTGCCCGCATAAAAGCAGCAAAGTCTGTTTCAATCTGTGACCACACATACGGCGCGTCTGCTGGTTCCTCGGAATACTCATGGTTCCAGTACCAAATAGGATATTCGCCATCTTGAGAAGGGTGGTATGTATCGAAGCAGTATAAACCACCGCCCCAATCGCTGGCGAAGGGTATCATCATGCCCGCTTTAATGGGTGGGATGAAAGCCCCGTATTCATTTTGTTTCTCGGCCAGATCAAAGTAATCACCACGAGCAACACCGAATAGGCGAATTGAGCCCATGACCCCGCCGTTTATCTGAGTTAGGAATTCTTTGAAACTGGAAGGAAGTTTATGCGCGATGGAACTTTCGACCGAAGTGAGTGAGGCTGGCATAGCACCAGGAAGCAACTCTTCGGAGTCCGGGTGCGATCGGACGTTTTCAATCAACGTTGGATCAAAGTGCGGCATCGCGAATCAACGTCTAGGTTTTAGTGGCGGATAACGTTCCTGTTGAGTGGCTGTGAGCCACGCTTCGCCTATTATAGATCAACTTTGATAGCCCGCTCCAATGGGCTTTTTATACAGCTTACTATGATGGGCTTTTTATACAGCTTACTATGACTAGAGATGCTTAAGTGCAGTGGCCTTTCCAATCACTGGAAGAGAATGATTACCCTCAAGCCAAACATCATCTTCTCGGCAAACTGTGTAGCAATCAGGAATGTAAATTTCCAACTCATGAAATCGTTCATTCACGAAATGCTCGGCTGAACTTAGCTTTCGGGGCTCACCTTCTACATCATCCTAATCATCATAGTCATCATCTAGATCCCCGCTCGGTTCTTCGCGAAGTTCTGACTGCCAGAAAAGTCGGCCCCTAGGGGTGTGAACAAAATGTTCTAGTGATTCACCTGCGTCAAAAATCTGATACCCAATTAGACCATCTGTGTCCTCTGCGAAAAAGGTTACGACTCTAGCTTGAAGTTCGTCCGAAATAGTTTTTAGTTAATGATTTCTCCTTTGTTATTAACCAACTTTTCACGCCATTTTTGGAGTTCTTCAGGTGTTTGTCTCACCCAATCTGTTACTTCGCCAACGATTTTTAATGGTGCTTTGGAGCGATATGAGCGGGTCGGATTGCCTGGAAATTTTTTGTCTGTAACATTCGGGTCATTTTCAAAATCCCCTATCGGTTCAACAATATAAACACGTTCACGTCCATCGCCTCTTGCTAATGCAGCAGCTAGTCCCGCTCCACTAACAAGTGCTGTAAAATAGATGTGATTCATTTTGAGTTCAGATTTGTAATTAGAACTGCCCCCTGCTGTCAGCAAATTACCAACCTGCAAATCTGCTTTTGTCCCATGATAAAAAGGTCCTTCGTCAGAAGGTTTATCCTTAAACAAAGTTGCTAATTCATAATTCTTTTTTGCCTTGTCAGAGTCGCTTAAGTCCTCATAGCATTTAGCAATGTTTGAATATAGAGAAGGGAAAGCACTCTTAACAGAGTCGTCATTTATTTTTAATGCAAACTGCAAAGCTGTTTCGAGCCATCTTAATTTATCCGAGACATTTTTTTGATGTCGAGCTACATAATGAGCTGAGATAAATTTTTCAAAGTCGTATGTCGCTTCGTTCCAAGCTTGAAGAAATACCTTACTTGCCTCTTCAGGTTTGCCTTTTTCTTCCATCCCCATACCTTGAAGACAAAGTTTGACAACATTGTTGCTTGGATTGAATTCCAGCATTATTTTGTCTCCTAATCATCGCAATGTCGTCGTATTCTAGACGATTACTAGACAACAAGTGGCAAGTTGTTAAGTATTGAAATAGACAAAAAACTTGGCGCTGGATTCAAGTATGAACATAGCCCATCAAAACTTGCCAGTTATGCTTCAATCAAGAACTTACGACCACTTAGACATCTCAACCCGCAGATACCTCATCAGTACTCCCTCACCAACAATCAAAGCCACATAAAGGCTTGCGGCTCACCGGACGGCGATGCACTTTGCATCATAACCGACGGAGTAACGCTCCGTTTCGAGGGCAGCCGCTTGTTAGACGTTTTGACGGGTAACAGCATCCAGACTCAGCTGAGAACTGAGCAGTGTGTGGTTACGACTGGATGAATTCGAGCAGATCGGCATTGATCTGATCCGCATTCGTTGTCGGCATGCCGTGCGGAAAACCTTGATAGGTTTTTAATATTGCGCCCTTCACCAACTTGGCGCTCAGCGGGGCAGAGTCAGCATAAGGGACAATCTGGTCATCATCGCCGTGCATGATTAAAGTCGGCACCGTGATCTTCTTCAGATCCTCTGTGAAGTCTGTTTGGGAGAAAGCCACGATGCCATCATAGTGAGCCTTAGCACTGCCCATCATGCCCTGTCGCCACCAATTCTGAATCACACCCTGGGATACTTTCGCGCCTGGACGGTTGTAACCGTAAAAGGGACCGGTCGGTACATCCAGATATAATTGCGCTCGATTGGTAGCTACCTGCACTTGGTAGCCGTCGAATACTTCTTTAGGCAGCCCACCTGGATTTGCCGGAGTCTTCACCATCAGTGGTGGCACTGCGCTAATGAGAACAGCCTTGGCGACGCGACTTTCACCGTGACGTGCAATGTAACGTGTGACCTCACCACCGCCGGTCGAGTGACCTACATGGATGGCGTTTTCTAAATTGAGATGTGCAGTGAGTGCCGCGAGGTCATCGGCGTAGTGATTCATATCGTGTCCGTCGCTGGTTTGGCTGGAGCGTCCGTGACCTCGCCGATCATGTGCAATGACGCGATACCCGTGACTTAAGAAGAACATCATTTGCGCGTCCCAGTCGTCGCTCGAAAGCGGCCAACCATGCGAGAAAACGATCGGCTGACCGCTGCCCCAATCTTTGTAGAAAATCTCTGTGCCGTCTTTCACTGTGAACGTGCTCATATGTTTTCTCCAGTAGATTGTTTAAGAGGCGACTCGCAGCTCGTTGATGAGCAATCTTAAGAATACCAATTGCGCTACGAAAAAGCTGTCAGCGAGGGCACCTTCAAGAAAGTACCTTCACTGAGATGCGCTAAAAAAACACAGTCTTCACACGTC
>MUGG01000180.1 GCA_002148405.1 Alkalinema sp. CACIAM 70d | reverse complement strand
TTTCGCCATAATGTGAGCTTCTCCTTGTTGTAGTGAATACCCTTCCCACAGCAAACTTTCTCCCTCCTCCTGGGGGAGAATTGCCGGAAATGAGGGCATCTAAAGAAGCCCAAAAATTTAGAGCCACCCCGTTTGACATCACAAACAAGAGTGGCTCGATCGAATGTTAAAATTCTCAACAAGCCGCCTTGCTGCGCAACCAGCGAGGGGGAATAGCTACTTGGGGTTGTGACAGCAATCCCGAGTAGTGGCCTAAATTTTCGGGAATCCAGCGACCCCATGCTTCATACAAACCGTCTCGCGAAAGAAGGATGTCCACGGCGATCGCTATGACAAACCAGCCTACGGATAACCTAGGCAAATGTCAAGCCCATTTTAAAGCGTGCAATTGTTCTACACAAAATTTATCGATCGACCAACGTGACCGATCTGCAAAGTGCCTTTAAGCACCGAGCGTTTCCCAACAGAGCCGTTTGAAATGCTCACCCCGTTGCTCGAAATTATCATACTGGTCAAAACTCGCACAGGCCGGAGACAGCAACACCACCTTCGCCCCCAACGCCTTCGCCAACTCTGCCGATCGGGGCACCGCCCGCTCCATCGTCTCCACCATTTCATAATTGCTGTATCCTACGGTCTGCAAGCGCTGGGCAAAAAAATCTGCTGCATCCCCAATCAATAACACCGCCGCCGCCGATCGTTGAATTTGAGCCAGCCACGCCCCATCTTCCCCTTCCTTGGGTGCACCGCCTGCAATCAGAATAGCCGGAGCCTGGACGGATGCTAAACCCACTTCCGCTGCATCATAATTCGTGGCTTTACTATCGTTGATAAAATCAATCCCCTGCCAGAAAATAACCTGTTCTAACCGATGTTCCACTCCAGGAAATTCCGTAATTGCTTGAGCGATCGCGGAGTTCTCAATTCCTGCTAACTTAGCGGTTGCTACTGCCATTAACAAATTTTGTAAATTATGGCTTCCCGGCATTCGTAACGCATCTGCGGCCAGTACAGACTCACCCCGAAAAACCACCTGATTGTCTTCAATCCAAATCCCCAACTCAGGGTTGCCGACTAAATTCGCTTTGCCGGAAACACTTGTCCAGCAAGCATTCTGCCGCACCGGAAAGCCCTGCTCTAGGCCCAACCGCCGTAGATAGGGATCATCCCCATTCCAAACTTGCATTTGCGATCGCGCCAGTAATCGCGCTTTCATTTCAAAATAATTCGCCATGGTTTTGTGGCGAGCGAGGTGATCCGGTGTAAACGTCGTCCACAGGGCAATCTGCGGCGCGATCGTGGGTGCCGCTTCAATTTGATAACTGCTTAACTCCGCCACGCACCAGTCAGGCTGCTGCTCCAGCAATGCCACTTCACAGGCCCCATAACCAATATTGCCAAAGGCCGGAGCATGGTGGCCAGCGGCTTGAAAAATTGCCGCCACTAAGGCCGTCGTCGTCGTTTTGCCATTCGTTCCCGTAATGGCCACCCAGGGCCGATCGCGCAAATTTCGCCAAGCCAACTCCATTTCGCCGATCGTGACGATGCCCAAACTGCGCGCCTGCACCAAACTAGGCGCATCCCACGGTACCCCAGGACTCACCACCAGTAAATCCGGTTGCACCAATGCCGGGTCAAAGCCATCGCCCAAGGAAACGGAAATTCCTTCCGCTGCCAAACTGGTGGCTTGGGTTTGCAAGGCTTCTGACTGGCCCCGATCGTGAATTGTCACCTCCCAGCCCTGGGCCTTCAGTAACCGCGCTGCGCCGTTGCCTGACTTGCCCACTCCAATAATTGACGCCTTTGGCATACCCCGCTCCTGGTCTACAATTTGACGGCCTACGTTTGGATAACTTACGTTTTTACGATTTACGATTTCACGATCGCGCCAAAATCCGCCAGTACCCGTGCCCGGTTGCGCAAGACGCCCAGGAGATTCAACCGATTTTGTTTGATGGCAGGGTCTTTATCCATCACCAGAACGCTATCTTCTCCGTCAAAGAACTGCGTCAATGTCGGCGCGATCGCGGCTAGGGAACTCACCAACTGGGCATAGTCTGTTTGGGTTTGTAACTGCGTCAACGCATCATAGAACGCCTGCTCCGAAGATTTCTGGAACAGCGAAGGTTGCACTACCGCCGTCACATCGGTCTGTTGGAAATCTAACGTTCCCTGGGCTGCTAGCTTCGAAGCCCGATTCACCACCGCATAGATCGGTGCTAGCCGGCCATCCTGACGAATCGTTTGCAAGAACACCGCCCGATCGCGAACATTCACCAAGTCCCGCAATGCTCGATCGGCATAGTCGGCATCATTTTCACCCACTACGGCATTCACCAAGTCATAGTCGATGCTATGCTCTTCCTTCAACAAGGTTTGCACCCGCTGGAGGAAGAAGTCCTTCAACGCAACCAGCAATGCATCAGCCTTCAGTTTCATAACTGATTCGTACTGCTGGCTGAATTGTTGAATGATTGTCTCTAGCAATGCTAGGAGATCGATTTGGAGATTAGCGGCCCAAGTGATATTGACAATAGCATTGGCTGCCCGCCGCAACGCAAAGGGATCGGAAGAACCACTGGGAATCATATTCAAACTGAAAATGCTAACCAAGGTATCTAAACGATCGCTTAAACCGACGACTTGACCCGCTAACGTCTGGGGCAAGGAATCGCCTGCGCCTTTGGGTAGGTAATGCTCCATGATGGCGATCGCGACTTCTTCGCCTTCCCCGCTGTGACGAGCATATTTCTCACCCATCACCCCTTGCAGTTCCGGAAACTCGCCCACCATCTGCGTGACCAAGTCCGCTTTGCTCAGCAACGCCGCCCGTTCGATCGCCTGTCGTTGCGTTCCCGTAATCGCCAACTGGTCGCACAGGTGCCCCGCAATCACCATAATCCGATCGGCCTTGGCTCGCATGGAACCCAGATCGGCTTGGAAGGTCACGGTTTCCAATTTCGGCAGAAAACTTTCTAGCTTCTCCTTGCGATCGGCATCAAAGAAAAATTTGCCATCGGATAGCCGCGCCCGAATCACCCGTTGATTCCCCTGGGCAATAATGGTGGCCTTAACCGGATCACCATTGGAAATCGTAATGAAATAGGGCAGCAATTCCGCCGAATTTTCGCCCTTACGCACGGAGAAGTAGCGCTGATGACTCTCCATTTCCGTCACTGCCACTTCCGCAGGCAACTCCAGAAACGCATCATCAAACTTCCCGACCACCGCCGAGGGATATTCCACCAAGTTCACGACTTCCGCCAATAGATCGGGGTTAATCGTCGCTACACCACCAATTTCCGCTGCCGCCGCCTTGGCTTGGGTGACGATCGTCTGCTCCCGTTGAGCCGGATCCACCTCGACAAAGGCTTTCCGTAGCGTGGCAACATAGTCATCCGCCGTTGCAATACTGATGGGCTCCGGATGCAGTACTCGATGGCCTGCTGAGAGGCGATCGCTGGTGTAAACGGCCTCCGCTCCATTGGTCAAGGTAATTGGTAGCACTGTGTCATCGATCAACGCCACCAACCATCGCACGGGCCGGGAAAAGCGGACATCCCCATTCCCCCAACGCATTAATCGCTTGCCTTCCAAGCCCATGACCCACTGCGGCACCAACTCCGTCAGCAACTCCGCCACCGGACGCCCCGCGATCTGCTTCTGCACAAAGACAAAATCGCCTTTATCCGTGGGGCGAATTTCCAAATCCGTCACCGCCACGCCCTGTTTCTGGGCAAACCCCTCTGCTGCCTTGGTGGGTTGCCCATCTTTGAAGGCCGCCTGGGCGGGGGGGCCTTTTACTTCCTCGGTTTGATCGGCCTGTTGCAGGGGCAGTCCCTTCACCAGTACTGCCAGTCGTCGCGGAGTCCCGTAGAATTCAATCCCCGCAGGTTCCAGTTTCAGTTCCGCAAAGCTTTGGGGAATGCGAACTTTCCATTGTTCGATCGCGCTTGCCACAAATGCAGCAGGGAGTTCTTCGGTTCCAACTTCCAACAAAAACGACGACATAGTCCAGTGCAGCTTGTAATCAGCAATTAGGCAACTGGACTAGTTTACCGTGATCAGCCAGTCTGTGAGCGGAATCCCATTACAGAATTCTGAAGATTGCCGTTCCTGCGGTCGGGACTTCACTTCGGGCTTAAGTTAAAGGAAATCTCCTCGTGGATTTCCGAATAGTCCACATAAGCACTCGCCTTGGTGGTGGGATGGGTCAATCGCGTCAACACTTCTGGATGAAGGGCCTCTAGGGAGCGATAGCTGCCACTCACAAAGAAGAAAAATTCCGTATTCCCGACTCGCAGAAAGTCGCCATCCTTGAGCAAGCAACGGTTTTCGACCTTGACGCCATTCACGAAGGAACCGTTCATGCTGTTCAGGTCAATGAGATAAAATCCTTCCCGACGAGTAAACATCAGGACGGCATGGCGACGGGACATCATACGATCGCGCATGGGGACGGCGGCTTCTCGGTTACGCCCGATCGTCCAAACCATCTGGGGTTGAATTAAGGTGCGGGATCCTTCTCCCAATAAATTGGTGATCAGGTAAGCTTGTTGGCCTCGCAGCACCCCCTGTACATACTTAGGTCTCGCCACATCAATGTGATAACTAGTAAGGTCACTATCAGGTTGACCAGTGCCATCATCCATGACAAAGGTCGCAATCTGATGGGATAGCACTTCGTCCGAGTCATCTAGCCCATCCAGATTTTCAGACCTCGTCGCTTGTCCTGAAGCCAACACTTCAATTTCGCTGACGAGGGCGTCAAGGTTGAGGGAGGCTGAGTCAAAGGGGGATAGAAAAATATCAGGAGAATGTGGGTCTAAACTCATGAAAATCTCCCCTTAAATAATTTTGAGGATGTCATTATTTGGCGTCGTCATCTGGCGAATGCTATGGGATGACATTCCTGCTTAGGGTGCCCCAGGCTAGCGGAGGAACTAACGATTGCGCCGCTATAATTTCGTGATTTTTTCGATTATTTTTATTTGTTTTTTAGCGTAAAATGGCTTTTCCCATCTACCGACAGGGCTGAATGCTAGATTCTCGTTGGCTAGATCAGCCTTTTTCCCGGAGCCGAACCCCACAGTCGCCGATCGCCCGCTAGTTGATCTCCTGCGTTCTAGAATAGACGGCGTACCCCGCGCGAATGAGAGAAGGGTTCGTTGCCATGATGCAAATGCCTGCCCCAGTTCCACGTCGTTTTGGCCATCCCCTCGATCGGTTAGCCTTGGCTTTAATTGCAGCGTTGGTTCTTGTGATTGGCGTATTACTGTTTGTGGGCGATCGAGGGGCACCTAAAGTCCGGGAATTTAGCTGGCAAGATCGGGAGGTCGGCGCAGTGGATACGGCTTTTGTGCTGAACTTCAGCCGCCCCATGGATCATGACAGCGTAGCCCAAAATCTCAAAATAACCCCCGCTTTACCTGGTCGGATTAGTTGGGCGGGTCGGCGCATGGTCTATACCCTCAACTTTCCAGCTCCCTATGGTGAGGGCTTTCAAGTTCAACTGCAAGAGGCCCAGGATCGGTTTCAGCAGGGAACCTACCATGCCAAAATGCAACCTTTCAGCGCTACGTTTCGGACGCGCGATCGGGTCTTTGCCTATCTAGGTACCGAGGGAGAAGAAGCTGGACGAATTGTCCTCTATAACTTGACGAAGGAGGAAAAACGCCTTCTGACACCGTCCAATCTTATGGTCTTCGACTTTAAGCCCTATCCGCTGGCCGATCGTATCCTTTTCTCAGCGGGTGATCGGGCGACTGCTACTTCCCCATCGCCCAATAGTCCAGTGCCCCTTGTAGAGCAAAAGCTCTATACCGTCACCACAGGTTTGCGTGTCAATGCCCCTGTGGCTTCCGACAGTCAATCGAGTGATCTGCCCTATAGTCCTGGAGATGCAGGACAGGTGCTCGAAGTGCTGGACAATCAAGACTACCAAAATTTGAAGTTTGACCTGTCTCCCGATGGCCGCACGATCGTCGTGCAACGAGTTAGTCGGAAAAATCAAGGACAATCTGAACCCTGGGTGCTGCGATCGGGCCAAGCTCCAGCCCCCATCAAGCTTGAGCAGCCCGGTGGAGACTTTTTGATCACTGCCGATAGTCAATCTTTAATCTTGACTCAAGGGGAAGGGTTGTCTGTGCTTCCACTGCAAGAAGGCGCTGAAGCTCCCAGTTTCTTGCCTAAGTTTGGTAACGTCTTAGGCTTAGCTCGGGATAATACTGCTGCAGCCATGGTGAAGTTTAATAAAAATTACACCCGATCGCTGTTTCTGGTCACAAGCCAAGGGGAAAAGGAAATCCTTCAAACCACAGGTTCAATTCTCAGTGCAGCTTTTGATCCCACTAAGCAGTTGCTCTATTGCCTTTTAACTGAACTGTTGCCCGGTGAAACTTACCAGGAACAGCCCTATCTTGCCGCGATCGATCTCAAAGCAGCCCAAACCGCAGCGAATCCCAATGAGGCTTTGTATCCCTTGCTGAAACTGCCCAATCAACGGGAGGTTAAGGTTAGCCTAGCTCCTGATGGCGTGGCTCTTCTGTTTGACCAGCCAGTGACTAGCAATGCCCAAGAGGGACAGACCGTTCAAGCAGGGCCATTATGGCTCTTACCCCTCGCCAGCGACCCGAAGCAAGCCTTGGAACCCCAAGCCCTACCGTTTACGGGAATTCGCCCCCAGTGGTTACCCTAGGAATGGTAAATCCAGCTAGCTCAATCCGGAGAGCTAGAATTTTATGAACAAATTTATCGATGAAGCCAGCAGATTGGCCGGACAATCGCTAGAATGGGGGGTAACCTGGCGGTGAGACGAGTGGATCACTGTGCATCAACTACTGTATGTCGAACATTTGTTACATTAAACATTTGTCGATCGTGTCACGGAGATCGCGTCTCTTATTTTCTGTAGGTTGTTGGAGAGTTCTTCGTATCTCAACATGACTATACTGACCGAGTTCAATTGGTGCTGTGGGTTCCTGCCCCCTTTTTCGTACAGCTTTGTACACGTAGCATCTCGGCGGTTAAAACTCCAAATTTTACAGTTATAAAATATAAAACAGTTGAAACACGGCATGCCTGCACATAGTGTTAAGGGTACATAGTGTTAGAGACATCGTGTAAAGTCCGTACAGACTTGACCCTGCATAGATGGGAAGAGCCCTCATAAGCCCTGTAGCTTGCTCTTGTTATTTGGGATTGCGATTTGCCTAGTGAAGAATTTTCAGCACCATACCTTAGCATTCCTCCGTTTCCGAGTTCGGTGGTTGCTTCGATCGTCTCGGCTGAAATTACAACCCCTCTGGCATCTAATGATCGAGGTCATGCTGAGTCCGTTTTGCCGAGATTGTCCAGAGAGGTTGTGTATGAGTGAATAGGAGGATTGATCACCCAGAGGAGAGGCAAGTGAAGTACAATAGCCAATTCCTCTCTGATAGACTCCAGTCAGTTCCACGATGTGATGGATCTATCCCTAGACCTTTGAGATTGTCTCAGGAGAAACACCATGTTGCACCGCAAAATTTATCAACTTTGCTGCGATGGACGAGAAGTTTGGATTTTTCTGCGGGATCAGCAACGCTGGATTGAGCGCGCCCGAATTTTGGATATTGAGGGCGATCTGGTTACCCTGCGCTACGAAACCGAGGAAGAAGATGAAGTTTGTTCCTGGGAAGAAATGGTTCGTCTGGAAAGCATTGGGGCTGTGACCCAAAAATTAGCATCAGTACCCAAGGGCAATGTTGATCCCTTGGTATCCGACGACTGTCCAGAAGCAGAGCAGTTGTCGAATCAACCTTCGTCAGAATCGAATGAGTCTTAGTGTCCTAGTCCCTCGCAACCTAGCCCTGTAAGATTTGCTGCATGGGGCGTTGTGCGGGGTGCTGGATCATTTAGAGAGGAAGACTCAGGAAGGGAGGCCCGATCGTCGATCGGCCTCCCTTTATGTTGCTCAGTATATTGCTCAGTGCGATCGCTGTAGTAGGTTCAACAGTCTAGATTGAGATCAGTTCGGATCAGTTGGGATCAAGCCTGTAGAGGTCGGTAGGCGTAGAGGTTACTAGTCCATGTCTAAGGGGCACTAGTCCACGTCAAAGTAGATGCCAATTTGCAGAACATTACCCAACATTTTTGCTAAGAAGTGGGTAACCTAGCTGCGAAGGTAGATTACCCTGGAAGCTAACGCTTTCAAAATCATCAGAAACATAACCAGCCCCCCGTAACTATCCCGGCAATTCCATGAAAGTCTCTCTCTCCGCAACCCCGGCCCAGTCGCGTCAACTGAAACAGCAACTGGCAAACCCAGAAGATCAACTGTCCTACGAGTTGGGCAAAGCTGTCCAAGAGCTTCCACCGCTCTATACCCGGTTATTGGCCGGCGGCATTAGTGTATTAACTCTAAGCGCGATCGGTTGGGCCCACTTTAGCTTGATTGATGAAGTGGCAACGGCTCAGGGTAAATTGGTTCCCTTTACTGAAGTGCGTCCCCTGCGGGCTTTGAGTGCGGGCAGTGTTTCGCGGGTTGCAGTCCAGCCAGGACAAACTGTGACCAAGGACGAAGTTTTAGTGGAGGTGGATCCTGGGGTTGCGGAAACCAGTGTAGAGGGTCTAGAGAAGGAAGTCGCAAAAATTCAAGAAAATATTGTGCGGTTGGAAGCGGAAAGCCGAGGACAAGTGATGGCTCCCAACGCTGAACAAAGTCAGCTTCTCCTGGCAAGGCAGCGGGAACTCCAGGAAAAACAAGCTGCTGCCAACGCCGAAGCCAATCGCCAACTCGCGACGATCGGGGAAGGCCAGTCTCGCCTAGAACGCTTTCGCGAGAACTTGGCCAACGCGAGAGCGACCTTAGCCAATGCCCAGATCAACAAGCAGAACGCAGAACGGAACCTGGCCACTGCTAGGGAGAAGGAATCCCGACTGCGCACCTTAAATGAGGATCAGGCCGTTCCCCACATCGAATATTTGAACGCGGTGGATCAGGTGACCAATGCCAGTAACCAAGTCACCAATGCCAGTAATCAAATTGTGGAAGCCCAAAACCAGATCGTCAGTTTGGAAAAGGAAATTGAAGCCCAAGCCGATCGGGTGTTACAAGCCCAGCAAGCCTTCGAGGGGGCGAGAAGTACTGCGGCGGGGATCGGCCCTCAGCGCCAAGGGGAAATCCTGACGCAGTTGACACAGCAACGTCAGGAACTGACGAAGAAGCAAGGGGAATTGGAAGTCGCGAAGAAGCAACAAAAGGATCGTGAAACCATCACAGCCCCCTTTGACGGCACGATTTATGACGTGAAAGTGACCCAAGGGCCGATTCAGCAGGGGGAAGAAATTCTGCGGGTGCTGCCGAAAAACCAAGACCTAGTTCTAGAAGCCAAGATCCTCAACCGGGACATCGGGTTTATCCTGCAAAAATTTGAGCAAAAGGAGGAAGTGAACGTCAAAGTCAAATTTGCGACCTTCCCCTACCAAGAATTTGGCATTGTTGAAGGAACCCTGGTACAGGTCAGCCCTGATGCGATCGTTGAAAAAGATGAAAGTGGTCGGGACATTGGCCCCGTTTTCCCCTGTAAAGTTCGGCTCAAGCAGTCCTCCCTCAAAGTTCGAGGGCGCGATGTTGCTTTCACCCCTGGGATGGCCGCCACTGCAGAAATTGTGACTCGCAAGAAATCCGTTCTTAGCTTCATCACCGAACCCATTACCAAACGCTTTAACGAAGCCTTCTCCGTGCGGTAATGAATGCAGTAGGGTACAGGGATGAGCAATTATCCCTAGATTTGTCTGGGAAATCACGATTCCTCTCTCCAAAAATCCCATAGAATAAGGAGCGGGTAGACGTGTAAAGCATTTTTTATGAGAATCCTTGCCCTTGTTCCCGGTGAAATCGGTGATCAAATCCTCTTTTTTCCGACGATCGACGATTTGAAAAAGCGTTATCCCGAGGCTCAGATTGATGTGGTGGTAGAGCCCAGAGCCAAGGAAGCCTACCGGGTATCTAAGTCAGTCAATGAAGTAATTGCGTTCGACTTTCAGGCAAGGAACAGTCTAGCCGACTGGGGTAACTTGCTGGGAACGGTGCGCGATCGAGAATACGAAGCTGCGATTACCCTGGATAATCGCTGGTCAGTGGGGTTTCTCCTATGGTTGAGCGGTATTCCTAACCGGATTGGCTTTGCGGGAGGATCCGGGGAATCTTTCCTGAACCAGACGGTGCCTTACAAGGGAAATCAGTATCTTGCCCAGACCTATCATGATTTGTTGCAGGGAATGGATTTAAGCACCCCGCTGCCAGATTTCAAGGTGAGTGTCCCAGCTAAAGACTTACAGTGGGCTGACCAAGAGCGACAGCGGCTTGGGTTGTCTTCAGGGGGGTATGTCTTAGTCTGTGGAGATGCTAAATCCGCCGATGGTGTGTACCCGACGGAAAATTGGCGATTGATTCTTCAAGATTTCCAGAAAAAGCAACCGGAGCTACCCTTAGTTCTGGCGCAGACTTCCGAGGAGGAAAGCTGGGTGACGCCTTTGATGGAAGCGTTGCCAGGTCTGAAGCTTACGACCCCAGATAATTTAGGTCAACTTGTGGCGATGCTGACTGGATCTAGTCTGGTCATGTGTCTCAACAGCGATATGATGCACTTGTCTATAGCGTCCCAGGCGTTTACCTTAGTGCTGCTGGGTCAGGCAGACCCCAATAAGCTACTCCCCAAGAACGATCGGGTGTTATCAATTAAGTCCTCCACGGGCCAAGCAGCAGACATTGCACCTTCTACCGTTCTGGAAAAAGTCTGGGGTGGTTAGGATCCCTAAGCTGCGTCTAAGGTGACATGCCTATAGGCATGTGATAACAGCGATGGGATAACTCGTACGGAATGAATCTATGGGCAACAGGAAGCTAGCAGGGAACCTTTAAGGTGCTGCGGCTTCTAGATGCCTAGAGATGCCTAGTCTCCTCCGCCTACGTTGATTCCACTGCCATAGAGTTGAGCATTTTGAAAGGTTAAATCGGTGAGGTTGGCTCCTCGAGTTTCTGCGTTGTAGACGATCGCGTTAGTCAAATCAGCCCGCGCCATATTGCTGCCACTCATGTCTGCATTGGTGGCAAAGGTTCCCACTAGGTTGGCTCGTTCCAGGTTGGCCCCTGATAAATCTGCGCCTTCCAGGTTCGCTCCTGACAGGTCGGCTCCCTGCAGGTTGGCTCCCCGTAAATCTGCCCCAATCAAGTGGGCATGGCGGAGATTAGCGCCTGACAAGTTACAGCCCTGACATGCGCCCGTTTCTAGCAACTTCTGGACTTGTTCCGGATCGGCAGCTCGGGCTGGTGTAGACATCAGCAATGCAAAGGCCACGGTAATGGCGTAAATCATCGATCGCCGTATAGATTGCCGCATAGTGTTTCTCCTCCACCAAATAAGACAGGTGGGCTTAACTTCAGTGGAAATGCGTAGGATTCCGGAAATGGTTGGAATCGATGCAATTCACTGGATGTGATTCGCTGGATGTAATTGATCTAGTTTGCATTCCATCCTTACTTATGCATCCTCTTAGCACTGTAGGGGGCGGAGCTAGGGGAGCAAATCTAACTTATGAGTCAATTCTCTCAGTTTTCTGCCTGTCAATAGGAACATCGACACATAAGTTAGCAGCCCAGACAGCAGGGCAGCGCTAGCGTTTAAGCAACTGGGGACAGTTAACGTCACTGAGGCCATCCGCGCAAGCATGGACAGTGAAACACATTTTTTAAAAGATCAACACTCCTGTTCAAGATGTTGATGAAGAAAACTTTACATTATTAAATGTGATTGACATTACAGATTGAATTTTCAAGAAATGTAAATTTGCAATCCGATATCAATCTATTACAAATTCAGCAATTCCTGACAGGCTCTAGTTTTGACGTGATTATTAAGAAAATTTTGCTAAAATAAGTTTTTACAAAACTAAATCAAGTTTCTTATACGGGGTAGGAGAGCATTCCATGGCAGGTCTGTTTGGATTTGGGAAAAAGAATGAGCAAGAGCCTCAGTCTAAGGAGAGCTTCTTCTTGGATGGTGACGTTGCGAGCTCCATGGGCAATATCGATTACATGCGGCAGTCCAAAAAGATTCGTCGGACGTTTCCTAAGAGTGCGGGTGGTCAAGAATTCGAGATTATTAAGGATGTGTCAGCAAGCGAAGCGCTTTTTAATAGCCAAAACGGCGGTTTTTCGGCTAGCTCTGCCGCATCGAAGGCTAATGAGAATGGTGCTTCTAGCAACCAAGCAGCCCAAGAACGGCGCAAACTGGATACCAGCATGGATATGTTCCGGAAAATGGCCAAGGACATGCGCCGCTAATTGAGCTGCGATCGATTCAGGCGAAATGTGAACCAAAGACCCCCGATCGGGGTCTTTTTTTGTGATCTCTGGTTGTGGGGCATCGGTAATTTCTATGGTCTGTTTCTGGGGAAGGGGCCGGTTTGGCGATCGTTCCTTGGTAGGCTAAAGCAAGCATCAGTTCATCGTTTTTCCTATCGCGGTTGCATTGTTGGTTATGAATACTCGCCCCAAAATTATTGTGCTAGATGATGATCCCACTGGCTCTCAGACGGTTCATAGCTGTCTGTTGTTGATGCAGTGGGACGTGGAAACTTTAAAGTTGGGATTGCGAGATGAGGCACCCATTTTTTTCGTGTTAACCAATACCCGATCGCTGCCCGCAGAACAAGCGGCAGATGTGACGCGGGAGGTGTGCCGCAATTTAAAAACGGCGATTGCTGAAGTCGGTATTCAGGATTTTCTAGTCGTCAGTAGATCGGACTCCACCCTGCGCGGCCATTACCCGATCGAAACCGATGTGATTGCCGAGGAACTGGGGGGATTCGATGCCCATTTCCTCACCCCGGCCTTTTTTGAGGGGGGACGCACGACGCGGGACAGCATTCACTACCTCAAGGTCAATGGCGTGGATACCCCGGTACACGAAACGGAATTTGCTAAGGATTCTGTCTTTGGCTATAGCCATAGCTATCTGCCCAACTACGTTGAGGAAAAAACCCAGGGGCGTATTGCTGCCAGCCAAGTGGAGCGATTTGTGCTGGCGGATATTCGATCGGGGGTACTCGATCGCCTGTTGCACCTGACCCAGAATTGCTGTGCGGTGGTGGATGCGGAAACCCAAGCGGATCTGAATCAATTTGCAGCAGAGGTTTTGGCCGCTGCCTCCCAGGGAAAGCGCTTTTTGTTCCGCAGTGCGGCTAGTTTACTCACCGCCTTGGCGAACCTGCCACCCCAACCGATCGCGCCGGAGGAAATGGCCAGCTACGTTCGGGAAGGTAAACCGGGGGCTGTCATTGTCGGTTCCCATGTGAAAAAGACGACGGAACAATTAGCGAACCTACTGCAAGCACCGGGGACAGTGGGGGTAGAGGTAGAAGTGGGCCGATTGTTAGACCCCAATCCTGAAATTCCAGGGCAGCTCTTGGCCGAAATTTACGATCGGGTCAACCAAATTCACCAAGCAGGACAAACGGCGGTGGTTTACACCAGTCGGCAGGAATTGACCTTTGATGATGTGGAGACTCGGCTGAAGTTTGGGGAAGCGGTTTCCAGTTTACTGATGGCTGTGATTCGCCATTTGCCAGAGGATATCGGCTTTTTGATTAGCAAAGGGGGCATTACCTCCAACGATACCCTTAGCCAAGGACTAGCGCTGCAAACCGCCTATCTATTGGGCCAGGTGATTCCTGGAGTGTCGATGGTGCGCACGTCCGAGACGCATCCGCAGTTTCCCAATTTACCAATCGTGCTATTTCCCGGCAATGTGGGCGACGGGACTGCTCTGACTCAGGTCTATCAGCGATTGAGTCAACATTAATTTCAGCACTAGATTCAGCGTTGATGACGGCATTAAACTCAGCGTTAAGCTTAGTAATTCATGCTAGATAAACTGCTAGATTCTCAAAAACTAGAGTCAGCGGACGATCGCAGAATCCTCGATCGTCCGCTGATTGTTTTGTAGCGAGGCTGATTGGAGAACCAGGGTTCCTTTAACCCAACGTGAGTTCGACAAGCCAAATTGTCCCTCACAAATTTCCTGTGCTGGGACGAAGAATTCACTTTCGGGGGGTGTCGGGGGAGTAGAGTCCCCTGACATGGCAGGGGGGCGGGGAGAAGTTCCCCGATCTTCGCTGCGCAGCAGCCCCGACGATCGAACCGCACCACGAATTTA
>MUGG01000095.1 GCA_002148405.1 Alkalinema sp. CACIAM 70d | reverse complement strand
TACCCTGCGGGAAGCAGAGCTACAAAAGGGGGACTTTGAGAGAATCTTTTAGATTTCAGTACAATTCCATCAATTTACTCAATATTTCCGGTTCCCCCTTTTTTAAGGGGGGGTAGGGGGGATCGAATCTGTTGCGGGGATGAGGTAATTGGATATCACTGGATTGTTGCGAAGAACCCCGGTTTTTGTAAGAAAAAAATTGCGGAAAGTTGGATTTTTCTGCGGTAGAACAGTAAGTATCTAGTTCCTCAATTGATGTGGCCGCTATGGATCCCATTACTTTGGCAACGATCGCTCTAACGCTCATCGCAACGAAGGCGACGGAAAAGGTTGGTGAGAAGATTGGGGAAGGGGCGATCGCGTCTGGTAAGCGGTTGCTGGAGGTGTTGCGGCGCAAGTCTCCGGATACGGTGAAGCGGTTGGAAGCTGCGAAGAATCCGGAGGTGATTGATGCGGAAATTATTGAGGAAGTGAAGCAGGTTGCGGCAAGTGATCCGGAAGTGCAAGCTGCGGTGGATGCAACGGCTCAGGCAATGCAACAGCAGTTGGGAACGGTTGTAAATCAAACACAGTTGGCGGAAAAGATTGGTATTTTGATTCAAGGCGGTTACAACCCAATCACGATCGATAAGTTTGAGGTTTGACTGGAGTCGTCGGAACGGGAGCCGACCAAGTTAGATCCCCCTTACTACTATCCGCAGGACTTTTTCGGATCGATCTTTGTGGGTCGCGATCGGGAAATGGTGGAGCTTCACGATCAGTTGCAGAAGGCCGATCGGGTGGCGATCGCGGCGGTGGGGATGGGTGGTGTGGGTAAGACGACGTTGGCGCGGCAGTATGCGAAGGCGTATGAGGGGGAGTATCCGGGGGGAATTTGGTGGGTTGCGGGGCGATCGGTGGCGACGGAGATTGTGGGCTATGCGGCGCGATCGATCGGGTTGGAGGAGCTTGATCCGAGTTGGGATGAGGCGCGGGTGGTGCAGCATTATCTGGCGCGGTGGGAGGAGCGGTTTCCGGGGCGGAAGTTGTTGGTGTTGGATGATGTGGCTGAGTACCGGGATGTGAAGGGGTATTTGCCGCGGTCGGGGGCGTTTCAGGTGTTGATGACGACGCGGGTACGGATGCAGATTTCGCGTCTAGAGTTGGGGGTGTTGCGGCCTTCTGCGGCGTTTAGGTTGTTGCGGCAATTAATGGAGGATGACGATCGTTTGCGATCGGATATTCCGTCGGCTAAGGCGCTCTGTAAATGGCTTGGGTATTTGCCGTTGGCGATCGAGTTGGTGGGGCGGTATTTGGCGGAGACGGGGACGATCGCGGGGGTGTTGGCGGAGTTGCGGGCGAAGTCGTTGGCGGCGCGGGCGATCGATGAGGTGCCGGAGGAGATGGATTATGGGCGGAATGTGGAGGCGGCGATCGCGTTGAGTTGGGAGCCGTTGGATGAGCGGGTGCGGTTGGTGTTGGGGATGGTGAGTGTGTTTGCGATCGGGCCGATCGAGTTGGGCTGGGTGCGGGATTGTTTGCCGGAGGTGGAGGATGTGGGGGAGGTGCTCGATCGGGGATTGGTGAAGCGGAGTTTGTTGAGTCGGTTGGAGGATGGGCGGTACCAGATGCACGCGCTGGTGCGGGAGTTTGTGGCAGTGCGGCGGGATGGAACGCTGGGAGAACGATTTGTACGAGTGATGACTGAGATTGCTCAGACAATTCCGCAGGAAGTGACATTAGAACAGCAAAAAACTCTACAAGATATTGAACAACATCTTGTAGAAGCCGCAACATATACTAGTTGTTTAGAACAACAGACTAATTCAGTGAGGATCTTTACTGGATTAGTCTATTTTTATGAAAGCCAAAATCAATGGAAACTATCAAAAAAATGGAACAAAGAATTTCTAAAGTTTAGCGAATCTCATTTTGGCTCATATCATTCAGTAACTGCTGATGCATTAAACAATTTAGGTGTTGTACATTACAGGACTGGAGATTATAAAAAAGCTACACGTTTATATCACAAGGCTATTAATATCTGGAAGTTAAGCTCAGGTGAAAATAGCATTAATGTTGCAAAAGGACTCAATAACTTAGCAGTGCTACAGCGAACTTTAGGACAATATCATGATGCCGAGACTTCTCTTTTACAAGTTGTTAAAACTTTTGAGGAGATTTATGGAAGAACACATGCTGACACCACAATAGCAATTAGCAACCTGGCAGATGTATATAATCTTCTGAGAAATTATGAGGAGGCAGAAAAACTATTTCAATTTGTGCTCGAAACAAATAAGGTTGAACGGCCAAAGGATAGATTAACAATAGCAAAAAATCTGAATAATTTAGGAACGCTTTATAAATCAACTAAAATCTATAAGAAAGCAGAGTCACTATATGCTGAAGCATTAGAAATCGTAAAGAGTTTTTTAGGCCATGATCATATTTTTACAGCAGCAATTTTGAATAATTTAGCAGGGGTATATAGAGAATTAGGCAATCATATTAGGGCAGAAAGACTCTACTTGGAAGCCTTAGAAATACGCACAACTAAATTAGGTTGTACACATATTGATACAGCAAGAACCTTGAACGATTTGTCTTTGTTGTATTTTTATATGAAGCAGCTAGATAAAGCTATTTCTCACATGAGTGGTGCTAATCAAATTTTTAAAGAAGTTTTAGGGGAAAATAACTTGAGTACAGTTACCTCTGAGCAAAGTCTTGCTTATATGAAGCAAGTCAAGACGCAAATCGCTGGTTCCTAGAAGGCACATTCATCTAAACACCATATGTTGGTTTAAATAACTTAATTGATCTGAGTCCTGTTCACCGTAGCGAGTTCTATTTTGCAGTACCAACCCCACCCGATCGAAACTGCACACATTACGCTAACGGCAGAGTATTTGAAGTTAGCGGAAATTTTGGCGCGCAATAGCCACGACGTTTGGGTCCAGCAACGGCTAGACGATGGCTGGCGCTATGGGCCACAGTACGACCTAACCCAGCGGTACCATCCCTACCTAGTCAACTACAACGACCTGCCCGATCGGGAACAACACAGTCGGCGAGTGACAGTATCCGAAACCTTAAAAGCCCTGCTATCCCTAGGCTACCGCGTGGAAGTGCGGGATCCCACCAGCCCCCCCAGCCTCTTCCTAGAAGACCAAGACCTCGCCGTCATGGTGCAAGGACTCACCCGATCGGCAGAACTCAACCTCAGCTCCCTCCTCGATCTGCGGCGGGAAATCATTCGCATTCAGCCCCGCAGTTCCGACATCTACCGCACCTTCGGAGATGCCCTCCTGCAACTGGGCGAACCCCTGATGGCCTACGATGCCCTCGCCGAAGGCTTACGCTACTGGCCCCAAGACCTGCGCTTACAGCAATTACTCGCCCTCGCCCTGGCCCGCAGCGGCAGCACCGTCACGGCGAATCAGTTACTCGTGCAGTTAGTCGAAGCCGGTCAGAAAGACGAAGAAACGATCGGCCTCCTCGCCCGCACCCACAAAGACCTCTGGCAACAGGCCACCGATCCCACGATCGCCGCCATGCAGTTGGAGTTAGCCCTACAGCGCTACCAGCAGGCGTATCAGCAGAATGGCAGCGTCTGGACAGGCATTAATGCCGCCACCTTGGCCTTAGTCAAAGGCGATCTGACCCAAGCGCAAACCCTGGCGCAACGGGTGCGATCGCGCTGCTTGGAACAGTTGACCGCACCCGTGCTAGGCCGGGGCGAAGACTACTGGCGGTTGGCCACCTTGGGCGAAGCCGCGCTGATTTTGGGCAATTGCGCCGAAGCCGAGGATTTCTACGGGCAGGCCGCCGCGATCGGCCAGGGGCGCTTTGGCGACTTGAGTTCCAGTCGGCGCAACGCGGTGCTATTGGCAGAAGTCTTGGGATTAGACACCGATCGGGTCAAGCAGTGGTTCCAAATTCCCAAGGTCGTCGTGTTCTGCGGTCACATGCTCGATCGGCCCGATCGGCCCCAACCTCGCTTTCCAGCCGCCTTAGAAGGAACCGTCTATCGGGCGATTCTGGAACGCTTGCAAAAGATGGAAGTGCAGTTGGGCTATGCCCCGGCGGCCTGTGGCGCGGATATTTTGTTCCTGGAGGCGATGCGGGAACTCAAGGGAGAATTGCACATCGTTTTGCCCTGCAACCGCGAGCAATTTATCCAGGATTCTGTGGATCTGATTCCAGGGGCAAACTGGGGCGATCGCTTCGATCGGTTAATGCAGGATGCCACGGAGGTGGTGGTTGCGTCGGGCAACAAGTTGGAAGAAAACGACGTGGTCTATGAATATTCCCATCGCCTGCTCTACGGATTAGCCAAAATTCGGGCCGATCAGTTGGGCACGGAGTTAATCCCCTTAGCGGTGTGGGATGGCAAACCGGGGGATGGGCCAGGGGGCACTGCCAGTACAGTAACCAATTGGCGACGCTGGACAGATCATGTGGAGGTGATCGATCTGGCAGCCATTTTGCGGGAACACCAGGCGCGATCGTCGCTGTCATTGGACGTGGCGTTACAAAACGGCAAGACAGCGGCTCCAGCAGCTTTGGGAAATACTTTAGACAATACTTTAGATAATACTTCGGGTCATCCTGTAGGCAATACATTAGCTAATTCAGTTAGCTATGGAGTGAGTCACGCAACGCTAACAAGCTGCGATATTTCCAGTCGGGAAATTCGGGCCTTGCTGTTTGCTGACGTGGTGAACTTCAGCCATTTGGAAGAAAATCAGCACGGGCCGTTCGCCCAGCATTTCTGGGGTGAAATTGCAGTATTGTCGGAACAATATCCCATCCTGATGAAAAATACCTGGGGCGATGCATTGTATTTCGTTTTTCCCCTTGTGCAGCAGGCGGGTGAGTTTGCCTTGGCATTGTGTGATCTGGTGCAATCGATCGACTGGTCTACCAAGGGTTTACCCGCTGGCCTCAACTTGCGGATTGCGCTGCACGCAGGCCCCGTGGAACGCACGGTTGACCCGATTACGGGGCAGTTGAATTACGTGGGTATGCACGTGAGCCACACGGCAAGGATTGAACCGATTACGCCACCGGGGAAAGTTTATGCGAGTCAGGCGTTTGCGGCGATTGCGGCTTCGGAGGATTTGCGCCAGTTTACCTGCGATTATGTGGGGCAAATGCCTTGGGCCAAGCGCTATGGCACGTTTCCGACCTATCATGTGCGGCGGGTGCTGGCGGGACTGTGAGGGGCGTAGGCGGGTAGCTGTGAGATGTGAAGAATGGTGAATAAAGGCGGGTGGGGATCTTGGCGGTGGCTGAATTGGCGTGGATATACTAGCAATATCTGACTGAAATGCGCTTGCTGAGGATGAAGTGATCCTTCTAAATCCCGCAGATCCCCCTAAATCCCCCTTCAAAAGGGGGACTTTGAGAGAGTTGTTAGGTTCTCCCCTAGTATCATCAGTTTTCTCTACTTTTCCGGTTCCCCCCTTTTTAAGGGGGGTTGGGGGGATCTCATGCAGGTTAGGGGAGATCGGGGAGTGCATAGGCTGGCGGGTGCATAGGTATAAACAGTTTGCTGATGGCTTAGGCCCATTATGAATGCGCAAAATTCCCAAAATTCTCAATCTCCTCGATCGCAATCCCAAGCCTCGCCGCAATTACGATCGATTCGGCGACGGCAAATTCAGACGTACTTAGCGATTTCGGCCTTTATTGCGGCGCAGTTGATTACGGGATGTAACAACGATGGCGATGAGGCGGATGACCCGATGGTTCCGGCGCTGTTCTATGAAAATAAGGCGCAGTGTGAGGCGGATGCGAAACGCCAGCAGGATCTCTATGCCGCTCAACTGAAGGCGGCGCAGGCTCAGTCCACGGCGGCGGGAACGGCTGCCTCTCCCGCCAGTGCGCCGTTGAAACCCCCAGCGCTGAAACCTCAAGATTGTGGGACGCAGATGCGGGCGGCCCAGCTTGAACACGATCGCCATGCTCCGGTCTATAAGAGTTTGGCCGATTGCCAAGCGGAGGGGGTGCAGTGTGAGCCGTATTCAGGAGGTGGGTCAACGACTTCTACAACTTCTACGACTTCTAGCGCATTCGGCTACCGTCCGCGTTTTGGGGGGGCTTATATCTATCCCGAAGGAAATCCCAATCTACCCAGCGAAAGTCCACTCAGTATGGGGGCGGGGTCGCGGATTTATACGCCGCACACGGTTTATAGCGGGCTCAATCCAGGGGAAGTGGTGACACCCAATGGGGATACGGTTTCTCGATCGTCTGCTGGATCGGTGATGGTTCCTGCCCACACGGGTTTTGCGGCTCCGAGTCGGCCTGCGGGCACGGCGGCCAAGGGAACGATTACGGGCAGAAGTCAATCGGGGTTTGGTTCTAGTTATAAGAGTACGGGGCGGGGGGGCAAGTAGGTGAAGGCAATTCGGGTGGCTCGGCGATCGGGCTGGCAAAACCATATCCGGGAACACGCTTACCAGGCGGATGTGCTGAGTGATGCGGCGCAGAAATATTGGGTTGAAGCGTTGCCGGAACCCTTTGCGATGCAGTTTCACACTACGGAAGAAACAGCGATCGCGGAGGCGACGGAACGGCTGTGGGAAATGTGTGTGACGTTTCTGGATTGGTTTTTCACGGATGAGGTCTATGGTGCGGTCGATCGGCGGTTAGAGCGACTGAGGATTCCGGCTCCCTACTGGCCGGTGATTAAGGAGAGTTGGGATCGGTGCGATCCGGTGGAGGATTTGTCGTTGTTGACGCGGTTTGATTTGGCGGTGACGGAGGAGGGCCAAATTAAGTTGCTGGAAATTAATGGGGAGACGCCGCTGTTGGGTGCGGAGACGGTGTATCAATGGAATTGGTATGTGGATTATCAACGCAATTACCAACATAGTGATTATCCCTTACCCAGTGATGCGAATCAGTTTAATGATTTTTGGGAACATGTGGCTGGACAATGGCGACGGATTGCCGAGGATTATGATCTGAGGAAAACGGGCATCACGTTTCTGGTGGATGAAAATCTGGAAGAAGATGCGGAAATGGCGATGCAGTTGATTCAGATTCTGCACGATGAGGTTGATCCAAATATCTATGTGCAGATTCTCTATTTGCGTGGGTTGCGGGATGAGCAGGGCAATGAGGTACAGCGGGGCTTGGGCCTGGATGAGGAGGGCTATTTTATTGATGCGGTGAATCAGCGGATTCCGGTGTTGTGGAAAATTTACGATTGGTCGGATATTCAAAGTGATGTGGCTAATCTGGGGGTGACGGAGGCGTTGGTGCGGCAGTTGGCAACGGCGGAGGTCAAGGTGATTGAGCCGCTGTGGAAGCAGGTTTTGTCGAATAAGGGGGCGCTGGCGTTGCTGTGGGAGTGTTTTAAGGATTCGCCCGATCGACGGTATTTGCTGCCGACGTATTTTGAGGATGATGTGTCGGTGGAGGCAACCCGTTTATTAATGGGGATGTCTGTGAAGAAGCCGTTGCTGGGCATGGAAGGAGTGGGAATTTCGATCGAGACGGGGGTTGGGGCGTTGGAGTCGCGGCCCAGTCTGGGGTATGGCCGGGAGGGGTTTATTATTCAGGAATATGTTGAATTGCCGCAGGCGTTTGGCTATTACTATGTGGTGGGCAGTTGGGCGATCGATGGGGCGGCGGCGGGAATTGTGATTCGGGGAGATACGTCACGGATTACGGGGCGGCATTGTTTGATTATTCCGCATATTGTTTCGGATGCAGGGTTATACATTCCCTAGTTTGCATTTTCACCTCACCCCTAATGTCAGTTCGATGAACAAAATGGCAAATGGCTCCTCACAGATACCCTGTCCTTGTAACGCAGAATTCACTTTCGGGGGGTGTCGGGGGAGTAGAGTCCCCTGACATGGCAGGGGGGCGGGAGAAGTTCCCCGATCTTTGCTGCGCAGCAGCCCCGACGATCGCAAGGCATTACGAATTTGTCTGCATAACGAATTAATTTGGTATTACCACTATGAGCATAGGGCAATATGCAGATTGCAAAATTAGCCAAAATCAATGGGATCTAGATCAGGTGTTGCCCCGCAATTACCAGGTGCCGGACTCGTATTTGCGGACTGCACCGCCGGGGGTTTTGGAGAATTTTTGTCGGTTGCTGGGGCGGGATGTGTTTTCGGAAGCGGATGCGGGGGTTTTGTACGAGTATTTGATGGTGCGTCGATCGGAGTTTTCGTCAGAATTTCTGGGGATGCTGGCACTCTGGTTAAACGATGAAACGAAGCATTACGAGGCGTTGCGGCGGGTTTACCATGGGTTGTCTGGGGTCAGTTATGGGACGATGGATCGACAGTTTCGCGATCGGGTGCATGAGATTGAACCGATCGTGATGGTGTTGCAGGATGAGTTTACGATTCTGGTGACGATGATGTTTGATGAGATGGGTTCGGTGTATTCCTATCGCCGGGATTTGCGGGAATATTATGGTCATTTTGGGCCTGCGATCCGGAAGGTGGGGCAGCATCTGATTCAGGATGAGGGGATGCATTTTAATAATGCGGCGGAGTTGCTGTTGCATGGGCACCGCGATCGGTTGGGGGAGGTGGAGGCGTTGTTGGGGCGGATTGCGGCGTTGGAGGATCGGTTGGGGAAGTATTACAAGACGTTTTTTCTGGATCATGCCCAGGAGCAGTTTCGGTTTCCGCCGCAGTTTAATGGGGTGATTATTCGGGTGATTTTGGCGCGGTTGGGGTTGGGGGCGAGGCCGGAACCGAGGGAGTTGAAGGCGCTTTGGCAGTGGGTGCCGGAGGGATGTCGGTTGGTTCCGATCGGGGGGGTGAGCGATCAGTAAAGGAGGAGATTCGTAAGATAAAATGAGTGTGCAACTAGCAATCAGTCTATGCCGAGAAAAATTCGGGACTATAAAGCTCAAATTGTAGAGTTGGGGTTTGTGCAAAGACGAGGCAAGGGAAGCCATCAAAACTGGAAACACCCAAAGTTGCGATTAATTATCACGATTGCCTTCAAAGATGGTGAAGATGTGCCTCTGTATTTAGAGAAGCTACTTCAAAAAGCAGTTCAGGAGCTAAAAGAAATTGACAGGGAGTTAGATCAATGAATTACCACTATAGTTTGATGATTCAATGGTCCGCCGAAGATCAACTTTACTTAGTGACGCTTCCAGAGTTCTCAGACATTGCAATGCAGCCTTGTACCTATGGCAGAACCTATGAGGAGGCGGTTGCCAATGCTCAAGAGGCGATCGCTGGGTATCTGGAATATTGTCAAGAAGAAGGAATCCTGCCTCCCTCTCCTGTTCCTACCGCTGCCTAAACTTACGCGATCGCTGGCTGGAAGTGGGACAATCTGGTTTTTGAGTTGCTGGGGGTTGAGGACTGTTTTTCGAAAAGTGGGTAAGTTCAGAAGAGTCTGTTCGATCGAATCCCCATGGTCAGTTTTAACCCCTTCAAAAAAGTTTGCTCTGGGTCAAGAATCATTCAGGTTGGCTTGCTCAGTTTGCTGATTTGCGTCAGTCTCGCATTCTCGGCACAAGCGATGTGTGGTGCGTTTTTTGCGAGGATCACTGCCGATCTCACCAATACGGCTTCGCGGGTGGTGATTGCCCGTGAGGGGAATAAAACTGTATTTACCATGGCCAATGACTTTCAGGGGGATGTCAAGGAATTTGCGCGAATTGTGCCGATGCCTGTATTGCCCACCCGTGAGCAAGTTCGCATTGGTGATAATTCGTTGATTGAGCAGTTGGCTCGTTTCACGGCTCCCCGTTTGGCTTCGTCTACATTCTATTTCGACAGGGCTTGGGAGGAAGAATCCCTTGGTTATATTCCCGTTGCATTGGGGATGTTGATATGCTGCATTGCGGCTCTGGTAATTGGATGGGTGCGATATTCGCGCTTTTCTTGGCCGTTTGGGCTGGTAGCCTTTTTTTTAATCGCATTTTTGATTGCGGTTCTTGTTTCTGGTCAACGGAATCAGGCCAATAAGGGAACCAGTTCTGCGAGTGCCGCAGCCTCGGTACAGGTCGCTGATGAATTTACGATCGGGGAATACAATGTGACTTTGCTGAATGCGACGGAATCGGATGCGCTGACAGCTTGGCTAAAACAAAAGGGCTACAAATTGCCGCAGGGGGCTGAGCCGATGTTGAAGTCCTACATTCAGGCGGGGATGAAATTTTTTGTTGTCAATATCAACTTGGAAAAAGCGCAACGGACAGAATCGGAATTTCTTCGCCCGATCGTGGTTGAATACGAATCCCCGCAATTGATGCTACCCATTCGCTTGAGTACGTTAAATGCTCGGAGTGATCAAGATTTAGTGGTGTATGTTCTGTCGCCTGACCAGGTCGCGGAGGTGGCAAATTATCCCAATCACACGGTGCCAACGGATGTTGTATCAGTACGGGGAGAAATCTCTGGACGGGAGATCCCAACTTGGATCAATTATTATTTTGAAGAGTTTTATCAGGCGGTGTTTCAGAAAGCCTATGGGGAAGCGGGTAAAAGTGCTGCTTTTCTCGAATATGCTGGCAAGATCACCTCGGATGCTTGCAAGCCTTGTACGATGGATCGGGAGCAGGTGGATTCTCTGGTGAGAAATTTACCCAAGTTAGGGGTTTCTGGGTCACGATCGCAGACCTATGTCACGCGGTTGCATGTTCGTTATAACGCCACCACTTTTCCTAAAGATTTGGAATTTCGGATGCTGCCTGTGGAGACTCTACGATCGCGGCTTCAGGCGACAGGAACGCTTGTTAAGGCTCATCCTGATTTACTGTTTCAAACAAGATTTACGAGCCTCCATGCTACAGGAACTCCGTTTGGTTTTTCGGCTTTACGTTACTGGCTGAACGATCGAAAAACTGAAGAGAATTTAGTTAATCTGACGGGCTGGAGTCGATCGGAAATTCAGCAAAAACGTCAATCTATCAATACCAATTCTTAGGCAGGTATGCAGGATATTACTGGTCAGGAGTGTGGTGAAAATTTCAGGTAAGTCCGTGGAGACTTGGCGTATTATCTAACGCTATTCGATCGGTCATTTCTATCAGGAATCATCGCATCGAAGACGGTTGCAAGCGATCGGATTTGACCGGGGCTTGCTGAAGGAAATCTGGACTGAGGACTACTGGGGTAGGCTATGGGGTGGGCTGGGTGAAGCCAGGGAATCCCTGATGGATCCGGTTGAGTTTTAGGACTTATACGGTGTTAAAGGATGGTTTGAACTTCTGCGGTTATGGCAAGCGTTCAAAATCTCTCTAATCCCTTGAAACTCTTGACTAGAAAGGTTTTTATACGTTCTCTCAAGGGACTACTTCAGACTCTGGACTAAAATTGGACTAAATTTTCAGCCCTTAAATTCGGCCCATTCCACCCCGATCGCTCGACCCTTACCCAGCCTAGTCCGATCGAAATCCCCCACCTAGCCCTGAGACCTCTCACCCCAGCCTAGCGCGATCGACCGAACAACAAGCCCGCGATCGCCCCCTCATTTCTATTCCATTTAACCTCCATCTGGACTAATTGACTCCTCAAATTTGAACGAAATTTTGGGCCGACTCCAGCCCCCAAACCACCCTCAATTTCTAACACAGAAACCTCCATCCGCCGCAAAAATAATGAGCATCAATCCAGACCCATAACGCTCAAAAATCATGGGCAGAAATCACCTTCAAAAATCACCATCAAACGCATTACCGATCGACCTTCTCCGTTGGCCTAGGCTGAGAAGTTTCACGGGCAATTTTTTCGATACATTCAGTCAGATCCTTACGCATAGAATTCGCACTATGCCATGCTCCCGAGAAGAGTTCCCGACCCTCCAGATGAACCGCAAAATCCTGAGTGTCCTCGATCGCGCCAAGCAACGCCTCACTCGACGGAACCTTAAAAAACATCATCCCCATACTAGGAATCATCGGAAACCGCGATGCCAAAACCTCTACATTTTGCGTCTCACCGGACTGCACCAAATCCACCCGCAGCCGCTTCACCCCTTTCTTATCGTGCGGCACCTGCTTAGCAAAGAACATCATCGCCGTTCCAGACTGTTCACCCTTCCAGTCCATCAGGATGACCCCACCATTCAGCGTCCAAAACGATGCCGCGCAGGCCAGAGTAGGCTGTCCCGCCGGAGAACGCCCCACCGTCCAAGTTCCCTCAGAAAGCTGGTCAAACGTCTTACCCGCAGCTTCACCATGTCGCTTCACGAGGGCTTCTCTATGGCTTTTGAGCGACGACTGACGCAGGTGTTCAAAGAAATCCAGCCATTTTTTAGGATCATAGGTAGACAGTCCAGGCAGCCTGACGCCATTATCAGCCATTGGGGGTGGCGCTGGCTGATCGTTGCTTCCACCGCCGCCGACTCCCCCATCCATCGGAGCACAGCCAACCCATCCCATCCCGCACTTCCACCCCCGATCGGAAAGAACCCCGGCGGACAGCTTCCCTCAGCCCGAACCCGCGAAGGAACCAGCGCAGCAACAGAAATCGCGACCAGAACAGAAAAGAGATGGAATGGTTTTAATGACATTTCGAAAAGACCTTGCAAACGTCACTCTTGATGAAACAGAATCCAGCCTACCTACCCCAGGCGATCGAACACTTATGCAACGGTTTCGCCTACAATCCGCATAAATGATACGTTAAGTTCCTAGCTGCGTTGATCTCGATTGGCAGGGCTTTGTCTTTCCTTAGCCTGAAGTGCCTGAATATCGAAATACTTGACTACCATTCCCATTCAGCTTGCTCCCAATCAGTAGTACTAACCTCATCCAACAGGCCATCATCCTGATTCTTAGCCATTGCCGAAAAAGCTGCATCCCATCCGACACGCCGAGGTTGTACTGTGTGAATCGTCATAGAGTGTCACCTTCAGGAAAGTCTGCAAACAACCCAATTCATACGATCGACCGGCACCATGGGATACAGACAGCCCTCTCAACAGTAACTGATGCATCATGCCAAAGCGAGCAGCGACAAATCCTCAGCTTCATAAAACAACTGAATCGCGTCAAAACTCCGACGCAGCAAATTTTCAACTTGCGATGTTGAACAGTTTCCAAGCCGAATCCAAATAACCTTAGGTGGATTTCCCCGCACTAAGCTCAGGTCATGCATATCAGAATCTTTAGAGACAATCATCAAATCATTGTCTTTTGCATAATCCCAAACAATGGGATCGATCGTTGATTGCATCCCTATATCTCGGACGTGAAGCGAGTTTGGGAAAAGATCGCTTAAACGACTCGGCAACTTGGGTGATAAATTTTCGTCAAAAAGTAACATCATGCGGATAATGGAGCGGTCATAAATCGCCGTTCACGATCGGCCGCATAAGCAATGCAGGCTTTTAAATCTTCCCGGGTTAGATCAGGAAAATCATCGAGAATTTCTGCTTCAGTCATCTCGGAAGCTAGATACTCAAGTACTTCATAAACCGTAATACGCAAGCCACGCACACAAGGCTTCCCACCGCGTTTATCGGGTTCGATCGTAATGTAGTTTCTGTAGTTCACAATTTAAGATATTGGCATTCTGTTCTTGACCTTGACACAATCTTAGACTGAAAACGAAAAGACTTCACACGATCGACAGGCACTATGGGGGATGCCGGATTATAGATTAACCCGAAACGCACAGTCGAAACCGACATCCTTCATCCTGACTACGCAACAAGATGAGCAACATCACTTCCAACTCAGATATCGCACTCATCAAATCAATCGATTCATCATCCCAATCCTCTTCGTCCTCTGGTAATTCTTCTTGATGACAACATAATTCACTCAGTAACCCCTGAACAGCCTCGATGCCTCGCGTCGCCTCAAACCACTGAGGTACAACGCTCCACATCACTTCACCTTGAAAATAGTAGACCCCATCCAGCAATTCACTACCTTGCTCAATTTCTTCAATCTCCTCTTCCCCAAAGGGCATATCTTCACGAGTACTATTCACAAAGCAGCTTAGAGACTCTACACCAACCCTAGCTGACAGTTCTTCCAGCCTTTCCATCACGATCGCAATTGCTTTCCAGTCAACAGATTCCGAGTGCAGGAAGTAATGCTTATTGTATCCCTCTAACACTGGAAAAACTTGAACACCCATAATTTCAACACCTGAGCCAAAAATTGGTTACCCGGTTAGCTGATGGGTTCCCTCGATTGAAGCAGTCTAGTTGCAATTTCAAAGCATGCTACAAGATTCGCGATTGCGCTGGGAAAATTTCAGTTTTTTTCACTGAAGTGCCCGAGTTCAGAAGTGCCTATAGCAAGCGAACATACATCTCATTTTTTATCCTACGACCCGTATTGTGGTTAAGAGAATCAAGGATTAGACAATCCTTTTCATACAGCCCGTCATACCT
>MUGG01000183.1 GCA_002148405.1 Alkalinema sp. CACIAM 70d | reverse complement strand
AAACATGGAATACGCCTAAGAAGAACTTTCAAAGGGGAGGAGGGCTGTGAAATAATATTGATTTGGTCATTTCCAGGATATCGCCATGTCTGACGTTGTTTCTGCCCAGTCCATTCCTGTTGAGAAAATTAAATATAACGAGCAGGGATTAGTGCCCGCGATCGTGCAGGATTATCTGGATGGGACGGTGCTGATGATGGCCTGGATGAATGCGGAGTCGTTACAGAAGACCTTGGAAACCGGGACGACTTGGTTCTGGAGCCGATCGCGGCAGGAATTTTGGAATAAAGGGGCAACCTCCGGCCATACGCAAAACGTCAAATCGATTCGCTACGATTGTGATAGCGATGCCATTCTCGTGACGGTTGAACAGATTGGCGATATTGCATGTCATACGGGTGAACGGAGCTGTTTCCACCAAATCAATCAAGGCATTACTCCCCCACCCGCAGATACATTGTCCCAAGTGTTTCAAGTCATCTGCGATCGACGGGACAATCCCAATCCCGATTCCTATACCTGCAAATTGCTCACGGGTGGGGATAACAAGATTCTCAAAAAGGTGGGGGAAGAATCAGCGGAAGTGGTCATGGCCTGCAAGGACGACGATGCTGAAGCGATCGCAGGGGAAGTGGCTGATTTGTTCTACCACACCTTAGTTGCCATGGCCGCCCACAAGGTAGACATCAAGGCTGTCTATCGGAAATTACAAGAACGGAGACGCTAAACACAATGCTGCATGGATTACTTTGGTTTCCGCTACTGGGCGTCTTTCTCTGGCTGGCTTGGGCCGGTTGGAATGAATACCAAAAGGTCGAAGGCTATCGCGTATGGGCGCAGCAGTTCGATCGTTCCAAATACGACATTCGATCGGCCTTGGGTCAAACGGGCGATCGCTTAGTCTGGGGCGTGCCGAGTCGTAAGGGATTGGTCGATCGCCAGGAACTTGCCCTGCCAACGGTGAAAACAGTGCGGTTGCGGGTGGATGGTCAGGTGGTGGATTTAGCGAAACCACCGGAAGCAGGCAAAACGATCGTGCTGGAACTGCTAACGGAAACGGCTCCCGAACCGACCCAGATTCCTTTTACGGAAGTGGCGATCGCAGTAGAGTGGGCCAAGTCCTTGCAAGGAGGTTGTTAACCCCTAACCGATGAGCCGGGGTCGATCGCGTTCAGTATTTCGTAAGCATTTGGGTGCGATCGTACCCACTGCCGATCGCTACCGCAGCCAAATCCCAGGTGTATCCGCAGCAATTTTTATAAAATCCGTCATAATTTGACAAGGAGATTTGGGTCATTCAACGCGATCCGCCATACCCTTGGTTCTGGTTCCCATGGAAATTCTGTCAGTCAGCCTCACTAATTTCAAAGCCCACAGCGATCGACATTTTGTCTTTCAGCCCGGAACCAATGCGATCTGCGGCGAAAACGGGGCAGGAAAAACCAGTATCTTGGAAGCCGTGGCTTGGGCGCTGTTTGACCATCGTGGTAGCTATCGTGTAGAAGATCTCGTGCGGAATGGAGCCAATACAGCCCAAGTGCGGGTACAGTTTATTTCCAGCCGCGACCATCGCACCTACGAAGTTCAGCGCTGCACCAAAGCGGGCTATACCATTTACGATCCCCAGCTGGGGCAAAAACTGAACTACACCCGCATCAAAGAAGAAGTTCTACCCTGGCTGCGGCAACATTTAGGCGTTTCTCCCGGCACCAATTTAGCGGATTTATTCGCCAATACGATCGGGGTTCCCCAGGGCATGTTTACCGCTGACTTTCTGCTGGAACCCAGTAAGCGGAAAGCCACCTTTGACCAAGTGCTGAAGGTGGAAGAGTACCAAAAAACCTATAAGGAACTGAATAGTCTGGAAAAGCATGCCAAAGCTGAAACGGAACACCTCAGCCGCGAAATCGAGCAATATCAAACGTTACTTCAAGATTGGGACGGCGTAACCACTAAATATAACAATCTCAACCAAGAAATTCAAACAATTCAGCAGGATTTGAACCAATGCAATCAGCAACTTGAGCGACTCCAAGAGCAACAACAGCAAGCCCAGCAGCAAGTCGCGGCATTACAAACGCTAAATCAATCGATCGATCGATCTAAAGTCCAAGCCCACACCTATGACCAGTTACTCGAACAACGTCAGCAGGAATTAAACGCCGCTCAAAAAGCCGTTGATATCTGCACTGTGCGGCGGGAACCCTATCGGCTGTTTCAAGAAGCGGAACAAGCCTTACAAGTTCTAGAGCAACAACGATCGCGGCAACAACTCTTACTGCAAAATAAGCAAACTTTAATCCAAGCTAGCAGCGATCGCCAAGCCCGATTAGCCACGATTTCCAGCCAACTCGATCGCTGCCATGCCGCAGAACAAACCTTGGCGAACCTGGCACCTTTGATTGATCAACAGCTCCAGTTAGAAGCTCAGCACCAGGAAATCCATCAGAAACTGCAAGCGTGCCAAAGCGGACGACAAACCCAACTGCGCGAACAAAAACGCCTCAATCAATTGCACCAGCGGCGGCAAAGCTTGCAAACAACGATCGAACAATTGCGATCGCTGGCCGATGCAGTCGCAACCATTCCCCAGCTAGAGGAACAACAGACCCGCTATCAACAGCAATTGAGCCGCATCGCCGCTGCGACTCAATTTGAAACCGATCTGCGCCAGATTGTCGGACAGGCTGATCAACGCGGTCACATCCATAGTCAGCAGTTACAAACCGCTGAAGGCATTTTAGACGAACTGCTACAGGCCGCTCCTTTGTGGGCCAATCCGTTAGATCAGGTACGATCGACCTTACAAGCAGGCGTTCACCTACAAGCGCAACTGCGAACGGATTTACAGGACATTTTGGAAGATTTGGCAGAACAGGTTTTGGTCGATCGGCTCCAACACCATCTCCAAGACGTTCAACAAGCATTGCAAAAAGCGCGACAGCAGCAAGCTCAATTTTTGACGATCCCTAGCCAAGAACAAGCGTTAGCGAACCTCGATCGGGAAATTGCCGAGGTACAGCACCATCTCCAAGAAATGACAGCCCAATTTGCCGATGAACCTAATTTACAAACGCAAATCGAAAAAATCCAAGGGCAGCTAAACCAGCTTGACGATCCACGCGGACGTAGCCGTTTACTTCAGCAGGAAATTCAGAAGAAACCGCAACTTCAGAAACAGCTACAGGAGTTACAGAAATCCCTAGAATCGACCGCCACAGAGATTGCGACGATCGACACAGAACTCGCAAGTTACACTGATCTAGCAGATCAAATACAGCAACAGCAATCCCAACGGGAAACTTACCGATCAGATTACACCCTTTATCTTAAGAATCGAGAGCTTGCCAACAGCTATCGCCAACGCTACCAGGAGCTTGAAACCACACAAGAGCAATTAAACCAGATTACTGAACAAATTGCCGATCTAGAATCGCAAAAACAAACGCTGACCGCAACATTTGATCCCCAGCAAGCGATCGAGTTGCAAGCCGCCTACCAAGCTGCCCAAACCCAGCAGGCGAAGCTAAGTGCTCAGTTACCCCTCAACGCCAAGCTGTTAGAAGAATATGCAGCACAATTGCAGAAGCTCGAAACCCTGCGATCGCAACTGGCTACAGCTCAGACTGAACTGAAGCAAAAACAGCGGGTGGAGCGGTTTATCAAATTTGCCCGTAAAGCTTACAAAGAGGCTGGCCCACGCATTACCGAGCGTTATGTGCAAAATATTTCCCGTGAGGCCGATCGCTTATTTCGTGAACTGCTTAACCGACCTAACGTTGCCCTGCAATGGACGCGGGACTATGAAATCATCGTACGGGAAGGGGCCAACGATCGCCGCTTTGTGAATCTCTCTGGTGGGGAGCAGATGTGTGCAGCCATGGCCGTTCGTCTCGCCTTGCTGAAAGTATTAGCGGACATTAATATCGCGTTTTTTGACGAGCCTACAACCAATATGGATCGCCTCCGTCGGGTGCGCCTTGCAGAAGCGATCGCCAATATCAAAACCTTCCGTCAACTGTTTGTCATTAGCCACGATGATACTTTTGAGCAGGTTACGGAAAATGTTATTTTTGTACAACGGGAATAGAGGATTTCTCAATCGTAGAAGCGATCGTGAAATCCGTTAAGCAATAGAAATAATAACCTTTGAGATAGAAATATGGAAAAGCAAATGTTCTAACGTTAGCCAGTTTAACGTTAGAACTATTTGACTTATTTTCGCTTCTGTTTGCGGACGACCTGAAGTCCCCACACGATTGCACCGGGTAACAAGGCTGGAACTGGAATCGGTTGCGGATTGGGAATTGCTTCGTTATAAACGAAGTCATCCATGGCAAACTGTACTCCGCTGCCGAAGGGATTGAGGTTGGGGTTTTTGGTGCCACCAGATGAAGACAGCCAGAGTTCATCAATCCCCGCAAAGTTAAGCACCTGTTTGAGTGGCGTATTAGTATTCACCTTAAAGACCATCTCTGCAATACGTGTCCCATTGAGATAGCCTTGGGCACGCACTTGCAACCCATCGTTCCAAGCCGCTGTGAAATAGGCACTGTTAAAGTTGAACACATTGCTATCCGTACGGACAATGCGAGTCACTCCTCCGCCATTGTTGTAGGCGACATTATCGAAGGAAACGATCGCATTGTTATAGCCAGAATTCGCGATCGCGCCCCCATCTAGAACTGCCATGTTGTTCCAATCAAACCCACCGTACCCAGATGGAATAAATATCCCAGCAGGATTGGGAAATTGCTGATTGAGGACACCATCATCAAAGGTTAGAGTTACAGCAGTTGCCGGAAAGCTAACAGCTAGAGAAGCTATCGTCACGCCTACAGCAGATAGGCAGAATTTTTGCCAACGGTACATTACTTATCTCCGCAATTTCTCAGTTTAGTGATACGGTGCCGGATCGCTCTTGGCATTGGCCGCCTAGCCACCAAAAGATCCAACACGATCGACGAGTTGCAACAAATGCAACACGATCGTGTTTCTGGCAGATGAGTGACCCCTGAGAAAATTGGTAGATAGATCAATAGAAATAAGATAGATCTTGAGATTGCCTAGTTAAGTTCTGAGATTGTCCGAAAGAGTTAATTTACTCTAGTGAGTGTAACAAACAGTTAGAGGTTCCGTGATTACACTGAAAGCCAATCAAGCCTCTTCTTACTTTTCATAGCCACCTGAGAAAAATCCGTAAAGTTTGCCATCAATTATTAAAACTTTAGCAAAGAATATTGGTTTTCTCCGAAAAAGCACTGGTTAAACGGATAAGCTATCAGGAGCTTACGCTCGCTGTTTCCTGTGACTGCTCTGAGAGCGCAATTGTTTCCGTAAAAATACGAAGTTGCCAAATTAGCAACAGTGTTTGACAGACGTTTTTCGCAAATCGTCTTAGGAACAGAACAGGCGACAATGATAAGTCTGGGATTGGGCAGGATTTAAGCGATCGCTACCGTTCGTAACAACCGTTCTACAATTGCCCGCGATCGTCGTCCTCCCGCCACAATCATGCGGTGAGCCAACACGTAGGGCGCAAGGAACTTCACATCATCGGGAATGGCGTAGTCTCGATCTTCCAGAAAAGCCAAAGCTTGCACCGCCCGCACCAAGGCGACCGTGCCCCGAGGACTAATGCCCAACAGCACATCTTCATCCTCACGGGTGGCTCGCACTAAGTTCAAAATATATTGCTGGAGCGAAGCTTCCACCTGCACTTGCCGACATTGGGCTTGCAGGGCTTGTACTTCCGCCAGGGTGATGCAGGGCTGTAACGCAGGTTGGTTTTGGGCATTCTGGAGCCGTTGGATCATCAGCAATTCCTCGGACTCGCTGGGATAGCCCAAGGACAGCGACAGGGCAAATCGATCCATCTGCGCTTCCGGCAGCGGGAAGGTGCCTTGGTACTCCACCGGGTTCTGAGTGGCAATGACAAAAAGGGATCGGGCACCGGGCGAGACACTCCATCGATCGTCACTTGGTGCTCTTCCATCACCTCCAGCAGGGCCGACTGGGTTCTAGGTGTCGCACGGTTGATTTCATCGGCCAGTAATACGTTGGCAAACACTGGCCCCGGCAAAAATTCAAATTCTCCCGTCTTCGGATTCCAAATGCTGGTTCCGGTGACATCCGTCGGCATCAAATCCGGGGTACATTGCAACCGCTGAAATTTCCCCTCGATCGACTTCGCCAAGGACTTCGCCAACAGCGTTTTTCCCACCCCCGGCACGTCTTCCAGCAAAACATGGCCACCGGACAGCAACGCAACCATTACCAAACGAATAGACTCAGATTTTCCAACGATGACCTGATGGAGGTTGTGATTGAGTTGTTCAATACGATCGCGCATGGTGTGACCCCGAACAGACTGGATTCATCATAACCAGAATGCCCAAAAGTCGGGAATTCTCCATGATTTATAATCTTCTGTTGTCAAATATTTTACGGATCCAGATATTGGTGGTGTAGTTGAAGACTTTTGGATTGGAACTAGAATATTTCTAGACTTAACTTTGAAGCGATCGCACCTCTGCTAAAGCACGATCGCTCTAGGCTACCTAACGGTACGATCGAGCATTCATAAGCACCTGCACCAATCCCGTGAGGCTAGCGGTAAACGTAGAAATCAGAATGGCGATCGCTAGAATCACTGCTGTTGAAGATTCAGATTGGGAGATCGGGGTGGGATCGATCGGAGCAATCTGCGAAGTGGCTTGATGGGTTGATGTAGGCTGTTGTTGATGCATTGGAATGACCTTTTAAACTCGATGCTCCAATTCTCGCAACCCGCTCCAGTCCTGTCGTTACGAGAAATTCCGAAAAAGTAAGGTTATGATCGAGATGATTTTCTTTCTTCACGTCTTGCGGTGAGCCATGACTCCAGAAGAAGCCATCCAGGTTGCCGATGAAGTGCTGCTTGCTCATGCTGGCAATCCTTTAACGGATATCCAGCGCATGATTCTGCGGGAGTCCCTGGTTGGTAAGGGCTATGAGCGGATGGAAGGTTATGCACCCCAACACATCAAAAATGAGGGTAAGAAACTGTGGGACTTGCTTTCTGAGGCTTTAGGGGAGAAGGTCAGTAAGACCAGTTTTGAAGGAGCGTTGGAGAAACGCTGGAAGTTAGGCAGGCTAATCCCCACTCCTCCGACGCTGTCAATCTACAATCCTCAAACTTGGGTGGGGCGCAAGACAATTATTGATAAGTGTCTGCCTAAACTACAAGGACAAGCCAGAATCCTATGGATTACGGGTATTTCCGGGATCGGAAAGACGGCGCTAGGAGAATGTTTCGCTAGCCAAGCATGGGAGAGCAATCCGACCTTCCAATGGCTGTATCTAGAGATTTTGGAGGGGCAAAGTCCGGAATTTATCTCGGTTGCGGCGGATCTGCTGGCGAAGTTGGGAGATGTCGATCTTGATCCGCAGGAACGGAATGACCCAAAACGTCTGATGGAGCGGCTATTACGAAAACTGAAAGGCAGTTGCTATTGGCTTCAGGTGGATTCGTTAGAACGATTGCTCAGTTCTGAACAGCCGACTGAGACGGAATTTGCCGATCGGCACTGGGTGACTTTTCTTCAGCGGTGTTTGACGGAACCAAGTTTTGCCAGTCGGTTGGTGTTGACAGCACAAGCATTGCCGAGCTCGTTAGCGGAATTGGAAGAGCGCTATCCAAATTGTTGGCAGGCCATTACGTTACAGGGGTTGTTGGCGCATCAGTCAGATGATCAGCAATCGAATGAACATCTAGAGTTATTTGCTAAGAATGGCTTGAGTGTGGATGACAACAGTGGAAACTATTTGCGACGCATTGGGCAAATCTATGAAGGTCATCCTTTGGTGTTGCAGGTGATTGCCAAAGAAATTCTAGCTGCACCGTTTGATGGCAATGTGGGGATGTATTGGGAACGCTATGGGAATGAGTTTGAACAGGTTGCACGGGAACTACAAGCGGAACGGGTTAGCCCAGAACTCTATAATCAAGCGCTACAAAAGCGTGTTCGCCGTCAGGTGGATCTATCGCTGAAGCAGTTGCCTACGGATGCGTTGGAGTTGCTCTGTCGGAGTTCGGTCTACCGCCGTCCCGTTCCTGAAACGTTTTGGCTATCGATGCTTGAGGAGCAGACCTCTCAGCAACGGCAGCAGGCTTACCAGATTTTGAATGAACGGGCTTTCGTAGAACGAGAAGGGATTCGCCAAAATCAGTTCTTGATCCGCCAACATAATCTTGTGCGGGCAGTTGCCTATGATTTGCTCAAAGCTGATACCCACATTTGGCATCAATCGGAACGGCAAGCGGCTCACCTTTGGCTGACGGCTTATGTACTACCTGATAGTCCACCAGCTTTGGAAACGGTGCACAGCTATCTAGAAGCGCTACATCATTACTGCGAAATTAGGGATTGGAAAGCTGCCGAAAAACTTCTTTTTCCTAAGCCTTTAGAGGTTCAACCTTGCTTGCCAGAAGGAATCTGTCAAACAGCTACCTTCCGCATTGCGCCAGAATATATCCGAATATATCAAACTACCGGCATAAGCTACTTGGGACATGCCTACTGCAGGTTGGGGCAGTATAAGCAGGCAATTGATTACCATCAGCAACACCTGACGATGGTGCGGGCGCTTGGATATCGTCGAGGTGAAGGTATTGCTCTGGTCAACATGGGTGCAAACCAACTCAAACTAAAGCAGTATCCAGAATCTTTGACCAACACCCAGACAGCATTGGAGATTTTTCAAGAGATTGGTTTTCGATCTGGTGAAGTTGAAGCCCTTAAACAGTTGGCCGAACTGTATCAAGCCTTGGGTAAAGTCGAGATGGCACAGCAGTATTGTCAGCAAGCGTTGGAGTTAGCGACAGAGTTGGGCATTCCGTTGGCAGAAGAATGTGGGAAGTTGAAGGCAGAATTAGAGGAACGGGAAGCGTCTGAGAGAAAATGAGCCAACAAGATAAATTATTGGTCAAAATCCTGCTGGGAACCTCCGATGCCAACATTCCCTTTGAGCCACTGTGTCAACTACTCCGCACCTTGGGGTTTGATGAACGAATACGGGGAAGTCACCATATTTTCTCTAAAGACGGTATTGAAGAAATTTTGAATCTTCAACCCAAACAAGGCAAAGCCAAAGTCTATCAGGTCAAACAAGTCCGCGACGTAATTTTGAAGTATCAACTTGGAGGTCAAGATGAAGATTAAGTACGAACTAATTATTTATTGGAGCGAGGTCGATCAAGCCTTCATCGTTGAAGTACCCGAATTATCGGGTTGTGCAGCCGATGGTGAAACCTACCAGGAAGCCGTACAAAATGCCGAAGTCGTGATTCAAGAATGGATTGAAACTGCACAAGAGCTAGGTCGCCCAATTCCAGAACCCAAAGGCCGCTTACTGTTTGCCTAGTTTTGCCACAAATCAAGTGCTTCTGGCAGGAGGAATCCCATGAAAGTTAAATACGATGCTGAAGCCGACATCCTCATCTTCATCTTGCTCGACCAACCACCCGCCAACGCGATCGCTGAACCCGGCGGCATCATCGTCAGCTACAACGAGACCAACGAACCCATCAGCATCGAATTCCTTAATGCCTCCAAACGCCAGCTCTTCAACCCAGCCGAAATGAACCTGACGATTTCGACCTAGACTCAACAACCCCAAACGCCAATCCGCTACTTGCAAAGCGCTAGCCGTTGACGAGCGATCGCGCAATCGGTTGTAATTTGCGCTTTCAGATCATCTAAGGATGAGAACTTTTGCTCCATGCGGATAAATTCCAGCAATTCCACCGTCAGGGTTTCTCCGTAGAGATCACCACTCCAATCCAGCAAATGCACTTCGATCGTTTGCTGAAGCCCATTCACCGTCGGACGATTGCCAATATTCATCACTCCAAGAACCGGATGGGAGGTGCCTGCAATCCCCGAAACCCGCACCGCATAGACGCCTTGGTGGGGAATGAGTTTGCGATCGGGTACCGCCAGATTCGCCGTCGGAAACCCGATCGTGCGGCCCAACTGCTGCCCCTTTACCACTTCGCCCACCAAACTGTAGGAACGTCCTAACATCCGGTTAGCCGTGGCCAAATCTCCCGTTTGCAACGCTTTGCGAATTGCAGTGCTGCTGATCCGCTCCCCCTGGAACGTTTCCAGCGCCACCAAGACTACTTCAATGCCATGGGTTGCCGCGATCGCCTTTAAGTCTTCCGCCGTGCCCGATCGGCGACAACCAAACCGAAAGTCTTCTCCAACACTGACAAACCGCGCCTGCAAATGGTGAACTAAAATTTCTCGAACAAATTCCTCAGGCGTCAAACAAGCCAAAGCATGGTCAAAAGGCAGCAACACCAATTGATCAACCCCCATTTGCTGGAGTTGATGGGCTTTTTCGTTCCCTGGCGTTAACGTGGGCACCGTTCGTCCCGAGAAAAATTCCACGGGATGGGGCGAAAAGCTGACCACCGTCGAGTAAATACGCTCAGCCCCATGGGCGAGGGTTTGCCCAACCGACTGGGTCAAAATTGGCTGGATAACCTGCCGATGTCCGCAATGCAGACCATCGAAGTTGCCCAAGGCAGCGACAGTTGGCTTAAGCACAGTCTTTAAAGATGACGAAATCCGCACGCTTCACATTTTGACATAATGACTTTCCCTATTGTTACTGATCAACCCATCTATCTCTCATCCTCCAGATGGCTGAAACGCTCGTAAAGATACGGTATCTAGGTGAGTTCACCAGTTATTTTCTGCTAAACGCCATCGATTCATAGCCATACTAACTAACTAGGGAAATCGATTAACTAAGTTATTTTTTCCAGCATTCTCTACCCTTGCTCCAACCAATTCTCGAGGGGTTTTAAGTTTTTATGGGCCGTTAAGTTGTACTGAAGTGGCGTGATGGTGATGAAGTTTTGGCGAATGGCCTCGACATCGGAGGGGATTTCATGATCTGCCTCCGGATCATCCACCTCTTCGATCGCTTCCCCGGCCAGCCAGTAGTAGGTCTTACCCCGTGGATCCTGCCGTTTTTCAAACACTTCGATATAGCGCCGAATCCCTTGGCGAGTGACGATCGCGCCCTTAATTTCCTCTGCAGCTACTGCCGGAACGTTGACATTGAGGAGAATCATTTCCGAGAGCGGACTTTTAGCCAGTTGCGCCAGCAAGGTTTGCGCATAATCGGCGGCGGGCTGAAAATCCTTGGCGGCAAAACTGGTCAAGCTCATGGCAATGCTGGGAATCCCTTCGATCACGCCCTCCATCGCCGCTGAAACGGTACCGGAATACAGCACATCCGTTCCTAAATTCGCTCCATGGTTAATCCCGGACACCACAAAATCGGGGGGATGATCGAGCAATGACCAGAGGGCTAACTTGACGCAATCCGACGGCGTCCCCGAGCAAGACCAAGCCGTCACCTGGGGATGGAAAATGCCTTCCACAGGATTAGCGCGAATCGGTTGGTGCAGGGTCAAGCCATGGCCCGTGGCCGATCGCTCCCGATCGGGGCACACGACCGTTACCTCATGGCCTGCCGCCGCCAAGGTATTCGCCAACGTTCGCACCCCGATCGAAAAAATGCCATCGTCATTACTAATCAAAAGCCGCATAAAACTTGCCGCACAAAACTGAAGGTAGTGAGTCCCAGGTTTCTAGGGTACAGAACTTTGGGTTGATCGGGGGGCGATCGCTAGCCAATTCCCAGTGAATCCCCAGCCAATCCTTCAGCGAATCCCGACGACTTTCCTCTACACTGGTATAGTTCAAAGCTATAAGTCCTAAGGCGTTCCATTCCCGGTATGACGACGGTGCAAATTTCCGATCTTGAAGCCCAATTGGAGTTGATCAAACAGGAGGCGCAGGCTGCAATCGGCGCTGCCACTGACTTAGATCAACTGGAACAACTGCGTGTGAAATACATGGGCAAAAAAGGCCCGATTCCGCAGGTGTTGGGAGGTATGGGCAAGTTGGATCCCGCCGATCGACCTAAAATCGGCGCACGGGCCAATGAGGTCAAGGAAGCCATCCAAACGGACTTGGACAACCGCCGGACGGAACTGCAAGCGGCGGCCATTCAAGCCCGGTTAGAAGCGGAAACCCTAGATGTGACGATGCCGGGGACCTACCGCCCCCAAGGTCGTATCCACCCGCTCCATGGCACGATCGACACGGTTTTAGACATTTTTGTGGGCATGGGCTATGCCGTCGCGGAAGGCCCGGAAATGGAAACCGACTACTACAACTTTGAAGCCCTCAACTTCCTGCCGGATCACCCCGCGCGGGACATGCAGGACACGCTGTACCTCCCCGATGGCAACCTGCTGCGCACCCACACCTCTACGGTGCAAGTGCGTTACATGGAGAATAACGAGCCTCCCGTGCGGATTGTGGTACCGGGGCGAGTCTATCGTCGCGATACGGTGGACGCAACCCACTCTGCGGTCTTCCACCAAGTGGAAATTTTGGCGGTGGATGAGGGGCTGACCTTTACGGATTTAAAGGGCACAATTAAGGTGTTCTTGCAGCAATTGCTGGGGGATGATCTGGAAGTGCGGTTCCGGCCTAGCTTCTTCCCCTTCACGGAACCGTCGGCGGAGGTGGATGTGAAGTGGAAGGGCCGCTGGTTGGAAATCCTAGGCTGCGGCATGGTCGATCCCAACGTGCTGAAAGCAGTGGGATACGATCCGGAAGTTTATACAGGCTTTGCGGCTGGGTTTGGGGTGGAACGGCTGGCGATGGTGATGCACCAAATTGACGATATTCGTCGCCTTTACAATAGTGATTTACGTTTTCTGCGCCAGTTTTAAGACTGTGCCAATGGTAACGGAGCCTTTAAAATTGCGACAACTAAGGGGTCGTTGAACCCCATCCAATTTATCTTTAGAGATCGTGCAACGATCGGGCGAATCTGCCAAAATCGACACTGCTCCGATCCCCAAAGTCGGTATGATGGCTCTTATGTCAGACTGACCAGGAAAGCAGCATGCGGATTCTATTTGTCTCAGCAGAGGTAGCCCCGATCGCGAAAGTCGGTGGAATGGGCGACGTGGTCGGTGCACTGCCCAAGGTGCTTCGGCAAATGGGCCATGATGTCCGCATTTTCATGCCTTATTACGGCTTTTTGAACGATAAATTGACCATCCCGACCGAGCCAATTTGGGAGGGCAGCGCGATGTTCAATCGCTTTGCTGTCTATGAAACGCAACTGCCCGGAACGGATGTCCCGTTATATCTCTTTGGCCATCCTGTCTTTGATCCGCGTCGCATCTATGCCGGGGAAGACGAAGATTGGCGATTCACCTTTTTCTCTAATGGGGCAGCGGAATTTGCCTGGAATTATTGGAAACCACAAATTATCCATTGCCATGATTGGCATACGGGCATGCTGCCTGTCTGGATGCACCAAGATCCAGACATTTCAACCATTTTTACCATCCACAACCTAGCCTACCAAGGCCCCTGGCGCTGGAAGCTAGAAACCATGACCTGGTGCCCCTGGTACATGCAAGGTCACAACACCATGGCCGCTGCGGTGCAATTTGCCGATCGGGTCACCACGGTTTCCCCCACCTACGCTGAACAAATCAAGACTCCCGCCTACGGGGAAACCCTGGAAGGGTTGCTATCGTTTATTAGCGGAAGAACTTCCGGGATTCTCAACGGCATTGACACGGAAGCCTACGATCCTGCTGTTGACAAAGCTTTAGCCCAACCTTTCACTGTTGAAACCCTAGAAGACCGGGTTAAGAACAAAATTGCACTGCAAGAGGAAGTCGGGCTGGAAGTCAACTCCCAAGCCTTTATGATTGGCATGGTATCCCGCTTGGTGGAGCAAAAGGGATTGGACTTAGTGCTGCAAATCCTCGATCGCTACCTGGCTTATAACAATGCCCAGTTAGTCGTTCTGGGAACGGGCGATCGCTATTATGAAACGGCTCTCTGGCAATTGGCTTCCCAGTATCCCGGACGGATGGCCACCTATCTGCTCTATAACGATGCGCTAGCTCGGCGGATTTATGGGGGAGCCGACGCTTTCTTGATGCCATCTCGGTTTGAACCCTGCGGCATTAGCCAAATGCTGTCCATGCGCTACGGTTGTGTCCCGATCGTCCGTCGCACGGGCGGGCTTGTGGATACCGTCTCCCATAATGATCCCGTAGCCGGAACAGGCACCGGATATTGCTTCGATCGCTATGAACCCCTGGATCTTCTCACCTGTATGGTGCGGGCCACGGAAGCCTATCGCTTTAAACCCCAGTGGAAAATGCTCCAACAGCGGGGGATGATGCAGGACTTTAGCTGGGAGAAATCCGCCCAAGCCTACGCCAAGCTGTACTGTCAGGTACTCGGTCTGCCGGAGGATGCGGCATTTCCTCAGCCAACCTCTGTCGCCTAAGCTCGCGGGGTTGCCATCCAGTTGCCGAATCCATCCGCGTTTCCCAATCCTGAAATTGCCTCGTTACTTTGACGACGGCAAATAATTGGCTGGATTGTCGGCCACCCAACCCAGCTTAGAGTTCGATCTCACTTCAAAATGCAGGTGGGACGAGCTTGAGCTGGGCGTTCCCGTTTGCCCCACACTGCCGATCGTCGCGCCGCGCTTAACCTGCTGCCCCAGTTTGACTTGGATGCGATCGAGTTGAGCATAGCGGGTTTGATAGCCTTGGGCATGGTTAATCACTACCATCTTGCCAAACGCTCCCTGGTTTCCGGCAAAGGCAACGGTACCATCTGCCGCTGCCAACACCGGAGTCCCTACCGCCGCCGCAAGATCGACCCCACTGTGGGGTGTCACGGTTCCTCGATCGCGCAGTTGAAACCCAAACCCCATGAGCACGGTGCCCACTTTGGGCAAGGGATAGGCGATCGGGAACTGGGCGAGGGATCCTGTCGTCGGTTGGAGTGGAGTCCACACGACACCAGGCACAAACACAACGGAGGGTGCAGATTGACACCCATTCACCTCAAACAAAACATCCGATCGCACTTTGTACTGCGCTGCTAAGTCCCGCAAATTCTTTCCTGGCGGGACTTCCACTCGAATCCCATTGAACGGTGGAATCACAATACTCTGTCCCACGGGTGCTTGGCGATCGCGCAAGCTCAGATTCAACCCCATCAAGGTCTCGGGCAACAGGTCGTACTGCCGAGCGATACTTTCCACAGTTTCTCCTGCGGCAATGCGATGGGTCGTCATCTGCTCAAAGACAGAAGGACAGAAATTACTATCAGACAACTGGTTATTAGATACCTGCATCATGGTCAAGGGACGGCCTGAAGCCATAACAGGTTGTTCTCCATAGCTCAGAAGTCCGCCACTGATTCCTAGCCCAGTCAATAGGATAGTCGTCATCCTCTGAAGCAATGGCATAGGGCATGGAACCCACCCCTGCGATCGGTAATTCCTAGATCGATCATTCATTGAGCTTAGACAGATAGCATTTGGCATGAATAGATCCCCTAATCTCAACATACTCTTTTTCAGTACAGGCTCTGTCACTGGAGGGTGGCTAGAGATATCAGCCGAATCAATGCAGATAACAAAATTGAGGCCCCGTTCCGTTCAGCATTATGGAATGGAAACCCACTAGAATCGCCGTACCATTTGCCGTTGTGACATCCAGCGAAGCATGAAGGTTCCCCTGTCCACGAAGCGCTTATAGCCAAAATTCTTGTAGCCCAAGTGCTTACAGCCAAAGTTACTGTAGCTAAATGTTGAGGGTAAAATTATTGCAATCAACTTTGAAAACAACACTGTTCTATAAAAAATTAATCAATTTTT
>MUGG01000130.1 GCA_002148405.1 Alkalinema sp. CACIAM 70d | reverse complement strand
AAAACATTTTTGGCCGCAAAACTCGCGCTGGATGATATCGGAGCCTCATTTCAGGTCATTATTTGGCGATCGTTATCCAGCGATCTTTCTGGCCATCACCCACCGTGCCTCCCGGAACTGCTGCGAGATTTAGTTCAGGTGTTTGATCCGTTGGCCTCCAAATGGGAAATTGCAGATTTACTGAAACATTTCCAGCGCTCGCCCTGTTTCTTAGTGCTCGATGGTTGGGAAGCCGTCTTGGAGCCGGGAACCTGCCACGGCTCCTATCGACCAGGCTATGAAGACTATGGCCATTTTTTGCAGAAACTCACCACAACAGCCCACCAAAGCCGAATTTTGATCACCAGTTGCGAGAAACCTCGGGAGGTAGAACTTAAGGAAGGAGAACAGGGCACAGTTCATGCACTGGCACTGTCTGGATGGCGCGAAAAAGCGATCGCGCAATTTTTGGCCGATAAAGGCGTCACTTGTCTGTCGGAAATCCAAGTTCGATCGTTACTGCGTTATTCCGCTGGTCATCCCATTGTTTTAGAAAGGATGGCCGCCTACATTCGGGGTTCCTTTGGCGGGAATGTTGCCCATTTTTTAACCTATAGTTCACAGTTGTTTGGCGACATTCCCCTCCTCATTGACCAACAACTCCAGCGTTTGTCCCCCCCAGAACGGCGGTTGTTAGAGGCTTTGATAGATCGATCGTTGCCCTTCACTCTAACCGACCTGCAAGCAGCATTAGACAGCACCCTCCTGCCAATGCCGCTCTATGAATTACTTCAATCCCTCCAACGCAAAGCAATCTTGACCATAGACCCTCGAGAGTCCTGCGAGTCGCCTTACTATACGGTTGCCGGATTAATCATGCAGTATCTACAAACCAATCTGCGATCACAATCCCCCTGAGAAGCAATCTGCAATGACAACAGGATCAGGATGTATATCGGCAGTATGCAAGCAGACAGAATTAAGCCAGGGATTTATCCCATTTTTTCTGAGACTGCGGTCTTGGTGAGGGGACTGTCAGATCGATCGAAGGGAGCGCATTGCCGCAGGGGAATCTGGATGACGAACTCTGTTCCTTCATTTTGCTTGGAGTAACAGTCCAGTTTGCCTCTATGCTTTTCAGTAATAATTTGATAGCTGATGGACATCCCCATTCCCGTTCCCTTACCAACGGGTTTAGTGGTAAAAAAGGGCTCAAAAATCCGTTTCTGAACCGATTCAGGAATACCTAAGCCATTATCCGCGATCGCAATCTCTACCCAATCATCACCCACGATCGCAGTACGAATGGTAATGCAACTGGGATTCCGGTCGAGGTGCTGGAGGGAACTATACTGGCATTGCTCCTCTAAAGCATCAATCGCATTAGCCAAAATGTTCATGAACACTTGGTTGAGCGGCCCCGGATAGCATTCCACCACAGGTAACTCACCATAATCCTTTTTGATTTTAATTTCGGGTCGATCGGAACGGGCTTTGAGGCGGTGTTGCAAGATCAGCAGGGTACTGTCAATGCCTTCATGGATATTGACGGCCTTACAGTCGGACTCATCCAAGCGGGAGAAGTTACGTAATGAGAGAACGATTTGCCGAATGCGATCGGTTCCCATGCGCATAGACCCAAGCATATTGGGCAAATCTTCCCGCAAAAATTCTAGATCCATGTCTTCTGTCAGGTCGGCAATTTTACCCACGGGTTGCGGATAGTGAGTTTGATAATGTTCAATCAGTTCCAATAAATTATCGGTGTATTCGTGCAAATGCTTCAGGTTGCCATGGATGAAGTTAACGGGATTATTGATCTCATGGGCAATCCCAGCCACCAACTGACCGAGACTTGACATCTTTTCAGCTTGGATCAATTGCGTCTGGGTTTGTTGCAAATCCTGCAAGGTTCGCTCCACTTGATCTCGGGCTTCGGTGATGGCTAAAATCTGGGGCAGCGTTGTCCAACAGGCGATCGCCACACCGACAAACGCGACGGTCACTAACAAAATGCTAAATAGCGGCGTAAATTGCTCATCGGGTAACTGCGCCAGCTTAGCCCGCACCCCCCAACCAACACTCAGCGCTCCGCACAGCAAACCTAACAACACCAAGACTTGAAAGGACAACCAATCTTTCCGGGTTCTAGCAAGCCGTTGTCGATCGCGGTACATCCAACCCTCAAGCTGAAACCATTTCACCTTCAGCCGCGATCCCTGGGTAGCCGCTGCACCAACCAAGCCAGGTAACAGCAATCCCAATAACCAATCCTGCCAACCCCAAGCCAATCCACCGATCACTAAGGCCAGAGCTTCGATCGTGAAAAAGAGCAAAGATAAGCGAGGCCAGCGGGCTTCGGGCTGTTTGCGTTCCAGCCATAGACCCAGATGAATTGCCATCATGGAGGTAAGATAGCCTGTCCCCGTAACCATCACCACCCGTGCTACATCGCCCCAAATCAAACACAGCAAGCTAAACAAGAAAGTAAAGATTAGGCTGGGTTCCAGAACCTCCTGCCGGGATAGGAAGGCGAAAACGGGTGGGAAGTAGTTATCTTTAGCAAGCTGATAGAGAATGCGAGGGCAGTTGGAAACAGCGGTGGCAGAACTCAGAAGGCAACCAGAAGTAATTAAAAAGGTGACGAGGGTAGAAGCCCAAGATCCCCAGAACGGTTGGGCCGCAGCGATGAGGTGGAGGTAGGTGCTGTCGCCTGTACCGGATGCAGTATCCAGTTGCATTAGTACCCAGGAACCGCCAACATAGACGATCGGAATGAGGCAAGCCGTGACTGCCAAACATTGCAGCGTCCGCTTGGGACGGCGACTGTCAGCGACAAAGGAGGATGCAGTTTCACAGCCATAGACAGCATAGACGGCAATAAAGAACCATTTCAGCCAATCGGTCAACGTAATGCTAGTTTCTACGGTGGGCAGCAAGCCTGGACTAGTCGGTGCCACACTGAGCCAGCCGAGTCCTTGTAGGCAAAAGGCTAGAACGAGTCCGATCGCTGGAAATACAAAGAAGGAATGGAGAATGCCGATCGTGCGGGTACCGCGAAAGGCAACCAGAAAAGGTAAGGCTGTAAATCCAATTCTGAGCCAGACTTCAGGACAGGCAATGCCTAACGGATCGAGATTGGCTTTAATCAAGTCCGTTAGGATAATGGCATTCATTGGCGGCACTGAAATCCATCCCAACCAATACCCGATCGCGCCATAGCGGGCTAGCTTTGGGAATCGCCGTAGCAGATGGGCTGCATAGTTCGGTGTCCCACCCGCCATGTCGGGAAAGTAGCTTCCCAACCGCTGAACCTGCAAGTTTAGCAAGACTCCCACGATCGTGCCCGGAATCCAGACCCAAAGGGCATTAGGGCCTAGGGCTGCGTGCATGGCTGGAGCGGTTCCTAGCCACAATAGGAGTCCACTAAACCCAAATCCCCAAGTTTCGAGGGAGGGTAAGCTGCGGGGCAATGGAAGAATTGAAAAGGCTGGCCTATTCATATCAGGGGAACGCCAAGTCTCAGTGCGACTTAATTGTTCCCGAAAGTCATACTTAACCATCATCTAAATGATGACAATCATTATTTAAAGATAGCCATGCTAAAGTTAGAGATAATTTTTTGCTCTGTCCACGGTTTAAACTTTTTCTATCCACATAACCTCTGGCAGTGGGAGCCTAGGCTTCAACATCGATCGTTGCGTTTCCAGTCTGTTTCAAGGATCTCACAATGGGAAGGCTCGCGCCATCATCTGGGCGTCTTAGCGTGCTTCAACCATAATTCTGCACCCCGATCGTGAAATTATTGGGAAGTTTTCATCTCTGCACCAGAAACAAGCTGCCAAAACTTGATGACTGTTCCAACTTCCACCGAGGGATAGATATGGTGCACTAATTTTTTGCATGACAATCAGTAACCTGAATCATTTCTGACTCAAACTGGTACTGCACATTTAGCCGCCAACACTGCATTTCTACAACGTTTCCCTGACTCACCGAAGCAATAATGTAAGAATATTCTAGCCAAGCCAACCATCGATCTCCCTTGTAAGGTTCATCGATGCACAACACACACCCGGTCGAAAGTGACATAAGAGAGTGTTTGTAAAGGGATTTTAACAAAGCCTAAACCCCCTGCCCTACAAAGCTTTCTCTTACTTAAACGTCTTATCCTATTAGAATGGTTCTAATGGCTGAAAAGCTTACAGGGCAGGCATTTTACATTTCTTTAGAAACACTCTCTAACAGGAGAACCGAGGTACGATAGAGTCACTGTATTCTACTTCTATAGAATCAGAATCATAAGTAGGTAAGCGTAACTAAACCAAAGGCAATTTTCAGGCTATGCAAGGGTTTCAGGCGAGGTCATCTTATATTTAATTTGACCCATCTACTTAGAAAAAGGAAGAATTATTAAATCTTCGTTATATTTCAAGATACCATGAGTAAAAAAAATACTCCATATCAAGTCGCATTCTATTGTTCAATCGTTCTATTCGTATTCAGTTTTCTTTATGTATCTGTAAAAATTGTTCTTGCCAACATTCCAGCGCAGGGATTAGATTTTCGTCTGATATGGCTGGCTGGGAAATTATGGCTAGAGGGTAAAAATCCCTACGATAATAGCGTTTTTCAAGCAGCCTACCTGCCAGTATTTGGAGTTGGCCCAAACACTCATTTTTGGGTATATCCTCCATCCTGGTCTCTGATATCAACTGTGTTCGGCATGTTTCCTTTTTCAGTTGCAGAGTCTTTGTGGCGGCTCTTCAACTATCTAGCACTACTTGGAATTGTTGCCGTATCTGGACTTATGCTCCACCATTGGAATCTCTTTCAGTGGAATGACGCTAGATTCTATATGGGTGCGACTTACCTATATCTATTGCAAGCTACTTCTGTTGTAATCTCTATCGGGCAGACAACAATTCTATCGACCTTTGGTTTCATGTTAACTATATATGGGATAGGACAGTCATCATTACCACTTGCTGTTTTAGGGATGTATATAGTCGCCCTAAAGCCTCAACTTGCTTTTGCTTTCTTCGTCTCTTTGATGGCTGTAGGTTACTATAGGCTAGTATTTCTAGCAGTGTTACTAACTATGTTTAGTAGCGAGATCGCTTTTCTTTCTACTGGAATCACAGCGAATATCCAAGGCTTTTTGGATAATTTAAACCGCTATTCTACAGATTTGCATCTGTCGGCGAATCTTCCTCCTGATTTAACTGGCTTAGTAAATCTTTTAGACTATTTAATATATCCGAAAACAATCTCTTTGTCTCCAAGAATATCAGTGGTAATTTCTATACTTCTTGGTTTGGTAATTGGATTTTTAATGCGACGATATCAAATCAGCTTTAGTATTAAAGATGCAGCCTCGAATTATTTTAATCAAAGAAGAGAGATCATAATTTCATGGATAATGACGGTTTTATCATCTATTTACTTCTTGACGCCGCTACATAGCTATGATGCCGTCTTATTAGGTCCGATTGGAATTTTTTCGCTATATCTTCGCAGGGCAAAACTTCTTTTCCTTATTCCTATCTTATTGTTGATTATGAGAGCTGGAAATATAGCTCAGATAACAGGAATTCATCATCCCGGATCGAAAATTTTTCGAGACAGCCTAATAGTTAGCTTAAGTAGTTTTATATTACTTAATTTTATGGTTTTTATAACAGCAAAAACTTTAATGAAATTCCATCATTCCCAGAATTCTGAGTTTGACAAGGGATTGGATAGTCCTGAAAAGTAATGGTAAATGGTGCCGCAAAGCTCTGATTTGCTGTTGTCAAAAATATTAGAGTGCATCAATCCAAGTATTGATGCACTGAGCTATTCAACTCTAGACTCTACTACTCAGGCTCCTGCCGAAAAGAATATAGTATCGATCGGTGCCCGATCGTGACTGCTACATAGCCCCAAGTCAGGCACTCTAAGCCCATGATCGTGAAAAAATTGGATATCTCTTGGATATCTCATTGTCTAGGCTCACTGTGCGAGTTTACTTGTCTGGGGATCAGTAACCTGAATCATTTCTGACTCAAACTGGTGCTGTACATTTAGCCGCCAACACTGCATCTCTACAACGTTTCCCTGCCTAACCGAAGCAATGATGTAGGAATATTCTGGCCAAGCCAACCGCCGATCGCACTCTGAGGGAATGGCAGGGTGATCAGGATGGGAATGGTAAACCCCGACAATGTCTAAATGCCGCGATCGCGCCGCCTTCATCGCTTGAAACATGACTGCGGGATCGATCCAATAGCGATCAGTTTTTCCAGTCCCTACCCCAATCATCCCAGCCACTGCTGGATTCCAAGCATTTTCCGTAGGATACAAATCAACTACCACTGTGACATCTTGCAGCCGCGTTCCCAGCAGTAACCCACAACCTTCCTGGGGATAAACCCGTTCCACCGAATCCGTTATTACCTGAATGTAGCTTTGGGAAATTTGCAGCATCGTCATTTGAAGTATCTAATTTTATCAAGCGATCGCTAACTTACCAGACTTCACAGATTGCACCTACAGCAACTCCGTTTGATTGATTTCGATCGGCTCCAGTTCAAGTGGACGCGATCGCCAAGGTTTTTTCCCAGCCACCAACACATCCCACCAATGGAAATGCATCGCCAACAGGTGATCTAATTCCCGCGTATCCTTACTAGAACTCAAGTTATACACATCCGGTAAGCAATAGGCCGCAATTTCAGAGGCTTGCAACATGTGCAACACCCCCACCGAAAAACCACTGCCCGCGTAGACAATGCAGCCCCCCATCGGTAATGCTTTCATATTGGCTAACGCGTAGGGAATTTTTTCATCGGCTGTACCGGGACTATCTTGAAACTTACATTCGATCGCGAAGGCCGTTTGCGTTGCCTCCCGAATTAACAACATATCCAATCGGCGATTCTTCCCAATGATCGACTTACCGATATTCACTTCCCGATAAACCGTAATCCCTCGATCGTTAAAATTTCGGTACACATAATCTGCAATTAAATTGGCATACTCATGGCCAGTCATCGGTTTTTTAATCACAATTGCTCAGTGCCTCCTGTCTTCTCTCCCTCCTGCTCGGAAGACAAATCATCGGGATACAAAAACTCAGTTAATCGTTGTTGCGTAATCTCGATCGCCTCTTCACAAATATCATTCCCAAAAAAGTTGCAAGCCTGCCTCAGCGCTGCTAATCCCACACTACCAGACCCCATAAACGGATCAATCACCAATTCCCCCGGCACCGTACTTTGGCGTACCAGCACTTCTGACACCTCGATCGGTTTTTCCGTGGGATAGCCGCGAAAAATTCGGGGGTGTTCGATAATATCGGCGATCGACAAATCATTCAGTTTCCGTTTGCCCTTTTCAAAAAACAAAATGAACTCATAGCGCGATCGATAGTGATAGCCCATGCCAATTTTTTGTTTATCCCAAACGATCGGCTTCCAGAATTTAAATCCCACCTGCTCTGCCATGGGCTTAATCACAAACATCGTTTCCGCATCGCAAAATAGATAAAAATGGCGATGGTTCTTCAACACACGATAGATTTCTGGGAGCAATTCTGTAAAGCGATCGTTGGGAAAAATTTGAAACCACTGATTGCTCGATGCCTTGCTCTGTTTCAGGCGCGTCGTCGTTCCTACACTGCGATGTTTTTCCAAGGACTCATAGGGCGGATCAGTAATGACCAAATCCACCGAGCCATCCGGCAACGATCGCAACCAAGTCACCGCATCCGCCTGATTTAACGTAAAGGTGACCGGAGCGCCCATAGCAGAAGAAGGATAGAACACCTGTATTCTACCGCCTCGTTAACGATGGAGAATTTCTAAACTTTCTTCTTCGATCGCCAGTTGTTCCGCCTCACTCAGTTCTGTCTCAGAAGGCTTCTCTGAGACAGAACTGAGGGTTGTCGTCTGGCTTGGCAGATTCAAGCGATGTCTCACCTGGAGCGGCTGCAATTCGGCACTGGGCAACGCAATTGCCTCATCAGCAACCTCAGCTCCTTCAGTTTGATGGTTATGGGCTTGGGTAGCCGGGGTAACTTCAACGGATTCTACGGTGAGTTGCGTGGGCTGGGGTTTCACCATCAACTGATCGATCGCCTGTTTCACAAAGCCTTGAATAAACGCCGATCGTTGATTTTGTTGAAACACTTGCTTCAGGATATTTTGCAGACGATCCTTGCGAATCGTCGTCGTCTCGCCTTCCCCTTCAAAATAATTCACCAAGGCCAGTCCCGCAATGCGTGTTAAATAAGCCGCACTGACGCCCTGTAACGCGCCCCCCGCCACGTAGGTAATCGCATTGGTTTTCAGCACCACCCCGATCGCCTGGGTGGAAACTTCCACAATGCCCAGCTTCACCATTAATTCCGCCAAGGTTTTCGCGATCGTTTTGCCCTGCTCTAGGGAGAATTTTTTCTGGTAGAGATGGCTCAGTTCCACCACCATTTGGCCGCTAATGGCGGCTGTTGCCAGTAGATCCAAGGCTGGAAAGGGATTGGCAAACGCCGTTCCCGCAATCACCCACTGCGCCCGCTCAATAATCGGCATAGCCCGATCGCGACGCACTTGGTTGAGCTTAACCTTTGCATCCACTTTCAGCGCTTCCACATTGCCCAGGGAACTCGCCAAGATCAGCTTCTGGCCTTCCGTTGCCAAAATCGTTTCCAATCGCGTTGTTAAATCGGTAATTTGTGGTTCCGGTTCCTCCAGCCACTCTTGAACGGAGCCATCCTCTTGATGTTGGCGCACCTTCATCGGTCGAGGTTGACCCGCCACACTCACCACATCCTCCGGCGCAATCATGCCCCGCAGCCGATCGCGAATTTTCGTTAGAATTTCCGCTTGTTCCTTAGGTAAATACTGGTCTTGTTTGTTGAACACCACCACTGTTCGACGATGGGCCTCGGTCAGTTTTTTAATCGCTTGGAGTTGACTCTCCGTAAGGTCGCCCTCCGTGACGAACAAGACCAAATCCCCCACCTTTGCCAACCGCCAAGCTTCCGCTTCCATGGACAATCCCGCTTCCGCTGCGGCAAATAGCTCTGGGCTATCCTCTAGGAAAATTTTGTGGGAAATGTCCTTCGCCCATTGGGTTTGCAGCAATTGCGTCAACGTCGTTTTACCGACTCGCTTGCCCCCCATGGCCACCAAGCGAATTTCTTCCCGTTTCAGTTCCGCCAAAATTTCATGGAGCTGCGTGCGAAACTCCGACACCTGCTGGGCACTCCCCTCGATCTCCAGCTCTTTCACCTCGGCGGCCAATTGGTTCACAACGGCCTCCGCCTCCACGAGAGCTGTTTTGACCCGCTCTACCGTCACAGGTCGCCGATAGGCCAATTGACGTTGGGGTTTGGCAAAACTCAGGTACGCCCAAGCAGCACCACTTCCGAGCACGATCGCGGGAACCCATTCCCCTAACCAATCAGTGATGCCGTCTAAGATCCAGATGGAAGCCGCTAGACCCAACCCGCCTAGCACCCACGAGCGTAACGATAATGCCATAGGTCACCCTACTGAGCTGTGCATTCAGGATAGAGCATTTTACAATCGATCCGGCGGGTATGCAGGACTAATCTCGCGATCGACTGCGTCCTTCCACGGGCGGTAATCGTTTTTGCGGATTGAATCGATGACGAATCGCAGTTTTCACCTGATTAATCAGTTGAGTAAACAACCCCTTCAAATCCCTCGGAACTTCTCGCTCATTGGCGTGGCTAAATTTTGCTTCTAGAATCTCTCGAAGTTTGGTGCTCGTTAAAGGCCGATTCAACAACCCCCGTTCCGCCACGGAAATCGAACCCGTTTCCTCTGACACCACAATACACATGCAGTTTTCTACCCGCTCGGTAATGCCCATCGCCGCCCGATGACGAGTCCCTAACTGTCGCGAAGCGGATCGTTCCGACAACGGCAAAATAATTCCTGCCGCGATAATCCGAGATTCCCGAATCATCATTGCGCCGTCATGCAGTAACGTCGAGGTCTGAAAGATGGTTTGAATCAGTTCACGGGAAACCGCTGCATCTAATTTAACGCCTGGTACCGAAAAATCACGTTCATCGATCGTGCCATCGGTTTCCAAAATTAAGAGAGCGCCCGTCCGATTTTGGGACAGATCTTTAATCGCATCAACAATTTCATCAATAATGCTGTCGGAACTAACGGGAGTACGACGAATGGGCTGAAACAGTTGGGTCAGTTCCCCTCGTCCTAGCAACTCTAGAAACCGACGAAATTCTGCTTGCAATATAAAAGCCATGGCGACTGCCGAGCCAATCACCAAGTTATCGAGTACGAAGCTGAGCAGTCGAAGCTGCAATTGGCGACTTAAGGCTGCAGCCAGCATCAAGGCGATAAATCCTCGCACCATCCATAGGGTACGGCGCTCACCAATGATGAGGAGCATCACATAAATCAAGCTGAGAACCAGCCCAACATCAATCAGCGATCGTAAATTTTGCCAGAGAAAAATCAATAAAGACCCCATCAAGCCATGGTTTGCCAGCCACTGCTCTACCGTATCTACCATTGCGTCTGGAGTCGCGAACTACAAGTGTTGAACGGGGATAAAGAGAAGTCATTCACCAGCACAGCAGAAATGTACGTCAATGCAAACTCGATGTCCAAAGCTGTCTGTACTAGTGCGACTACGAATCTATTCACCATTCTCAACCTTTCCTGTGCCCTATGCTTGCCAAGATCTCGACAATATTTCAGCAACTCAACAATGATTGAGTCAGAAATATAAAGTCAGATCCTGCCGCCAGATTCTCTAGCTAGGTTTAGCCAGCTCTCTTATCAACCATGGCTAATTAGCGATCTCGTGAGCGATCTAAATTAGTGATGGTGCATCGAGGGCGACGCAGGAAAGTTTACCGACTAACCTCGTAATCGTTCCGGTAGTCGATCCTGACGCAGCAAATCCTCAAGAGTTTCCCGTTCCAGGATAACGTTTGCCTCTCCATCATTCACCAACACAGCTGCCGGACGAGCAATGCGGTTGTAATTAGAGGACATGCTGTAATTGTATGCACCCGTGTCCATGATGATCAGGATATCTCCCTGTTCTGTCTTAGGGAGTAGAGCATCCTTAATCAAAACATCTCCCGATTCGCAGTGCTTCCCGGCGATCGTCATTGTCTCCGTCAAGTCCGACGACATCCGGTTCGCAATCAAGGCCCGATAGAGGGATTGGTAGGTAATGGGCCGGGGGTTATCAGACATACCGCCATCGACGCTGAGGTAGGTGCGAATGTCGGGGATCACCTTCTGGCCGCCGACGGTGTAGGCTGTGATGCAGGAGGTGCCCACCAGCGATCGACCGGGTTCCGATAACAGTTTGGGCAGGGGAATCTTTGCCGACTGGCAGGCTGCCACCACGGATTCGCAAACGGTCTTCACCCATGCATCAATGCTGGGGGGATCATCCTGCTCCGTATAACGAATGCCCAGTCCACCGCCGATGTTGAGTTCAGAAATGCTGAGGCCATACTTCGTGGCCTTGGACAGCCAACCCACCATGACCGCACCCAAATCTTCGTGGGGCTTCAGTTCAAAAATCTGGGATCCAATATGGGCATGGAGGCCGACAAAGTTTAATCCGGGCTGCTGGCTGACGAATTCAAAGACCTGCTCCACTTGGTTGGGATCAAAGCCAAACTTGCTGTCTAGGTGTCCGGTTTTGATGTACTCGTGGGTGTGGCATTCAATCCCCGGTGTCAGGCGCAGCATGATACGCACAGACTGCCCCTCGGATAGTTTCGCCAGGGTTTGCAGTTCTTCCCAGTTGTCAACAATGACGGTGACTTGGCTAGCGATCGCCCGTTGCAGCTCTTCGATCGACTTGTTGTTGCCATGCATGTAGATCTTAGTCGGATCCATACCCGCTTGCAGGGCCGTCACCAGTTCACCACCGGAAACCACATCAATCCCCAACCCTTCGCTGGCAACGATCGCGCAGATAGCTAAACAGTTCCAAGCCTTAGATGCAAACAGAACGAGCGATTCGCCGGGGTAATACTGCCGAAATCCCTCGCGGTACTGTTGACAAGCGGTACGAATTGTCTGCTCATCCACAATATATAGAGAAGTGCCAAAGCGCTGGGCTAACTCCACCACATCACAACCGCCCACCTCAAGGTGATCCTTGCTATTTACCTTCGCGGTGATGGGTAAGAGAGACTGATTAGGAGAGGTGGCATTCACCAAATAACGATGTGCCGTGTTTTGAGTAGGGATTGGAGTCGCAACCATCGCTTTGTCCGAATTTTTTGCACAGGATTCTAGTGTATCGTCGTTTGCACACGCTATTGGTAGGAAAAGATTGGAACCCATGGCCGAGCAACGGTTGGATCGGGATGTCTCCCCAGAACTTACCCTAGAACTTCAGGCAGCAACGCCCGAATTACTACCCGCGATCGTCGATCTCGATCGCCGCTGCTTCGGCAAACTTTGGACAAGTGATCAGTACCAACGGGAAATGGACAGTCCCAACAGCGATCTCTGGGTTCTGTGCCCCGTGGGTGATCCCCGTACTGGTGATCCCCGTACTGGTGATTCTCATACTACCGAGGCAACGCCTTTGGTGGGATACGGCTGCCTCTGGTCGATCGTCGATGAAGCCCACATCACGATTCTGGCCGTGCATCCCGACTATCGCGGGCATGGCCTGGGGCAGCGGCTGCTATGGGCGTTACTGAAGTCAGCCGTGGCCCGTGGGCTGACCCGATCGACCCTAGAGGTGCGAGTTTCCAACACCGCCGCGATCGGCCTCTACAAAAAATTTGGCTTCCAGGAAGTGGGTTTGCGCAAAAAATACTATTCCGACAACCAGGAAGACGCTCTAATTCTTTGGAAAAATAAATTGCAAGATCCAGAATTCTCAGCGATTTTGGCCACATTTGAGCGATCGTGGGCCACCCCAACTACGGAAAGTGAGCAACGGATAAATGTAACTTTTAATACATTTCACTAGAAATTTTTTTAAGGTAAATCCCCTTGACGAAAGGTGGGATTCCCTAGCACAATTTCCCCTCGGTGGCGAAATCGATCGGGCGCAGAATTCCAAGGGTTGATCCCCTCACGTCCTTGGGTTCGGTAATTGCGACCGGCTTTGGCTGCTACAAAATCACAACTGGCCAAATTCACTGTGTTAGAATCTCCATACCGGCACGCAGCAGGTAATGGAAAAACGCCATGTTTGAACGCTTCACAGAAAAAGCCATTAAGGTGATCATGCTTGCCCAAGAGGAGGCTCGCCGCTTGGGTCACAACTTTGTGGGTACCGAGCAAATCCTTTTGGGTTTGATCGGCGAAGGAACAGGCGTTGCCGCCAAGGTTCTCAAGTCCATGGGTGTGAACCTTAAGGATGCTCGGATCGAAGTTGAGAAAATCATCGGACGGGGCTCCGGCTTCGTCGCGGTTGAGATTCCATTTACACCACGGGCTAAACGAGTTCTGGAACTCTCCCTGGAGGAAGCTCGCCAACTTGGACATAACTATATCGGAACGGAACACTTGCTCCTGGGGCTGATCCGGGAGGGTGAGGGTGTCGCCGCCAGAGTTTTAGAAAACCTCGGCGTTGATCTCTCCAAGGTGCGCACCCAAGTGATCCGGATGCTGGGCGAAACAGCAGAGGTTGGCGCAGGGGGCGGTCAAAGTGGTCGAACAAAGACCCCAACCCTGGACGAGTTTGGGGTAAATCTGACCCAGCTTGCTGCCGACGGCAAACTTGACCCCGTTGTCGGTCGTCAAAAGGAAGTGGAACGGGTGATCCAAATTCTGGGTCGCCGAACGAAAAATAATCCGGTTCTCATTGGGGAACCCGGTGTCGGTAAGACTGCGATCGCAGAAGGTTTGGCCCAACGCATTGCCAACCAAGATGTCCCCGATATCCTGGAAGAAAAGCGGGTTGTCACCTTGGATGTGGGTCTCCTGGTCGCTGGAACCAAGTATCGCGGTGAATTTGAAGAGCGCCTGAAAAAAATCATGGATGAGATCCGTTCCGCTGGGAATGTGATCCTCGTGATTGATGAAGTCCACACCCTGATTGGGGCAGGGGCTGCGGAAGGCGCGATCGATGCCGCCAATATCCTGAAGCCTGCCTTGGCTCGGGGTGAGCTGCAATGTATTGGTGCCACCACCTTGGATGAGTACCGCAAGCACATTGAGCGGGACGCAGCCCTGGAACGGCGTTTTCAGCCCGTCATGGTGGGTGAGCCGACCGTTGAAGAAACGATCGAAATTCTGCGCGGGTTGCGGGAACGGTACGAGCAGCACCACAAGCTGCAAATTTCCGACGAAGCGCTGGATGCGGCTGCTAAACTGGCCGATCGCTATATTTCCGATCGCTTCCTGCCCGATAAGGCGATCGACTTGATCGACGAAGCGGGTTCTCGGGTGCGCTTGCTGAAGTATCAGCGCTCCCCTGCGGAGAAGGAGTTGGATGAGGAACTGCGTCAAGTCCTGAAGGAAAAGGACGATGCGGTTCGTACCCAAGATTTCGATAAAGCAGGACAACTGCGCGATCGGGAAATGGAGGTGCGTGAGCAACTCAAGGCACTTAGCCAAACCCGTAAAAACGAAGCGGCTACCGATTCTGCGCCCCAACCTGTGGTGACGGAAGAGGATATTGCCCAAATTGTGGCCTCTTGGACGGGCGTTCCTGTGAACAAGCTCACGGAAACTGAGTCCGAAAAACTTCTGCACATGGAAGAAACGCTGCATACCCGCTTGATTGGCCAAGACGAAGCGGTGAAGGCCGTTTCCCGCGCCATTCGTCGGGCACGGGTGGGCCTTAAGAATCCCAACCGACCCATTGCTAGCTTCATCTTCTCTGGGCCAACCGGGGTCGGTAAAACCGAGCTGACTAAAGCCCTGGCTGCTTACTTCTTCGGGTCCGAAGACGCCATGATCCGATTGGATATGTCGGAATACATGGAGCGCCATACGGTTTCGAAGTTGGTGGGTTCGCCTCCTGGGTATGTGGGTTACAACGAGGGCGGCCAATTAACAGAAGCGGTTCGCCGTCGTCCTTACACTGTGGTGCTGTTCGACGAAATCGAAAAAGCCCACCCAGATGTTTTTAACCTGCTGTTGCAAATCCTGGAAGATGGTCGCCTGACTGATTCCAAAGGCCGCACGGTAGACTTCAAAAACACCTTGATCATCATGACTTCGAACATCGGGTCTAAGGTGATTGAGAAAGGGGCCAATACCCTTGGGTTTGACTTCTCCACCGAGGATCCCAACGAATCTCAGTACAACCGTCTGCGATCGCTGGTGAACGAAGAGTTGAAGCAATACTTCCGCCCAGAGTTCTTGAACCGTCTGGATGAAATCATTGTCTTCCGTCAATTGACGAAGGACGAGGTCAAGGAAATTGCCGAAATTCTCCTCAAGGAAGTCTTCAAGCGGCTCATTGATCAGGGAATTACCCTCGAAGTCACCGATCGCTTCAAGGATCGGCTGATCGAAGAAGGCTACAACCCCAGCTACGGGGCACGGCCTCTGCGTCGAGCCATTATGCGCCTCTTGGAAGATTCCCTCGCAGAGGAGATCCTCTCTGCACGGATTCGAGAAGGAGATACCGCAGTTGTGGATGTAGACGATGCAGGTCAAGTGAAGGTGTTGAAAGGCCAAGACAATAGGGAACTGTTGCCCCAAGGTGCAGATTCCTAGAGCCCTTAACCTTTCTTCTGACTGACAGACTTCAAGTCGCATAATTACAAAAGCGGAGCTAGTACTAGCTCCGCTTTTCATTTTTGGAGCCAAGTTCTAAGTTTTGAGCTAAGCGTTTGGGCTAAGTTTTTACGCTAGAGATAGTCGCAAACACCATCCTTCTTCAACGGTATATCTCGAAAAAATCACAAAATACAGATGTTCTTAA
>MUGG01000202.1 GCA_002148405.1 Alkalinema sp. CACIAM 70d | reverse complement strand
TAGGGATCAAATTTGTTGCATCGAAGAATAACCTCTGCATCATAACCTCTGCATCAAGGATTTCAGCAATCCTCTTACAACAAATTGACTACCCCAATCAGGTTACTCCTATGAAAAAATTAGCGATCGTACTCTCCCATCCTATCCAGTACTATGCCCCTTGGTTTCGCCATCTCCATGCTGATCCCGAAATTCAACTGAAAGTATTCTATCTTTGGAATTTTGGTGTTTCAGAAGTGATCGATCGGGGCTTTGGTCAAAAGATTCAATGGGACATTCCACTCTTGGAAGGCTATGATCACGAATTCGTTGCCAATACCAGTTCCAATCCCGGCACCCACCACATTTGGGGGCTGAAAAATCCTACCCTCATTCCCCAAATTCGCGCCTATGAGCCAGATACAGTTCTGTTAATGAATTATAACTACGCCAGCCTCTATCACTTCCTATGGCATTGGCAGGATTGTCCTATCCTATTCCGAGGCGATTCCCACCGGATTATGCCAGAACGGGGCATTAAAGCCTGGTTACGGCAACAGTGGATCACACAAGTCTACCAACACTTCGATCGTATTCTCTACGTTGGTAAAGCCAACTATCACTATTTCCGAACTCACGGCGTCGCGGCAGAAAAACTCTTCTTCTCTCCCCACACGATCGACAACGATCGTTTTATGGCTCAAACTGATCTCGCCCATGAACAGGCTAAGTTATGGAAACAGGAACTCGGCATTCCAGAAAACCATAAAGTAATTCTGTTTGCGGGCAAATTTATTCCCAAAAAACGTCCGATCGATTTAGTTAATGCCTTTGTGCAAGCGAATCTAGCGGATACCTCGTTATTACTAGTCGGGGCAGGTGCGTTGGAATCGGATTTACGAACCCTGGCCGCCCAGCATTCCCAGATTTATTTCGCACCATTCCAAAACCAAAGTTTTATGCCCCGCACCTACGCGATCGCGGATGTCTTTGTCCTGCCCAGCTACGGCAATTCAGAAACCTGGGGCCTAGCGGTGAATGAAGCCATGTGTTTAGGGAAACCGATCATTGTTAGCGATCATGTCGGCTGTGCGAAGGATTTGGTGCGCCCTGGCCATAACGGCTTCATTTTCCCTGCTGGAAATGTAGAAGCGCTAGCCCAGTGCCTCCAGCAAATGTTAGCCAGTCCAGCGACGCTAGCCATTTATGGGGAAGCCAGCCGCCAACTGATTCAGAACTATAGCTATGTTCAAGCCAGCCAAGGGCTGAAACAAGCCATGAATATTGCAGACTGACAATCGCGCAATCAAATCCCCTGGGCTGATGAGACTCCAGGGGATTGCATTCTCAGGTTTTGCCCCAGCAGATGCTGCCAAAAATCAGGCTGTAGTCATGAGTGGCCTACTGCGGGAAAACTCACACAGACTGTGATGACGCCCCCAGAGCCAGATAGCCCCTAAGCCTAAGAGAATGACTAGAACATTCACGATTCCGCCGAGCACAGGAATGGCTGTCACTATGACAAAGATCGACGCTCCGATCGCTAGCGTTAAGAGGCGATTGGGTGGTTGATCCCTCTGCAATTGATGCATAAACCATTGTCCGCTGAGCAAACTAGCAACAATGTCAGGGATAAAACCTGCCACAAGAGCAAATCCTAGACTCAAGGCAAAAATACTCAGAAAACCTAAGCCAAATACTGGCCCAATCAAAATTGGAACCGTCAATCCTAAAATTGCCATCGCAACAATCGTTCCGATCACCAATGCAATAATGCTGGTAATGACCGCAGCAATACTCACGATTCCGCAACCGAGGGCGGGAAGAGGTCGTGCTTGGGCAATTGCACCAATTTCTTGTGGCCAGTGGGGGAAAAATCGCAGAAGCAACCAACCCAACAACACGATCGCGGCTAAGCGTTGGAGATGGAAAACTACACCAGCTTGTGCAGGTTGTTGAGGGCGTTCGGGGTGTTCTAACGGGTAATGAGTTACTTTGCCTGCCAGGGTAGCACCGGATTCGAGCGTCGCAACCTGCGTCGATCGATAGACCAGTTCTCCGCCTACTTTGGCGGACGAGGCGAGGGTTAAACCAGGTGGAATTGTGGGAACCGATTCGAGCGGCTTAGGCCAGAAAGGGGGGGGTGTAATTGTTTCATCGCCTACGATCGTGTCCACATTTCCGTTGATTGTGCCAACAACTTTCAACCCATTGGTCACAGCACGGAGATTACTGTTTACGGTTCCTGCGATCGTGGCTTGAGCACCAGCATAGTCCAAGTTACCCCCGATCGTACTTCCCGCTTGATTGTCTAAACTGTACCCTGCGGCAATCACGTCATCTTTGATGCGAGCCGATTGACCGATGATTAAAACCTGTCCAGCCATCCGAATATCATCATTCACAGATCCATTCACCGTAATCAGTTGACCCGCTGCAATTAAATCGCCTTCGATGGTGCCGTTGATGGTAATTCGCTTCGCTGCAATCACGGCATCTCCTTTAATTCTCCCGTCGATCGTGATTGTTTGGGCCGCCCGATAGAAATCATCATTGATCACATCTTGGGGACTAATGATAACAGTCTCCTCCCCTTTCCATTCATTGGCTCTACCGGGAATTGCACTTACCACAAGCAGAAGTGGTACAAGAATTACCATAATCCATAAACTAATTCGCTTCCACTGTGTTTTCCATCGTAATCGTGTTGTCTTCTCCATTGCTCAATCTCCCATGGTACTTCGTTTCTAATTTTCTCAATGATTTACTTGATCATTTAATTGGTGATTTCTTAGTCATCGATTTAACGGCATATCAAAACTACCTTGCCAGTCACCGCTGACTGTTCCAATAACTCATGGGCCTGGGCCGCTTCCTGCAAGGGTAATCGTTTAGCAATAATCGGCTTAATCTTACCCTCGGCCAGCCAGTGTAAAAGGGTGGTGAGATCCTCGTGGTACCAGTCAGGATGCTTTGCTTTGCAATCGGCAATGCTGTAGAAAAAGACCTTTCGTCGATCGGGGATCAGTTTGAGCATCGCAAGGCGTAGCAGCGTAGTTGCAATCGTCCAGTTTTTGTGACGATGGGGAGCAAAGGCTGAGAGGAAGCCATAACTGACTAACCGCCCGCCCGATCGTAGGGTTTTGTAAGAACGTGTCAGATTCCGCCCACCCACTGCATCAAAAACAATATCAACACCATCCCCGGTCAGTTGACGAATGCGCGCTACAAAGTCTTCGTTGTGATAATCAATGGGAATTCCCCCGAGTTTTGCGATCGTTCCATGTTTGCTAGGAGAGGCCGTGCCATATAGTTCCAGTCCGGCTAATTTACCTAATTCCAGTAATGCGGTGCCCACTCCGCCCGCCGCTCCATGAATCAAGATGCGTTCTCCTGGATTGACATAGGCAATGCGATGCAGCATCTGATAGGCGGTTGTGTAGTGTAAAACAACACTGACTGCATCGATTGGGTCAACACCAAATGGAACCAGAACAATGTCTTGCTCAGGAATACAAATGGATTCGCTATAGCCCCCCACGATCGTTAAGGCAACAACCATATGACCTAAGAGGCCGCTGGAGACTCCTGCCCCAACTCCATCTACAATGCCCACAATATCGTAGCCAGGGGAATAGGGAATTTTGGGAACACCGGGATAAACCCCTTCCCGCATCATGATATCGGTAAAAGCAACCCCTGTTGCGAGAATTCTGACCCGCACTTCACCGCTTTGGGGATCGGGTCGTTCATCTTCTACCATTCGGAGAACAGAGGAATCTCCTGGATGGGTAATCACAATATGGCGATATTTCATAATTGAATCTTTCAGGAAATAATCATCAAGGAGGGAGCAAGGTAGATCGTAATCAGCGCATCCCAACGGCTTGTTAATACGGCTTAGCTAATACGGCTTAGTGTATAAAAGGGACTTGAGGAAGTTGTGAAGTGACACCCCTGACATGCTGACCTAAACCCAAAATTCTCCAGAAAGCTACCCACCGTCGCCATAATCGAGTATCATCGGCACTGATTTAAAATCGCCAGTGGGTACCGTGGCACAGGTCATTCTCGAAAACATTTATAAAACTTACCCGAAGGGTCGGGGTGCAGGGGAACCGGGTAGTCAGCCCGTCTCCGTCCTGCGATCGATTAACCTCACCATTCGCGATGGGGAATTTATGGTGTTGGTGGGGCCATCGGGTTGCGGGAAGAGTACCTTACTGCGCTTGATTGCAGGCTTAGAAGAGATTACCGGGGGCAACATTTACGTGGGCGATCGCCTCGTCAATCAACTGCCCCCCAAGGAACGGGACATTGCCATGGTGTTCCAGAGCTACGCGCTCTATCCCCACATGACCGTTTACGACAACCTGGCCTTTGGACTGCGGCGATCGACAGCACCTGCTAGCAATCCCCAAGCCTCCCGGTTGCCCCAATGGTTGGAAACCCTCGCCGTAGAAACCAGCCGCAAACTACCAAAGGGCTTGCGCTATGTCCCCGATCGGGAACAGCAGATCGATCGGCGGGTGCGGGAGGTGGCGCAGTCACTGCAAATCGAAGGCTTGCTGAATCGCTTGCCCAAACAGCTTTCCGGGGGCCAAAAGCAGCGGGTTGCCCTGGGGCGGGCCATGGCACGGGATCCCCAAGTGTTTCTGATGGATGAACCCCTGTCTAACCTGGATGCCAAACTGCGGGCCGAAACCCGATCGCAAATTGTCAAACTGCAACGGCAACTCGGCACCACGACGATTTATGTCACCCACGACCAAACCGAAGCCATGACCATGGGCGATCGGATTGCGGTTTTAAATGCAGGGCAGATCCAGCAAATCGCCACCCCGCTGGAACTCTACAATCGCCCCGTCAATCGCTTTGTCGCCGAATTCATTGGATCACCCCCGATGAATTTTATTCCCGTGCAAGTCAAAGCGCCGCTGCTGATCATCCATCCCGACTTTCGCATCACGCTACCGGAATCCTGGGCCAATGTCCTGAGTCGCTACGATAGCCAAACCCTCACCTTGGGCATTCGTCCGGAGCACCTTAGCTACAGCGTGCCTGCGCCGAAAAATTTACCCGTCACCGTGGAACTGGTGGAAGCCCTGGGCAGCGAGACTTATATCACCGCCAATCTAGCAGGGCAAGTGTTGGGATCGGGGGCTAGCCACAGCAGCGGACAGACTGGAAATACCGCGATCGCCGCTCGTATCGAGGCCGACAAATCCGTGGGGATCGGCGAGAAGATCTGGCTGGCGATCAATCCTGACAAAATTCATTTGTTTAATCCAGAAACGGGCCTCGCGATCGATCCCTAGCTTGCTCTTCTAGAAAACCGCTAGTCGCAGTTGCATGGATCAACACCATTCCCCGCAATGAGTGGATTTACCTAATCCCAGAAAATTAAAGTTCATCTCTGCTTTAACAAACATGAAAATTTTCTAAGGGAGATGGGAAATTCCTAAGTGAATCGCTAACTTAGAGAGATGAGGTCATCTCCACCCCCACCCCTACAATCATCCTCCCGCAGCGTTGTGATCAAAACCCAGACGCTGCGTCCGTTTATCTGGCTAGGCTTACTGCTTCTCGCTGGCCTGACTCGGCCTGTGCTGTTGTCCCAGGCAGTGCCGATGGTGCAGCTTTCCTCTCAGACTACTCAGCCCCAAGCCCTCGCGGGAGCCCGATCGCAGCAACGCCAACAGCAGGAACGCCAAGTCCGACCGGAGAATTACGACCTGGCCCGTTATCCCATTGACGATCGCAATGCCAAGCACTGGAAAAATTTGCTGTGGACGACGGCGATCGTTGAACCGAAGCAGCCTTTTGTAGCCCAGGCGATGGATAAGATTTTGGCCATGACTCGTCAGGCTAAGCTTTCTACGGCGCAAATGCGAACGATCGACATGGCGTTGCAGGTGGGCACGCAGTTATACCTCGCCGATCCCAACACCTACAGCAGCCTCGCGACGCAATTCCGGGCCACGATCGAACAAAGTAAAGATCCCCAATGGGTGGCCATGGCGATCTCGGTCTTGGCTAATCCTGAGACAATGGCCAAGACTAACCTATCCCCTCAGGAAATCCAACAGCTGAGCCAACGGATTCAACAACGCTTTCCCAACTGGCAAAATCAACCCTATCTCTACACAACACTGCAAGATATTGCAACACGCTTTAATCCGCCTAACCTTCCTCCCCTACAGGAGTTGCTCCAATGGCAAGCTAAACCGGGAGAAATGCAAGCCTATGTTTTTTGCAATGCCGATCGCCATGCCCTATGTCGGATGATGCTAAAGGACGATCGGGGACAGTGGGTGCGGGAAAAAGGCCAACTCTGGTCGGTGCCCTTGTTGTTGAGATCGCTGCATGGCTTGAATTGGAATTTTGTGCGAGGCAACACCCCCCAGGGACTGTATCGCATCGATGGCACCACGCCCCAACCCGATGATCTGTTCTTCCGCGCCTATGGCCAATTTTCCCTGGTCAATCTCTTTGTCCCGTTGGAAGCCGGAACGACAGCCGTTGCTGGATTTAGTGGTTCTCCCACAGACTACCAAGCCTTACTACCTCCCAGTTGGCGCAACCATTGGGGCTTACAGCAAAGCTACTGGGCCGGAAAGCTAGGCCGATCGCTGTTTCGTATCCATGGCACAGGAGATGCCCCCGACTTTTTCAGCGGTAAGCAACTGAACCCGGCCAGTGCCAACTGGAATCCCACGATCGGTTGTCTTTCCGCCCTAGAACTCTACAGCGAGACGGGAAAACTGTTGCAAGCCGACATGCCCCAAATCCTTGAAAAATTTCAAGCCGCTTCTAGTGACACCCTGCAAGGCTACCTAGTGGTCGTGGAGATTCCCACAACAACGGGTCAATCGATCGCCCCTGAAGACATCATGCCTGGGATCAAGTAAGAAATCGATCTCCTACACCCTCCCCCCCTATACTCTCCCACCCCTACACAGAACTATTTTCCTCAATATCCTCCTCCGTATCCTGCTCCGCCTGAATGCGATGAATCCGAACATAATCTAGGCGTGGCCCCTCGGTAGACATTACCGTGAGTTCACAGTTACCGTACTGAAGCGTTTCACCCTCCGTGGGGATGCGTTGCCATTGGTAGAGCAGAAATCCGCCCAGAGTGCGGTATTCATCCGCTAAGGGCAGATTCAGATTTAAGACATCGTTGACTTCTTCTAAGTCCAACTGAGCCTGGACAATAAAGGTATGACTATCGATGCGTTGAATAGAAAGCACCGTATCCATTTCAATTTCCGGAGTCTCGCCGATCAGTTGCGCGACGACGTTCTGAATTGTCACTAAACCTGCTGTACTGCCAAATTCATCCACCACAATGACCAAGTGATGGCGCGATCGCTGCATTAGGGATAAGAGTTCATCCAAAGGCGTGTATTCTGGCACATATCGGGCAGGTCTGATCCAGGGTTGGATGGAACTATCGAGGGTCAGAGTGCCTTGCACCAAAGGTTCTGCCAGTTCCTTCAAGTGAATCACGCCGCAAACATCATCCACCGAGTCCCCAATTACGGGATAGCGGGAATGGTGCGATCGGGCGACTTCGTCTAACAAATCCCGCACCGTGGCTTCAACGGGAATACTAATCATACTGGTGCGCCGGATCATAATTTCCCCCGCACTCACCTCCCCAAATTCAAAGGCATTGGCCAGCAATTCCCGTTCATCGGCTTCCAAACCCATGGATTCACTGGGCGTGGCAATCATTAGTTGCAATTCTTCGGAGGTGATTTGGTTGTAGCCTTCCTGGCCAGTGTAACGAATGCCACACAAGCGCAGCAGGAACTTAGTGGATTGGTTCAAGACCCAAATGAATGGATTAAAAACTTGGGCGATGGCGAGACTGAGGGGAGCCAGAAACCGCGAAATCTCCTCGGAATACAATAGCGCTAGGGATTTGGGACACAGTTCCCCTAGGACAATTTGTAGGTAAGCAATCAAGAGAAATGCTAGGGGGATCGAAAACGATCGGGTGGCCACGTCCAACCAAGCATCGGGCAAGGGCAATTGAGCCAACCCCTGCCGCACTAAGCCTGCCATGGTACTTTCACCAATCCAGCCAAGGGCCAAACTGGATAGGGTAATGCCCATCTGGGTGGTGGACAGGAGGCGATCAATACTGCGCTGGAGTTCCTGCACCGTCCTAGCTTGGACATCCCCTGCATCGACGAGTTGACTAATCCGGGAGCGCCGCACGGAGACGATGGAAAACTCCGCCGTCACAAAAAACGCATTAATGATGATCAACAGCGCGATCGATAAAAGTTTCCAGGGAACTACGACAGGATCCAATACAACATCAGAGTCGATGATCTCCGATCGCGCATCGACCGTATTCCATTGGGAGGCCATGAGTTGGGCGATCGCAAACAATGCCAGGGTGACCATAGATTGATTCAGGGAAATAAATGCCCATTGCCCCCTATTTGACGGGAATACCTGAAACTTCTAACTGTACCTGCTGGGCAGGATAGTCAGAGAGTTGCAGAGAAACCGTTTCCGCATTGTCCAACAGGCTACTAGAAATTTTCAGGGTTCCAGTATACCGCTCACTTTTAGGAGCTAGTTCCGCCGGCAGTCCTGCCGTCTCTCCATTTAAAATGCGGCCCTGGTTATCCGTGATGGTCAAAAAACTGTAGAGAAATTTGACCGGTTGATTGGCATCGTTTTGAATGGCAATATCTAGCACCACAGTATCTTCCTGTCGCCGTGTTCCTGTCACTTCCATTTTGACGCCCTTGCTTTGACCTCGGTAAGGAAACTTTGCGGTATTGATTGGCTTCTCTGGCTCTTCTGGCTGCTGATTAGCCTGACTCTCTCCCTTAGCTGAGCTGCCTTTGCCGTTATCCGTCCGTTCCTTGACGTCTTTGATGATGTCTTCCTCCTGAAGCAAAGACATGCCTTCTAATGCTCCATTGGAGGTAGGACGGCTATTATTTTTGCTATTGGGTCGGCTATCGGGTTGGGTGATGCCCTTGAGTGCTTCATACCCCAATGAAAAGCCCCAGTTGGCACTAGCAAAGCCTGCGCCAATCATCAAAAACAACAGGACGAAGGTAAAGGTTGCGGTGGAGTTGAGTTTCATAGGGGTTCGCTTGCGGGTCAATCACGACTAGATTGTCATCACTGTATTGTCACGATGGCATTATCACGACTGCATTGTAGGAGCAGATAGTCAGTTATAGCCGATTTTTCAAGCTAAAATGGAACCGATTTAGCTAAATTTTTCAGCCAAATTTTTGAGTTAATTATTTGAGTCAATTATTTGTCTGCTATTTTGGGAAGTCTGCGCTAGTATAGTTTCCACGATGTTACGTTTCTACGGCGTGATGTCCTGTGTTTGAAGCGAACCCCAGTTCTTCCAGGTTCTCTTCCCGAATGGTTCCATTTCCAGGGTTGGCCGAGCGGTATAGGCAGCGAACTCATAATTCGCCTTAGGCGGGTTCAACTCCTGCACCCTGGACTAGCGATTGCTCAATTCTGATTACTTAGTTCAAATGCCCTCGATCGCTGAGTTACGGCGTGCTTATTGCCGACTCTTGAGGATGAATTCCGCGATCGCCAAATCAACAGGGGTAGTGACCTTCAGGTTCGTTTCCTCACCCACCACGATTTTCACGGGTAGGTTGCACCGTTCAAACAGAGCTGCATCGTCAGTCACTTCCCACCCCTGGCTCACGCCTTCATCATGGCATTTACGCAGCAGCGGTACAGAGAAGCCTTGGGGGGTTTGGGCGGCCCACAGGTTAGCGCGATCGGGGGTATCCTGGATCAGCAATTCACGATCGACAACTTTGATCGTGTCTTTGACGGAAATGGCCGCAATTAGGCCATCACAGGTTTGTAACGCTGCGGTACAGCGATCGAACAGATCTGGCGTGGCGAGGCAGCGGGCACCGTCATGGATGAGGACGTTGGTGGCCTCTGCGGGTAGGGCTTGGAGGCCGTTATAGACAGATTCCTGGCGAGTGGATCCCCCCTGAATTAACTGCACAGGTTTGGCTAGGTTAAGGTTCGTGAGAATGCTGGTGAAATCGTCAAAGTCGATCGGTTGACCGATGATGCCGATCCATTCGATCGTTTGGGCAGCGGCGGCGGCTTGCAAGGTCCAGGCTAGGATCGGTTGACCGAGTAACGGGAGAAGCAGTTTGTTGCGATCGCTGCCCATCCGTTTACCTGATCCAGCGGCTGGAATTAATAAATGCACAGTCACTCCTCACTTCCAGGCCCAGTAAATTCCAGGCCCAATGAATGTTTTCGTCTCCCAATCCTAGCGAAGAACGGTACCCATGTCTCCGGCATTTTTTCAATGGGATCAGAATTTCTACCAATCACTAGGCATCATTCAATCCTTGTATCAGCGTTCGAGAAAATCACGAATGCTCTTATGAATACTCAACAACATTCATTCATCACGTTCTAAAAAAATGATTGATCAACATAGAAAAAACTAGAGGCCATCAACTCCTTGCAACCCAGTGAGTATCCTGCCTCTAGTTTTCAGATTAAAGATCGCGCATTACAAGTCCAAACACGATCGGATTAGCTGCGTAGCTCCACTTGAAATTTTTCAACCAACTCATCGCGTACCTTTTGTTGAACCGGATCAACATCTGCATCCGTTAATGTCCGATCGTCGGTGCGATATACCATCCGAAACGCTAAACTCCGCTTCCCTTCTGGTACTCGATCGCCCTTATATTCATCAAACAACTCAACCGATTCCAACAAGTTGCCACCCGCTTTCCGGATCGCCCGTTCCAGATCGGAGACAGAAACCTTAGTGCCCACGTAAAACGCCAGATCCCGATCGCTGGCAGGATAGGTGGAAAACGGCTGGAACACCGGAACCATGGCTTCTTCTGATTCCAAATTCTTATAAATCAGATCCAAATCCCATTCGAACACATATAACCCATCTGGTAGTCCGCGTTCTTGACACAATTGCGGATGCAGTTGCCCAAAGGTTCCCAACCGCTCACCTCGGATCCACAAAGAAGCTGTCCGCCCTGGGTGGAGTCGGGCATCGCGGCTATCCGGCTGGTATTCCACTGGCAGCTTCAGTTGGTCAAACACCGTATCCAACAGCCCCTTCGCTTCAAACCAAGTCATCGGAGCTTCCTTGCCCCCTCGCATCCAACGGCCCCGAGAGGTATCGCCTCCGAGAATCCCCCCTAAAACTTCTGCTTCCCCTAATCCGTCTTCATCTTGGAAGAAAATATGGCCAATATCGAACCCATTCAGGGCACCATTGCCGCGTTCTAGGTTGTACTGACAAGCTTCAATCAAGCCATCCATCAAATTCGTCCGCAGCGCAGAATATTCCACAAACAGGGGATTGCTTAATACCACCTGCCGATCGCTCCCCGGTTTGCCCAAGGAATAATGCATCAACTCCGTCAAACCGATGCCCCGCAGTGCCGATCGCAGTTTCCGCAGTACCACTTGCTCCAACGAGAGAAAACCCACTTCGCCTTTATCGGGCAACGTATCGGCAAAATTATTAAAGCCGTACATACGGGCAATTTCTTCAATCAGATCAATTTCTCGTTCCAAATCTCGGTAGCGGTAGGGAGGCACCGTCACGGTCCAAACCCCTTCCCCGGTAGCCGTCAGTTGGCAATTCAACGCCACCAAAGCTTTTTCCACTTCTGCGGCTTCCAGTTCACTCAGGTCATCCCCGCGCACCACCAAGCCCAACACTTGCTTCACCCGATCGAGGCGCAGTTCGATCGATCGAGTCAAAGTGGCCGGACGATGATCCGCTGTGGCTTGGGCCGTTACAGTGCCCCCCGCCAACTCGGTAATGAGTTGCACTGCCCGCCGTTGGGCTAGTTCCAATTCCGCTAAGTTGACCCCCCGTTCATACCGGGCCGATGCTTCCGATCGTAACCCTTGACTGCGAGCCGATCGCCGCGTCACCGCTGAGTCGAACAAAGCTGCTTCCAGCAACAGATTCGTCGTACCCTCGAAAACTTCCGTTGCTTCACCGCCCATGACTCCCGCTAAAGCGACAGGGCGATCGTTCACGGTAATCAACTGCGTTTGCTCCGTGGCGGTGCGTTCCTGGCTATCCAAGGTGACCAAGGTTTCCCCCGCCGTGCCAAACCGAACACCAATCTTGAGAGTGTCGCTCTCCGCCACCTGCTTTAGCCGATCGAGATCAAAGGCATGTAAGGGCTGTCCCCACTCCAGCATGATGTAGTTCGTCACATCGACCACATTACTAATGGGTCGCACCCCGGCTGCCTGTAACCGTCGCTGGAGCCACAGGGGAGACGGGCCAATTTTTACCCCTTCAATCACCGTACCGATATAAGTAAAACAAGCTTGAGGATCAGCAATGTCGATCGTTAAATCTGTCCCTGCCGTCGCCGTTACGTCTCCAGCCTGGGGCATTTTCAGCGGATTTCCTGTCAGTGCAGCCACTTCCCGCGCAATCCCAATCATACTGAGCGCATCCGCCCGATTCGCCGTGGAGGTTAAATCCAAAATCACCTCATCGAGTCCCAAGAGAGGCCGAACATCCATCCCTGGCTGGATGTCTTCCCCGATCGTTTCATCGAAAATATGGATCCCTTCTGAATCTTTTGTCAGGCCCAGTTCTGTCAGGGAACAAATCATGCCATTCGACGGCTCACCCCGAAGTTTGGCAGGTTTAATTTTCAGTCCTGCATCTCCCACCTGGGGCAAAAAGCTACCAACCGTTGCGACCGGGACAAAAATATCTGCACGGACGTTAGCCGCGCCGCAGACAATTTGATTGATTTCTCCTGTACCAATATCCACTTGGCAAACGCTCAGTTTATCTGCGTTTGGGTGTTGCTGGCGATCGACCACACGACCGACGACCACACCCTCCGCCCAAGTGCGACGATCCTCGATATCTTCTACTTCAAAGCCTGCCATGGTCAGCAGGTCTGCTAACTCCTCCGCAGATTGAGAAAAATCTACCAGGTCTCGCAACCAGTTCAGGGAAATACGCATCGGAAATTGACTTTAGATCATTAGGTCGTGCCCATTGTACCGTTCCCCTGGCTCAGGTGGGTGCCCCCCCAGTCCTAGAATTCCTGGCAAGGTTATTATCTAAATCCAGATGATGAGGAAGCGAAAGATGACCATTCCAGGCTGAGACCCACTAGAAGCTCCAACAAAACCACCCTAGCAGTCCTACGCTAGGGGTGACTGTACGAGTAATCAATGTTGCAATCTTTCGCCATGTCTCAACGTTCCCTAAAAATCTGTCATCTCCGTAATCAGGGTGTTTCTTAAATGACTCCGAGAGTTTTCCATGTTACTTCTGGCGAACTCGGTGAATAATAGAGTTTAAAGAGAGCAAACTATACGGAGGATTCTTTAAGTACCTAGTATTTAGTGAGAAGATACCAGTGCTCTCAATGGTTGAAAATCGTTCACACCGGTTAGAAATTCCTGCTAACTATTTCCCATCTACTGGGAAATGAGTGCTAAAGCTCACTGAGGTTTATACGGACTTAATGATCGACGGAAGTAACTTTAGCAACTCTTTATTAGGGATTTCTAGTGATCGCGCCTCTTTTTTCAACGATTCGCGTTGATAATTGAGATATCTTTTTTCCTTAACTTCTCGATCGTTTGTTTAGCGATACGCGGGTGACGCTGCATGAGCTACTGCTTGAATCCAGGCTGTCCTAATCCCGATAACTTAATCGATGCAGAATTTTGTCAAGCTTGCGGATCCAAGCTGCTACTGCGCGATCGCTATCGTGTTCTCAATGCCCTTGGGCAGGGGGGATTTGGCGCAACTTATTTGGCTCGGGATGAGGTGCTACCTGGACAACCCAACTGTGTCATTAAGCAGCTTCGCCCCAATGCCAGTGCTCCCCACATTATGCAGATGGCCCGCGAACTCTTTGAACGAGAGGCACAGACCCTAGGTCGCATTGGCAACCATCCTCAAGTTCCTCGTCTATTGGACTACTTTGAGGCAAACCAAGAATTTTATCTCGTTCAGGAATACGTTAGTGGATCCACGCTACAACAGGAGGTAAAACGCAATGGGCCGTTTACAGAAGCGGGGGTCAAGCAATTCCTGAGCGAAATTCTGCCCGTTTTAGAATACATCCACAGTCATCAAGTCATTCACCGGGACATCAAACCCGCCAACCTGATCCGCCGCTCCCATGATCTTAAGTTAGTCCTGATTGACTTTGGAGCGGTGAAAAACCATGAGCAGGCCATGGTGAATAATGCCTCAGAAAACACGGCCTTCACATCCTATGCGATCGGAACACCGGGTTTTGCCCCACCGGAGCAAATGGCGATGCGACCGGTGTTTGCTAGCGATATCTATGCTTTAGGCGTCACCTGTGTTTATCTCCTCACCGGCAGATCGCCTAAGGATTTATCCTACGATCCGGCCACCGGAGAGTTACTTTGGCGGCGACAGGTGCAGATCTCTGAGCACTTTGCCAAGGTTCTCCAGAAAATGTTGGAAATTTCGGTACGCCATCGCTACCAAAATGCCAATGAAATTTTCCGTGCTCTGGATCTGGAACCCTACTTGGATAGTTTGGCCCACAGCATGAATCAGGTGCCAGCCAAAGGCAACAAACCTGGCACGCCTGCTCGATCGGGAGACTTAACCGGCTCAGGCAATGACAAAAGTGCACCGATGTCTCCTGCAGCTCGGGCTGCCCTAGCGATTCGCGCCCGTCAGCAGCAGCTGAATCGGTCTGACTCAACCAGCTTGCAATCCGGTGCAACTCGCCAGCGGGTTATGGCGGCTCGAGCAACATCGTCTTCGCTTAAAACCTCGGATTCCAAAGGGCAAACGACGAATTTTACTGGGAGCCGTGGCAAGAAACCGCCCAAGTTAGCTGCCGAAGATCTGCAAAGTTACTACGGTAAAGGACGTCGCGATTTTGCGTCCCATGATTTATCTCTGTTGCAATTGCCTCGGGTCGATCTGTCCGGTGCAACCTTCAATCAAGCGACCTTGAAACAGGTGAACCTTCAAGGGGCGACCTTGGTCAACACAGATTTTGGTCGAGCTAACCTGCATCGTGCCATTCTCAAAGATGCTAATTTGACCAAAGCCTATTTGAGCAATGCAGATTTAGAGGAAGCGGATTTGCGAGGCGCGGATTTACGAGGCGCATATTTGCTAAATGCTAATCTGCGGGGGGCAAACCTTTGTGGTGCCAATTTGACAGGGGCTAAAATGTCTCCAGAACAATTTGCTATGGCAAAAACGAATTGGATGACCGTTAAGCCCAATGGGAGACGCGGAGGAGGCTGGTAAAAGCTGAGTAGAAACAGGTTATGACTTGCGATCGCTCCAGAAATGCACTGGCCACTAGGGTAGCCATTCTAGGTTGACACCAATGCGATGTTCGCGAATCGATCGGCCTCGCCAACGTTCAAATTCTGCGGCTAATCGGAGTTTGGGGGTAACCGCATAGCCAACCGTCATCTGTCCAATGCCAACTTCGTCCACTGTCCCTGGATTGACCCAGATTTGTTGCAAAATAACATCTGATCCACCCCCACGGGATGGAGTGAGTAGAACCCGACCGCCGATCGCCCAACCATCCGTCCGATCGGTGGGCGTACGTAGAGTTCGATAGCCTACAACAGGAGCCAAGTTGAGGTAGCTCCCCAAAGGGCGCAGGTAGAAGTGGAGATCACCGCCCGCGAGTTCAGATTTTCCATTACCGCTGGCACTATATTGGCCGCTGACTGTGATGGGAGTGTTGCTAAGTCGCCAATCTTCAATGCCAATTGTCCAGCCTGCACCGGCCTTCGCAAAGTTGGTATAGCCCACCCGTAGCCGAGTCCGAAAACTGGGTTCCTCACGAATGCTTTGTAAAACATTGGGGCGATCGTTCAACCATTTTCGCAAAGTGGGACTTTGTTGGAGTAACTTTGGGGTCAAATCTAGCGTTGTTGCCGTAGGGTTGGGCGGGTCTGCTTCGATCGTTGGGGTTGGGTTGGGCTGGCTGACGACCACTGGGGTCATCATGAGCCATGCCATGATTGTCAAGCCAACCCTTCCAGCAGATTGAACTAAAGGTCGAATGCAACAGTGTCTACCCATACTTTGCCCATACTTTTACGTTGTCCAGATTTTA
>MUGG01000051.1 GCA_002148405.1 Alkalinema sp. CACIAM 70d | reverse complement strand
GGCGGATGGGGATTCCTAAGAACTTTTTACGTCGCTTCTTAGTCATTACAAGATCGCTCTTGTTGCTTCCTGCTTCATTGCACCCGCCGCCAGCATTAGCTGCTTTTGGTCTTACAGTGGCTCCACAGGCTGACACGGTGAGTCCCACCGCCTTTGTTTATTCAAATTCAAAAATATTCAATTAGGTCACGCAAGGATGAGTAAAACATTGCCTTTTGTGCTTTTCCCGGTCTACCAACTTTTCTGCGCCGTTGCAAGATTTGCAAACTTTGGTGTTAGGCTTTATGTCTCCGTTGTCGCGGGTGGGTCAACGACCAATACCATTTTACAACAGGTTTGTTAGAGGCTCTTACAATTGCCAAGATTGTTCCTTCCCGGTGGTCAGTCACTCGCTATCCATCCCCACCGTGTAGACGGATGGGATATTTCGCGAATTCGATAACATGATTTGGTGGCCAAGCATCTACTGTAGTTTACACAGGCTGCTGTAGAGGGATGGTGATCCGAAAGGTTGTCCCTTGACCAAGGGTAGAAATGCAGTCCAAGGTACCGTGATGTTTCTCGGCCACAATCTGATGACTAATGGAAAGACCCAAGCCTGTTCCTTGACCTACGGGCTTTGTGGTAAAGAATGGATCAAACAAATGGGCTTGAATTTGTTCTGGAATGCCATCACCGTTATCAACAAACTGAATAATTGCGTGACTGTTGTCTAAATAGGTATGAATTTGAATCGCGGGTTGAGGACATTTCCCCTTCTCGTAGGCTTCTTCAAGCGCATCGATCGCATTGCTGAGAATGTTCATAAAGACTTGATTGAGTTGTCCGGCGTAGCAATACACAGGGGGCAATACACCATAGTCTTTAGTGACGACAATTTCAGGCCGATCGGATTTTGGTTTAAGCCGATTTTGCAGAATGGTCAGCGTATTATTCAAACCTTGATGCAAATCAACTTCTTGCAGTTCTGTATCGTCAAGGCGAGAGAAATTACGCAGTGATAGCACAATTTCGCGAATGCGATCGGCTCCCACCTTCATGGAGGACAAAATCTGGGGCAAATCCTCTACTAAGTAATCAAGATCAACCTCTTCAATTAAATTGGCTAATTCTGCTGGTAGGGTGGAATAGCTAGCTTTGTATTGCTGAATCACCCGCAGCAAATCCTGAGTATATTCGCTCGTGTATTTCAGGTTACCGTAGATGAAATTAACAGGATTATTAATTTCGTGGGCAATTCCAGCCACCAGTTGCCCTAAGCTAGCCATCTTCTCGCTTTGCAGCATCTGAACTTGGAGCCGGTTGAGTTGTTCTTGCAGATGTTCCAGTTCGATCGTGGAGTTCTGGCTCAGTTCCACAGGGCTTTGTACAGTACAATTTCCACTGTCATTTCTACGATCACTTCCATCGTCACCTCGACTGTCACTTTCAGCCACTTTTTCGGCCATTAACTCCACAGAAATCAAATCTGAATCAGCGCAGGGATCTGGGCTAGAAGCAGCAATGGCATAGGTTGTCAGCAAATAAATCGTTTGACCCAATTCATTACAAATGGGAATGGTCGTGCAGTCAAGCAACTGAGAAAGTCCTGTCCAGCGAGGGGTGACCCACTGGGTAAAAGCAACAGCTTTATTTTGTCGCAGAGCCGCACGATCGTACTCACTTAAACTTTCTGCCTGTTCAACAGGAAGCCAGTCTCTGGTTTGCTGCCCCATCAGCGCTGCCCGTTCTCTGCCAAAGAGGGTCGCCGCTGCTTGGTTCCCGATCAGGCATTTCAAAGTTTTGGTATCTTTGACGACGATCGCGGCTGTCGCCATTTCTAGAAGAGTCGTCAATAGGTGGTTGATTTCTCCCTGATCGCAGAAATTTTGGGCAACTTTAGCCGCCGAAAATAGCGGGGTTGCGTAGGAATCAGGAACTAAAATCTCTGACATATGGCCTCATCTATGGCAGTGAGTGAGCAACGATGGAAGCTGAGCAAAGAGATCGGTTAGGACAGAAGTACCTCGTTGAATCACCCAGTCATTGAGTAAAGATTAATTCCCTAACTTCGGGTGTTTGTGAAAAACTCCATCGGGGGTCGAATATTAAATTCAAGAAGAAAAACAGAATTAGTTTTTAGAGCCACTCTAATAGCTGATAGCAATGCTTTTCTAATGACTAAAACCTGCTTCAAGTTCTAGGGAGTACTCCTCATCGTTTGACAACAATTAACCCAGAATTTAGGTGTATTCGCCGAGATCACTGGTTGTATTAGAACAAGCCTTAAACAACTGAACATTGAATGTATAGCTAGAATTCCACAAAAGAGCCCAAGTTGAACAATTAAGACAAGAGAAATTCAAAGTTTTTGAGAGAAACTAATCGTTTCCTCTAATTTAACGCTTCAATAACTATCGATTACACAATAAAGGTGAAAAACTAGAAAGACCTTGCAGTCAAAATTGTCTAGGAAACCATCATTTCAGCAAACAACCGGGCTGGTTAAGATAATTAGCTTCGCTGCAGGACGAAGAATTCGCATGGCACTTATGCTAAATAACAATAGCCGGGGAGAATACCATTGTCTACCCTATTTTGATTCTGATTAAAACTCTGTATATAGCAATCCTAGATGATTAATGAGAATTTACCTAAGCGGTTTAGCTTGGGAAAATCAAAGATCTGACAGTGGGTGGCTAACTCAAACAAAACCTTGACTGCGGCAAAGTCTCGACATAAATGATAACACTCGCGTAACCAGCTTTTAGCCTGCAACCAAACATCCTCAATGGGATTCTGGGTCGGGTCGTTCGGTGCAAACCGCAGACAGGTAATGCGCCAATCTTCCGAGTCTAACCCGTGATTGACTGAGTCTAAGAAGTCTTGGACTTCTGCACTGCGATGATAAGACACCCCATCCCAAATCAGGGCAATCTGGCTTTGTGGGAATTGCTCCATCAAAGCGGTCAGATGCTTGACGGTCATGGCACTATTGCCCCCTTTCAGGGGTTGTACCAGGCACTGACCTGTGGCTAAATTGACGACACCATAATAAGTCTGACGCTCACGCTCATTGGTCATTGGCACTTCCACCCGAGCATTCTGAGGCCCCCAAACATAACCACAGACATCCCCCCACAGCAGGTGACACTCGTCTTGAAATAAGACAATCAGTTGACCGGATTCAATCTTGGCTCGCCGAGCCTCCAACCATTGCGTTAGTTCGTCCTTTTTTTTTGACTAATTCAGGATCGGCTTTAGGGTTCCGTTTCTGGCTCTTCTTCCAGCTCAGTCCAGCTTCTGTGAACAGATCGTAGTAGCTCTGCTTCGACTTAAAGACGACTTGATATTCGTCTTCCAGATGGGCTTGCCACTCCGGTAGATGCCAGTATTGTTTTGTTTGGATCCAACTGATGACCGCGCTGCGTTGCTCTGCCGTCAAATAGCCCCAGGAGCCGCGATAGCCCAACTTGAGACAGGTCGTGCCGCCCAGGGCATACAGGTGTGTCCATTTACTGATGAAGCCAGAACTGACTGACAAAATGCCTTGGATTTCACGATGCTTCATCCCTGACAGAAACATCTGTACCGCAACTGCACGCTTCAATTCTCGCGGGTCAGGATTGGATTCAATCATCTCTGTCAGATCATCCATCATGAAAAAACCTCTCGCAACTCCCTTCTACCTCTATTCTCACATATCAAATCGGATTGCTATATTGCCCAATCCACTGACTAAAAAAAGCCGATCATGATCACATTTTTTTGTGATCACGATCGCAATTTGTAAATTTAATGTATGGCTACTACCAGTTCATAAGCGACGCACTATCGACAGACTGGCTGAAGCATTTCTCCCGTTAAGCTAAAGGGACGCACTTCAGTAATTTTGATGGGAATAATCTGTCCCTTGAGTGTTTGGATATCTCCCTTAAAGAAGGCCAGTCGATTGCCTTGGGTTCGTCCCATGACTTGAGTGGCGTCCTTGGGGTTTTGATCCTCAACGAGAACTTCTTCCACACGACCTAGATAGCGCTGCGATCGCTCGGCGGCCTTTTGAGAGACAAGATGGTTCAACCGTTGCAGGCGATCGGCCTTGACTTCTTCGCTCAGTTGGTTGTCCCACAGGGCTGCGGGGGTACCGGGGCGGGGGGAATAGGCGGCGGTGTTCAATAGGTCAAAGCCAATGTCATCCACGAGTTTCAGCGTATTTTGGAACTGCTCCTCCGTTTCTCCGGGAAAACCAACGATCGCGTCGGCACTGATGGCAGCATCGGGCATGTAGCTGCGGATGGTATCGATGATGCGGCGATACTTTTCCTGGGTGTAGCCACGGGACATGGCTTTGAGCACGTCGTTATCCCCCGATTGGAAGGGAATGTGGAAGTGTTCGCAAACCTTGGGCAACTCCGCACAGGCTTTGATCAACCGTTCCGTGAAGTAGCGGGGGTGGCTGGTGGCAAAGCGGATGCGATCGATTCCGGGCACATCATGGACAAAATAGAGCAGATCGGTCAAGGTGTGCAGGTGCTGCCCATCAGGTTTGCTGCCGGGGAGATCGCGACCATAGGCGTCAATGTTTTGTCCTAGCAGCGTCACTTCTTTATAGCCTTGACGCCCTAGCTCTTCCATTTCAGCCCGGATGGCTTCGGGGGTGCGGGATTGCTCAACGCCACGCACACCGGGCACAACGCAGTAGGTACAGCGCTCGTTACAGCCGTAAATCACATTCACCCAAGCCGTGACCACACTATCCCGCCGGGGCTTGGTGATGTCCTCCATAATGTGCACAGGCTCGGTGGCCACCACCTGGCTGCCGTTGAACACCTGCTCCAGCAGACTGTCTAACTGGTTGGCATACTGCGGCCCCATGACCAGATCCAGTTCCGGGACTCGTCGTAAGAGTTGCTCGCCCTCCTGCTGAGCCACGCAACCCGCCACAATCAGGGTGAGATTGGGCTGTTCCTGTTTGCGCTTGGCCTGCCTGCCTAGGTAGGAATAGACTTTCTGTTCAGCGTTATCGCGGATCGTACAAGTGTTGTAGAGGATCACATCCGCTTCATCGGGTTCCTCGACTGCTTCAAAGCCCATGGTTTCCAGAACGCCAGCCATGCGTTCGGAGTCAGCTTTGTTCATTTGGCAACCAAAGGTGGTGATGTGATAACGACGCGCCATTGCTGAAGAGGTTTCCTGGTTAGAGGTCAGTCCCTTATTTTAGGCAATTTTGTGGGCGATCGCTTAGGCAACTTGCCGAGGGTGGGGGTGAGTTTTCGGAGCGGGTAACGGTAAACCACCGTCTTCTAAGTGTTCAATCAAGATATGAAGCGCTTGTTGTCCCCGTTGAGCTGCTTCTGCAAAGGTACGACCCGTGGCACAGGGTTGATGAACAATGCCTTCAAACTCAGGAAAGAAGACGGCGTAATTTTGTTCTAAAGCAGACCATTGGATAACCATCGTATAGGGATTGTGCATAGTGTCGCTGCCCTAAGTGACATGGGACTCTGGATATGAGGGAAGAATGGAGACGTTGAGAACATGCTCCGCTGAGAAGACTCTCCGTTACTGTTTCCTTCAGGGGTTGATGCCTACGATCCGGCTCAATAAGCGTAAACCCCGCCAAAATCAGCACTCCTACGGACTGGGCCAGAAAATTTTGTGAGCTTTTATGAAGTTGGCACAATTTTCTATAAAGGACGTAAAATATTGAGAAGACATGCAAGTAATCTTTCGTAGGATCTAGCGGCTTTTCCTAGAGAAATTAATTGTCTAGATAAATTATTTGTTTAGACAGATTGCTTGCTAGACAGATTGCTTGCTAGACAGATTATCTCAATTCGGGCTTGCGTCAGTTAAGGCGTTTAGGCTTATCTCAATTAGAGTCTAGAAAAGCTTGATTGATTCAAGCGATGAGACAGGTTTGACGAGAAAGGGTGCGATCGCGGTTAGCAATTCATTCCTCAAAGCATCCTTTGGAGGCATTCCCATGGTCAATCTGGTTAGTATGAAACACCGTAATTTTCGGGGTCAGTCTTGGAATTTCTGGTTGGCGGGATGGACGATCGGGGCCTGTTTACTGGGTTTGGTGACGGGTGCCCAGGCTGCGACCTATACGCTGTACGACGGAGCGAAGAACACTGCGCCCAGTCTTCAGGGTTGGATAACGGTGCTCAATGGTGCAACGCAAACAGTGGGTGGGGGTGCAACAGTCTTGGATACGACGGTGGGGGGAGATGTCATCCAGGCTGGATATTCGCGGTTGTCCCAACCCTTTAGCCTCGATCCTAAAGTCGGTTACACCCTAGGAATCGATGTGCAGTTGCTCAAGGAAGCTCATGCCTCCAAGGATCGTGCGGGCCTTAGTGTGACTCTTTTAGGAGTCGATCGCTGGGGTGTGGAGTTGGCCTTTTGGGCAAGTGACCCGACGATTACCGATCGGCTCTGGGTGCAAAATGATGGTCGTGTATCTGGTAAACCGCTATTTACCCATGGGGAAGGAACGTCGTTCAATCCCACGACAAAGGTAGTGCACTATGACTTAGCGATTCGGGGCAGTACCTATCGATTGTTCGCCAATCGTAATTACAGCGCACCGATTTTGACGGGAGCCTTAAAAAACTACTCAGTTTTTGGGCCTCCCTATGACCGTTCTAATTTCCTGTTCGTGGGAGACAATACCAAATCTGCTAGGGGGGCTTTCAAATTAGTCAAAGTTGAACTGACTAATCAAGCGATCGGGTTTTAAGCAGCGGGTGGAGTAGGGTTTGAACGATCGCTTAACCGGGCGTAGTAGAAGCCAAGGCCGATCGCGCTGAGGTAAATGATGCTACCCATGGCAAAAAATAAGTTGCCAATCAGTTGATCGAGTTGGAGGAGTCCCAGATCCTCCAACAACGTATTCCAATCGTGTAAAACCCCTTCTCCACCCAACAGGGGTAATTCCATCGCGCTAGCATCTTTGACATAGATAGAGACATCCCAGAAATTTTCACCCACCCACGCCAGGGCGATCGCGCTGGAGAAGCGTTGTCCTGTCATAAAAAAGTAACCACTGATGACGGCAGGAATGAGAATTTGATTAAAGGAGCCACCGAATATATGCATAAATGGGCCAAATATCATAAAAATGATATGTCCCGCTTCATGAAAAATTAAATTTGCACCATGAATAAACATCATGATGCGATTACTACCGTTGATAAAATCTACAACGTTATAACTCCAGCTTCCTAACAGCCCATAGAGAGCTACTAGTCCAATTAATCCAAGTTTTAACGGCTCAAAATTAGACTGTAGAAATCGTAGCCATTGCCGTGGATTGGGTTTATCGGTTATCCACTGAGGCAGTACCCCAGACGATCGAGCGATCGGGCGTTTGGTTGAACCTGTTTGGGCTGGGGCTTGGTTGGCAGCTACTGGGCGTGATTGCTGCGTGGAGCTAGGCCGAGTCGAATCTCGAACGGTGGGCGCAGTATTGGTGAAGGGAAAGGTTTCAACCCACAGCGGAGATGGGGCGGTCGCTGGCAAAACGACAACTCGCACTTGTTGAATCAAGGGCTTTCCGATCGGTTGTAAGCATTGATGAATGGCTGGGATTGCCACTGCTCGCTTGATCGAACGACGCAGGATAACCTGAAGTCGCCCCTGTTTCAAATGCACCTCAATGTCAGAGGGTTTCAGTTTCAGGGCTTGGCTCAACAGTTGCCCGATCGCAACAGGATCTCCCTGGCGAGCTTGGAGGATAAGATCGATCGGCTTCATGGAACAAAAGAATAGAGGGGACAGGCTATCCACCATCAGGCTACAGGCTATTCACCATTTAGGATTAGCTAGGATTAGCATTCCCTGTTAGAAGCTAGAACCTTTGTCCAGGCAAAACTACGCAAGTCAGAGTCGTCCTTTGAGCATTCTCATACTCTTAATTTAAATAAAAAAAGAGAAGCTCCTAACCGGAACTTCCCTTAATTCATTCAGCAAATCACAACCTCTGTAGGGCAAAGCGAATAAAGCGAGTTAGGCGTTTCCACCCGATGCTTGGACTCGTGCCCGTGCTCGTTTAAAGGCTTGGCTTGCCTGAAGCAACTCTTGACGATCGGTGCCATTTTGAGCCTTATTGTAGCGAGCTTCTGCTTCTTCAAAGGCTTTGCGGGCTTCATCCAGATTAATATCCGCGCCGCGTTCTGCACCATTCACCAGAACAGTGACCTCGTTGCCTTCCACTTCAGCAAAGCCACCCATGAGGGCGATCGGGGTCCAGTTTTTGTCTGCCCGAACCCGCATAACCCCCGTTTCCAACGCGGTTAACAGAGGTGCGTGACCAGTCAAGATGCCCAACTGGCCGGTTGTGCTGGGCAGAATCACTTCTTCAGCCGTTGCATCCCAAACTGTTTTGTCGGGTGCAATCACACGAACAGTTAAAGACATAGTAGTTCTCCGAGCAGTTCTTCAAGTCGTTCTCCAAATCATTGCCACGATTGGCTGAGGAGCTAGAGGCTCGCTGAGCAATTCATCTCAGCTCACCCCTAGACTCGAATCACTGACTACTTGCCTTCAGCCTTCAGCTTCGCGCCTTTAGCGATCGCTTCGTCAATGTCACCGACCATGTAGAAGGCTTGCTCCGGCAGGTCATCCAATTCACCCGCCAAAATCCGCTTGAAGCCTTCGATCGTCTTAGGCAGCGTCACATACTTACCAGGCGCACCGGTAAAGACTTCAGCCACGAAGAAGGGCTGGGACAGGAAGCGCTCAATCTTACGGGCACGGTATACGGTCAGACGGTCTTCTTCAGACAATTCGTCCAGACCCAGAATTGCAATGATGTCTTGCAGTTCTTTGTACCGTTGCAGGGTGGATTGCACAGCCCGAGCGGTGTCATAGTGGTCAGCCCCTACGATCGCGGGTTGCAACATCGTAGATGTAGAATCCAGAGGATCCACAGCGGGGTAAATCCCCTTAGCGGCCAAACCACGGGACAATACCGTCGTTCCATCCAAGTGGGCGAAGGTGGTTGCCGGCGCAGGGTCAGTCAAGTCATCCGCCGGAACGTAAACCGCTTGGATGGAGGTGATAGATCCTTCGGTAGTCGAGGTAATCCGCTCTTGCAGGTCACCCACGTCCGTCCCCAGAGTGGGCTGATAACCCACAGCAGAGGGCATCCGACCCAAGAGTGCGGACACTTCAGAACCGGCTTGTACGAAACGGAAGATGTTGTCAACGAACAGCAATACGTCTTGCTTGTTGACATCACGGAAGTACTCAGCCATGGTCAGACCCGACAGAGCCACGCGCATCCGTGCCCCCGGTGGTTCGTTCATCTGACCGTAGACGAGCGCAATTTTGGATTCTTCCGGCTTGTCAGGGTTGATTACGCCGGACTCAATCATTTCGTTGTAAAGGTCATTCCCTTCACGGGTCCGCTCACCCACACCGGCAAACACCGACACGCCACCGTGCTTGGTTGCGATGTTGTTGATCAGTTCCATCATGATCACGGTCTTGCCCACGCCCGCACCGCCGAACAGACCGATCTTGCCACCCCGACGATAGGGGGTCAGCAGGTCAACGACCTTAATCCCGGTTTCAAAGACGGAAGGCTTGGTTTCCAGTTCCGTCAGCTTAGGTGCGGGACGGTGGATGGGCATCGTCTTGGAGACATCCACCTCGCCTTTTTCATCCACGGGCTCACCGAGCACGTTGAAGATGCGACCTAGGGTTGCAGTTCCCACGGGGACGCTGATGGGAGCTCCGGTGTCCACCACTTCCATCCCACGCACCAAACCGTCAGTGCTGCTCATGCCCACTGCACGGACTTGGCTATCGCCCAAAAGCTGTTGAACTTCACAGGTTACAGAGATTTCTTGACCTGCGGCGTTCTTTGCTCTGATATTGAGGGCGTTATAAATAGCGGGCATTTTGCCGCCGGGGAACTTAATGTCAATAACCGGACCGATGACTTGTGTAATGTAGCCAGTACTTGCTGCTGTGGTGACCATGCTTACGCCCTACTGTAGGTATTCAGCTTATTTCAAAAACGAATGTGCTCTGAAAGCTATCCCGACTAGGATCCCAGCAGTCAGGGCTAGTCGTATTTGAGATCACTTTCAAGCAGGCTAAATTGCCAAATCCCAGATTACCACTGAAGGGTTACGGATGATTAAGAAGTTCTAAAGTCCGTAGGAAATTTTGCTTAGTGGAGACTGCTGAGGCTGGGATCGGGGTGGGAATGGGGATCCTAGGGATCGCTGCTGAGATCGATCGCCGATCGCACCTGATGGCCGATGTCCCGACGGTAGTACATCCCCTGGAACTGGATTTCTCCCAGAGCCTGGTAGGCTTTGGCAAAGGCGGCATCGAAGGTATCGCCTAGGGCGGTGACCCCGAGGACACGCCCCCCATCGGTGACAAGACCCGTTTTTTTCTGGTAGGTGCCTGCATGAAAGACCGTGGCTCCCCAGCCTTCTGCGTCGGAGATGCCGGTGATGGGATAGTCTTTTTTGTACTTGCCAGGATAGCCTCCGGAGGCCGCAACCACGCAGGCAGAGACTTGGGGCTTCCAGCGTAGGGGATCGACATCTTCTAGCTCCCCATTGACGCAGGCAAGCATCAGTTTTTCCAAGGGCATGTCCAGGAGGGGCAAGACGGCCTGGGTTTCTGGATCGCCGAAGCGACAGTTAAATTCGATGACTTTGGGGTCGCCCTCCGGGGTGATCATTAACCCCGCATAGAGAATGCCACAGTAATCAATGCCCCGCTGATTTAGGGTCGCGATCGTTGGTTCCAGGATTTCCCGTTGGACTCGTTCCATTAACTCCGGGGTGACGATCGGGGCGGGGGCATAGACTCCCATGCCGCCGGTATTTTCTCCGGTGTCGCCTTCGCCGATGCGTTTGTGATCCTGGGCAGGCACCAGGGGACGGATGGTTTTGCCGTCAGTAATGGCGAGAACGGACGCTTCCTGGCCAAAGAGGCATTCTTCGATCACCACCTGCTTGCCAGCATCGCCAAACTGACCGCTGAAGCAGGCATCGATCGCGGTGAGGGCTTGGGCAACGGTTTCTGCGACGGTCACGCCTTTCCCGGCAGCGAGGCCATCGGCTTTGATGACGATCGGCGCACCTTCTGCTTCCACATAGGCCTTAGCATCGGCGGCATTGTCAAACACAGCGGATTTGGCCGTGGGAATGCCCGCTTCCAGCATCAACGCCTTGGCCCAAGCTTTACTGGATTCAATTTGCGCTCCGGCACGGGTGGGGCCGAAGACCTTTAATCCTTTGCCCCGCATATAATCGGTAATCCCTTCCGCAAGGGGCGCTTCCGGCCCAACGACCACTAACTTGACGTTATTGACTAAACAAAATCGAGTAATGCCCTCGAAATCGTTTTGGGTCATTTCCATATTGCGGCATTGGGGCAGAGTTGCTGTGCCGCCGTTGCCTGGGACACAGGTGACTTCCACATTGTCCGACTGCACCAGTTTCCAAGCGATCGCGTGTTCGCGCCCACCATTGCCAACCACCAAAACTTTCACAGCAGCCTCACTCAACTTGATAGAATCCAGAGCTGGGGTAGATGTCGAGTCGATTTGCCCACTTGCGGGAACTTTTGACTATAAAACTTTTGACTATAACCCAAGGATCAACAATACCATTCTGGGTGGTGAGATGAGGACGATCGTGATGAGTCGATGGCAACAGTGCAGCAGGATGCAAAACGGGATCCCCAGCGGTCTGGCCAGTGGGTTGACGGGGATCGTGGTGGGACTGTTGGCGATCGCGTTACCGAGTCCAGCCCAACTCCCGACCCAAGTGCTCGGCCCGCAGATTAAAACGCCGCCAAAATCCCAAGCCTCTCCCCCCAAGCCCCAGGAAGATCGATTTCCTCCGAATCCTTTGGAAATTCAAGAACCCGATCCGCTGTTACCCCAGGGGAAACAACCCTTGTCAGCGGCGGAGCGCGATCGGCTGCGGACAGCTTTAGATGCGCTATCGGCCCAGGGATCGGCCAAGCTCCAGGCGGGGCAAACCCAGGAAGCCTTTGACCTGTGGAATCGGGAATTACGGTTACGTCGTGCCTTGGGCTACCGGGAAGAGTTGATCGCCCTAGGCCGCGTGGGGGAAATCGCATGGCAGCAGGGGCAAACCCAGGAAGTGCGCTACATTACCCAGCGGCTGCAACAAATTCAAGCGGCCATTCAAAAACCGCCCGTGCCTGCGGATCAAGCTGACTTAACCGAGTTATTAGGCATTGCCTATCAATTGGTGCGATCGCCCAACTTGGCCCTGAGTGTGTATGAACCGAAGCTAGCCCAAGCTCGGCAGCGGAAAAATGCCCTAGAGGAATTCAATACCCTCAATGAGATTGGCTTGCTGCAACTGAATTGGTTTCGCTATCCCAGTGCAGCGCAAACCTATCGAGATTTGCTGACGATCGCCCGTCAAAATCAGGATCCCACCAGTGAGGTGCTCTACCTGATCCAACTGACCTATGTGCATGAGCAGGCGAAACAGCCGGAACAGGCCGTACCTTATTTGGAAGATTTGCTCCAGATTTATCAAGAGCAGCCTGAGGTATTACCCGCACTGACGTTGCGGCTGGCGGAAAACTATGATGCAGCGAGAAACTTTGAAAAAGCTGAGCAAAACTATCAAGCGGCCTATACGCTGTCCCAGGCGATTACCCAATCCTCCTACGGCGCGGATGCCTTGCAAAAACTAGGGAAACTTTACCGCCGCAACGATCGCTGGGATGCAGCCATTCAGGTCTATGACTTTCTGGTGGACTACGGGCAGACGATTAATGACCTGTATATCTCGATGAATGCAGCGGATCAATTGGGGCAGTTGCGGCTGTTGCAGAAAGATACGGCGGGGGCGATCGCGGCGTTCCAGCAAGGGTTGCAGTTTGCCCAAGTCTTGCAACTGCGGCCTGAATATTTCAGCAAACGGATTGAGACTGCGCAGAAACCAGCGGATTCTAGCAGCAGCCCAGCGGATAGCCCCAAGGTCGAGCCTAAAGCCTCACCGACGACGCCCTCAACTTCGCCGACTTCTCCTACGATCGAGAAGCAGAAAAAATCTTAACGAAACCTATTCAGACAACCTCTCGAAACATCTCAAAACATGTCAAACGCAACCTTCTAAGATCGCGCGTGATTACACTGAAAGTAAGTATGGTCACTCGATCGAGTCACTATATTTAGGGTTCGTGCTTTAGGTTTCGTACCTTCGTTCAATGCCACGAGGGACAGGCTGTTATGTGAACAGTTTGTACAGGTGTTTGTATAGACGTTTGTATAGGCGTTTGTACAGATGTTTGTATAGGCGTTTGAGTGTTGGTTGTTTCGCTCTATAAAAAGGCTCAAGACTTATGTTTCGGCGGATTCTTGTCGCGTTGGATCGTTCTGACAGTAGCTCAGCCATTTTTCAAGAAGCCCTAAGTTTGGCACAATCGATGGGCGCAACGCTGATGCTGCTCCACATTGCCAGCGTTTTTGAAGATGGCTATAGTGCACCGTTTTATCCTGGGGTCGATGGAGTATATTCCACGCTCCACGATGAAGTGATCAAAAGCTATCTTGTCCATTGGGAAGCCGTGCAAGAAGAAAGCTTGAACTGGTTACGATCGCTGTGTGAGCAAGCAACGGCGGCAGGCGTGCCCACTGAGTTTAGCCAAATGGTGGGAGATCCGGGTCAAGTGATTTGTACTCAAGCTCGCTATTGGAAAGCTGATTTGATCTTAATGGGTCGTCGGGGACGCAAAGGGTTGACGGAGTGGGTACTCGGAAGTGTGAGCAATTACGTTCTGCACCATGCGGCTTGTTCAATTTTGACGGTACAGGGTTCCACGATTTGTGCACATGAGCAACCCATAATACAGGAATCGCCAGTCGTGTGATGACCAGCGTGTGATTCCCTAAAGTGCGTTAACTCAATGATGAAGGAAGGGAGGTTATTCAGCCACCTTTCCTTCATTGTTGTTGTGTTACGTTATTGCATTTGGTGATGGGGCTGCATCGCTGTTAGATAAGCGGAGAAATAGGGTACTGTGAACGCTGGAAGCAGTACAGAAGGAATTTATGCTGTTCACGGTTGTTAACGCTAAAAACGTGGTTAACGCTAAAAACTCTGTGGGTTAACGCGAAGAACACGGGCAAGCAGGGGATTGATGGTTTAGTGTCGATCGCGTTCCATCATGCTGATGTATTTCCAATCGGAACCGAGGACGGGAATGGGGGGACTCCAGCGAATGCGTTCGCAGAATCGCACCACTTGTAGTTGGTTGATGGTGGATTGGATTTCTTCTCGGGTGCCAACGAGGTAGAACTGGAGCGGTCTGCGGGAATCGTCGATCGGATTTTCTGGACGATCGGTGCCGTCAAAGCCAATGAACATGGGATTTCTCCTAAATGGGGTGATGGGAGGAAATCCCAAAAATTAAAGCCACCCTTTTGCGCAGGACAAGTAGGGTGGCCCGATCGAATGTTACAATCCGTGTCAGACCGCCTAGCTGCCTCGAACAGCCTGGGGGTTTAGCTACCCTTTGTTGCCGCTAACAACGTTGGGTAGCGCTTCAATTTTTGGGGGGACAGCCAACTCAATCGGTGAATGACACGGTTGCAACTGGCTATGAAAAACCAGCCTAGGGGTAAAGTGGGGCGCTGTCAACTGTATTTTGATTCTTTGCAATTCTGTGATGTTTTGTAATATTCAGGGGTGGATCCCCCTAAATCCGGATCCCCCTAAATCCCCCTTAAAAAGGGGGACTTTGAGTAAATCAAGGGAAAATTAAAGAATTTGAACTCTTTTGGCTCGATTCCCCCTTTTTTAAGGGGGGCTAGGGGGGATCGGATATTTAGGGGAACTAGGAGCGATCGCATGCCAGAGATCTAGCGACCGACTAGGGCAGGGAGATCGAGGTTGAGTTTTTGGCCGAGGTCGATCGCGGTGTTGGTGAAGTCGGTGACGTTGGCAACGCTACCTGCGATCATCGTGGCGGCAGTGAAGAGGGCAATGAGGCGTTTTTTGATGCGGGTATTGTTGCGTTGTTCTGGGGGTTTGCCAAGTTCGGCTTCGAGATCTTCTAGGTCAGTTTCGATTTCTTCTTTTGTTTCGGTGGGAAAGGTCGCAGCCGTTTGGCGCAAGCTGGCGATGAGTTGTAAAAGTTCTGCGGTATTAGCGTTGTTTGTTTGATTGAAGGTGTTGTTTTCAACGGTAGCGTTGTCACTTCCAATCACGCCAGACATGGGGCCGTTAAAATTATTAATTTTTTGGGATTGTTCGGTCATGGTTTGTTCCTGTTTATTGTTAGCGTTGACAGTTACATAGACGTTTGGGGCAGCAGGTTGTGGATTTGGTTGACGGGTACGGTAGGAACTACGACGAGATCGATCGCTATTCCTGACATATTCTGGCTGATCATCGAAGCGATCAAAGTCTGGATAGTCGGGTTCACCACGATCGAAGTCTGGATAGTTGATTTCGTCGCGTTCGCGTTCAAGGACACCATCGATGAGGCCACGCACATTGACATCATCCCCACTTTCGTAACATTCGATCGTAGGGCGGTAGCGATCGAGGTAGGTGTGTAGGCGATCGAGGGGATAGAGATAGGGATTTTGTCTGGGTTTGCAGGTGGGACAGTTGCAGGGAATTAGGGTTTCAAAGGGCTGGCTGGCTTCGGCGAAGGTTTCTCCATAAAAGTCTTCGTGAATTTCTTCAAATTTGCGGTTAATGATGGTGAGGAGATCGCGGGAACGAGAGCCAATCACACGAATGTGGATTTCGCGGTGGGGATAGTGTTCGATAATTTCGGCGCGGGCGTTGTTGTGGGCGAGGATGACGCCGTTTTTCCAGACGTGGGCGTTGGCGGGGTCGTTGACGTTTTCGATATCGCGGTGCATCTCGACAATGAAGCGGGTCAGGATGCCTTTGGGCATGAAGGATTTGTATCGGTAGCGCAGGATGAGGTTTTGGTCTGGTGTCCAGGGGTAGTCGGGGGCGTTGGCGTTGAGTAGGTGGGGGGCGATGTAGTTGCCGGGGCGGCGGGGGATTTCGTAGCAGACTTTGAACTCTTTCATGAGTTGCAGGAGTTCGTGGCGCATATCTGCATATTGGGCATCCGACCAGATGTTTTCGAGATCCGTATCGGTAAATTGGCCGAGGTTCTCTTTGACGATTTCGTTATCAAGGATTTTGTAGACGGCAGCGGTACCCCAGTTGGGTTTGAGGATGATGCGGTGGCGCAGAACGGGGTCTTTTTGGAAGTGGAGGAGGATACCGAGTTCATGGAGGAAGCGGCTGAGGTTGCACATTTCCTCATTGCAGGTGATGCCGTTGCGGCGGCAGATGGTTTGGTAGTCGGGGTAGGTGAGGTAGTTACGGGTGTCGTTTTCTAGGGTGTAGCGGACGTTGAGCCATTTGTTGGGGAAGGGGATGCCCTGGGGGAGGAGGTGTTCGAGTTGGCGTTGCAGGGTGAGGCGGAGGTCATCGAGACCCCGATCGTCGGCGAGGTTGATGCGGTGGGTGTCTTTGAGGTTGGCAAATTCTCCGCGCAGTTGGTTGGTGTTGAGGTTGCAGGTGCGGTTTTGTTTTTCGTTTTGGATGAGGTGGACGGGGCTGTCTTTGCCGAGGAGTTGGATGGTTTGGAGCCAGAAGTAGTGATCGGTGTTTTCTTTGCGGCTGTCGGCGACGAGGAGGTAGAGGGCGCGTTCTGTGAGGAAGAATTGGTGGGTTTGGTGGTAGATTTCTTGGCCACCGAAGTCCCAAATATGGATTTTGTAGGGGTTACCATTGGTACCGGGAAATTCCCAATCGAGGATGTCGATGCCTTGGGTGGAGGTGTTTTCGATTTCGGGTTTGAGTTGATAGCTGGTGTTAATGAGTTTATTAGCGAGGCTGGTTTTTCCGGCTCCGGGTTCTCCGACAAGCAGCAGTTTGGCTTCGTAGAGGGTCTGGTTTTGTTCGGGATCTCGGACATCGCAGATATAGTCCAGAATAGCCTTAGGATTACCGGGATCTCTGACTTGTTTACCCCATCCTTGCCGAAGGATTTCTGAGGAAATGGGCAAAGGATTACCTGACAATCTTAGGGTTTTGAGGTTATCTAACTTAATTAATGAGTCAGGAACATCTTCAATTTGATTTCGAGCGAGATCTAGCAACTCTAGGTTAACGAGCTGAACAATCCAATCAGGAATCGTTTTTAGGGAATTTTCACTCAGGTTCAGTATAGTGAGTTTGGTGAGATGGGCGATCGATTCTGGTAGGATCTCAATCTGATTATCCCAAAGGAAGAGTTCTGTTAACTCAGCTAAGTTACCAATCCAGTCAGGAATTGTTTTTAATGGATTTCCACCAATTCCAAAGATAGAAAGCTGGTGAAGTTGACTGATTGAGTCTGGTAGTGTTTCAATCTGGTTTTTCCGGAGGTAGAGTTCTTTCAACTCAGTTAAGTTACCAATCCAATCTGGAATTTTTTTAAGCTGGTTATCATTAATATCTAGTTTATTGAGTTTGGTGAGATGAGTAATCGACTCTGGTAGCACTTCAATCTGAGCTTCATAGAGATAGAGTTCAATTAATTCGGTGAGGTTACCAATCCAGTCTGGAATTATTTTTAGTGGATTTCTACCCAGGCTTAGTTCAGTGAGCTTGGTGAGATGGGCGATTGACGCTGGCAGTTCCTCAATCTGATTACCCCAAAGATAGAGTTCGGTTAATTCGGTGAAGTTACCAATCCAGTCTGGAATCGTTTTTAGCGAATTGTTATTGAGGTGTAGTTTAGTGAGTTTGGTGAG
>MUGG01000194.1 GCA_002148405.1 Alkalinema sp. CACIAM 70d | reverse complement strand
TGGAGCCCCGATCCAGCGGCCCGATGATGCGGAACGGGCGGTGGCCTGTGCCTTGGCGATGCAGTTGGCCATGGATGCGGTGAATCAGCAGAGCCAAACCCTGAATTTGCCGCCGCTGCAAATGGGGATTGGGGTGAATACCGGGGAAGTGGTGGTTGGCAATATTGGCTCGGAGGAGCATACGAAATACACCGCGATCGGGAGTCATGTGAACGTAGCGGCGCGGATTGAGTCGTTTACGGTGGGGGGACAGATTTTAATTTCCGAAAGTACGTGGGCCGAGGTACAGGCGATCGCGACTTTAAATGGTCAATCCCAAGCGCAGATGAAGGGCGTCTCGGCTCCGGTGACACTGTATGAAGTGAGTGGGTTGGCGGGGCCGTACAATTTGAAGCTACGGGAAGAGCAGGAAAGTTTTATTGAACTGAAGCATCCGTTGCCCTTGCAGTATGCGGTGTTGGAAGGAAAGCATTTGTCGGAGGAGCAGTTTTGGGGCAAGTTAGTGCGGTTGTCGGCGAATGGGGCGGAAATTCTCTGTGATCATCGTCCCGCGCCTTTGACGAATTTGAAACTGTTGCTCTGGTTCCCCAAGACGAACGATCGCCGGAGGGATGATCGTAGAGCCGACGATCGCCGAGCGGAGGATCACCATCGTCAATGGCCGCATGATCAACCCGATCGCAGAGTGGCCAATCGTAGAGCAGATGATCGTAAAACTGACGATCAGCCAGTTCCTCCAATGATTGTAGAGTCGGAAACAACAACGTCATCAACATCAATCGTGATAGAAGGAATGGGCGAGCCCCAGGAAATTTACGCAAAGGTGATTCAGAAGCCAAACAGGAGTGAAGTGGGTTTCTACCTCCGATTTACCCGCGTGCCCCCCACGGCTGAAACCTTGCTACAAGCACTCCGCAGCGATCGACGTGCCCGGAAGTATCCCGCTGAAGCAGCCGCTGTCCCGATCGCTTCTGATCCAACGACCTCTGCGCCCTCCGCTTAGGAGATTGGCTAATCAGAAATAACAGCCCCAATTCATCTCCCATCTAGTTGCTGGGGGGCAGGACTTCCAGGCCATAGCGTGGCGCGATCGCGAGTACCTTTTCAATATCCGCAGGCGTGACTTCTGGTGGTTGATTTGTGGCTGAGTCAACTGGGACGCCAATCTCCACCCAGAATTTTTCTAAACCGCCGGGAGTGACCCAACAGAGGCAAGTGGCAGGCTCGGAACCGACGTTCCCAAATTGATGGATTTGCCCCTTGGGGAGATGGACAAAGGTGCCAGCGGGGGCGGCAATTACTCGATCGCCCAAACGGAATTCCATAGCCCCCGAGAGCACGTAAAACGATTCGTCTTCATGGCTGTGGCAATGGGGCGGGACGGCGCTGTGGGGCTGCATGGTGATTTCCAGCAGGGCGTAGGCGTGGTTGGTGTCTTCGCTGCGGGCCTTGTAGCGATATAAGTCGCCTAAAACCCAGTAGGCATCGCCTTGGTCAGGTTGTTGAACGATTGCTTGCAAGTGGGGGGCCATGGGGTATTCTCCTGGGACGTAAAACTGTAAGGAACGTATGCCAGCGGGGAATCGGAGTTATGCAGAGAATTGGACTCCCCACAATTAACCCATGGGAAAATGATAGCCACCTGAGAATGGACTGAAGGAGCAATCAATAAAATCCTGAATGATGCAGAGCTTAATGTTCTTGGTAATGCCACATTAAGCCACCATCGACAGCAAAGGTACTACCCGTGATGTAATTGGCTTCGTCGGAGGCCAGAAACGCGACTAATGATGCGACATCCTGGGGTTGGCCGATGCGTTCGATCGGAATATTTTGTTGCAGGGTTTGAACTTTTGTGGGATCGCTGAGCATTTCTTCATTGATGGGAGTGGCGATCGCGCCGGGGGCTACGTTGTTAATGGTGATGCCGTGGGGGCCGAGTTCTGTCGCTAGGGTGCGGGTTAACATGCGCAGGCCACCTTTGCTGGCGCAGTAGGGGGCATAATTGGGAAAGGAAATTTCTTCGTGAACGGAACTAATATTGATGATTTTACCGGGACGTTGGGTAGCGAGTAAATGTTTGACTAGGGCTTGAGTGGCAAAGAAAACGCCTTTAAGATTGGTATTCAGGACAGTATCGTAATCGGCCTCGGTAACATCCCAGAAAGCTGCTTTAAGTTCAACCCCAGCATTGTTAACGAGAATATCTAGCTTGCCAAACTGATCAATGCTTTCGGTAATCATGCGATCGATGTCGTCTAGTTTACTGACATCCGCTTGCACGAGATGCCCCGGAGGATGGCCTAGGGCTGCAATTTGAGCCAGGGTTTTCTCAGCGTCCTCCCGATCGGAACGGTAGTCGATGACCACGTTAGCGCCTTCTGCGGCGAGTTGAAGCACGATCGCTTGCCCAATGCCTTGCTCGCCCCCAGTGACTAAAGCCACTTTGCCCGCCAATTTCATGGAGATCTCCTGTCCTAAATGTCTTACACAACTGCATGGATATATGCGATCGAACAACAGTTAGGACGCTAAAGAAATGACCCAAAGGCAGGCAAAACGTAGACGAAAGATCTCTATAAAGGATGAGCAGGTGCGATACGCTGGATTCCTGTCAATACCAAATGAGGAAGCCCTAACAAAGGTAGTGAGTGGCAATTTACACAGGAGTGAGTTGAGCGACGCCAAAGGTTGCATTGAATTTACGACACCAGATCACGATCGATGGATAGTCTGCGAGATTAATGTTGTTAGGAATGGCGTATTGTTGAGAACCGGAAAATTTTTGTAAGGGTGCGAGGACAACGTAGTCGCCTTCTTTTAGCGGGTAGGCGGGTGGTTTGGCGGAGCCTAGGACGTTGTTGGAGCGATGGAACGCCACGACGAGATCGGGGCCTAGTTCTGAGGTTTTGAAGGTCTGATCTAAAACTAAGGTGCTCTGCCCGTTCTGAGTCAGGATTTTTAGGGTGCCTTTCGTTTCATGTTCCCCGGAAACGAAACTCCCCGTTTTAATGGGTTTTGTGGCAGCGGGTTGGGAGGCGGTTTTAGTCGAGGGGGTTGGGGTTGAGGGGGCTGGGGCTGAAGGTGCTCCGTCGATCGGGCTAGTTGGCTGACTGGCTTGGGGGGAGGTTGCGCTGGTGGAGTTTGGGCTGGTGCAACCTAGGATGAGTAAGGGAGCGAGGCACAGGATTGCTAAAATTGTAGATTTCATAATCACGGCGTCTTTGGCTGTAATGGAAAATATGCAATTCATGAAAAAAGGTCAACCATTGCTCAAATGATTCATTACAGCAATGGATAGCGGGCAATTTTCAGCATGGAAGTGATCAGTGGGATGTATTGATTATGATGGCTAGGAAAACTGGAAAAATGATGGCAGCCTAAGGACTCGCCATGCTATTTTTCATATTTTCACTGGAAAAATTGATGAATTTCTCAGGGGATTCTCATCGAGAGCGAGTTGCTTCGATCGCTGGCTGGAGAGAAGCAAGCTGTAGAAAATAATGTTGCCGATTTACACTGTTGCGAAATGTCTGACTACGGTTGACAGAACCCGAGTTTATTTGTAGGGTTGTTTCTCATAGCTGAGTACCACCGTGTTTCAACACCCCGTTGGTCAAAGATCGACCGTAGGTCAATCAATCAGCTTATCTCCCGAAAATTAAGGCGCTGCCCCAGTTGCGACCAACAACGTAAGGCAGCTAAACCCCCAAGCTGACGAGACCAGCAAGGCGGTCTGACACGGATTGTAACATTCGATCGGGCCACCCTACTTGTCCTGCAAAGAGGGTGGCCTTAATTTTTGGGATTTCTTCCCGACTCTACAACCAGGAGAAATCCCCATGTTTATTGGTTTTGACGATCTCGATCGCGCGATTGAGGACTTCCGTAAACCGCTGCAATTCTACCTCCTCGGCACCCGCGAGGAAGTCCAGTCCACCATTAACCAGTTGCAGGTGTTGCGTTTTTCTGAACGAATTCGCTGGAGTCCCCCGGTGCCGGTGCCCGGTTCGGATTGGCAATACGTGAGCAAGATGCAGCGCGATCGGGCGGTGGAGTCACGCCCAATGGATTGATCAATGCCACGATCGGTGTACAGTGAGAGGATTATAGCTGTAGCCCAAACGATGGGGATAATCTAAGCTTCACTCGCCAGCCATTCGGTCCCCTAAATCCCCCTTAATACGGGGAACTTTGAGTTGAATTCCCACTTTATTATGAGCTGAATTCCTTTATTAAGGGGGGCTAGGGGGGATCGGATTTATAGCATGGATGAATCAATTTGATACCACTGTCCTAAATTCATGGGCTATGGCGATAAATTGCCATGACTTCTCTAGACGCTCTCTTGGTAGATCGAGATTTCATCGACGCGGATTTCAAAATAATCAAGCATTTTTGGCGTTGAATAAATGCGCAGCTTTGCATCCTGAGAAAACTGCGCTATTGTATTGCTCAAAGGGACGGCCTGGTTAAGAACTTGCCAGTTTGTCTTGCGATTTGGGCAAATAATGACCAGCATCGCAACATTTGCAGTCGTTGTAATTGACCACTCACAAGAGTTGAGGATCTGGAGACTCGTCGGATCGCACTGCGCCTGAAAGCATTGCGTCAGGGAGCGATCGAGTTGACTGCGCAGTTGTCGATCGCCCATCTGAAGGGATGATGGCGGTAAATCATCGGGGGGTAATGCAGCATAGATCACTGATTTAACTCCTTTCAGGCGTTTGCCCAATGGCTACGGCCCCAACTGCCATAGCATAGAGTACGGGGCGATCGGGACTTAGAAAACCTTGCGTTTCATTTGCACTGGATGCTTGGCATCGAGCGGAAAGCGTTGAAAAAAGTGAGCATAGGTTTTCCAGGTGGCTGGTTGAATGCTTGTATCCACGTAGTGGGGATCAAGCTGAACCGATCGCCAAGAATGCTTGGTGGCTTCGTGATATTCAGGATAAGGAGATGGAATATCGTTAGAGGACAACATGCTTCAGCATCCTCAGAATGTCGAAATTTGCTGCAAAGTCGATCGCCCGAAAATCATCCAGGTTTTTCAGCTCTGCATTTGCACCAGCCGCCAGTAAACACTTCACCATTGCAGTTTTTCCAGCGGAAGCCGCATACATTAATGCCGTTGCTCCATTGTCATTCCGATTATCAATATCAATTCCAGCTTGCATCAATTGCTCAATCAAATCATAGCGATCGCCGAAACAGGCAAACCACAGGGCATTATTGCCATCATGATTACGAGCGTTAACGATTGCACCTGCTTGCAGGAGTGATCGCACAACTTCTAGTTCTCCGGCTCTGGTTGCCCGCATGAGTGCTGTATCACCATTACTACCCCGCTGTTCCAAATCTCCTGGATTCAAACCCTGGGTCTGTAACCAATGCTGGAGGATAACACTAGAACCGTCATCTTCGTCATCCTCGTCGGAATTTTCTAGAATACTTTGTACCACCTTGCCGCCAAATTCATTGCGACTTTCAAGTTCACTGACTCGTGCAGCAATCTGTTGAGCGGTGTCTAGTTCACCCAGCCGAGCACGAATGAGTCCAGAAGCTGCATAGGCATTGATATACAGCCGGATATTGGGATCATCTCGGCGATCGCTCAGAATGAGCTTAAGTTGTCCCCAATCGGTGGGCAAATCTTCGGCCTGCTGTACCCTCTCTAGGACTTTTGTGGCCACTTGCAATGCTAATGGATCATTGTGTGTGTAAAAAAAGTAGCGATAGGCCGAGACTAAAACGTCCGGGTGATCCCCTGCTAACTCGATCACCTGCTGCATATAGGGATCGGCAATTTCTGGTGTATGCCAATGATCCACAACCAACGATAGCAACTGTTTGATATCCTCAGAAACCGGATACCAGGAGAGTCGAGTCATTGACTGCTGGGGGGGAGAGGTGGGCATTGCAGTATCTAGGCATTGTGAAGGATGCTGCGATTATAGAAGATGCCGATCGCAAAACTCACAGCAAGATTAAGCTTGTACTCAAGCTCTACAACTGTGGATTTATGCGGGTTTCAATCAAAGGATGGGGGTGAAGGACAAGTATTGGAAATAAATCTTTCTAGGCAATTCTCACCCATGACTCAGAAACCTAACGGTTGGCGCGTTATTGTCTCGCGATCATGGTTGCATCATGACCTATAGCGTCAGCCTCCGTTCTGATACCCAATTGATTTATCACTGCTAGAGATCCGATCCCCCCTAGCCCCCCTTAATAAAGTGGGAATTCAGCTCAAAGTCTCCCTAAGGGGGATTGAAGGGGGTTGTTATGGGTTGCAATCACAAGTTGATTGGGTATAGTGCATGCCCTTATTCAGATTCTTCTATTGGTCAATAAAACATAATTGGTCAATAAAACACATTGTGAGTCAGGGAGTTAATAAAATACTAGCACCTAAACCTACAGAATTATCTCAAAAGACGGGAAATCAACCATCATAGCCACTGAGTACAAGCTTAATTTAGACGAGGATTTTGAAAAGTCATTGCTTACAATAAGTCATTGCTTAACAGGTGGGTAGAATCCGAAGATTGGCAATCTACATTGACTGACGGCATTGATGATTCATGTTCACCTTTGAGCATTGAGCCTTGCAACGAGTTCCATGGAAAGATAGTGCGGGATATTGTGAAGAATTCTGACGAGGAGAACTTGATGGCAACAATTCTGTTTTACGAAAAACCTGGTTGTCTCAACAACACGCGACAAAAAGCCTTGTTGTTAGCCGCAGGGCACAAAGTTGTTGCCCGCAATCTCCTCACTGAGTCGTGGACAGCTGCGCGTCTGCAACAGTTTTTTGGCGATCTTCCAGTGGCGAGTTGGTTTAATTCTTCTGCTCCAGCGGTTAAGTCTGGTGCGATCGTTCCGAAGAAGTTAGATGCAACCACAGCATTGCAGTTAATGATCGCAGAACCGTTACTGATTCGTCGTCCGTTGATGCAAGTTGGGGAACGCTGTGAAGTGGGTTTTGACATCGATCGGGTTGAGGCTTGGGTGGGATTAGCTTCTGCTCGCGATCGTATATCTGCGACCTATGCAACTCTTAAATCACAGGACTTACAAACCTGCCCGCAACCCCGCAACCCTTGCCAATAAGTCGTTAGGCCACTCTAACTGTAGGATGGGTGAGTCTTAGCGTAGCCCATGTGGGCGTTGGGTTGAGGGGTGGAATTTTTGAATGGGATATTAGGCTAGATGATAGCCTTAAGGAAGCAAAATCTCTGGGGCAATTCCATTGGCTTGGGCGATCGCGGTTAATTGCTGTACCTGATCTGCATCACTCAGCATACTAGTAGCCATTACCTCTGCAATAATCTTTTGTAATTGCAATGCAGGTTGGCTTGTATTAATGTCCGCGTTCGTGATAACGGTTTCCTCCCCTGCTTCACATTCATACACAACATAGGTCCAAATTCCAGGACTTCCCTCCTCGGCACTTTCCCCCTCATAGAAAGTTGTCGTCTCATCCTCATCACAATCGTAATAAGCGGAATAGATATCATCCCACTCACAATCCGACTCTTCCAATACGTCGCGAATTTCGTTGAGGACTCCTGCAATATGGTGTGGCTGCGTTTCCACCTGCACCAACCGTACCCCTTCCCACTCAAAATTATGTAAGCTAATTGCCATCAGTTCGGCCTCCAAAGATGTTATTCCAGGGTGAATTCAACCCATGCCTCAATTCTAATCTCGCCTCAAGGCAAAATGCCAACCCCCGATCGACGCTTCTCTACTTCTCTACTTATTTTCTCGATCATCTTATTTTCTCAATCATCACCAAACCGTCTAGCCCCGCCCTTCTAAATACCCCTTGACCAACTGCACGATCGCGAGTACCTCCAACATCCCGTAGGTAAAGGCATTGGCTAGCCAAAAAGAACGGCGTATCATTTTACGATCGAGACGATCGATTTTTTTGAGACTCAACGACCCAACGCAACCTTCTACCACCGCCGAAAAAACATACATCGGAATCAGCGTCACCATAATTTCCAACGGCAGTAGAGGAAAGGCTCCCGGTTGTACGGGCACCGAAGATCCCAATATGCTCTGTCCTAAAAATGCGCCAAACGGAATTATAACCAGGATTCCTCCGAGCAATGTAGAAACAATATTGGTATAAATTGCTAGCCAAGCAGATCTCCGAATGCTGATAGAAAGTTTCTGATGATGGACAGATGCTTCGATCGCAATAATTGGAATCAATAGAAAAATTTGGTAGAAAACACTTTGACTAAACAGCGGAATACCCGAATTTGCAATCAAAACGCTATGGTGGGTTAGATGGCTGAAACTAGTGACGATCGAAGTCAGCATAGATAAATCGGGTGGGCAGGAGATCTGCCAAAATCCTACCATCGTTTGATTATCCATTTGCCAGGAAGCGCTAATCTAGTAGCTGGGTGGTAAAGGAGATTAAGGGAAAGGAGTTCGATCGTATGTGGGAACACATCTGCCAGCACATTCATCAAGCTACGGGCCAATCCTTTGAACGGGTCGATCGGCGATCGGTTGGGGGCGGATGTATTAACCAAGGCTATCGGCTGGTGGGGCGCGATCGTACCTACTTTGTTAAGCTGAATCGTGCCGAGCAAGTCGCGATGTTTGAAGCGGAAGCCCTCGGCCTGCAACAAATGCTCGAAACCCACACCATTCGTGTTCCCCAACCCATTTGCTATGGTGTTGCCGAATCTGCTTGCTACCTGGTTTTAGAATGGTTGGAGCTAGGTCGGGGCAGCCGTTCTGCCGATCGGAAAATGGGTCAGCAATTAGCCCGCTTACACCAATTCCGCAAAGCCACGGCCTTTGGCTGGGAGCGCGACAACACGATCGGCTCCACTCCTCAAAAAAATCCCTGGACCACAGATTGGATTACCTTTTGGCAACAGCACCGCATTGGCTACCAATTAGAACTGGGGCGGCGGCGGGGTGGACACTTTCCCCAGGGCGATCGCCTGCTCGATCGGATCCCTGCGCTTCTGGCTGACCATCACCCCCAACCCTCCCTCGTCCATGGTGACCTCTGGGGTGGCAACGCTGCGGTTACTGCTGAGGGAGAACCCGTGATTTTTGACCCTGCGACCTACTGGGGCGATCGGGAAGTAGATTTGGCTATGACTGAACTATTTGGCGGCTTCTCAGCGGATTTTTACCAAGGCTACCATGAAGTGTTTTCCCTGGATCCCGGTTACGAATCTCGCAAAATTCTCTACAACCTTTACCATGTACTGAACCATTTCAACTTATTTGGCGGGAGTTACGCTGGACAAGCCGATCGTATGATGGCGCAACTGATTCGTTGAGGGTGGCTTGTCGATCGCTTCAGTCTATCCAACGCGTAATTCTCAACTGATTTGGAAATCTATTTATGGATCTGCGATCGCGATTGATTGCCAATATTTTTGATTAGTGAAGTATTATTACGGTTTCTGATAAGTATTGTTGCGATCTGTAACTCTTTTCTGATAGATCGCATTAAAGTTCACCTAGGGTAAACCTTGCTCTTGGACGAGAATAAGCTAGCTAGATGAATGAGTAAAACGAACAGGTAAAAATTAATTGCCAATAATGAACGGATAGTCAATAAAAGAGTAATGCTAAGTTGGTAATGCTAAGTTGGTGAGAGCTGTGTCTGTATCTTGGCCAACGGTGTGCACTCCCCACCTCCATCCCACGATAACATCTGCGATAGTACTTGCGATATATGTATTTACGACAAGTATTTACGACAAGTATTTACGACAATGTCTGTAATATTACAATGTCTGTAACATCATAATCTATTGCATACAGCGATTACATTAAGCAAGCAGGATACAAGCCAGGGGTGAGGGTAATGGATGCAGAATTCTGGAACAAACTCCGCAATGACTGCCGAGACGAGGCTGCGTTTGAGCACTGTCAACAAATGCTGCTTCAAGAACTGCAACCTTTAGAACAAGCTGCAAAAAATGCGAGTTTTCAACTAGAGCAACAAAAAGCACTCTTGCATGTCATTACTCGGCTGCGGGAACCGATCGACCTAGAGGAAATTTTCCAAGCCACCGCGATCGAAATTCGCCAATTGCTGGCTGTCGATCGCGTGGGCATGTTTCGCTTCTACCCAGACTCTGGTTGGGATGATGGGGAATTTGTTTCGGAGGACGTAGATCCGGCATTTTCTTCCGCGATCGCGGAACCTGTGCACGACCACTGCTTTGGCGATCAGTTTGCGGTTCACTATCAAGCCGGACGCATCCAAGCCGTTGCCGATATTTACAATGCCGGATTAAGTGATTGCCATATTCAAGTCCTCGCTCAGTTTCAGGTGCGGGCCAATTTAGTGGTGCCGCTTTTGCTAGGACAGAATTTGTGGGGACTGCTCTGTATTCATCAATGCCGTGGCCCCCGCCAATGGAATCCGACGGAAATTGAATTTGTCACTCAAATTGCTGATCATTTAGGAGTTGCGTTGCACCATGCAGAGCTAATGGTTGAGTTGCGTAAAGAAATCTCCGATCGGCAACAGGCGGAGCAACGCGCCCACAATCTGAATCAAGAATTGCGCCAAGCCATTATGGAACTCAAGGCCGTCAACAAAGAATTGGAAGCCTTTAGCTATTCTGTTTCCCATGACCTCCGTGCCCCCCTACGGAGTATTGATGGTTTTAGCCAAGCTTTGCTTGAGGATTGTTTTGATCGCTTGGATGAAGACGGCCGAGACTATTTACAGCGGATTCGTTCTGCTAGCCAGCGCATGGGTCAGTTGATTGATGAACTTTTGATGCTATCGCGCGTCACTCGGAGTGACCTGCGGTGGGCCACCGTAGATCTCAGTCATTTGGCCAGCCAACTCTGTTGGGATTTGCAGCAAATTGATCGATCGCGATCGATCGACTGTGTAATTCAACCGGATTTAGTCACCCAAGGAGATCCCCTGTTGCTGCGGGTTATGATGGAAAACCTACTGAGTAATGCCTGGAAATTTACTGCCAAACAGCCACAAGCCCGGATTGAGTTTGGTGCAATGCACTGTACTGAAGTCGATTCTGCTGCGATCGGGGCCGTTGACCCCCTACCCACCCGCAATAATCTCATTTATTTTGTGCGGGATAATGGTGTTGGGTTTGATATGGCCTACATGGACAAACTCTTTCAACCTTTCCAACGGTTGCACGGAATGCATGAATTTCCCGGAAACGGGGTCGGATTGGCAACTGTGCAGCGGGTGGTACGTCGCCACGGTGGAAGGATCTGGGCAGAAGGCCATCTGAATCAAGGCGCAACTTTTTATTTCACCTTAATGGAAAACGTGGAGGAATCATGAGTGGCAGTGCTGCACAGAAAGTCATTTTACTAGTGGAAGATAATCCCGATGATGAAGCATTAGCCATTCGTGCGTTGAAGCGTCATCACATCGGTAATGAAATCGTGGTGGCCCATGACGGTGTGGAAGCATTGGATTATTTATTTGGCACGGGGATCTATGAAGGCCGAGATACCAGTATTAAGCCTGCAGTGATTTTGTTAGATCTCAAACTGCCTCGAATCAGTGGTTTAGAAGTTTTGCAGCGCTTGCGCGAGGACGATCGCACGAAGCTTGTACCCATTGTTATCTTAACGACCTCTAGCGAAGAGCAGGATTTACTCAACAGCTATAGCTTAGGTTGCAACAGTTACATTCGGAAACCTGTGGATTTTGTGCAATTTTCCGAGGCGATTCGGCAACTGGGCATGTACTGGCTGCTAATGAATGAGTCGCCACCTAGTTAGAATGGGCCTAGGGAAGGAGGTTCAAGATGAGTTCCCACTTACAGGTTCTGGTCGTTGAAGATTCAGAGGATGATACCGTGTTGCTTCTACGCGAATTGCAACGCGGGGGATATCGGGTAGATTCTGTGCGGGTAGAGACTGCAACGGAAATGCAAGCAGCCCTCGATCGACAACCTTGGGATCTCGTGATTGCCGACTATACTCTGCCGCAGTTCAGTGCCCCCGCTGCCCTGCAATTGCTGCAACAACGCCAGCAGGATTTACCATTTATTATTGTTTCCGGCACCATTGGTGAAGAAACTGCCGTGGCTGCAATGAAAGCCGGAGCCCACGATTACATCACTAAGGGCAACTTAGCTCGACTGATGCCAGCGGTAGAACGGGAACTCCGGGAAGCAGCAGAACGGCAAAAACGACACCAAGCGGAACAAGCCCTGCGGGAAAGTGAAGAACGCTTTCGACAATTGGCGGAAAATATCGTTGAGAGTGTCTTTTGGATGGCCGATCCGGTGGCACAACAATTTCTCTACGTTAGTCCCAACTATTGCCGGATTTGGGCACGGCCCTGTCAGCCCGATGGTGGGGTGGATTTTTCCAATTGGTTAGCGGCCATCCATCCGGAGGATCGCTACCGGATTCAAACTCAGTTTTTTACCCAGTCCCTCGCAGGCACCTACGATGAGGAATATCGGATTGTGCATCCCGATGGGACGATTCACTGGATTCGCGATCGGGGTTTTCCAATTAATAATGCACAGGGGCAAGCCTATCGCTTGGTGGGTATTGCGGAAGATATTACCGATCGTAAGCTGGCCGAAGAAGCCCTGCGCCGTTCCCAACGGTTAGAAAGTTTAGGCACCTTAGCCAGTGGCATTGCCCATGACTTTAATAACATCCTGACGCCGATTTTAGCGATCGCGCAGTTGTTGCATTTAAAATTTCCTAACCTTGATGAACGAACGCAGCAACTCTTGGATATCGTGGAAGACAGTGCAAGGCGAGGAGCGGATTTAGTGCGGCAGGTGCTGGCTTTTGCCCGAGGGGAAGAGGGTGTGCGGGTACCGCTGCAATTACGGCATCTGTTAACCGAAATTAGCCGAGTCATTCGCCAAACGTTTCCTAAAAATATTGAACTCCAGATTGAAATTTTGGCGGATCGTCTGTGGATGGTTTCTGCGGATGTGACCCAGATCCATCAGGTGCTCATGAATCTCTGTGTCAATGCTCGCGATAGTATGCTCCACGGCGGGGTACTGACGATCGCAGCGGATAATCTCTGGATTGATGAAGCCTTTGCACGATCGAATCTAGAGGCCCATCCCGGTGCCTATGTCATGGTTACAGTGACGGATACGGGAATGGGAATTCCATCAACATTGCTGGAGCGCATTTTTGATCCATTTTTTACGACTAAAGAAGTGGGTAAAGGGACTGGATTGGGACTGTCGATCGCGCTGGGAATTGTTAAAAGTCACGGGGGACTTATCCAAGTCGAGAGTCAAGTAGGACAGGGATCGCAATTTAGAATCTATTTGCCTGCGATCGAGGGAACTGCCGTTCCAAGTAATGCGACTCAACCGGAGTGGTCAGCCCTAGACGGTAATGGAAGATTAATTCTAGTGGTAGAAGATGAAGTCCTCATCCGACAAGTGACGACTACCACGTTGGAAGATGCCCATTACCGAACTTTGACTGCTCAGGATGGCATGGAAGCGATCGCGCTCTATGCGGAACATCAACAGGAAGTTGAATTGGTTTTGATGGATATCATGATGCCGGTGATGGATGGATTAACAGCAATTCGTGTCTTGTATACCATGAATCCAAAGGCTAGGGTGATTGCAATGAGTGGTTTAATTTCAGATAGCCAAGTTGCTGAATTAAACAAAATAGGGGTGGAGACGTTTTTGCAGAAGCCCTATACGGCTCAAGAATTGCTAACAGCCATTCAAACCGTATTGCAGTCGAAAGAATGATCGCGTTGAGGAGGTTGGGAGGAATAGGGCATGGGTGGAAGTTGATAGCTCAACTGGTTTGGAGCTAAACTGGGGTATTGCTGCATGCAAGGGAAGGTAAGAAGATGACGATTCAAGAGCTAGAACAGCAACTTCTGAGTCTCGATGTCAGTGAGCGCCGCCGCATTGCTCGATTGCTGAATCTGAGTCTTGAGCCGTCTACAATGGAACAACCCGTTAATCAGATGATTGATCGTATGCCGGAGCATCCTCTTCGTAGTATGCCGATCGAGATTCCTACGGATTTTGATGAACCAATGGCTGATCTGTGGGATGCACTGGAAGCATGATTTTACTGGACACGCACATTTGGCTTTGGTGGCTGCATTCGCCTGATCAGCTTTCTGCGCGAGGAATTTTTTGACGGTAGGCGAGTATCAAAATACTTTGGTGGTTTCAACGATTTCGGTGTGGGAAATTGCGGTGAAGTCGAGCATCGGTAAATTGTCGTTACCGTTGGCAGTAGATGAGTGGTTTGCGTTGGCGAAGACGCGACCGGGGATTGTGATCGAGCCGCTTGACCCATTGGATACGATCGCGAGTACCCAATTGCCTGGGGAATTTCATAAAGATCCAGCCGATCGAATGATTGTGGCGATCGCGCGACGACGGGATATGGAACTGGTTACGGCTGATCACAAAATTCTGAATTATTCCTATGTCAAAACAGTGTCGTGAATGATTTGAAGGATGCCGCCGCATTGGGGATGAGCCGTTTGCGGCGGTTGTCGATCGATGGATTATTTGCGTTTGGGTTTGTGATTCTTTTTGGGTTGTTTGGGGAGGAGGGGAAGGAGGGTTTTGAGGAGGGTGGCGATCGCGTTGAGGGGTTTTTCGGTGGCGGTGAGGAGGGTGGCGAGGACGAGGAGCCAGCAGAGGGGATTGCTGGGATCGATCGGGAGTTGGGGGTCGGGGGTGAGGGTGGGCATTTGGGGTGCGGGGGGTTGGATAGTTGTGGGCTGAATCGTGCTGGATTGGGGGATGGAGGAGGAATGCATCATGGTTATGTGCCTCGTTAATTGGTTGATGCATCCAGTAAAAAATTTGGGGGATCCCGAAAGGCAAGGGGACAGGAGAAACTTTCAAAATGCTTGCGGTGATTGCTTTAGAGCCATTTGGGGAAGTCTGGGCATTTCTTCCCCCGAAACTTTCCCAGAAACTTTTCGGGTGGTTCAGAGCAGGACTGAATTTGTACAATGAGAGTAGGGTGAGATGGAGCAACGATGCCTGCGAAGGATATTTACCACAAGACGGTGCGTGAGGTTTTGCTGAAGGATGGTTGGCGAATCTTGCAGGAGGATTATGAATTGGAATATGGCGGGGATAGTTTGTATCCGGATTTTGCAGCGGAACGATCGATTGTGGCGACCCGTGGTGCAAGGCAAATTTTGGTGGAGGTTAAAAGTTTTGTAGGACGATCGTTTATTGCAGATCTTCAGGCGGCGATCGGTCAATATGCGATGTATCAAAGTGTGATTGATGAACAAGGTTTAGGGTTTCGGTTGTATTTAGCGATTACGTCTACGATTTATGAGGAGCGCTTTCAGTCACCGTTGGCACAGTTGATGGTGGAGCGAGAGAAGGTGAATTTGTTGGTGTTTGATGCAAAACAGGAGGTTGTGGTGCAATGGATCGAGTCAATGAGTATCGAACCATAATTCAGCGGGTGATGGCTGATTATTACCAGCTTTATTCCCGATCGCGGAATCCAGATTTAGAGACGTTGTTGTTGTGTGATGGGTCGCAGGATCAGTATTTGTTGATGCGGTTGGGCTGGGATGGCGATCGGCGGGTGAATCGGAATGTGATTCATTTGCGGTTGCGGGATGGCAAGGTATGGGTGGAGGAGGATTGGACGGAGCAGGGGGTGGCGACGGATCTGTTGGCGGCAGGGGTGGAGCGAGAGGCGATCGTGCTGGGGTTTCAGCCTCCTCATGTGAGAGAGTTTACGGAGTTTGCGGCGGTTTAGGGGAAGGTGAAAGCAATTTGTTGAAGATTGCGGTAGAGCGGGACTAGAATAGCGGCAAAGACGCTACCCGACGATCGATTCATGCCTGCTGCCTCCAAGAAATCCCATGGCCCAACGGTACAAGCTAGGGCTAGAAAGTTGCTACAAGCGATTTTGGAAGTTGTCGATCAGAACGATCGCGGTTGTGGGCTGAAGTTTAATGCGGATTGGGCTGAGGGGAGTTCGCCCAGGTTAACGATCGAGACGACGCTACAAGCGTTGACGTTGATTGCTGATCCTCATCTGAAGGCGAATACGCCAGAGTTTAAGAAAGCGAAGAACCAGACGGGTGAGGCGTTGGGAGATCTGCGGGATTTTGTTGGAATTCTGGAGGATCATCGGACGCAGAAAAAGGGATCGGATAAGTGGCATTTTTCGCTACGGTTGTGGGGGAAGGCGGTTGAGCGAAATTTGGAAGGGTTTGATCAGGCGTGGGAAAGTCAGCGATCGAGCAATTCAAAGACGCAAACTACAACGCAAACTATAACGCAGAAACCAACACAATCTTTAATGAAGCCGGGTGCGCCGAGGCCACCAGTGCAGTTGCCGGAGAATTTTGTGGAGCGGCCTGAGGCGCTGGCGGCGGTGAAGGAATTGCTGCTGCGGGAGAGTGAGCGGACGTTGGTGGTGAGCGCGATCGCGGGGTTGGGGGGACTTGGAAAGTCGGTGTTGGCGACGGCGATCGTGCTGGATGAGGAGGTGCAGGCGCGGTTTGCGGATGGGATTTTGTGGGTGACGTTGGGGCAGCAGCCGGATTTGTTGGGGTTGGTGGGGGAGTGGATTCGGGCGTTGGATAGGTCGCGGGAGAGTTGGAGTGCGACGACGCTGGAGGCGGCGAGGGGGTATTTGCATAGTCTGCTGGGGTCGAAGCGGATGTTGCTGGTGGTGGATGATGTGTGGAATGCGGATCATGCGGAGTGGTTCCGGGTGGGTGGGCCTGAGTGTCGGGTGTTGGTGACGACGCGGGAGGCGGCGATCGAGGGGGCGGATTATTACCCGTTGGATTTGATGACGGAGGGGGAGGCGATCGCGCTGGTGCGGGGCAAGCTGAAGCGGCAGTGGCGGGATGAGCAGGCGGCAGCGGTGAAGCAGTTTGCGCGGGTGGTGGGGTATTTGCCGTTGGCGTTGGATTTGTCGGCGAGTTTGGTGCGGGATGGGGTGAGTTGGGAGGAGCTTCAGGCTGAGTTTGAGGATGAGCGGCGGGTGGTGGCGCTGGAGTTGTTGGATTCGACGGAGGCGTTTGAGGATTTGCCGGAGGAACGGCAGCGGAAATACAGTTTGAAGGCTTGTTTTAATTTGAGTTTGCGGCGGTTGAATCCGGAGCAGTTGCGGCGGTTTGCTTGGTTGGGGGTGTTGCCGGAGGATGCGCGGATTGATGCGCGGATGGTGCGGACGTTGTGGGACGTGCCGGAGGTGATGGCGAAAAAGGGGTTGATTGATTTGTTTCGTCGATCTTTTCTGACGAGTGCGGGGGAGTCTGTTGAGGGATATGCGTTATATCGAGTGCATGATTTGATGCATGATACGGCGCGGGGGTTGATTGTGGGGGGATGTTTGGCGGGAATTGAGGGTTTGGAGGCGGCGCATCGATCGTTTGTGGGACGGTATGGCCAGTTGGATGCGGAAGCTTATTTGTTGGGGTTACCGAAGGATGGTTATATTCATCGGTATTTGACGTGGCATTTGGTGATGGCGGGGCAAGAGGATGCGGTGCATGAGTTGATGGCCGCGAGTGATGCTCAGGGGCGGAATGCGTGGTTTGAGGCTTGTGAGGAAATTGGGGAGCCTGCGATTTTTGTGCAGGATGTGCAGCGGGGTTGGGAGTTGGCGGAGACGTTGTATGAGCGGGAGCCGGAGCGATCGATCGTGCTTCAGGGGCGCTATGCAATCATCACAGCAACATTGAATATGTTAGTGGACAAATTGCCCACTGAGATGATGGCAGCATTTGTGAAGGGTGGGTTTTGGTCGGTGGAGCGGGCTTGGGCTTATGTGGAGCAGATGCAGGATGAAGGGAAGATTGCTGATGCGATTCAGGCATTGGCAACCTATTTAACAAAGCCTTTGTTTCAGGTTGCAGTGGAGAAATCGCGATCGATTCAGGGTGAATACAGGCGGGCATC
>MUGG01000038.1 GCA_002148405.1 Alkalinema sp. CACIAM 70d | reverse complement strand
TAAAAATCAAGGCATTGATTTATCTTCAACCCAAGACAAGTGGGATTTTTGGCGAGCGATTAGCCCATGCTAAACCTGATAGTCTATCTTTCCAGTTGTTGGGGAGTGCCCTGGGTGCAGTTGGGCATGCCTCTACTCAGGCTGCCTTATCGAAAGTGATCCTCGATCGCAGCACAGACTCCAAAGTGGTGATCGCCCTGATCCCAACTCTCAGCCAGGTTGAGACTGCAATTCCTGAAACTATTGCAGTTTTAGAGCGTTTAACCTCAGCCGATCAAGACCCTGAAATAGTTGCCACAGCACAATTAGCTCTGGGAACCGTTGCCGCTAAATTAAGTTCAAGTCAGGCGCAGCCGATCGTTAATCGCTTTGTCAAAGCACTTCAAACCACGAAATTACCCGAAGAACAACGCCATTTTCTCCTTGTGTTGGGTAATTTGGGAACCCCCGATCTTCTGCCAGCGATTGAGCCATTTACTCAGAATCGTGACCCTGTATTAAGATCGGCGGCGGCAACCGCACTGAGGAGTATGCCAAATGCCTCGGTTGATGAAATTCTGGTTCGCCTGCTGACAAAAGATTCTGATGATAATGTGCGGTTGGAAGCAGCAGTGGCGTTAGGTTTGCGGGAGATAAATTTAATCAGCTTCACCGCTCAAAAGGAAGGCTTTGCCAAGGATGCCGCTATTAACGTGCGATTGGTGATGCTTAATAATCTGTGGCAAGCTCGACAGACTTATTCTGAAGTTATTATAATTGTCAAAAATGCTGCGGCAAATGATAGAGATAAAAATGTTAGGGAAGCCGCAACAAAGTTACTAATGGAGCAGTGAAGTGATTAAGGTCTCTGGTCCACTCAATAGATTCTAAGGCAGCAATCAAACACACCTGATGACGCCATTACCGTGAGCACATAGATTACTGTGTCTAACGGCCTTGTTGCATGATTAGAAAAAGAGTCAGATTCGCCTTGGGGAAGTCTTAGTATTAGGCTTCAACCTTGTAGCGATCGGGCTTAGCGATACCCATCATACAATTGAGCGCAGCCCGTTTGATAAAGAACTCCACTGCTTGATTGTCAAATTGACGGGCATGGAGCTTGCCACCAAAAATCGCCTTAAAGCGAAACATAGTAGTTGCAGCAATAGAGCGGCAATGGTAGCCAGAGTCTCGCTTCCAGCGTTTGCGTCCATGCTTACGAATCTGACGCAGATTCTCATCGCGCGGATGGGGCTTGCCTTTGCGATTGCCATGCTGCCAGACTTTGGCATCCTTGCGCGGAAGAATCACGGCTTTGGCTCCTCTGCCCTCAATCTCGTTGTAGGAATGGCGATCGTCGTAGGCCCCATCGGTCGAAACCTGCTCAATCTTATCCTCAATCTGCTCCAGGAGGGCTTCGAGCACTGCTCCATCCGCGACAGCATTGCTCGTCACCACCATAGCCACAATCTCGCCAGTGGCTTCATCAACCCCCAAATGTAGCTTGCGCCAAGTTCGACGTTTGCGGCCCCTGTGCTGACGGGTTTTCCATTCCCCTTCTACCATCCACTTTCACCCCTGTCGCATCGACTACGATAGGACAAGCACCGACTTTGGACTGGATGGGTAAGGGGATCGTGAGTTTCCCCAGACGGCGCGACAGGGTGCTGTGGTCGGGCAGCAGCAAGTGGTTTATTTTCTAGCTGCTCTGCGGATCCTTATGATGCCTTGATGAGCGCAGGATGGCTGAGGGATTGGGCTAACATGCGGCGATACAGATTGCTCAATTGGGCACCGACACCGGCCCAGCTAAAGTTCTGCTGTACCCGTGCGGCAGCCTGACGGCGTAGTTTTTGAGTCCAGAGGTCATCTGTTAATAGACGATCGATCGCAGCCGCAAAGCCATCGACCTCTTGAGGCGGGACTAGCAAACCCGTTTCTTCGGGAATGACTGTAAACTTCAATCCACCCACATCAGAAGCGACTACGGGGGTTCCGCAGGCCATCGCTTCCACGGCTACCAGACCAAAGGGTTCGTAATGACTGGGAATCACACACACATCCGCAGCGGTATAGTACAACGGCAGACGATCGTGGCCAATTTGTCCAGCAAAAATGGTGCGATCGGCAATACCCAGTTCCTGAGTGAGTTGTTCAATGCGACAACGCTCCTGACCATCGATATTGTTAGGGTCGCTACCACCGACAATGACCAGTTTCTGGTGGATATTATCAGCTGTTTGTAATTGAGCAAAGGCACGGACTAGGGTTTCAATCCCTTTGCGAGGGTCAAAGCGTCCGACATAGAGCACGATCGATTCATCAGCTTTGAAACCCAGTTGTTGTCGAGCATCGTTTCTGGATTGGCGATGGAACCGTTCGATATCTGTACCGCAGGGAATGATTTCGACATAACCGTCTTGGGAAACGAGCGATCGTAGGTGTTCCAGTTCTTGGGGGCTGGTGGATACTACACAATCACCGGATTCCAAGATGGCTTGTTCTACTTGCAGACGGGTGTGGGCAATGGGGGGCTTATGGTCTACGGTTTTATATTTAATGGCTCCAAGGGAATGGTAGGTGTGAATTAACTGAATATTACTCCGTTGCTTCAGTTGCAGGCCAACCCAAGCTGACATCCAGTAATTCGTGTGAACCAGGGGATAGTTTGTGCCTTCTTTGGTTTGGAATTTCTGAAACGCTTCCACAAATTCGGGCAGGTATTGAAACAAGTTATCCCGCGCAATAAATTCTTCTGGGCCTGCGGTTAAACGGATTGTGCGGCAACCTGGTGCGTGGTGGACAATTTTGGGTTGATCGGCATGACTCTTGCGGGTAAACATGTCCACTTGCCACCCTAATTTCGCGAGGGCTTCGCCGACTTCCCGCACGTAAACATTCTGGCCACCCGCTTCTTCGCGACCAATCTCTACTGCTGGATCGCCATGGACTGAAATGAGTGCGATCGATTGGCGCGATCGGGGACTGGAAGCTGCAAAATCTGAAAATTTAGTTTGCGAGACTGTAGGCTGTAAATTAGTTTGAAGAATCGTAGATACCAATGGTTGATTGTTAGATTTAGACATCATATTGACCTCAAAACGATGGACATTCAATGCATTTGATGATCAGCCACTTGATAATTCAGATCATCCAATTTTTAACTTCGGGAAAATAGATCGCCTATGAATTCAGAAATAGATCAAGGTTTCGACATTTATCGTTGTGGCTAGGACTTAACCGTTAGGATTTAACTAGCCGCACTGAGTATTAAGCGGTAAACGTTTTCAACTTCAAGCTGACTTCATTTACGACTTCATAGCCGAATTCCTAACTTCAATGAATTGGTGTAAATCAACAGATTGTTAATTGAATGAACAATAGATGAATAATGCAACAATTGAGCTAAAAAGTATTTAACTGAAAGAAGCTAAAATAGCAGTTAAAAATACTCTATTATTGAAAGCTCGTGAAAAAAACACTCTAAAGAACTAGATGAAAGCCTGACTAAAGAGTGAGATTCGAAGTAAGTTGCACAATCATCCAAAAACTGAAATCCTAATTCAGAAAACTTTTCTTCACGGAGGGAGAACTATAGGAACGCGCTTCCATCTATTTGGACGGTGTATCCGATTCATAACTAACCTCCTTAATCATCCCAACTGATCAAGCTGATCAATGGTTTAACCCGATCGAAGACCTCAAGAAGTGATTAGTGCTGCACTTAGTGATTAGTAATGTGTTCGCTGTATAAGTCAACAGTTGAACACCTATAACAAACAGCTTCTACATGAAGAGTTATAGACTTATTGATTCCAGGGACAAAAGTACGGATAGCCCTACCTAAATAGTTCCAAACTTACTGAGTTCCTATTAGTTTGAGAGAAAAATTCAGATAAAACCAATGATCAAATCTTTTCTAAATCGCTTTTTTGAGATCTAGAGAAAAGATCAAAGGACTTAAGACTTCCTAGGAGAGCCATCAAAATAAAGGTTCGGATATCCGAACCTTTTACATGTGTTACTACTAAAAATTGTGGTTAAATACACCGTTATTGAGAATGATAGCAGCGTATTTTCTCAATTTTTTGTGCGTATTTTTCAGCAATAATCATTTTCCCGTATCTGTAATAAAGACTTTGACTTCTCTAGCAATGCTTCAGTAGTTCTTCCTAAATTACCGAAAAGTGTTTTTTGCTATTTCTCTCAAGTTACGGTGATTTAAATGACACGATCGTGCGGTGACGCGGATCGCTGGCAACGGTTTTCACGTTGGTAAATCCGGTTTTGACTAGATTGGCCTCTACGTCAAAGGTGTAATACTCGTCACTCCAGGGTTCTGTACTTTTCATTAACGTAAATAGGACCGGCGGCAAATTTTGGATGACGGGAGATTTGGGATTGTTATCGACGATCGCGAAACACCCACCGGGCCGTAGCAACCGTAATACTTCCTGGAAAATTTGGTGGGTTGCCTCCTGGGGCAGTTCATGCAGCACAAATTGCAGCGTAATTAAATCGAAAGACGCATCGGGGAGGCCAGATTGTTCCGCTTGGGCGTGGAGCCATTGGGCAATTTCATGATGGGTATCCCGTTGCTGCGCCACCGCTAGCATGTGGGGGGATAGATCCAGCCCGATCGTTCGCACAGGGGTTGTCTGACGCTGTTGGTAAAACCGATGCAGAGCCAGGGTCGAGATCCCCACGGAACAGCCGATATCCAGCACATCCTGCACAGTGTCAGGGCCGCAGTCCGCCAGCACCTGATGGAAGGTCGATCGCAGGCGATCGTGGGCTACCTGCCAAGTTAACGGCTCATTCTTCCAAACCCGCAGGGCCATGGCATAGGTGGCGGACTCTGCCTCAAAGGCCGCATCCCAGCAGAGATTGCCCGCATCGTAGGCATGGAAGGGCACTTGGTAATAGTCGGGATAGGTCACCGCCGGATTGGTGACCTCCGCCAGCCGATCCTGGAGGCCAGCGGCGGCCAACGTGGCATAATTTTTGCGCCATGCCACCCCATTTTTTTCAGCGGTGTTGATGAGCACTTGCCGCGCCTGACGCTTCATCAATTGGTAAATCGGCTTGGTTTGGATGAGGACATTGACAGCCCGTGATAAAAAATCTTCCCCCGCCCAATCCGGCTTCGTTTTCGTCGTCGTCATGGTTGCCCCCATCTAAGCATCTATGCAAATCTATTGATTTTATTGATTTCATTCTAGGGTTTTATGGATCCCCTGGGATGGAGTCCACAGAATAAATCGCCCGAATCTGTTCCCATAAATGATCCCACGATCGCGCGGGTTCCTGGCAAGCCAATCCCTGACACAGGAGGGCGACCGTTCCAGTGGGAAGTTCGTCGGTCAGTTGCAAGACCGTCGTGGGAAGGTAGTCCTGGGCTAACTGCGTGATACCGTCTGGGGTGGTGCGGATCAGGGTGCCGTGGTGGAACCAATCCAAGGCGGCAAACAAACTGGGACAGGACTGGGGCGATCGCTGGAGGATGCTACTAAAGGCCATCAGGGCTTTTTCTGCCTGGTCTCGATAGGTTAAATGTTCAGTTAACAGCGATAATCGGACTAAATTGGCGATCGCGATCCCGTTGGCCGAAGGGGTTGCATTGTCCAAATAACTCCGTTCCCGGAGCAGCAGATCCTGACTCGCATCCTTAGCCGTGTTGAAGTACCCGCCGCTTTCCTCACTCCACAGATAGCGGTCAAATTCGGTTTGTACGTCGATCGCTGACGTTAACCAGGCGTCCGCTTGATCAGGGGCGATCGCTAACGTTGCTTGGTGCAGATCTAGCAAGGCTTTAATCAAAAAGGCATAGTCCTCCGATTGGGCGGGAACGCTGACTTGTCCACTGTAATTCAAGCGATAGAGGCGGGAGTTTTGCCGTTGTTGCGTCAAGATAAATTGGGCGCACTGGGCTGCCAACTCTAAATAGCTCCCGTTCCCCCAGACCGCCGCCGCCCGAGCCAACCCAGAAATCATGAGGCTATTCCAGGCCACAATCATTTTGGTATCGGTCACAGCGGGAATACGTCCCGGCCAAGGATGGGTTTTCGCAGTTTGATTGTCAGGAGCCGGAGGGAAGGTTTCGACCTGGCTGGGGATCGCGCCATACCGGAGCACAAACAGTTTCTCTAGGGCGGTTTCTACCGTTGGACTGAGGGCCTCCGCGTGGCTGCGTTGCAGAACATTTGCACCTTCAAAATTGCCCCCTGGGGTCACGGTAAATTGCGTCGTGAGTTCCTGCAATTCCGAAGCGGTCAGGTGGGCTTGCAGGTCGTCGAAGCGCCAAACGTAAAAAGCCCCTTCCTCCGGTTCCGCATCCTCTGGCGTCAGGAAACTATCCGCATCCTGGGCGGCATAGAAATAGCCTGCGGGGGCGGTCATTTCCCGTTGTAGCCATTGCACCGTGAGATCGATCGATCGGGCAAAACTGGGCGACTGCGTTCCCAAGCTCCACAAATTAGCCAAATATTCCATAATTTGGCCATTGTCGTAGAGCATTTTTTCAAAATGGGGCACGGTCCAAGTGGGATCGACGGTGTAGCGATGGAAGCCCCCAGCCACGTGATCAAAAATGCCCCCCAAGGCCAAATCCAATCCCCGTTGCACCGCAATTTCTGCTGTATTTTCCGATGTTTCTATGCTTAAGCGGGTATTCCGGAGCGCGGCATCGGCGTAGGGAATCATGGGGAAACTGGGGCCAGGATTTTTACCGGATACGATCGACGTGCTATAGGCCAAACCCTTGCGCAGAACCGCGAGATCGAGGGTGCGATCGGGGTTAAGCAAGGCCATTTTTTGCAATCCACCTAGAATTTCTTCAGTGATTTCTCCTAGCTTTTCCTTATCTTGATCATAGAATTTACGTAATGATTGCAACACTTGCAAAAAACCGGCTCGTCCATATTTGGGTTCGACGGGAAAGTAGGTGCCGCCATAGAAGGGAATTAACTCATCGGGCGTCAAAAAAATATTGAGCGGCCAGCCCCCCTGCCCTGTCATCATTTGCAATGCTTGCATGTAAATGCTATCGAGATCGGGTCGTTCTTCCCGATCGACTTTAATGGGCAAAAAGTAGGTGTTGAGATAATCCGCAATGATGGGATCGGAAAAGGCTTCGCCCTCCATCACGGTGCACCAATGACAACTGGAATACCCGATCGAAAGAAAAATCGGTTTATTATCCCGCCGTGCAGTTTCTAAGGCTTCATCGCACCAGTACCACCAATCGATCGGGTTATTGGCATGTTTGCGGAGATAGAGACTTTGCGCCTGGGCGAGATAATTTGGCATGGTAAAAGATTAATAACAACAGATGAATTAAGGAATCAATCCGGCAACCATCAATCGATAGGATGGATCGACTTCGATCGTGAAAGTTAGAGTAGGAAAGTTAGACCGTGAAGGCTGCGTTTTTTAAAATTGTGAATTGGGAAGATCAATGCACTGTGGACTCATTAGCCATGCTGTAGCTCAGCAATTCAGGAATTGGGCTGGAACTTGCTGCAACTAAACATAACCATATTGATAAAACCAGTCAACAGCTTCTTGAATCGCTTGACGAATGGGGGTTTGGGGTAAGTTTAATTCTCGCACAGCTTTGCTGGCATCATAGAACATTGTCTGTTGAGCCATGCGCACTCCGTCGATCGGAACTGAGGGCGTTTTGCCCAAGCGTGCCAGCAGTTTTTCATCCAGCCACGCCACCCCTAGGGGAATCCAACTGGGAATGCTGTACTTCGGAGCCGGTAATCCAGTAAGCTCGGCCAACTCATCCAGAAAGGCTTTCAACGACAGGTTTTGATGACCCAAAATATAGCGATCGCCCGATCTCCCCTGTTCCAAAGCTTGCAAATGCCCCCAGCAGACATCTTGCACATGAATGAAATTCAATCCCGTATCCACGTAGGCGGGCATCTTGCCCTGCAAAAATCGCAGAATAATGTCTCCCGTGGGCGTTGGTTTCACATCCCAAGGCCCGATCGGGCTGCTGGGATTAACGATCACCACCTCTTGCCCCGCCTGTGCTGCTTGAATGGCTTCCTGTTCCGCCCAGTATTTCGATTGTTTATACACACCGATTAACTTATTTGGGGGAGATTGATAGGTTTCGTTGGTGGTTGGAGCGTTGGGATCAATGCCGATCGCGGCGACGGAACTGGTATAAACGGTGCGTTCAATCCCAGCCTGTCTGGCTGCCTGCAAAATATTACGGGTACCTAGGACGTTGGCTTGGTAAAGCACATCCCGATCGCGCTGCCAGAGGGAATAGTGGGCCGCCACATGGAAGAGGACTTCGCAGCCTTGCAGTAAAGGGGCAAAATTGGGATCCGTCAAATCGCCTTCAACCAGTTCCAGATCCCCGAGGTGCTCTAAACCTGCGAGATTTGTCCGCGATCGCTGGGGACGAACTAAGGCTCGTACACTGTACCCTTGAGCCAACAATAGCCGCACGAGATTGGCTCCCACAAACCCCGTGCCACCCGTCACAAATGCTTTCATGGTTCAGGAAGCACGATATGTTACGCAACAATTTCCTATTGTTACAGGTTTTGCCAGAGATTCTTTACATTTTCGGATTGCAAAATGGCTGAAGCAATGGGTGGAATACTTTATCCATCAGCTTTTTAGCAATCTTTGTGCGATTGATAATCGCTAACTGGTGGGTGATGCAGGATTGAAAAAATTAAAAGACTACCCGTAAAATACCGATGAATGCTGTTGTCTCGATCGTGCATGAGTTTGAGTTGATAATCCGATGATGATTTCCGGGGCCATTGATTGGGTTGACTGACTGGGCTGACTAATTGGGCTGACTTTCTGAGGGGAGTTCTTGAAAGAGTCCACTGAGACCCTTGGTATAGCAGGAGATCATTTTTATGGTGCTGATTTACTGTAGCTTCGTCCATTCTTTGCTTGATCTGTCCGATCGTTTAATCCATCGGCCAAAGTGCTGTTTCTGGATGGCGGGGATGGTGGGGGTATTTGCTCTTAGTGGTTCGATCGTGGGACTGGCCGAAGCAAAAAACCGGCCCAAGACGGCCACCGTTCAACGCACTGCTGGTGTAAAAACCGCTAAAACAACGAAAACCAAAGCTGCTAAGGCTCGAAAAGCAATTTCTTTCAAACCACAGCCTTCTCCTCGGCATCGGGGGCAGATAGCAGTCAATCCCAGCGCCAAGCAGCAATCGGTGAAAACCATCTCCCAGGTCGCGCTGCCGAAGGCAACCCCCCGTCGTTCGATCGGCCCGTTAGCGACCCGCAGCTACCCCCAGGATTGGTGTTTAGTCACAACGGGGGAAACGGCGTTTTTCCGGGATTCGAGGGATCAGGTTGATATTTTCTGTGGGGGTGATCAGCCTGCTTTGGCGGTTTCTCCCACGGCGGCACAAAGTTTTTTCCCGTCTCCCAAAAAATCGTCGAGTTCCCTGCGAGTGTTACCGATGGGTTCCTGTGATTCCCAGCGCAGCGATGTTTTTAGAACTCAGAATAATCTGGTCTTTGCAGGGGATCCCAAGCGGTATGGGGTTGATATTGTTTGCATGAGTACTCGCTGAGACAACTGACAGGGAACGGGCTGGGTTCTGGGGCTGGGTTCCGGGGTCGGTGCAAAACCATGGCACACTCTAGAAGACCTAGATTGTGGCTGAGTCATTACTGTGAGTGTTCCAACGATTTTGGTGCCCCGAGGGGCGGAGTATCAAGCGGTTTGCCGAGGGTTACAATCCCAGCAGCCCCTAGACCGATCGCCCCAGACAGTTTCTCCAGACTGGCCGCAGGTGTTAGCAATCCCCGCCGGGTTGTCTCCGGTGAAGCGTTGGTTGGAGGAATTTGCGGCCAATACTTCTCCTTTGCCATCGGCAATTTTGGTCATGGGGGTATGTGGAGCCCTGCGCGATCGGGGGAATCAAGACACGATCGGATCCGCTGTAGTTTACCAGTCCTGCCTGGATCCTAGAGGTCAGTCTTGGCACTGTGCCGATCTGACTCAGATCGGCATTGCTTCAGATATCGTTAACCACCTCGCCCTGCCCTCCAGCACAGGCATCACCTGCGATCGGGTAATTCACCTCGCCCAGGAAAAACAACAGCTTGCCCAACAGTTTCAGGCCGACGTGGTGGATATGGAAAATACGGCGATTTTGGAATTTTTTAGTCACCACAAGATTCCCGTGGCGATCGTGCGGGTAGTCAGTGACGATGCCCACCACGATTTACCCGATCTCTCCCAGGGCTTTGATGAAACCGGCCAACTGCGCCCGATCGCCCTAGCCCTAGCCATGGTTCGCCGTCCGATCGCGGCAGTGCGACTGATCCGAGGTTCCCTGACGGCCCTGAAAATCCTGGAACGCTTGAGTGGAGACCTGATACAATCACCCTGTTCATCTCAAGACTGAAACTAACTGTGGTGTCTCAATCGTCCCGTCGGCTCTTAGTAGCAGCCAGTGGAACCGGAGGACATGTGTTCCCCGCCGTCGCGATCGCGGAACAACTTCCGGACTATCACATTGAATGGCTGGGGGTGCCCGATCGCTTGGAAGTGCAACTGGTGGGCGATCGCTATCGGTTGCATACTGTGCGGGTAGCGGGCTTCCAGGGTAAGCCGGGACTGGGCACGATTAAAACCCTGGTGAAATTAATTCGGGCCATTGGGTCAGTCCGAAAAATTCTGAAGCAGGGTAAATTCGACGGCGTGTTCACCACCGGGGGATACATTTCCGCGCCTGCTATTTTGGCGGCCCGATCGCTGGGACTTCCCGTCGTGTTGCATGAATCCAATGCACTGCCGGGGAAGGTGACTCGGTTCTTTGCGCCGCGCTGTACCGCAGTGGCGATCGGTTTCCAAGCGGCGGCCCAGTACCTCAAGGCCAAAACCGTTTATACCGGAACGCCTGTGCGGGCGCAGTTTCTTGCGGAATCTGACAGTTTCAGTCATTTAGATGATTTGGGGATTCCTGGGGATGTCCCGTTAGTGGTCGTCGTTGGGGGCAGTCAGGGAGCGGTGGCGGTGAATCGGTTGGTAAGGCAATGCTGTCCGGCTTGGTTTGAGCAGGGCATTTGGGTTGTGCATTTGACCGGAGAGTCAGACCCGGAAGCCGAGAGTTTACAGCACCCGCAATACATTGCCCGATCGTTCTATGACAATATGGCGGCTCTGTTTCGCCGCGCCAACTTAGCCATTAGCCGCGCTGGAGCCGGGACGCTAACGGAACTGGCGATCGCCCATACCCCGTCGATCCTGATTCCCTATCCCTTTGCGGCGGAAGATCACCAAGCCTTTAATGCACGGGTGTTTGTGGAAGCGGGAGCGGCGGAAATGTTTCGCCAGGAACAACTGATTCCGGAAACGCTACAGTCGATTGTGCTGGAATTGCTCGCTTCACCAGAGCAACTACAAAAAATGTCGGCCCAAGCGGAATCGCTAGCTGTGCCGGATAGCGCAACCCAAGTCGCGGAATTACTCCGTAATTTAATTGAACGTCACTCCCATAAGTAATCACTATTGATCGCATTGATTACTTAAGTGATTAATGCGATCGCGTCGCAAAAACAATTTCAAAGACAACTTCCTAAGTTGGAACTTAAACCCTCGAATTACACATCCAAGTACACATCCAATTACAACAACAGCGTTAACTCTACAGCTCAATATCAAAAAGCAGCACGATCGAGCGATCGTGCTGCTTTTTTCAACTAACAACTAGCCATTAATAATTCAGTATCAACATCTCCTGAATAAACACTAACCATCCATTGCTGCAACCACGTGACGCATCTCGTCCACTGCCGCATGACCATTTTTAGCATGACCGTTGGATAAATGATGGGTGTGGCCATTGTTCTTACGAGGCTGAATCACACCGTAGCCACCGTGATTGCGTTTATAAATCACATTGATTTCGCTCGTTTCTACGTTGCAGAACATGTAGAAATCATGATCAATATTTTCTAGCTGCTCCAATGCATCTTCCAGGGTCATGGGAGGCATGGCAAAGTATTTCACCCGCACCACATCAGACGGTAACGCAGGAGCCCGATCGAGATTTAGATCGGTTACTACAGGCTGTTCTGCCAGGGCCACTGAGGTTTTGACGGGTTCTCGGTTGCGGTCTCGCCGTTTTTCTTTGTACTTGCGGAGCTGTCGAGACAGTTTATCCGCCACCATGTCAATGCTAGCGTAGAGGTTTTCGGAACTCTCCTGCGCCCGCACCACATTGGACCCATTCACAAAAATCGTAACCTCCGCAGTTTGTCTGGGAGTTATCCGGGGATTCCGTTCGACTGATAGATCGACATCTACTTCGGTTAACAGATGGTCAAAATGTGCCGCTGCCTTTTCAATCTTCTGATGGACATACTCACGAATCGCATCCGTAATATCGATATTTTTGCCCTGGATAACAAGCTTCATAAAGCTTCCTCCCCTGAAAGGATGGGTTAGTTGAGCATTCAAATAAATTTGTGCAAGCAATACACACGCAATACACAAACGGCATCTATAGCGTTCCCATTCGGTCTATGACCGTGATGTTAGAAAGTATAACGAAAATGTTTCTCGATCGTGACCTAATTTAAGTGAAATTGTTAGACAACGTGGAGAGTTACTTTCTGAACCAGTCATTTAACCTGCGAATTCTATAGAAGTAACCCGATGCTAGCACCTTGACTAAAAAACCCACCACTAGAGCTTTCTCCGCCACGGAGAGAGGCTAGGGTGAGTTCATTGGGCGAGTCTCTTATGCACAATGGATTTATAGTGCGAGATAGTTTTCAAGATGCATCGCTGAATCAGGTTATGTATTTAACCTAACACCTTCCTCGGATCAAAACGATCAGTTTTAAAAGTGTGTTGCATCCTGTGACAATTCTTGATTTAAGCTGCTGCAAAAGCTCGTACATTCTCCGATGGCAAGTGCTACCTTGGTAAGTTGGGGCTGGTAACATTCTGGTCGGTTTTCAAGAATGAGTCGTCAGAGATCTTGATGTAAAAGCTGACTCACAACTTAAAACAACTTAAAAAACCGCTTAAAATAGGTAGGCTCAAGCGTGCTGAAGGGAAAGCAAAGATGGCCACCATTGCCGTAATCGACTACGACGCAGGAAATCTCCACTCTGCCTGCAAAGGATTAGAAGCGGCGGGGGCCTCTCCCCAGGTGACGGATGCTGTGGCTGACCTAGAAAAAGCTGATGCGATCGTGCTGCCGGGGGTGGGGTCTTGGGATCCGACGGTGCAGGGCATTCGATCGCGGGGTTTAGAAGCACCGATTAAGCAGGCGATCGCGGCGGGTAAGCCGTTCCTCGGCATTTGCATGGGGTTACAGGTGTTGTTTGACGCCAGCGAAGAGGGCCAGGAACCCGGTTTAGGCATCGTACCCGGTACCGTGCGTCGCTTTCGGCCAGAACCTGGTATCACCATTCCCCACATGGGCTGGAATCGGTTGACCCTGAACCAACCGGATTGTCCACTGTGGCAGGGCATTCCTGAACAGTCCTGGATGTATTTTGTTCATTCCTATTATGTGGATCCAGTTGACCCACAGGTGCGATCGGCCACCATCACCCACGGCACGCAAACGGTGACCGCTGCGATCGCCACGGGTAACCTGATGGCGGTGCAGTTCCACCCCGAAAAATCCTCCGATGCGGGAATGCATCTCCTGGCCAATTTTGTCCAATGGGTGAATGCGAGACAGGCCGTTGCGGTCTAGGGTTGGAACAGATTGCATGAGCCTACGAATTTATGGCAACCGGCTGCTGAAAACTTTGCCGGGATTGGACACTCGTCCCACGACGGGCAAGGTGCGGGAAGCGGTGTTTAATATCTGGCAGGGCACGATTGCTGACTGTCGCTGGTTGGATCTCTGTGTGGGCAGTGGAGCTATGGGAGCCGAAGCGCTGTGTCGGGGGGCGGCACGGGTGGTGGGCATTGAGCAGTTTCCCAAAGCCTGCGCGATCGCCCAGGAAAATTGGCAACGGGTGGCGCAACCGGAGCAGCGTTTCCAGATTCTGCGGGGGGATGTGATCAGACGTTTACCCAGCTTGGCGGGGCAACAATTCGATCGCATTTATTTTGATCCACCCTATGACGGCAATTTATATGAACCTGTGTTACAGGCGATCGTTGAATATGACCTTTTAGCGCCCCAGGGAGAAATTGCTGCTGAGCATCGGCCAGGGCGCTTGGGGCTGACGATCCCCGGTTTGGTCTGCTGCCGGGAGAAAAGCTATGGCAATACGGCGGTAACTTTTTTCCGGCGGGAAGGGGCAGAAGAGGCGATCGAAATGGGCAAGGCTCTGGTACATTAGTGGCCGTTCAACCTTCTGACTTCAAAACCATGATCCAGCCTGCGCAAACTCGGTCGGCTCAAACCCAGTCCACTCAACCTGCTCCAGCGATTCGGAATGAAGTTCAGCCCCGCAAAGGCGTTCCTATCTGGGCAGCGCTATCGATCGCTGTGAATGGCTTGGTGCTATTGGCAGTGTCGCTTGTGGTGTGGAAACCGCAATTGTTGACCTTGTTACCGATTCCCCAGCCAAATGCGGCCCCGATCGCGAGTCCAGAACCCAGCGTTGCGCCGATTGATGATCCAGCGGAAGCCGGAAATCGTCAACAACTGAGCTATGAACAGTGGCTAGAGATCTTGCAGAAAGAAGCCAGTGCCGTGGCTAAGAAAGCGCCCGATCGCTTGACGGTGTTACTGGGGGATTCCCTCAGCCTCTGGTTTCCGACGGAGTTGTTACCCAGCGATCGCACCTGGCTGAACCAGGGGATTTCCGGGGAGAATTCCGCTGGCTTGCTGAAGCGCTTGAACTTTTTGGATGAGACGAAGCCCCAGACAATTTTTCTGATGGTGGGTGTCAATGATCTGATTAAGGGCGTTCCCGCCGATCAGGTGGTGGCGAATCTGCGCCAAACGGTGCAAAACCTCAAGGAAAAGCATCCCAATACGGAAATTGTGCTGCAAGCGCTGCTCCCCCATGGCGGAGAGCGGGCCACCGTGTCCGATCGGGAGGCGGTGCTGAAAGTCTCCAACGAGCAAATTTTTAAGCTGAACCAACAGATTGCCACGATCGCCCAAGAGGAACAGGTCTTTTTCCTGAACCTGTATCCGCTGTTTGCTGATAGTGATGGTCTGCTGCGCCAAGACCTCAGCACCGATGGCCTGCATTTGAATCGGGAAGGCTACAACGTCTGGCGGACGGCATTAACGGTGTTTAGCCAAACGAAACTGGCTCAACCGCCTATTGCACCTGCGGCTCAGGAGTCGGGTGCGGCTTCTAGTGAGACGCCTGCCAACGCCAATGGGGACGCGAATTCTGAAACCAATTCTGAGGCTGGCCCTGACGCCAACAAAGCCACGACAACCGAGGCTAGCACCGAGGCCAGCACGCCTGAAGCTGCCGCTCCCGAAACGGCGGGAACCCAATCCAGTTCGGGCGCTGCGGGACAGTAATAGAGACAGTAATAGACTCGATCGGTGCTGGAATTTGAGGAAAAGCCATGGTCTGGGGCAGAGAAGGCTAGGAGAATGCCCCAGACCTCCTTTATCATGGGGAAGCATGAAAACCGCAGTGGGGAAACGTTTCTCCGGGGTGAAGAGGGATGGATACAAAAGCTTTTAAACGATCGCTGAACAATTCTGATAACTATCACCGCAAGGGGTTTGGCCATGGGGAGGAAGTGGCCAGCACGATGGAGTCGGAGTACCAAAGTCCGCTGATTCAGGAGATTCGCGAAAAGAATTACATCCTCAAGCGCGGCAATGTGACGATTCGTTTGGCTGAAGCGTTTGGGTTTTGCTGGGGGGTGGAGCGTGCGGTGGCGATGGCCTACGAAACCCGGACGCATTTCCCAACGGAGCGGATTTGGATTACGAATGAGATTATTCACAATCCTTCGGTGAACCAGCGGCTACGGGAGATGAATGTGGAGTTTATCTCGGTGGAGAATGGCCAAAAGGATTTCTCTGGGGTGCAGGCGGGGGATGTGGTGATTTTGCCTGCGTTTGGGGCGAGTGTGCAGGAAATGCAGTTGCTCAACGATCGGGGTTGTACGATCGTTGACACGACCTGTCCTTGGGTGTCGAAGGTGTGGAATACGGTGGAGAAGCACAAGAAGGTGCAATACACTTCAATTATTCACGGGAAGTACAACCATGAGGAAACCGTTGCCACGAGTTCCTTTGCGGGAACTTATTTAATTGTGCTGAATATGGCGCAGGCAGAATATGTGGCGAATTATATTCTGCACGGTGGCGACAAGGCTGAGTTTATGGCCAAGTTCAGCAAGGCGATGTCGGCGGGATTCGACCCCGATCGGGATTTGCAACGGGTGGGGATTGCTAACCAAACGACGATGCTGAAGGGTGAGACGGAGGCGATCGGAAAATTGCTGGAACGGACAATGATGCAGAAGTACGGGCCAGACAAACTGAATGAGCATTTCCAGAGTTTTAATACGATCTGTGATGCGACCCAGGAACGTCAGGATGCCATGTTTGATCTGGTGGAGGACAAGCTGGATCTCATGGTGGTGATTGGGGGATATAACTCGTCGAATACCACGCATTTGCAGGAAATTGCGGTGGAGCGGGAAATTCCGTCCTATCACATTGATAGTGCCGATCGGATTTTGTCCAATAACCGTTTGGAGCATAAGCCGTTGGGGCAGGATTTGACGGTGCAGGAAAATTGGTTGCCGGAGGGTGACATTGTTGTGGGGATTACTTCGGGGGCTTCGACGCCGGATAAGGTGGTGGAAGACGTGATCGAGAAAATCTTCGCGCAAAAGTTGGAGTTGGTTGCTAGATAGTTTTGGTCGATCGATCCCCCAAATCCCTCTTAATAAGGGGGACTTTGAATGTCTTCTATTATGTTTTTCTTTATGGGAACATATCACCTTACTGGGAAAGAAAATATGCTTATCTATCAAACATATTTTCTTTCCCTAGAAAGGATGGCATACCCCCGAATCATACTACTCTAATCAGATTACATGTCTAATCATCTCCAGTGATATCGAAGTGACACATCCTCATGGTGGTACAAACATCAGGTTGAAAGCAACTACCACAAGTCAACATTGAAATCTTACTGATTTGAGTAATACGCGAACGTTGGTTGGACAGTTGTCTCATGGAACTATCTAACACTTTACTGGTGAAAAGATCGATAACAAATCTTTTCGTCTTTTCGTAGCTTCCAGCATCAATGTAAACTGCTGCAATCAGTGCCTCAAATGTTTCTCCTAAAACTGATGATTGGTTAGAAATCCCCTGTTTTTTCTCCCCTATACCAAAGCGAATAAATGGCGCAATCTCCATGCTTGCTAATATTTTCCCCAAATGTTCTCGTTTTTCCAAGTCGATTTTTTTATTGGTGATAGCTTCGCGACTGTTGTAACCTTGCTGAATCAGCATCTCAACCAAAATTGCTTTGAGAACTGCGTCACCAAGAATTCGATAAACTTCTTGATCCTCGCAAGTTCGGCCCTGTTGCCTCTGTTCTTGGGCAAAGGCTTTGCGAGTTAGTGCTCGAATGAGCAATTTTTTATCTTTAAACGAATAATTCAACTGTTTCTCAATCGTTGGAATGTCTTCAGGTTTCATTTCTCAGCCTAATCCTGACGTCGCTTATACTCAATCAATACACATTCAGTTCTTACAATTACGGTTATTCTTAATCATTTCAAACATAGTTCACCATGAGGGATCGTAGGTAGCCTTAGAGCACAGCCCCCAAAAATTCGGGTAACAAACGCCCCTCTATTAAGGAATGATGAGGGGTGATCTCACCCTACTCCAATCTACTGAGTTTGTGCCTTAGCAGTTGGAATTTTCAGAGATCGTGCCAATTTTTCCTAGTCTCAATTTCCCATATCTACGAGAGATATGCCCCCATACACAGATCTTCCTTACCTTTTTTCTGGTGTTAGTTATCCTTAGTGCAGGGATTGAAGGGGAATCATCGTTTTAGTGGTTATTTGTAATGGGCGTTGCAATCTGCATAAGTGGTGTGGACAGGGACTTACGAAGCAAACAGGATCTGTAAATCCAATCTCTACCAAAATTCTGAAAAATGACAAATATAGGGGATTTTCAGGAAGTTCTAGAGAATTGCGGTATTGAGAAATAAGCCAGGGTGACACGACGCTAAATCAACTTGCAAAATTTTTGATGATTTCCCGGAGACAATGATGAGTTTGCTGAAACGGAGTGTGATTGGCTTGTTGAGTTTGGGTTTGGTGGTGGGGAATGCTCTGCCTGGGATGACCCGTCCTGCAAGGATCGACAGTGAAGGTTGGGGGGCGATGGTGAGATCGGGGCCTTCGCTTAAAATGAGGGCGCTGGATAGCTTGCCCCATGGGACACCTGTGGAAGTCCTAAAGATTAC
>MUGG01000200.1 GCA_002148405.1 Alkalinema sp. CACIAM 70d | reverse complement strand
TCTTACAATGAGGGAACTGAGCTAAATTCTCTCAAAGTCCCCCTTTTGTAGCTCTGCTTCCCGCAGGGTAGGGGGATTTAGGGGGATCTCTTACAATTTAGGGGGATCTCTCAAGATTTAAGCGACTCCACCCCTAAGCCCGATCGCGTTCCATCACACTCACATAACGCCAACTCGAACCCGGCACCGGAACCGGAGGACTCCAACGCACCCGATCGCTAAACCGCAGCACATACAACTGATTGATCGTAGACTGCACATCCTGCTGCGTCCCCACCAGATACACATGCATCGGCTTACGATCGTCCTCGATCACCCGATCAAGTTCCGCAAAATTAATCACCATGGGACTTCTCCTAAACTGGTAGCGGGAAGAAATCCCAAAAATTAAAGCCACCCTTTTGCGCAGGACAAATAGGGTGGCCCGATCGAATGTTACAATCCGTGTCAGACCGCCCAGCTGCCTCTATCAGCTTGGGGGTTTAGCTACCCTCTGTTGGGTCCAATCAACGTTGGGTAGCGCTCTAATTTCTGGGGTCCAGCCAAATCAATCGGGTACTGACACGGTTGTAATTGGCCTTGGAACATAAGCCTACGGACAAACCAGGGGAAAAGTCAACTATATTGCAAAAAATTGCAATCCCGTCATATTCAGCAACATTCATCACTACCATCACAAAATAATCAGCCCCTCATTTCATCCCTACCCTGCGTAGAATTTCTGCCTTTCACCCCATCCTATTATCTACCGTATTAATCAAATGTAAATTTCCCACTGCATCAAATACCTTGTAGAACCTGACAAATCCATTCCACCAAGCATTCACACCACCATTAAAAAAGCCATTGACCTAAGCAACTTCAACTTATACCAATAGCCATTCATCTCGACTTATCCCTCTTTTGTCGTTCCCTGTGAAGTAAATTCTGAAACCCTTGCGTAGCAGTAGTTTCTAGTTTTAGAACTCTGAAAATGACAAAAGAGCACAACCCTTGCAATACAAGCATTTCAGCTTTTTCTTCTACTAATGTGACAAAAGAGGGTTATAGCTGTAGCCCAGATGATTAGGACAGTCTTATCTTCACTCGCCAGCCATCCGATCCCCCTAAATCCCCCTTAATAAGGGGGACTTTGAGAGAATGGTTGAATTTTGAACTAGTATCATCAATTTTCTCCACTTTTCTGGTTTCCCCTTTTTTAAGGGGGGATAGGGGGGATCGAATCTGTAGCGTAGATGAATGAATTCGATACCACTGTCCTAACTTCATGGACTATAGCTATACTTGCCATTCCATCCTGCCCAGTCGTCATCACTGCCCCAGGTATGCCAAAGCTGACACTGTTTCTCCCAATGAAAAAAGTGGGCAAATCTCGAAGATATCGCCCACTTTCCTGCTCAAAACAATAAATTTTTAGGATTCCCTAACGCTGAATCCATTAAGCCACAGCCCCTTGAGCTTGCAGAGCCTGCCGCAGCGTCTCAATCCGATCGCGGTTCACACCCAAATCCGACTCACCCAACCGCGACGCCGATCGCACCTGAATCACCCCAGCCTCCCGATCGACATAAAACTCCACATCATCCACAAAGCCCATCAAACGGCTAGTGAACTCAGCATAGAGATAATCATCAGAAGCCGAAATAATATTCGTGCGAGGTTGCGTCTGAACCATTTGTTTCAGCGCAGCAAACGCTTGATCGATCGACCCACTCGGGCGAATCGGCTCAATTTGATGACTCCCATCACGACTCTGGCTACTGACACAATTCGGCGAATTAGGACAAGCCGCCAACTGCCCCGCCTGTACCCCTAAATTATTCGGACGCTGCCCCGCAAAAATACCCGCCCAAGCCGGTTGAAGAAACATCCCCAACCCCAGCAGAACCACGATCGTAACAATAATGACTGGAAAAACAATGGATTTCATAGACACTTTCTGAATCAATGCACTACGCCTCTTCCACTCTAATTCCTGCGCTGGATTCCTGCTGCGTTAGCAATTAATTTGTGCCCACATTTCAACGTCTTTGCCGCCGCTCCAGCTTAGCCAACCAGCTTAGCCAACCAGCTTAGCCAACCACAGTGCCCTGGGTATCCAACGCCAACACCATCGCCTGAGCCGTAATGCCTTGACTCGCCCAAGCTTGCTCCATGGCAGTTTTGACCGTTTCCCCGATCGCCTGAGGAGCCAGCGCCAACACCGTCGGGCCAGCCCCACTGATCACCACCCCGTAGGCTCCAGCAGCCTGGGCCGCTTGCTCGATCGCATCATAGCCGGGAATCAACGACTTCCGGTAGGGCTGGTGAATTTTATCCTGCAACGCAGCCTTTAACCAATCACCATTGCCCGTAGCTAGCCCTTGCAGCAACAACCCCAAATGGGCCATGTTAAACACCGCATCGGCCCGACTGTAATCCTGGGGCAACACCTTCCGGGCTGCTTCAGTAGACAACTCAAAATCAGGAATCGCCACCACGGGCACCACCGCTGGATTCCAGGCTAATTCACAGATCTCCCAATCCCGCACCACCCCAGACGCCGCCAACCGACAGCCCCCCAACAGCGCCGGAACCACATTATCGGGATGCCCTTCAATTTCCGTCGCGATCGCCGCTAATTCCGCCGAAGACAGCGGTTTGCCCGCCAGTTCATTCGCGCCCACCAATCCACCGACGATCGCCGTAGCAGAACTGCCTAAACCCCGCGCCAGCGGAACATTCATGGCAATTTCTAATCGCAGGGGCGAGACAGGCTGTCCTAGTTTCTCAAAAACTTTCAGAAACGCTTGGTACACCATATTGTCCGCATCGGTACCCACCCGATCGGCGTTCACCCCCGTCACCGTAATTTCCAATGTTTGCCCCGTGGGATGGGGGGAAAAAACAAATTCGTTATAGAGCGTGAGGGCCGCCCCCAAGCAGTCAAACCCTGGGCCAATATTAGCAGTGGTGGCAGGGACACGAACACAGACAGACACAGGGGAATTCCTCCGCTAATTGAATCAGCCCGATCGATTCGGATAGCACGCCAGACATCGGGATAACAGCACAAAGGGCGCAAGGTTTGCGCCCCACTTTTTGGAAACGAGTTGATGCCTAAGCTTCTTCCCCATCCCCCGATCGCTGCTGCACCAACCCGTTTTGCTCACCATAGCGCTCCATAAACCGGATAAACCGATCCCACTCTTCCGGCGATCGCATAATGTAGAGCACTTCTAACGCTTCAGGCTGACCGTTGATAAACTTAGCTTTGACATCCCGTGAGCAAATTTCACCCTCTTCATCCAGCAGGTACATTCCCGTAATGGAATCCATGCTGCTGCTCATCAGCGCATCAGGCTTCTCGAAGTAGAAGCTGGCAGTTCCCTTCGATCCATCCCGACTGCGGGTCAAGCGGACATCGGGAATCACTGTCTCAGTCACACCTCGGGAAAATTGAATCTCTGCCATAATTCTTGCGCTTCTTAAAATGTATTCGGCTAAACTCTATTTTCCCATCAAGTGCTACGGAGGGGAAGGGTTAGCCCCTGGGGGCCAACCTCCAGACCGCACCAAGAGACTAGACCATGCTTAGGCCATGATGTAAGGAGAATTCACCGCAACCACGCGCCCCATCTTGGCCAGCGCTTGCAACACCATAGCAGCCAACTCGCCACGGGTCGCCTCCTGGTTGGGATTTAGCTTTTTCACATCGGGATAGCTGACTAAAATACGCTGCTGAAGCGCCGTTGCCACAGCTGCTTGCGCCTCCGCAGGGATGGCAGCCCGATCGCTTAAATTATTCAGCACTGCCAAGTTGCCACCGGACAGCCCCAAGCCGCTCACCAAAGCTTGTACCAATTGCACCCGGGTAACGTTTTGGTTGGGCTTAAACGTCCCATCGGCAGCGGCATTCAGGAATCCGCCTCGGTAAGCTTGGTCGATCGCAGGTTTGGCCCAATAGTCACTCGGCACATCACTAAAGTTAGCCGCATTGCGCTTAGGGGACGGATTAAAGGCTTTAGCCAGCACCGCAGCCAACTGGGCCCGAGTAATCGACACATCGGGTTTAAACGTCCCATCGGCAAACCCACGCATGTAATCCTGAAGCGCCATCGTCAGCACAAAATCCTCAGACCAGTGATTATTCAGATCCGTAAACTGAATCGTCGTATTGTCCGGATTAACAATGTACGGAGAAGCAATGGCATCAGCCCGGTTAATCGATACCAACGCTTGATACAGTAGCGCCGCCACTTCCGCCCGAGTAATATCGCGGTTGGGGTTCAGTTGCTTTACCTCAGGATAGTTAACAACCACCCGGCGAATGGTAGCCGTCGTCACGGCATTGACGCCATAGCTGGGAATTTGCGCCCGATCGTTATACACGCCCAAGGCCGTAATCTGCCCACCGGTCAGTCCTAAACCATTGATCAGCGCCACGATCGCTTGCACCCGCGTCAGGTTTAAGCCCGGTCGAAACGTGCCATCGGGAAATCCTGCAATAAAGCCCATTCGATCGGCCTTAGCAATGGCCTCCGCTGCCCAGAAATTCGCTGGCACATCAGAAAATTTCGTCGCATTACGTTTGGCAGGCAAATCAAAGGTTTTTGCCAACACCGCTGCGTACTGCGCTCGGGTCAATTGCGCTTCCGGTTTAAACGTCCCATCGGGAAACCCGCTCAAGAAGCCACGACTGACCAGCGCTTGGATAAAAGCCTGAGCCCAGTGGCCTTGAATATCAGACATGCCTGCGGGGGGCGTGACAGGCGGCGTTACGGGAGGTTCAACTAAAGGAGGTTCGACTAAAGGGGGATCAACAATTGGGGGATTAGTGGGTGGGGTCACCGGCGGCGTCACGGGGGGAGTGACGGGCGGTGTTACAGGCGGTGTTACAGGGGGAGTGACGGGCGGCGTCACCGGCGGCGTTACAGGCGGGGTGACGGGCGGCGTCACCGAGGGCGGAACAACATTCGCTTGCAGATCGATCGGCCCTTGAACCTTCGTAGGATTTAATTGATTACCCACCGAAATAAACGTAATGGGCGGATTTGTGGCATTTTGCAGATCCACTTCACCATTGTCTCGGATGAGATTGCCACCGGGTTCCTGGCTGCTGCCCAGATCAGGAAGCGCCGTTTCCAGAGCCACCAATCCACTTTCGGTATTCCGTTCGATCGTGTTGTTGCGCAGAACAGGTCGAGCAGCCCGCGAAATCACAACCCCCGATCGATTTTCCAAGGCTTTATTGTCCGCTAACAAAGGCGCAGCCGTATCTCCCACGGCAATGCCAAATCCGGTATTTTGGCAAACATTTCTGCGGAATTCCCCTTTAGATTCCCGCACGATCGAAATTCCATTGGCCGCATTCTGCACAAAGACGCAATCCGACACGATCGCCTTGGCACTACCTGTAGTGAAAATGCCTTCTCGCTTGCAATTGGTAAATGTACAGTTAGAAATTATTGGATCCGTTGATTCCACCCATACACCTGTTCCCCGACTTTCGCCATTAATGACGGTAATACCGCGTAATTGGGCTTTACTATCCAATTTAAAAGTGACATTTTGGCCAGCAAAGGTTGGGCTGAGGTACTTTCCACCCCCATTCACCACAACACCATTTCCCTTACTTGCTTCATCTCCAAGGATCCCCACTCCCGCAGGCACAACCAAGGGAAATACTTCTCCACTAGCGGTGTTGTAGGTACCGGGGGCCAGCTGAATCCCTACGCCCGATTTCGCCTGTCGCAGTGCAGCAGTGATTGTTTTAAACGGAGCAGCTTGGGAGCCCGCATTACTATCGTTTCCAGTGGTGGGATTGACATAGAGTGTCGTTGAAAAAGATTGCACCATAGCGATCTTGTCTAAACCTTGTGTGAGGGGGCTACTGTGTCAACAAAATGGGGACAAAGGCAACAAAATGGGAATACCTCGATCGTGTTAAACCAGATACATCAAACCCATGACCCAATCCCCATTGCGTTTAACCCAGTTGGAGGCATCAACAGCTTTTGCCCGCCGAATTCCGGTAATATCACTGAGATCGGGCATAGGCTCCTCATGATAGCGAGTCCTTCCTAAAGCAGGGTTAGTTGAGCAACATCTGTTTACGGAAAACAGATATTTACCCAGAACAGAGCAGAGACTGAAGCAAAGGGATTAACCCAGGAAGAATTAACCCAAGCAAAAAATTAACCCTGAGCGTGATAACGATGACTGTAGAGCAGAAATTTAGGGTGGAAATGTTGCAAAGCGGCTGATCCTACCTCTCAATACTCGGTATGATTGATGCACCGAATGCACCGAATTGATGCAGCACACTGGCATCCCCCACGAGGCAACCCATGCTCACTGTCATTCTGATCATTAATGGCTTATTGGCAAGCTTCTGCTTTTACATTGCATGGCGTGTTTGGCAGTTTCGGCAAGTCCTGACTCAGGCCACTGCGGCATTGGATACGGCGGAACGAGCCACCCACCAAGTTCTGCAGGATGCCCCAGAAGCAATCATGCAAGGTCAAATCAGTACCAGGCAATTGCGCCAGCGCTATCGGCAGCTAGAAGTTAATCTTCGACAGGCAGAAAAAGCCCTCTCGATCGTGCGATTAGGACAATTGCTATTTTTAAGCCAAGTCAAAGTCTCTCAACGGCTGCGCCGTAGCCCAAAAGTTTCACACTAGTCACGCATAAACATTCCCATAGGCAACCCATCTTGTTTTAAATAAATTATTTTGGCTGAATCATGATTCGTTGATTTGTTGAAGGGATTGTCGAGAGAAGTTGTATGGCAGGAAATCGTTCAGGCGCTTTTATCAGTGGATTGCTCATTGGCGCAGCAGCGGGAGCGATCGCAGGATTACTCACCGCCCCCCGCACCGGACGCGAAACCCGTAAGTTGCTGAAAAAATCTGCGGATGCCCTTCCCGAATTAGCAGAAGATTTATCGACAACCGTGCAAATTCAAGCCGATCGCCTATCGGAAACGGCCTTGAAAAACTGGGACGAAACCTTACAGCGTCTGCAAGTGGCGATCGCCGCTGGTGTGGAAGCCAGTCAACGGGTACGGGAAGACTTGCGGGCCGATCCAGAAGACGCTGCGGAGCCAGAAGCACCGCCCGTTTCGCCCCGCCGCTATATCGGCGAAATTAAATAGGTGAGATCAGGTAATGGATCCTATTTTTTGGCTAGGGGCTTCAATTCTACTGGTGGCAGTCAGCATTGCCGTCGTGCTGGCAGTGGCTGTTCCTGCCATTCAAGAGTTGGGCCGTGCCGCCAGAAGTGCTGAGAAGCTATTCGACACCCTCAATCGCGAACTTCCCCCCACCCTAGAAGCCATTCGCTTGACGGGTTTAGAAATTAGCGACTTGACCGACGACATGAGTGAAGGGGTGCAAAATGCCAGTCAAGTAGCGAAGCAAGTAGACGACGGCATCAGCGGCCTGAAAGAACAGGCCCAAAAGGCCCAAGTCACCACCATTAGCCTGTTTGCAGGGGTCAAAGCAGCTTGGCAAACCTGGACTGACGCCGAAAAAACACCTAACGCTGCAAAAAACGCTACAAACAACCCGGACGCTGCAAAAAAGCCCAACGCGCCAGAAATTGAGGATTTCTCTATCTCAACGCCCCCCAATCGCCCACCCGAACTCTCCTCCTCCCGCCCTGCCGCACGGCGGCAACTCCGATCGCCGACTCCCCAAACCCAGTCTGCCCCTTCGCCAACATCTTCACCAACATCGCCCCCACCGGATCAATCAACCTTGGAATCAGCCCTAGAAGATGAGTACTTGTAGCATCTTCATCTCCCCTTATCCCAAGCCCACAGAAGCGAGGTCCCCTTGATCCGATGAACGCAGCCTCGTAAGATGAGAGTAGCGTTAACAAATGTAAAGAAAATGATGACTTTGGGAAGTAGACGCTGTCCCGTATCATGATCTTCACAAGTTTGCTTGCTCCTGTTCCACCTTTGCAGTCTGAGCCAATGAAGTTTTTGCCTGTTCGTCGTCTTGTCAGTGTGTTGGTAGCTTGTGTCATCGCGTTGGGGCTATGGACGATCGCTCCCGCAGCCCAAGCCTATAACAATCCCGAATTGTTGCCGGATCAGCCCACCAATGTGATTGATTTGGCCAAGGCCCTGACGGAGATTCAAGAAACCAAACTGTCCGAAGAATTGGCAGACTTTGAACAGGAAACGGGCTGGAAACTGCGGGTTTTGACCCAGTACGATCGCACCCCAGGCCGCGCAGTCAAGGAATTTTGGGGACTGGACGATCGCAGTGTGATGCTCGTCGCCGATCCCCGAGGCGGCAATCTGCTCAACTTCAGCGTGGGCGATGCGCTCTATGCGCTCTTGCCCCGCACCTTCTGGATTGAGCTACAGACCCGGTTTGGCAATCAGTTCTTCGTCCGCGACAATGGCGAAGATCAGTCGATTCTGCAAACGATCCAGACCCTAGAAACTTGCCTCCGCCAAGGGGGGTGCCAAGTCGTTCCTGGCCTGCCCCGAGAGCAGTGGATTCTCACCTTGGTCACGTCGATCGTCGGTGGGGTGATCTTTGGGTTCGCTGCCCAACCGCGCAAAGAAGGCCAAGTCTTTGCTTGGCAGTGGGCGCTAATTTTTTCGCCGCTGTGGGGAATTTTGTTTATCGCCTTTGGGATTGGCCCAGTGGTAACCCGCACCGCCGATTGGTTGCCCTTGCTGCGGAATTTTTCGGGATTCGCGATCGGTGCTTTAGTCGCCTATCTCACCCCCGTTCTTGGCCGTCCGTCCAGTCCAGAGTCTTAGCAGGGGATGCCCATGGGACAGTGGCGTAGCTGGTTAGGTTGGGTAAGTCTAGTGGTGGCCTTAGCGGGATGTGGCGCTGAGGTCGATACCGGTGGCTCAGTACCCGTGGGGGGATCAGCGCAGAGTGCTCGGCTGAGTGTGGTACAAGGGCGCGGCGAACTGGTGTGCGGTGTCAGCGGCGAGTTGCCAGGATTTAGCTTTGTCAACCAAGACGGCGAATACAGTGGCTTAGATGTGGATATTTGTCGCGCGATCGCAGCTGCGCTGTTTGACAATCCCAACGCCGTCGAATTTCGCAACCTCAACGCCAAGGAACGCTTCACCGCCGTCCAAACCGGGGAAGTCGATATCCTCAGCCGCAACACCACATGGAGCCTCAGTCGCGACACGTCCGTAGGCATGGAATTTGCCCCGGTGGTGTTCTATGACAGTCAGGCCATCATGGTGCGCAAATCCAGCGGTATTCGCAAATTAGCCGACCTCAGAAATAAATCAATCTGCATCCAAATTGGCACGACCACCGAGCAAAATCTCACCGACCAAATGCGTCGCCGCAACATTCCTTTCAAGCCGATCGTCTTTGAGGATGTGAACACGGTCTTTGGCACCTATGCAGGGGGTCGCTGCGATGGGGTGACTGCCGATCGATCCCAACTGGTTTCCCGCCGCACCAAACTCCCCAATGCCACTGATAACATCATTCTCGACGAAGCCTTGTCTAAAGAACCCTTAGCCCCCGCCGTGAGAGATGGAGATTCCCAATGGCAGGATGTGGTCAAATGGGTCGTTTACGCCCTCATCGAAGCAGAAGAACTGGGCATTACCGTCAGCAATTTACCCCAGCAACTAAAAAGTGAAGATCCTCGGGTGAAGCGTTTTTTAGGTACCGAAGGGGACTTAGGCAAAGGATTAGGGTTATCCAACGATTTTGCAGTGCGGATTATTCGACATGTGGGTAATTATGGAGAAATCTACGATCGCAACCTTGGCAGCAAAACACCCCTAAATTTGCCTCGGGGACAAAATCAACTGTGGAGCAATGGTGGCTTGATGTATGCCCCGCCGTTCCGTTAGGTCTCTGGACGTTTTATTGATCGGGCATGATTGCCGCTTAGAACGAATTGCCAATTGGACGGGTACAGCGATCGCTCAAAATTGGGCATTCTATCAACACCAATACCCTACGGCAGACCTCAGCAACCTTGCATATTCGCACTAAATATTCGCACCCAACCTATGGATTTTACAGATCAAGAAAACACGCTGGTGTGTGTTGGCCAATTCGATCCGTCAGGTTTGCCTATCATGACCTCTCGTCATCTGAGTCAATATGCAACAGTTGCCTTTCAAGTCATTAGCTTGAAAACTTTGATAGAACGATCGCTTCCTTCCGAAAACCTGCAAACAGCCTACATTCGCCATGATGACGGCTCCAGCATCAAGATTGAGCGCAGTCGGGATGGCTTTGTGGCTTATCTGATACCAAACGACAACAACTAGCGCTCAGGCTAAACCATTGCAGTGTCGGGAGGAATGGATAACGCCCCCTAAGGAATCTCACCCCAAATCTCCGCCACCTGTTGCACCATCATCCCCGTAATCTGCACAACCTGGTCGATCGTCATTCCCGCCTGCCGCAAATTCTGCACCACCTGCCGCAATTGAGTTTCGGCCTGCTCGGCTCGTTGTTGTGCCTGCTCGGCTTGTTGTGCCAGCTCCACCGACGTCAAAAACCGCTGACCATCCGATCGAACAATCTCCAATTCCTCCGCCCCCAGCCTAAACTGAATCCCTAGCCGAGGACTGACCCAATCCTGCATTACCGCGATCGGCCCTAACTCAGTCCCCTGACGTATCCAGCCCCGCAAACGCTGGCGATCGGGATCATACTCGTAATATTCTTCCACGCCATAGGTGTCATAAAATTCCCGTTTCCGAGCCATCTCCGCCGCTGTATTGCCCGGTGACAAAATTTCAAACACGACCTGTGGCGCAATACCGTCCTCGACCCACTGCTTGTAGGAACCACGTTCACCTTTAGGGCGACCAAACACCACCATGGCATCCGGCGCTTGCCGTACCTTGGGCTGCCCCTCAACTGCGTACCACAGCAAATCCCCCGCCACAAACACATCCGCTCGATCGGCAAATAAAATCTCCAAATTCTCCTTAATGGTGACAATCCAGCGAAATTGCTTCGTGTTATCTGACATCGGTTGTCCATCACTATCTGGATACAACAGATCTGGATCAACCTGAGAAAACGTCGTCATAGGAGTTGCCCGACAAAGATTTACCCGATCCCGCAATTCTCTCCATTCTAGCCTCCCTGCCCCGCACACCGTGCCGTGTTCCACACTTTCATAAAACGCTTAAACTCCCTCAATGCACAAATTGCATCGAGTCGGGTATCGAGTAGTGTAATGTAATCTCAATTCTCAATTCCACGCTCAACTCCACGCTCAATTCCACGGTATCCGAGGATGAATCGACGCTCTTCCCCCACTCGCGGCCCCATCACCCTACAATCGCTGCTGACCAAACTGGGCCTTTTCTTCTGCGCGTGCCTTTTGATTGTCAGTTGCAGCGCCAGCCAACCAGGTAAGCCTGCGGCGACTAATCCCACTGACTATGGGCGCATCACCCTCGGCACCACTGCAAATATCAGCACGATCGACCCTGCCGATGCCTACAGTAGCTTTGAAGGGGTACTGCTCTACAACCTCAGCGATCGACTCTATACCTACAAACTGGGCACCCGTGAATTGATGCCCCAACTGGCCACTAGCTTTCCTAAGGTCAGTGCCGACGGGTTGACCTATACCATTCCCCTGCGCCAAGGCGTTGTCTTCCACGATGGCACTGCCTTTGATGCTGCTGCCATGGCCTTTTCCTTAGAACGGTTTATGAAAAATGGCGGATCGCCTTCGTTTCTGCTCTCCGACGCGATCGACCAAGTTAAAGCCACCGCTCCCTACGAACTAACGATTAAGTTAAAAAAGCCCTTTGCAGCCTTTCCTGCTCTACTGGCCTTTTCGGGAGCCTGTGCTGTTTCTCCTAAGGCTTACACCATTAAGGAAGGCGAATTTAAACCGAAGGAAATCGTGGGAACTGGGCCTTATAAATTAGTGGAATTTAACGTCGATCGATTGCGTTTGGAACCCTTTGAACAATACTGGGGCGGCAAACCAAGCAACGCTGGCATAGATGTGCAAATCTTTTCTAGCCCTGCTAACTTATACAACGCTTTTCGAACAGGGGCAGTTGATCTAGCAACCCAAAGCCTCGCGATCGAACAAATTCGCAACCTCAAGGACTCCGTGGCTCAGAAACATTGGCAAATCATTGAGCAAGCGGGCAGTGGCATTGACTATTTAACCATCAATCTCACCTCTTCACCGTTGGATCAAAAAGCGGTGCGGCAGGCGATCGCTGCCCTGGTCGATCGATCGTTATTACAATCGCGCATTTTTGAGCAGCAAGTTGATCCGCTCTACAGCCTAATTCCAGCAACCCTAGCGGAGCATGTCCCCACCTTTAAAACCCAATACGGCGATCGTAATATCGAAAAAGCAAAAGACTTACTGCAAAAAGCAGGATTTTCCGCGCAGAATCCTTTAAAAGTGGAACTCTGGTATCGATCGAACGTAACCAATGATCAATTATCAGTTGTTACGCTCAAGGCATTGGCTAAGAAAACAATGGCAGGAATGCTAGAGTTGCAGCTTAACGGCGTGGAGTCAGTCACGGCTTACAACAACTTGGATAAGGGGGCTTATCCGATGATGCTTCTAGATTGGTCACCGGATTATATTGATGCGGATAGCTACATTCAACCATTTTTGGATTGCACGAAGGGGGATGCGAAAACAGGCTGTAGTGAAGGTCAATCGGTTTTACAAGGATCGTTTTACTACAACGATCGGGCCAACCAACTCCTCGCCCAAAGCCGTCAAGAACTCAATCCAGCTAAGCGGCAACAACTCTTTGCAGAATTGCAAACGATCGTGGCAGAGGATGTGCCGTTTATTCCCCTCTGGCAAAGTAAGGATTTTCTGTTTGTGCAGCAGGAAATTCTCGGTGCAAGTTTGGAAGCAACGCAAAAAATTCCCTTCTGGAAGCTGCAACGATCCACCGCGACCTATCCACCCACCTAGATCTGAAATACTCGATCGAAGCATCGATCGAAGCTCACTGTCCCGAGAAAACCGTGCAGGAGCAGAGAGACATGGTAAGCTAGTGTCTACATTGGTCTTTTTTCAGCTAGTCACACTATGGGCAGTGTTTCACCCCAGAATTTAAGCCGACCGGAAATTAATCAACTGCGATCGTGCGATCGGGCTGCCCATGACTGGTATCGCTTTGTCCTGTCCTTTCCAGCGCATTTGGTGCAGGAGTATTTAAACAAGTTCGCGATCGGAGCGGATCAAACCATGCTCGATCCGTTCTGTGGGACGGGTACGACGGTGGTGGAAGGCAAAAAGTTGGGGATTGCCAGTGTGGGAGTGGAAGCCAATCCCATGGCCTGGTTTGCGGGCTCAGTTAAGTTAGATTGGACGCCGGAGCCTGCTGAACTGCTGCAACAGGCCCAACAGATTGCCGATCGAGCTACGGCTGTGGTACAGCAAGAAACGCAACTGCGAGAACTGCCGGAGGAAGCCAACAAGTTACTTCTGAAGAATTCTATTAGTCCACGACCGTTGCATAAGCTGTTAGTCCTAAAAGGAGTGTTGGAAGGATTAGAATCTGGGACCGATCGCGCCGTAGATCGTCACCTGAAGTTAGCCCTGGCCAGAACAGCAGTTTCTGATGTGAGTAATCTCTACTTTGGCCCGGAAGTGGGAGTGGGCAAGGCGAAGGCGGATGCAGATGTGGTGGGGGCGTGGCTCGATCGGGTGCAGGCAATGGCGGAGGATTTGCACTATCTAAAAACGTTGCCTAGTGTTGCTGCTACAGTTCACCATGGTGATTCCCGTAACATTTTACCGCTGTTAGCGCCGCAATCGATCGATACAATCATCACATCGCCTCCTTACCCAAATGAAAAAGATTACACCCGTACAACTCGTTTGGAGTCGGTACTGTTGGGCTTTTTGCAAACGAAGGCAGATCTACGATCGCTGAAACAGGGGTTGTTGCGATCGAATACCCGCAATGTTTATGCGGCGGATCAGGATGATCAATGGGTGGCGAAACATCCCGAAATTCAGCGTATTGCCCAGGAAATTGAACAACGACGGATTGATTTGAATAAAACCAGTGGGTTTGAGCGCCTGTATCACCGAGCGGTTAAGCTGTATTTTGGGGGTATGGCGAAGCATTTGGCGGATCTGCGGACGGTTCTGCGGCCTGGGGCGCAATTGGCCTATGTGGTGGGGGATCAGAAGTCCTATTTGCAAGTAATGATTCGCACGGGGGAGTTGCTGGCGCATGTAGCGGAGGGGTTGGGTTACGAAGTGATGGATATTGACCTCTTTAGAACTCGCATTGCCACTGCAACGAAGGAACAAATGCGGGAGGAAGTGGTGCTTCTGCGCTGGCCTGGGACGTTTCCCGATCGGCCCTATCCCTACAGCGATCGGCCTCTCTAGTCAAACCTTGTCCCGTCGATCGCTATAGATGAGGATGAGTGAGAAGTTGCAGCAGCAGCAGACTTGTCCAGATCCTCAACCGTTTGCACCTTCATCGGTCTTTAAGGGTTGGCAAATCAATCGCAAGTACCGATCGTAAATAGCTCAGAGGGTAACGGCAAAGCACAGTGGCGGCAAGTAGAACCGAAACAGAGCAAAAAACTTTACTCACTGCTCCATCGCATTATGGGGGAGACGAGCATTGAACCATTTGTTCAACGCTGGTTCCCTCACGACTGAACCTCACCGTATACACATCAGGATTTTGCAAGTTCTCCCACTCCGCATAACCAACTTGCTCATTAAAATACTTTAGGATCAAGGCCATTAAATTGCCGTGAGTAACAATGATGATCGAGTTTGCAGTTTCCTGCATTGCCTGACGAACTACCGAAACACCCCGCGTCATCGCTGTACGGCTTGACTCACCCCCCTCAAAACTTAGGTCTAAATCTACAAATGTCTCAGCCAGCCGTTTCCGCCAGTTATCTAGTGGAACTGAACTTAATACTCGCTCAATCAATCGCTCATCCACCTCAACCGTTAACCCAAGACGTTCCGATAGCGGCGTGATTGACTGACAGGCTCTGGTGAATGGACTGGAAATAATACGTTCAACCGGTACTTTGCTCAACCGATCCGCTAACACGATCGCTTGTTGTTTTCCTATTTCTGTCAAGGGTGCATCAGGTTCTTGTCCTGTTGCTTGACAATGCCTGACAAGATACAACACCTGGCTCATGTGCAATTGCTTATTTAGTTTAGAGAACGAACAGACAACGTTGATCGACTGCCATAATCCCGAAACGAAGCCGTACAACGGTGAAGATGAGCGGCGACAAGTAGAACCGAAACGAAGCGAAAAAACTTTACTCGCTGCTCCATCGCATTGTTAGATCGCTTCTCACCGATCACTTCCAGCATTGGTTCACAAGGCTTCAATCTTGACCTTGCCGCCTTCAATGTTATCAATCTGTAACCGATATCTGTAAAGCAGCGCCATTCCTAGCAAAGGCTCTGTTTCTGATTCTGCAATATCAATCTCCTTGTACTGCCCATCCCAGATTACAGTCCCCGTGTACAAATCAAAGTAAGTTTCACTGCCATCACCGAGTGTGACAAAATCAGAACCACTCCAAGGTAAATTCAATGTGGTGATGATTGTAGAGGGCAAAGATAAAAAGCCATTGAACCCAGTATCAATCACCGCATCAATCGCTTGAAGTTGTCGATTTGAGTTACCGACTACAATCGTTAGCGTAGCCTCACACCGAAAATTTACAACACCTTCCATCATGGATTTTTCTTCAGACTCCGTGCCCCGAAATGATAAACGGCGCGATGTCCGATGCGAATGATCCAAGGCTGAGCATCAGGAAGTCTTTCAAACAGCCGATTTGTCGCAGGTACAACGTTATCATCGACTTCAAACTCTCCAGTTTCAATGTCGATCGCCACAATTTTTCCATCGTTACCTGTTTCAACCTGCTGCCGAATACCAGACTCATAGAGTTCTTGCCCACGTCGAGCTAACTCTTCTTTAGGATAACGTCGTTGGCGAACCGTCATAAGTTTGCCCTCTCGTTGCAATTTGCTCCTCTTAATTTTAGCTTGAGAAGGCGATTACAAACTAAAGGTCAAAAGTGCCATCTGGTTTAGCAAATCTGTACCACTGTCCATTGTTATTGTCTATACAAACAATATCTGCTCTACCATCACTATTAAGATCTTCTACATACCATTGATTTCCTTCCTGAGTGCAAAGAGCAGAAACAGCAGTCCAACCAGAACGAAAATCACCAAAGTTCCCCGCTACGTTGGCATATACGATCCAATTTCTACCTTCTAGATCATGACAAAGCAAATCGCTGCGACCATCTCCGTTGAAATCACCTACCCTGATGGAAGAATTCGGATGACTGCACCAGCTAGTGCTTACATTCTCCCAAAAACCACCATTACTGTAGGCTATCCATTTTTTACCTTGGCTGTCAGTACACAAAGTGTCGCTTCTTCCATCTCCATCAAAATCTCCAGATAGTGTGTAAGCGCCTGAATGCGTACAAAACCCTTGAGCATTGGCGTGATTACTATCAGTGAACGGAAGTGTAAGGATACTTAGCATTGCTGACAAAGAGAGCAACGTATCTAACTTCTGGCTCATTAGAATACACCTTTAGGTCTCAAAAATTCTTTGGAACTTGGTTTCGATTGCGGATACTGCTTCCTCAAAAACTTTACCTGCGGTCTAACGGTCGCGCTCACCGGACGCAAATAGCCTTTGCAACTCAACGACTATCTTTGTACGTTCCGGTGCAGCGCGGTTTATGGGGGGACGGGCACTAAATCCAGGGAGGAGACGACTATGCATCGCGCGACAGCCTTGATGTCTACTAACATATCGCATCGCTCCTCTTGTGAGATTCGCTACCAGTTAAAGAAATGCTTAAAGTAAGAAAGTGGGGCAATGCTACTCGGTAGCGCGGACGACTATCCAACGCGAGTCAGTCGATGACTACTAACATATTGCATCGCCGCACAACCCAGCCCAACTTCACTTTGACGAATTCTCAGGGATTGATGAGTACCATCTCTTCCATAATCTTTTCGCCCCTGAAATTGGCAGTAGAGTTGCCCCCAACTCAAAAACCATCCTCAATCTAGCACGATGAAACTCAACCTTTCCACAACCACCTTTGCAGCCTACATCGGCATTGACTGGGCTGATCGCAAACACGACATTGCCCTGTATGACCCAGACACCCAAACTTGGTCACACCAGATGATTGATGCAACGCCAAGTGCGATTGCCGATTGGGTGAACCAATTGCGCCAGCAATACGGCAGTGCTCCCTTACTGGTGGGCCTAGAACAAAAACGCGGACCCTTGCTCTATGCCCTTTGCCCATACAACAACCTAGTGCTGGTACCGATTAATCCTCGTACCGTGGCCAACTATCGCAAAGCCTTTCAACCCTCCCGAGCCAAATCAGACCCGATCGATGCCAAGCTGATTGTCGAACTGCTACAAAAACATGGGGATAAACTCGACATTTGGCAAGCAGGCTGTCCCAAACATCGCGCCTTGCGGCAATGGGTTGAATCCCGATGGATGTTAGTCGGTGAAAAGGTGCGACTGACCAACCGCATCACCGCCTCGCTCAAATCCTACTTTCCGCAAGTACTGGATTGGTTTGAGGATAAAGACACGCTGGTATTTTGTGAATTTCTGGAACAATATCCCGATGTGCAAGCCGCGCAAGCGGCAACGGCTAGCCAACTGACCCAATTCTTTCGCGTTCATAAAGTGATCGCAAATCAGCAATCAGTCGTCGGATTGTGCAAATCAAGACAGCAGGCCCACCCTTGACTGAGGATGGGGCGATCGTGATACCTGCCCAAGCGCTGACGATTGCCTTAATTAATTTACTCAAAGTGATTTTGCAGCAACTGGCTGAATTTGAGCAGCAGATTGAGCAATTGTTTGAATCCTTACCGGATGCGGCCTTGTTTCAAGCTTTACCGGGAGCAGGCCCCCATCTGGCTCCCCGACTGCTGGCAGCTTTTGGTGAAGACCGCAGCCGATTTGATTCAGCCCAAGCCTTCCTGAGTTACATCGGGATTGCACCAGTCAAGGAGGAAAGTGGCAAGAAACGGTGGGTGCATTGGCGCTGGTCTTGTCCAATTTTCTTGCGACAGACGTTTGTGGAATGGGTTGACCAAGCGCGACGGCATTCGGCATGGTCGCAAGCCTTTTACAAGCACCAGCGAGCGGGGGGCAAAAGTCATCCGAAAGCGATTCGATCCTTAGCTTACAAATGGGGGAGAATTCTCTGGCGGTGTTGGCAAGACCAAGTGCCCTATGATGAGGAAAAGTATGTCGCAGCATTGAGGCGGAAGAAATCACCGTTGATTGCATTGATGGCAGAATAGAAATTTGCATTGCAATGCATTGGTGAATTCAAAGAGTATCATTGATCAACAAGTTATCGAG
>MUGG01000216.1 GCA_002148405.1 Alkalinema sp. CACIAM 70d | reverse complement strand
TTGAAGGGGGGCTAGGGGGGATCTGCTCCCATCTATCTCAGGAGTTCGGCGGCCCTGAGTCGATTCAATAGGCCCGATCGGCCAGGGTATTGCGCTTGCAAATCCTGGATTCGCTTGAGAAAAGCATCCAACTTGCCTTGCATAGCTGCCACATCTCGCAAATCCACCAGATGCGCCACCGCTTCATCGTAGGGTTTGGACTGTTTCAGTTCAATCAGTTGCATGGCCTGCTGCCAAATTTTGTCCGCTTGCGGCGCAATTTCTTTCAAATACTTCAGCCTTACAGTGGCGGAGGCTTTCTGGGCTTTGGCTTCCCGGGTCTTCCGAGTGGAGGTCGCCATCTCTATCAATTCCGCCAAACTCCGGCCTGGAGAAGCTTCACTGACAGGGGTAGATTTGCCAAAGCGCTGGCGTAGGTCTTGCAACAATTCACCCCCCACGGGTTCCCCTTGCGCCACCCGCACCAGATAGGCATTTCGATCGGCCTCTGGTAACGCCGCCACCCACTGCGCGATCGGTTCCGTGGGAGTCGTTACCGCCTTGCTTGCCTGGGCCGCCGCATCAATCAAATCCGCATCAATCTCAAATAACTCAGCAAAGGCTTGCAGAGCCGGAGAGAGTTTTTTCAAATTCGCAGGCACGGGCGGTTCGATCAAATTCTCAGGATCTTCCGGGATGTCTTCTCCAAATGCTGCCGCCAACCAAGCCAGGTACAAAACTCGTAAATCGCCTTGGATCAAATCTTCCCGCAAAGCCAACAAATCAGCCGCATAACTGGTTTCCTCTAACCAGCCACAATAATCCTCTTGATGAATCTGAATATTTAAAAGGATGGACTTGCTAGTTGCCTTAACTTGAATGCAATGCTTAACACAATAGGGCTCAAATAGGCTGCGATTGACTAAATTCTTTGGAAATCGAATCATCAATCGACGAATGCCAAAGTTAGCAACGTAAATCATCAAGTCGAAACAACGATCGAGCAGTTTCTCAGGATCGCCTCGAAAATCACCATAGTGATAAACAAACTGAGTATTGGTGCCGCTGAGTTTAACCCGACTCGATAGACTTTGCACATGCTGCTTATCCGCTGCACTGAGGGGCCGATCGATTGCTTGAAATTCATAAAATTGAAATTCACTCATCGCTAAATGACCAATGATTTAAATGCACTTCTCTGAATAAGGTTCTTAATAAGGTGGGTCAGCGGGGCCATCGTAACCGCACATGCCTAAACGGGGTGAATTCACTAACGGAATTGGATCGCCATAATCACCATGGGGATGGCTTTGGACATGCTCTGCACACAACGTTCCCCAGACCTCATCTTCAATCAAGCATTCTTGACAGAGGTACTCAGCTGGTTGATCACATTCAATACATTTTTCTTCGGGCCTCTGATTTCGCGCCATCAGTACGATCGGTTTACTGGTCAAAGGTTTACCTTCCCGAACTGCCACCAATTTCACGATCGTCTCGGAAGACGTTCCAAAATCGTAAATATGCGCCAAGGTATCGCCGCGCTGAAACACGTCCTGGAGTTTCCGTTGTTTACCGATCTGATTGGCAAACCGACCTGTTCCCAGGAGAAATTCACTCAAGTGCCCACAACATTCCAGCCAAATGCCTCGCAGATACGTGTCCAAGTCCTTTAAAGATTTCGTCGATCGCATTTCCAAATCCAACCAAAATTCTTTCCGGTAGGCATCTTGCACCCGTAAGTGAAACAGCATTTCCGCTGTTCCCTTGCCTGCGTTTGCCTGTTCGATCGCTTTTTTGCGCTCCGCACAGGTGGCAAGATGCTTGGTGATGCTAACTTTTGAAAATTCTTTTTGACAAAAAATACAGTGGCCTTTCGAGGATTTTCGTTGTGGCATAATTCAACTGAAAAATTGCATTAACTGGCGTGAATTCCTCCTCCCTTACAATAATCGACAAGCTTAAACATCGTCTCGAATTGTTAGAGAAATAGTCATTCCCCTGCTTACACAGCACTCATTCCTAATGGATTGATTAAGGTGACGGCTCTTTAATCATGCTACGAATGCATAAGTTCCTGAATCGGCAATACATAGAGCGAAAAAGCTGTCTGTAGAACATATAACAAGCTCGACTATGCTGACCTATTCTCAACTGCAAATCTTCCCAATCCTTGGATTAAATCTATTGCTTGCGATCGGATGCAGTAACATCAGCCAATCTGCCTCCATCGCAGCGCCCCCCACCCCTCAAGCCAAACTAGAACACACCATCCACGCCCCCCAAGAAAGTACCCGAAACATTACTCAAGAAGTTCAGCAATTAATCCAAGCCTTAAAAACTCAACCAGACGATCGCACCGAAGTGAGTGAAAAACTCGCCGCGATCGGTCAACCCGCCATCCCCCATATCCTGCCACTGCTGACCGATTCCAACCCCCGCCTTCGATCTTCTGCGGCCTACATCCTCGGCCAAATGGGAACCGTTGCCCAATCCACCGTGCCCCAGTTAGTGCCTTTGCTGAAAGACTCCGATCGTGACGTGCGTCGGATTACCGCAGAAGCTTTGGGATCTATGGGCAACACAGCCAAATTGGCACTGCCAGAAATCCTGACCTTGCTGCAAGACTCGGATAGCGATCGCCGCATAACCGGACTCTATGCCCTCGGCCAAATTAACTTCATCCTCAAAACCAGCGATCGTGAACTCAAATCCGTCCTCCCCCACCTCATTCCTCTCCTGCAAGATGATGATCCAGTGGTGAGTTTGGGAACCGCCCAAGTTTTGGGTAGCCTGGGGGAATCTGTCAAACCCGCCCTACCCCAAATCCTGCCCTTCCTAAAACATTCCAATCCCAGTGTGCGAATCTACACCCTCTACACCTTGGAATGGTTAGGCAAAACCGCTAAATCGACCATCCCCCAGATTACTCCCCTGCTCAAAGATGCCAATTCAGAAGTCCGCGATCGGGCTGCTGCAACCCTTAAACACCTTAAGCAACTGAGCAATTAACCCTAGCAATTAGTCCTAGCAATTAACCTCAACCTTCTGCTCTGCCCCACCCGCTTCCCAGCCAATCCTCATCGGTCAACCCAAACCGCAATTCACAACACAATTCGCCATTGGAAATTCACAATAGAGATAAGTCAAGAAATAGGTCAATTTCTTGGGTGCATATTTTGGTCAACGTCAGTGCTATTCCATCCTATCGACCGTGACACTCCTAGCTAGTTGCCATGAAACTTGTAACCCATTCCCCCAAATTTTCAGTTTCCCCAAGGGCATTCTCCTCCCTGGCGCTGCTCAGTATTCTGTGCCCCCTTGCCTTGTGCCCCCAGTCTGCGATCGCCACAGACTTCACCAGCGATCGGGTTACCCAAACCTCTCCCGAAGTTGGCCTGCGCTTTGACCAATCGACCCAATTCAACCAAGCCACCCTCTACCAAACTTGGGTCAACCACGAAACGATCTATCGGCAACCCGGTGTGGAATATCGTAGAGAATATTGCCCCAAGCCTCGAGATCGTAAAAACTATCGTCAAGATCGCCATGACCGCGATCGCCGCTATAAAAGCGACGATTATTACTACGATCACCACGATAATTCTGCTTGGAACGATCCCTTCTGGTCAGGCTATTCCAATGAATCTAGCTATGGGCCACCTGTCCTAGTTTCCTCTCAAAATGTTGCCCCCTATCGCCAAAACACGCCTCGGCTAAGAGCCTTCTTTATTTCCCCTACCACTCCCCCGGCCCCCGGTTTGCGGGTGGTGATCCGCAACCAAACGATCGGCAGTAATCCCGCCCCTTATACCGATCGGGAATATGATGCCGGATCCCGTTCCGAAGACTTCAACCTGTCTCCCGGTGATGACCACCACAGTAAACATTTAGCTGTCCTGAAAGGTCAAAATCTCATGACTTATCAGATCAAGCGAGGGAACGTCGTCCTGGAATCTGGGGAATTTACAGTCAATGTCGATATCGTCGATCGCTATACATCCATTTCCAAAACCCTACCCCGCCGAGTGGTGAATGTTCCTTGCCGCAGTAGATACAGATATTAGGGGACTGCGTACCAACAAGTTCTAGGTGAAAGGGTAAAGGAGTAGGTGGGTAGAGGGGGAAATAGGGGAGATAAGCAACGCTAAGTGGAATTCCTTGTCCTGATACCAGAAAGAGATCCCAGAAAGAAACTGTGGAAGAATGAAGTAAGCGGGTAGCGGGAATCGAACCCGCAACTAAAGCTTGGGAAGCTTTCGTTTTACCACTAAACTATACCCGCGTCGGCATCTATCAGATTATACCAAATTCAAATTTTATTGGGACACCATTTGTCCAACTAATTTCTTGGGGAACAATAGGAACATGACCCACGGGGAACACTAGGAACATCCCCTAGCACCTAGCTATACGGCTATACGGCATGTTTAATGCAACTGAACTCTTGATTGACGACTTTGTAAAAAAGTTGCGCGAAGGCTACCGACGTACTTACGGCGGCCTCAAATGCGACTATGAAGAAATTATCGGCTGGGTGGGTGCCATGGCGATGGAAAATGTCGCCAATAGTGATGCCCTCTACCATAATGTGGAGCACTCAATTCTGGTGACCTTAGTGGGCCAAGAAGTTCTGCGGGGCCGCCAAATTCGGGAAGGAGGCGTCTCCTGCGAAGATTGGCTGCACTTCATTATTTCCCTGGTGTGCCACGACATTGGTTATGTGAAGGGGGTCTGCCGTGCCGATCGCCATGGCTGGTATGCCACGGGAATTGGGGAAGAAATGATCCAACTGCCCCACGGTGCTACCGATGCGGCTCTGACGCCCTACCATGTCGATCGGGCGAAACTGTTTATTGACGAGCGCTTTGGCAATCATCGTTTGATCGATGCTGAAGCGATTAAACGCAATATTGAACTGACCCGCTTCCCGGTTCCCTCTGCGGAAGATCACCAAACAACGGACGATTATCCCGGTTTAATTCGCGGATCCGATCTCATCGGACAATTGAGTGATCCCCGCTATCTCAAGAAAATCAGCGCATTGTTCTACGAGTTTGAAGAAACTGGGGTGAATAAGCTGTTGGGCTACCGCAACCCCGGGGATCTGCGGAAAAATTACCCTCGTTTTTACTGGAAAGGCGTTTATCCCTATATCCAAGATGGTCTACGCTATCTCGCCCTGACTCAGCAGGGTAAGCAAATTATTGCTAATCTCTACTCCAATGTTTTTGTGATTGAACATGAAACTCTGGATGGAGAATATATGTTCAACCATAAATCCCTGATGGATTAAGCGATCGCCCTAACCCCCTGCGATCGCGCCTTGTTCGACGAGGCACTAGCTATTCCCGAGGGGTGTAAAATCGGCACCCTTGGCAAGGCCCTAAAGCATTCACTGCGCACCGTAGTAATTCCGATCGCGCATTGTACTGGCAACTAGCATCCCCCATCACCCATCGTCCCTCGACCAAACTTCGTTCCTCTGGACAGGCCGAACTTTGTACGTAGATTGCTATTTTATGGAGACGATACCGTCCTGCTTTGAACTGATAGCGATGGCGTCGTTCTAGCACCGTATAGGTCTGACCTTCGAGGTTGAGGTAGGCTCCTGGTTGCGGGGTCCAATCGAGGTAGACATTCCCCAAGGACTTTTGGGATGCCTGGAGAATGACCTCAGTGGGCAATGAAGGCTGCTCCATAGAAACTTAGGCTGATGTGGGCAACATAACGAGCAATCGAACGATCGCGCTGCTGCCATCCTAGCAACTCGCGATCGAGCAAGCCGATGCCAAAACCCATCAAACGGGATGGTCGCGACATCTACGATCGTTAACTTGATAGTAACTCAACTGTCCAAAGTCGATTCGCAAAGAAAACCGGGGAATTTGAGTAAGCCTTGTCACGAGTTAACCTATTAGTTAACGTATCCGTGCCAGGGACTCACTTCTAGCCGTCCATTGGGTCGAAAGACAACCTTAAAGGTTGCGAAGGATTGGGAAGGCGTTTGATCTGCGGTTGCTTCTTTGCTCAGGCGAGGTAAGGGCGTCACATTCACATTGTCTCGAGCCGCGCGGTTATAGGGCTGAAAATCGAGAATGTTGCCTGCTTTATCGACCCGTACCCGGAATTGTAGGTCGTCATTAAAGGTGAGCGGATCCGTCCAAGCCTTAACCACCTGTTCCCGTAACTTAGGTTGCAAAGTTTCCAGATCGGTAGCAGCGGTAATTTCTGTCACCTCTCCGGATTGCGGGGAGACGAGGGGGGAAGGCGAGGGACTAGCGGAGGCTTCAGGACTAGGGGACGGGCTTTCGCTCGGGCTTGTACTGGGACTTTCGCTGGGACTTTCGCTGGGACTGGGTGTTGGACTGGTCGCTGTTTCTGCTTCCCAGGGAGTCACCTCTAGGGAGCCGTCGGGCTGGAAGCTAACCCGATACTGAGCGATCGCTTCGGCAGCGGGCTGTCCTGGAACTGGCTTCACCAACAAGCTCGGCAAGGGCGTTTTCGCAGAATTTTTCAGGGCTGCTTCGTTCTGATCCTTATAGCCCACGATGTTGCCATCTTTGCCAACACTGACTCGGTACACTAGCGCTTCCGGCACTTGAGCCGCCGCAGAGTAGCGCGACTTGAGTTGCTCTTCCAAACCTGTTTGTAGCTTGGCAATTTCCTCAGGATCGGTGATCGGTGGAACCTTATCCAGGGCTGCTTCAAGTTGGGCTAGGTCGGGAGCCGTGCTGGAGGGGCTGGGGGAAGGGCTGGCGCTGGCAGAGGCCGTTGGGCTGGGTTGACTACCCGGTCTAAAGTTTTGGGGTTGGCGAAACTCGGGTATGGGCATGGCAAATAATGCTGCCCCCGCCAAGGCCAAACTCGAGACCCCGATCGCTGCTGGGACGATCTGCTTCGCACTGGCTTCCCGAGGCGCATATTTTTTGGGAACCGGAGCCAAGTTCAACGACCAAAACGGTAGGGTTTGGGTATCGGCCACAAATTGGTCGATCGCTTCAACCAGATCAAACATCTGGACGGTTGTTAGGTTCACCACCGTGGGTGCTGATGACGCTCCTGCTTCCGCAGGCTGATCTGTCCGGTAGATGAGTTGGTGGGTATCGGGGCCAACGCGCTTGACTTGAACTAACCCGGTTTTGTCGCTGTAAACGTGACTCGGCAAATGGACACCACTCAGGCATTCCTGGGCATAGAGACTCACAGAGGTCACAAGGCTTTCAAAAAACTCCCGACCCCCGACTAGAGGCGTTTGGATCCCTTCCAAGTGGCATTCTGCATTGAGCAGCAAAGACATTACCGGACGCAACTCGGCGGGATTAAAGTTGGCCATATCCCGAAAGCCCTCCAAAATGAGGGTGCAGTTGGGGAGGCTATATTGCCGCTGAATCGTACTCATGCCACTTCTCCATCAAACAGGCTAATCCACAACCGCTGCATACCAGAGGTGCCTGTGCAAAATAACAATTGACCTAAGAGATCCACGGCTAGCTGATTTAAACTTTCGTCAGTACTGTAGGCTAACACCGCTGCCCGCCGAGGATTCATCCGCGATCGAAAATGGGCTCGAAAGCGCTCCAGATAAGCTGCTAGGTAAAAATCGTCCGTGGGAGATTTTTCTTTTTCCAGTAACTGATGGTAAGTCAGTAGGAGTTGCCGAACCACAACCGTCAATCGCCGCGCCAAATTGCACAAAATAACAACCAGTGCCTTGGCCTCTAGGATGGACAAGGATCGGCGTTGATTGGTGCGGCGCATGGGATTGGTACTGCGCAACCGCCAGAGGGTCACCCGATCGGGAATTACGCTTTTCAACTCCAGATCTCGCGCCACAATCAAGATCGCCTCAGAACCCGTTAAGTCTAACGCTTCGATCGCTAACAACAGCAGATCAATCTGCGATCGGGTACGACGCGGACACAGCCCATCTAACAGGGGCGGATCCGGCAAACTGTCGAGGATGATCGGCGTGGATGGAGCAGAGGGATTGTTCAACTGCATTACGCTCACAGAAACACTCACACGGGCGGTAGAGGACGATCTTCTAGCAATCATTTTTCACGACGATTGCTGAAAAGATTTGTTCTTAGCATGGGCAGAATGATCGAGTTTCTACCGCGCTGATTACATATCTTGCTTAACTTCCAGCAGCATTCTACCGGAATCGGGATAGCCTGACCGAAAATCTTTCTCCGAGGACGTGGGAGAATAGAAAACGTTGTTTACCTCGATCGAGGCAACCAGTTTCAGCGATGGTCACAAAGATGGTCACAAAGCAACTATTCCAACTGTCTCGGCAATTGTTTCAGAACGTATCCCAGCAAGTATCTCGGCAGATATCCCGGCAATTAGTTCTCAGCCTATTTCTCATTGTGACGCTTTGCGTCCAAGGCTGTGCTGCGGTAGGGGTGAACGGACTTCAAAGTTTTTCGGATAGTTTAGATGGCTATCGCTTCCTCTACCCTACGGGTTGGGTCGAAGTGAAGGTTTCCAATGCTGATATTGTATTCCACGACATTATTGAGCAGACAGAAAATGTCAGTGTTGTAATTAACCCAGTGGCTGGTCAGAAGAAGTTACAGGATCTAGGCAGCCCAACGGATGTGGGATATCAGATTGGTAAGAATGCCCTGGCTCCGGAAGGCTCGGGGCGCACCGCAGAATTAGTCAATGCCCAAGAAGCCCAACTGGGAGACAAAGCCTATTACCTGTTGGAGTACTTGGTGAAACTCCCGAGCGGACAACAACGGCATAACCTGGCTAGTGCTGTGGTCAGTCGGGGTAAGCTGTTTACCTTTAATGCCTCGACGCCGGAGGATCGTTGGGAAACCATGCAGCCTCTGCTGGAAAAATCTGTACGATCGTTCAACGTCAACTAATTTTACGGAGTTTAGTTGCACTGATTGGAGTTTAGTTGCACTAATTTTGGTGTAGCGGCCAGTTTGAAGATTAGAATTTTGGCTCGATCGGGGATTTCCTCGATCGAGTTTTTGCTGGATGGTTTTGCGTCATGATGAAGAGGCTGGTGCTTGAAAGGCCTCCCTGCAGGATGGTGGCCTGAGCCGATCTGTTTTTGGTTGAATTCAAGAGTCTTCTGTGTCTATGCCCATTCCGTTTGTTTTAGCCTCTGCATCCCCTGCCCGTCGCCGTTTATTGCAGCTTGCGGGGATTGATCCCTTCGTCTACCCCAGTGCGTTTGATGAAGATCAGATTCAACTGACCGATCCCGCAGAGCTGGTTCAGGAACTGGCTCGTCACAAGCTCAACGCCAGTTTGCAAAAACTCTGGTTGAACCGAGGTAGTGCTCCAGGCGGGTTCTTCAGTGACCAACCGGGAGTGATGTTGGGGTGTGATTCCGTGCTGTCGATCGGGGGGGAAATCCACGGAAAGCCGGGGAGTCCTGAGGAAGCGATCGATCGCTGGAAACAGATGCGCGGTCAAGTGGGAGAACTGTATACGGGCCATGTCTTGGCGGGTGCCTATCGCGATCCAGCGCATCTAGAACCCACCTTTCAGGTTGTGAAATATCAAGTCACGAAGGTCTTTTTCGCCAATCCCAGCGATGCAGAAATTGCTGACTATGTCGCCACGGGGGAGCCTTTAAACTGCGCAGGGTGTTTCGCGATTGAGGGTAAGGGCAGTGTCTTTGTGGAAAAAATTGAGGGTTGCCACACCAATGTGATCGGGCTTTGTATGCCGCTGTTGCGTACCATGCTCCAGGAAGCAGGCTATAGCATTACCGACTTCTGGAAAGCCTAACCAAATGTAAGTTCGATGAATTCGTGGTGCGGCGCGATCGGTTCTAACGATCGAGATTGGAAGATAAGCCGCTCGGAGTCTCACCCGTGGTCGATCGGGGGCGAGGTTGCGTGACGCCCGTGGGTTGCGGTAAAGCTGTGGGGGCGGGCAATCCTGTGGGGGCTGCTCCGGGCACCGATGAAGAAGCGGGTCGTTGCGTCGGTGATTTCTTGACCCAGGGAATTAGCGCATCCTGCGCGATCGCCTGGGATACCACATAGGCTCCGTAACGATTTAAGTGGCTTGGATCGGAAAACAGTTCGTTTTGGGTTTTCCACTGGTAGGCGAGATTGCGATAGGTAAAGCCCCAAGCCGCTGCCTTTTCGGTCATGTACTGCTGAAACGCTTCCTCGTGCTCTCGTCGATGGACATCGAGGTATTCCATTGTCAAGGGCAGATTGACAAAGACTAGGGAAATGTTCTTGGTTTTGGTGTAGTCCGCGATCGTCTTCAATGCGTCTTCCTGCTTACCCGGTAATTGGAAGGACTCATAATCGCCATCAAAGGCTCCGGATACTCGGGTGTATTTCTGATAATAGGTGGCGGGATTAAACTGATTGGATAACGGCAGGAACCCATTAATGTCAATCAAGCCGCGCCCACTGGAGGGAATCATCAGACTCTGGCTCGCTTCCTCCGATTTTTCCGTCGAGGGCGGCTTGGCTGCTCCCAAGAGGCGCGTTTGCAAGGCGGTCAGCAAGGCCGATCGGGCTTCGTAGGCGGCAGATAATCGGCCTAATCCGTCGGCTAACTGTTTGTCGAGGGTTTGGTAAGCTTCTTTGAGGTAGGCTTTGGGTGCAGCACTGGCCGCTTCTGTTTCAGGGGTGGGGGCCGCTTCTGCCTTGGCCACCGTTGGTAATGCCTCCGGGGGGAGTTTTTTGAACCCATCGGACACCGCGATCGCATTAAACGTCACATCAACCCGTCCGCTGTTAAAGGCCCGCGCGCCATCGGCCCAAATGACGAGCTTGGGCAACTGGTTGGGGGGAATTAAGCGTCGCAGTAACAGATCCACCACTTGGGCTGTGGCCCCATTCACCCCAAAGTTAAACACCTTAATATTCGGGTAACCTTCCTGGGCAAGGGCATCTTGGAGGGCAGTGGGATCCAAGCCTCGTAAAGCCCGAGAACTCCCCACAATCAAGACATCGGGCACCCCCGAGAGTTTGACATACTGCTGATACAGTGCCAATCGCTCGTCCAACTGTTCTGCATTCAAACTGGGGTAGGGGGACTGCTTAGGATCGACGATCGCCTTGGTTTGGAGGGGCGCAGCGGGGAGATCTGGATTATCACCAGCGGGGAGGCGGGTGGAATCGGTTTTAGCGGCGGTGATCACCCCCGGCCCTTCTTGGGTAAACCCTGAGGCATTGAAGGTGCTGTCAGTGGGGGACTTGGATTTGCTGAGGCTGAGGCTGGGAAGGTCAACCGTTTCGGTTTTCAATTCTGGCTTAACCCAAGCCAGGGGTTGGCCGGGATTACTAGGTGGGGACTTGGACAGTAGCCCTAAGCTCCAATCGGCGGAAATGGCTACGCAGACGCCTAACAAGCCCCACACCACCGCCAAGCGACCATCCATGGTTGGCGTCGTGTCGGGTACGAGGCGTTGGGTGGTGACCACGGGGCTAAAGAGGGTCGATCGTAGGAAGATATCCTGAATACCTGCCGACCATTTTTCCCAGCGCTGGTTCCAGGATTGCCGTTCCTTGCGGGGAATCCAGACCAGGGCTCCCGGCGGTGACAGAAGATCGCCGACATAGGCATCCGAAGCTGCAAAGTCTGGGGAAGCTTCCGGTACCACACGTAACTTGGCTCCTAAATCCACCCCTTGCCGCCAACTGGGTTGCGATCGCCCCGATCGTCGGCCATAGAAACACAATCCCGTCAGTCCCGGTACTGGAACTTCTCGGAAAAACTGGGTTAGCGTGGCCACCGTAGTTTTTTGCGGCGGACAGTGGAGGGAGTCCGCCATCACGTGCAGAATCGAATCCCGCTGCCGCACTTGCAGATGAATGCCCCCCGTTGCCAGGTATCGTGCCAGATCAGGATTCAAGCGTCGGGTCAGGAGATAGGCGATCGCGCCTAGATCCCCCCGTTGGGCTAGGGATTGCGCGGGTTCGGCCCGATCGACCTGGCTTGCAGCGGGGAGTTCCAACCAATGTACCCAGGTGGCCTGCTGTTGGGATGCCTTCGCCGCCAGACCATAAATGCTGGCACCCTGTATGCCGTGGGGAGCCAGCGGTTTGAGTACCTGTTCGATCGCGGCTACGGTGAGACTTTGATCCGGTGCAACGCTGTGGCCCACACAGTAGAGATGCAGGGTTGTCTGATCGGCAGATTGATCAACCTGCCGATCAATCTGTAAGTCAATTTGCGCGTAGGTCACCCGCTGGTTGAGGAGTTGCGTTAATGCGGCTGGATCGCCCCACTGGCCCCACTGGCGCAGCATCTCCTGGGCCGGGGTCAGGTTGACCCGCAGGGTCCAATCGGGTTCGGCTTCTCCCTGGACTTGTCCCAGGACGATCGCATCTTGGAATTGGTCGAGATTGAGTTCCCGCAGATGTTGGGCGATCGGTTCTGCGATCAAATTGGCATCCACGCTATAGGCGGACTCACACATGACCCAGAGGCGTTGGGTCAGGAGAGCTGTGGGAATGGGCGATCGCTCGGTCGCAATGGGCTTGGCCTTAACCCGCACCGCAATGTTGTACTGACTTAAATGCTGGCTCAGGTAATGGGCGATCGCTGAGGGCTTGCCGCTTTCTGCCAGGGATTTGAGGGATTGCGGCGTAGATTTCGGGCGAGGTGTCTTAGCGGAAGGCGGTTTGGCGGAAGGTGTCTGATGTGAGGGCGTTTCGGCGGAAGGGTTGGCGATCGGGGATAACTCCCAAGGGGCAGGCGGGGTGTCAGGGATGTTAGAGGATCGAGAGGGAGTTGTTCTTGACGAGGCGCGCTGCGCTTGTTTTTGCTTAGCCCAAAGTTCGGCAATCTGTGAGATTTCCAACGTCTCGGCCCAGCGGGGCTTTGGGTCGCCAAGACAACGCCCATAAACCACCACCCGATGCAAGATGGGGCTATCGGGTGGCAACAAACTTTCAAACCGAGATTGGGCGATCGCGGCGACCAACCGTTGACGAACCTGAGCTTGGTGGGGGCAGGGGTCTGCTTGGCAGAGAATGTAGAGGCTATTTCCCCGCAGCCGCACCTGGATAGCATCCTGGGGCATTTCCAGCACACGCGACAGCCATTCTCCCAAGGGCAATGGCGGAAACCCTTGAGAATTGTTGCGGAGAGATGGGTGCTCAGGGAGGTTTAACATCGGAATTAACGACTCGGTTGAACAGAATGGGATCGGAGACTTGACCCTACAGCCAGTTTATTGTTTGGTGTATTGACCCTACAGATAGTGTTGCAAGGAAACACTTGCCGTTTTCAACAGATGATACACCCTAGTTTTCGATCCGATCTCAGAATCCAGTCTCTCAATCGATCGAATTGTTCGGATTCAACCTTCATCTCCCTTCCCCTTTCTAGGATTCTTGCACTGTACTTACACGATAGAAATACCAGGATCCATTAATTTTCTGACAGGGTATCCATTGGATCCTCCACTACTGTATGGGAAAATCGTGGTGAACTGGCTTGAGGGTAAAGCTTAAGGGGAAATTAATTGAGGTGAAAGTGCTAGCAATCTACAATAACCGCAGTTACGGCTGGAGGAGGCTTAACGGTAGGTTTCAGCGATCGGTCTGACTGGAATGGGTTTCATTGAATCTGGCTGAATCAATCTAGCTGAATCGATCTAACAGAACTGATCTAACTGGATCGATCTAACTGACTAGCCTAGCGCTAATCACGCTGTGATCCGGTTCAACCGTCAATCTCAGCCTCATTTTTATTTCCTCTCACATTGACTTCCCTTAATCTATTTTCAGTGAGGGTTTTCCGCTACCTTATTTAAGTTGCAAGTTTTAAGTGCAAGTTTAAGTCGAAAATTTTAAGTCCCAAGTTTCAGCCACAAGCGTGTGAGCCGTAGGATTGCAAGGAAATTGCCAGATTGATGAGTCCTAGTCCAGTCGGCATCGAACCCGTCCAAATTCTAAGATCCCGAAGTTCTGGTATTTCTGAATACAGTCTTGGGGAGTATCGCCCGGTTTATTGGAAAGTGTAGTCCTATGCAAAGTCCCAACCGCATTCCCTTTAACGCAATGTCCACGGAGCGAGATCCCCGATCGATTGGATCCGACTTGCTCCTCGGTATGGCAACCCTATCTCTGCTCACGCTCCTGAAAAGTGGACGAGCCCTGTCCCAGGGGCTGCAATCCTTCGGCCTGTTAAGTGAAGAGATTTTCCGGGGCGATCGATTGCCAAACCTGGACTTTTTCCAGCCTACAGAAAGTGATTTACCGTCTCCCTTGTCCTCAGATTCTCCTCCCTAGGGGCAGAGCTGAGGCTCTTGACGATCGCCTAGGGGAACGCGATCGCCCCGATGACTCGATACCCGACTGCCACGGTTTGATTGGGTAAGCTGTCTATCCCAGGCAGCCCCTAATTGAAATTTCGGGCTTCAAGTGTTTTTCTCAGGATGCCTGCAACACCCTAGGTGGGTGTATCCCCTAGGCAATCACCGGAGAAAGACCCGTAAGCCCATACAATGATGAAGTATCTCTGCTGAAACTGCCGCTATGAGTTCGATTCGCCCATCATCTGATGAGTTGTCCACCCAGCTCCCTGCAATCCACGTTTCGGAGACTGTTTCGGAGACTGTTTCGGAGGAAGTGACTGTCATGACCTCAGAACTTTTTCTACGCCATCGTCTCAAAATGGTGGAGGATTTGTGGGAGTCGGTCTTGCGGCAGGAGTGTGGACAGGCTCTGGTAGATCTCTTGAACCAATTGCTCGACCTCTGTTCCCCAGAGGGACAGGCGGCCAACTCTGAAGCCTCCGATGCCCTCAAGGTGGTGGAACAGCTAGAACTGAATGAGGCCATTCGAGCAGCGCGTGCCTTTGCCCTCTATTTTCAGTTGATCAATATTGTGGAACAGCACTACGAGCAGCGAGATCAGCAGCTTCAGTACCGTGCAGCCCAGGAAATTTTAGAGGACGATGAACTGGGGAGTTACTGGGATCTGGAAACGGTGGGAGAAACGCCCCACTCCTACAACAGTTTAGAATCCGATCTGGTGCACAAGAAAGCCCAGCATCCCCAGACCAGTCGTCGGGGAGTCGGGACATTTCAGTGGCTCTTTCCCCGGTTGAAAAAATTAAATGTGCCGCCGCAACAGATTCAGAAATTAGTCGATCGTTTGGAAGTTTGGCTGGTGTTTACGGCTCACCCCACGGAGATCGTCCGGCATACGATTCGCGATAAGCAACGCCGCATTGCCAAGCTCTTGCGGGAACTCGATCGAGCGGAAAGCAGTGGCCCCCATGCTGCCCACTCCTGGGAAGCCCAAGGCTTACGCGATCGGTTAATGGAAGAAATTCGGCTGTGGTGGCGCACCGATGAACTGCACCAATTTAAGCCGACGGTGCTGGATGAGGTGGATTACACGCTGCACTACTTCCAAGAAGTGCTGTTTGATGCCATGCCCCTGCTATTTCATCGGCTGCAACAGTCGTTAACGGTGTCGTTTCCGCAGATGCAGTTGCCGCGCTATAACTTTTGCCGCTTTGGGTCTTGGGTGGGCAGCGATCGGGATGGCAACCCCTCGGTGACGCCCCAGGTGACTTGGCAAACGGCCTGCTACCAGCGGCGCTTAGTGCTGGAAAAATATATGCAGTCTGTGAAGCGGCTCATTGATTTGCTCAGTTTGTCGCTGCACTGGAGTGACGTGATGCCGGACTTGTTGGAGTCCCTAGAGCAGGATCGTGTCCGGTTGCCCAAGGTGTACGAGCGCTTGGCGATTCGCTACCGCCAGGAACCCTATCGCCTCAAGCTGGCCTACATTCACAAGCGCTTAGAAAATACCCACGATCGTAACCAGGAACTGTATAACGGCGATTGGCAACAGCCTGAAAATACTGACTGGGATGAGGCGATCTACTACAAGTCCGGGGATGAGTTTCTGGCAGAACTGCGGCTGATCCAGAAAAACCTCAGCGAAACGGGATTGAGTTGCCGGGATTTGGATTACTTAATTTGTCAGGCGGAAATTTTTGGCTTTACCTTGACCCATTTGGACATTCGCCAGGAAAGCACCCGCCATGCCGACACGATCGCGGAGGTTGTGGAGTATCTGCAAGTTTTGCCCAAGTCCTACACTGAACTGTCTGAACCGGAACGGGTGGCTTTTCTGACCCAGGAAATTAAAACTCGGCGGCCTTTGGTGCCTCGGGAACTGCCCTTTAGCGACAAGGCCAAGGAAGCGATCGAAACCCTGCGCATGGTGCGGGCGATTCAGCGGGAATTTGGGACTGGGATTTGCAAGTCCTACATCATTAGCATGAGCCACGATGTCAGCGATTTGCTGGAAGTGTTGCTGTTGGCCAAGGAAGCTGGACTGTACGATCCGGCTAACAATACCAGTACGTTGCAAGTGGTGCCGCTGTTTGAAACGGTCGAGGACTTACAAAAAGCACCTAAGGTGATGACGGAGCTGTTGGAATTACCGTTCTATCGCAGTATGCTGGCCAGCAGCCAGGCGGCTACTGACGGGATTCCGGTGATCCAAGAAGTGATGCTGGGCTATTCCGACAGTAATAAGGATTCTGGCTTCCTCAGCAGTAACTGGGAAATTCACAAAGCCCAGCAAGCTTTGCAGCAAATTGCTGAACACTATAATGCGGAGCTGCGAATCTTCCATGGCCGGGGGGGGTCTGTGGGTCGGGGGGGTGGCCCTGCCTACGAAGCAATTTTGGCGCAACCGGGGCCGAGTATGAATGGTCGCATCAAAATTACTGAGCAGGGCGAGGTGTTGGCTTCTAAATATTCTTTGCCGGAGTTGGCGTTGTATAACCTGGAAACGGCTTCCACTGCTGTCTTGCAAGGGAGTTTACTGGGGACGAAGTTTGATGAAATTGAGGAATGGCAGCAGATTATGGAGGAGTTGGCGGCGAAGTCGCGCGGCCATTACCGTAAGTTGATCTATGAGCAGCCGGATTTTATCGACTTTTTCCATCAGGTAACGCCGATCGAGGAGATCAGCCAATTGCAAATTAGTTCCCGTCCGGCCCGTCGGGGTGGTAAGAAGGATTTGGGCAGTTTGCGGGCGATTCCTTGGGTCTTTAGCTGGACACAAAGCCGCTTTTTGTTACCGGCTTGGTATGGGGTGGGGACTGCGTTGCAGGAGTTTTTAAATGAGAAGGAAGATCATTTGAAGCTGCTCAGTTATTTCTATGTGAAATGGCCGTTCTTTAAGATGGTGATTTCTAAGGTGGAAATGACGTTGGCGAAGGTGGATTTGCAAATTGCAGAACACTATGTGCAACAGTTATCGCTGCCGGAGGATCGGGAACGGTTTGAGCGATTATTTGAACAAATTGCCCAGGAATATCATCTGACGCGAGATGTGGTGTTGACGATTACGGGACACAAGAAATTGCTGGATGGTGATCCGGATTTACAACGATCGGTACAGTTACGCAATGGAACGATCGTGCCTTTAGGATTCCTACAGGTGTCGTTGTTGAAACGCTTACGGCAACACAAGAGTAGTTCTACAACGGGTGTTATGCGATCGCGCTATAGCAAGGGTGAGTTGTTGCGGGGTGCATTACTGACGATTAATGGGATTGCGGCTGGAATGCGAAATACGGGCTAATAGATTGCTGAATAGGTGGGCAATTGAGCGAAATTGTCTACGAACTTTAGGTCACTTTAAAACTGTACGTTTAGCTTCTAAGGAAGGGATGCGTACAGTTATTTTTTAGTAATTATTTTTGCAAGGGTGTAGGTTGAATCCGAAATTGATTGATTACTGCTATAGATCTGATCTCTCCTAGTCGCCTTATTAAGAGAGTGAATCATTAGAGTTTGTCAATTTTTATAGGTACACAACTTGGGAAATGATTGCGTAATGCAGTTATAGCGGTAGTCAAAATCGTTAGGACAAGCATATTTGTGCTTGCAAATACGTTCGATCTCCCTAAATCCCCCTTAATAAGGGGGACTTTGAAAGAATTTGGGCGATCGAGTTTTTCTGCTGATAAGGTAATGTTTATATTTTTTGACACTATACGGTTGACTTGGAAGGAGTTTGTTTGTACGGTAGTTTCTCATAGCGATCGCCATGGACATCCTTCTTTTAACGGGTTGGCATGAAGCATGGGGTCGCTGGGTTCCCAGAAATTTAGGGCACTACTCGGGATTGCGGGAACAACCCCAAGTAGCTATCCCCCTCGCTGAGGAAGCAGCAAGGAGGCTTGATGAGGATTTTAACATCTGACTGAGCCACTCTTGTTTGTGATGTCAAACGGGGTGGCTCTAAGTTTTTGGGCTTTCTTCCGATTCACAACAGGAGAAGCTCAATTATGGCGAAAGGTTCTAGCGATCGGAGCGATCGTGAGGTTCAACATGGGAAACAACGCTTACAGATCCACTTAATCGGTCATCAAGAATTCATTCAGGACACAATTAATCAATTGCATAGCCATCGGATTGCCGATCGGATTCATTGGAGCCAACCAATGCCGATCGTGCATTCTGATGGA